>CAWBJK010000005.1:0-331045 GCA_963789095.1 uncultured Actinomycetota bacterium
CGCGGTGGCCTGGTCGCGCCACACCCGCTGCAGCGTCGCGGACTCAGCGAAGCCTGCGACCCGTGGGCGGTCATCAGGTCGTTGATCATCGAGGTGATGGTCTCCACAACCCATCCGGCCTTGGCGCGCATCTCGATGCGCTCGCCGTACGGTGCGTAATAATCGCGCTCCGCGCCCCGGTAGATGCGGTCGGCAACCTCTCGGGCGACGAGCTCGGCCGCTTCCAATTGCACTAATGCCTTGGCGATCGCGCTCTGGAACACGGCGGAGTCTGCTTGCTTGGCGTAGCCGGTGTAGGCAATCGCCTTGGTCTCGGCCTTGGCGATGACGTAGTCGAGCGCTGCACGACCCATGCCCAGGTGCGGGCCGATGAGCTTCATGAACAGCGACGGGACGAAGATGGTCTGGTAGGTGAGCTCGTCGTTGCCGCCGAGATAGTCGCCCTCCACGGCCGCCGTGAGCGGGAACACGCGGTAAGAGGGGACGAAGACGTCATCAGCCGTCTGCATGACGCTGCCCGTCGACTTCATCCCGGCGACGTACCAGTTGTCCTCGACTCCGAGCTCCGACGTCGGGATGAGGGCGAGTCCCGCGTCGACGACCTCTCCTGCGTCGTTCTTGAGCGGAATGCCGAGCAGCGACCAGTCGGCGTGGAGGCTGCCGGTGCCGTAGCCCCACTTGCCGGTGACGCGGTAGCCGCCTTCGACGTTCTGCGTGTCGGAGGTCGTTGCGAGGACGATGGAGATGAACGAGTTCAGGCCCTTGTCGGTGCCCCACACGTCACGCTGCGCCTGCTCGTCCATGAGGGAGACGACCCACGCGCCAGAGTCGAGGATGCATGCACCCACGCCATGCTCCCGTCGCCGCGTCCGATCGCGCGGGCGACCGCGTGGCATTCGGCCGTGTTCGCCGCAAGGCCGCCGAACGCGGTCGGCGCCGAGATGCTGAACGCTCCGGTCGCCGCTACCGCGTCGAACGCTTCCTGGGGGAGGCGACGGAGTGAGTCGCCCTCGCGTCCTGCGGCCTGCAGCGTCGGGCGCAACTCATCGACCTTCTCGACGATCGCGGCGATCTGGGGACGGAGTGAGGTGTCTGCCATGGGAACTCCACATCGATGTGTATCGGGTGATCTGTCGCCGGCGCCACGCTTCATTGCGCCCGTGACTCATGGTGAAAGAGTTCCATCGATTGGATTCAATTGTCAAGCACTATTGAATATTTCGTTCAATAGCAGCAAACGTTTCCGGCGTATTACTCGTGCTGATCCGAGCGTCGGAGCGCATCAACGGCTGCCGAGCGGGAGCGCAGCGGCCGGCCTTGCCGCAGCTCGTCGTGCCCGGCGCCCGCATCGAACGACGGCTCTCTCGGATCCAGTACGAACCACACCCCGCGGGCTATGCCCGGACCGAGATTGGAGTACAGGTGGGGGCGCGCCGACTCGAACTGCAGCGAGTCGCCCGAGCCGAGTACATACCGCTCGAACTCGAGTTGCAGCGTCAGTTCGCCTTCGAGGATCAGGGCGTGCTCGAACCCCGAATGCCGCAAGAGCTTGCCAGCGGCCGAACTCGTCGCGCCCGGCTGGTACGTGACGAGGAGAGAGTCCACCCTTCCCGTGGCGCTGACCGCGAGCCGTTCCCACTGCACGCCGTCTTCCATCTCGATCACCGCGTTGTCGGCGGCGCGCTGAACATCGGGGAATGCGCTCGCCGAGCGCTGTTCCGCGTCGTACGAGCGGTCGCGAGCGGCCATGCCCAGCAGCTCATCCGCGGAGACCCCCAGAACGGCCGCGAGCGCGTAGAGCGTGGAGACCGACGGAAGACTCTTCCCGGTCTCTAACTGCGAAAGCAGACTCGGCGAGACGGCTAGCTCTTGCGCCGCCTGCGCAGGCTCATCCCGCGGATCTTCCGGATCCCGCGAATGCGCTCGCCGATGGACTCCGTGCTGGACATGCGCGACTCCCGGGTTCGTTGACGTCATTCTAGCAAGGCGTACCGCCGGGTGTGCAGTGCTGTTTAACGTTTGCAGATCAGGTGTGCATATTTCTCTTGATTGTTTAGTCTGCCTATACATAGAGTGGCGCCACTGCACACCCGACTGTCCCAAACGAGGGAGATGGCATGGCCCCCCGTCCTGTTCCGTCAGCACCGTCGGAGGCGTCCGACGTACTGTCCGACTCTCTCCCGTTCCGGGGCGCATCGCGCATCATCCTCGAACCGAGCTGGACACTCGTCGCGCGAGGCGACGACCTCGAACTCGCGTTCGACCACAGCGTCGTGATCGAGGATGGGCGGATCGCCGAGATCGTCGAGGGCCCGGTGCGCGGAAACGACTCCCTATCCCGATGCCCGGCGAGCTGCTCATTCCGGGGATGATCTCCGGGCACACGCATGTCGCGCTAGGGTCACCGACTCGAGGCATCATCGAGAGCGGCCGGTCGTACGGCGGTCCCGCGGTGATGCTGGAGTCCTTGTCCGATGAGGATCTCGATGCGCTGACGGCTTACAACCTGGCCGAGATCCTGCGGGGCGGCTGCACCAGCCAGCTGGAGCAGTCGCTGTCGCTCCGGCACGCGGAATCGTACGTGCGGGTCGCTCGGGAATGGGGTGTTCGTGGATACCCGTCAGGGATGCTCCCGACCTTCTCCCGGATGCTCGGTGTTTGGTTCGCCCCCGACGACGCGACTGTCGCAGCGTCGTCCGCATCGACCATCGCTGAGATCCAGGAGTACTTGGTGTGGGCCGTACGGTGCAGGGTGCCGAGGGTGACCGCATCCGTCCCATGATCGCGCCGCACGGTCCCGAGACGGCGACGCCCGAGACCCTTGATGCCGTGCTCGCGGCGGCGCGAGAGCTCGGCACCGGCATTCACACGCACCTCGCGACCCTTGCGCACGACGCGGTGCGGGTGGAACGGATGTGGGGGAAAGGCCCGGTGCACTGGGTCGCCGACCATGGCTGGTACGACGTGCCCTTCTTCGGTGCGCACATGGGCGGCTGGGATGCCCAGCGCGATGCGGCGTTCCTCGCTCAGCAACAGAACTTCACCTACGTGCACTGCCCGTCGGGAGCCGGCGCGGGATCGGGACAGGGGGCTCAGCCCTTCATCGAGGCTCTTGGGGCGGGCATCAACGTGGCCGTCGGGCTCGACTCGCACTCCAACGATATGTTGGAGAACGCAAGCTCTCGGTGCTCTACGGGAGGCTCCGATACGACCTCCTGCATGAGGGCGCCGATGTGCCGATGAAGCGGCCGACGTCGTGGGACATGATCCGTGCCGTGACCCTCAACCCCGCCAACGGGCTCGGCCGTGCCGACCTGGAACGCATTGAAGTGGGCGCGCTCGCAGACCTCACTTCGATCGACGTCAGCGGTATCTTCGTCGGTGGTGGCTCGCCTGCCCCGGAGCCACTCAACAACCTGCTCTACGCCAGCGGTCCCATGGTCCGGAACGTCATGACCGAGGGTGAAGTGCAGGTCTTCGATGGCCGCCTTGTCGTCGACGACGAGCAGCGGGTGATTCGCCGTGGCGGGGAAGTGGTCGCACGCCTGTGGGCCGACCTGAAAGCGCAAGGCTGGTTCACGACGGAGGAGCGCTGACACGTCGAAGGCGCGGACGGCGGAGGCGCTAGCGCGTGAGGTCCGGAGCGGGTCGGCGCAGGTGCCGGCCTAAGCGGCGACGAGCCGCTGGTTACGGCCCATCCGCAGACCGCGACATACGGCGACTGTTGGCGGCTATCCGTTCGAGGATGTCGGCGAGAAGCGCTGGCTCTTCGTCCCCAAGCCCTTGCAGCTGCTCTCGTTGTACCGGTCCCTGGCGGCATAGAGGGCAGCCCCCAGCTCCTGGCCCGCGGTGGTGAGCACGATCCGTTGGACCCTTCGGTCTTCGGCATCGCGCTCGCGGCTGATCAGTCCGCGGCGAGACATCGCATTGCGATGGTGCGTAAGGGTGGCGGCATCCACCCCGACCGCTCGTGCAATCTCTCGCTGACTGGCTTGCGGGTGGCGATCGAGCGCGAGGAAGACGAAGTACTCGTACCGTGTGCCGCCGGCCCCGCCCACGTACTCATCGAAGACGTCACCCATCATCTGCGCGGTGTTCCAGAGCTGGAGCGCTATGGCCTCTCGCCGGGTCGTGGTGGATCTGCACACCATCCGTTCGGCTAAGTCGCCTTGCCCTGACCGGCCTCGTAGCGTGCTCGCATCTCATCGTTGATGGTTGGCCACTAGCGGATTCCCCGTAGGTCGAACTGGGCCAGTGATCGGATGCACGGCTCGACGTCAGCGCGGTCTCGCTCGGCGCATGGAAACTGGGCCGATGACGGAGCAGCAGGACGCCTTCGAGATCCGCGACATCATGACAGTCGAGCAAGCCCACAGTGCTGCGGAGCTTCTCAACAAGATCTGGCCGGGCCCAACGCCCGCGCTCCCCGCGAATGTGATCCGTGCTCTAGCGCACTCTGGCAACTACGTCGTCGGCATCTTCGACAGTTCCGAAATGATCGGCGCGGTCGTCGCGTTCTTCGGGCCACCCGATTCCCGGTCGATGCACTCTCATGTGGCAGGCGTTCTTCCGGAGTACCAAGGACGCGGATTCGGTCGCGTTCTCAAGCAGCATCAGCGCGAGTGGGCGTTCTCCCGCGGGATCGGTCACGTCACGTGGACCTTCGACCCACTCATCGCACGCAACGCCCACTTCAACCTGCGGGTGCTCGGTGGTCGGGGACCAGTACCTGGTAGACCGTACCAGGGCAATGCGCAGCGCGGGTCAACCAGGGCGACGAAGCTGACCCGGCTGCTGCGTGTCGTGGTCGCTCGCCGCGCGTCCAGGTCGGCGCTCCAGGAAGAAGATCATCGTGCAAAAGCGTATTCATGCCGCCCGATATCGTCGCGCTCCGGAAGGACGACCCCACCGAAGCCCTCGAATGGCGATACCGCGTGAGGGATGCCTTCCTGGGCCTTCTCGAGGATGGTCTGGTCGTCGTCGGTTTCGACGATGACAGGGGATACCTGTTTGGGAGATCGTGACGGGTTCGTTCGGTCTTCACCATCACGAGGTGTGAGGTCGAGGCTGGTTGCTCGACCTCCCGGGTTTCAGCTGTCGAACCAGCCGCTGATAAGCGCATGCACGGCCATGGAGACTTCGTCGCATTTGTCGTTGCGGGTCGCGTTGACGGGGGTATCGTCTCCCAGCCACGGATTCCCGCGAATGAACCAGGCGCGTGCGAGGTCGTCGCCTTCGGCGTCCGCGACCGTCTTCCACTGCTCGTAACAGAAGCGGAAGCGCTTGGCGCTCGCAGCACCGGGCTGAGGCCGTCCCGCCTGGGCCCTCCCAGATGCCAGCTTCGAGGCCTCGGCGCCGGCCAGCACTGCTACCAGCGTTTCGCCGAGCGCGACGTTGAGGCGACGGGTGACTTCACTTATGTCGAGGTCCGCTGCGCTCGGCTGATCCAGGTGATCGACCATGGACGCGCGTCTCAACTGTTCCATGCCCGCGCGACGTGTTTGGCGTCACGGGTCGCTTCGTCGAGCCGCGCGTCGTATAGGTACTGGATCTTGCGGGGCGGGTCCGTGCCCGGGGTCTCGGCGTTCAACCATTGCGCCCACATCAACGGCGAATCGCACCCGATCTCCAGAATGCGAGGACCTCGCGGGAGCCCCCCTTGACCACGCGCCCGTCCACGACCTGGAACGCCGGGAACAGGACAACACCGTCGGAGGTACAGACATCAGCAGACGCAGGTGCTCCGCGGCTTCCAGAACCTCGGCTTCTGTCCAACCGAGGGTCCGTGCCATGCCCGCCAGCGTGTAACAGGGGCCGACGATCGCCGGCCACGGGTTCGGTTCCTCATCGGTTGAGGCGGCGGGGGCGTTGACCGGGACGGTGACGGGTGTTCCGGTGTTCACCTCGTCGTCACCGCAGTTCGCAGGGCGCTTACTCGACAGGGTCAGCCTCGACAGGATCACGTTCGGTCTCACCGGGCGCCTCCCGCGCCCTGATCAGGCGTCGCCCACGGATGTTGGGCACCGCGAGCAGTCTGCGCCGCCACCGCGGCGACGACCGCGTCCACGTCGTCATCGTCCGCGAGCCACTCGCTAGCGATCTCCCGCACCAGCGCCAGGTCAGGGTCGTCCTGGCCCAGGAGGTACCGGGTGATGTTGTCGGGTGCCGCGTACTCCGTCTGCCGCGATCGCGGCGAACAGGGTCGCGCGTATTCGTCGCGCCTGCCTGCCCCGTGAGCGTGACCCGTACTCGAGCCGGTCGGCCTCGTCGCGCCGGTACTGCCGCTCCCGTAGCCGGCGGCGCCGCAGTTCCCGATGCCCGTCTGGCGTAGTCGCCAACATCAGCCACTCGTCCATCTCGACGACATCAGCGGGGGTGATCCCGATCGCGGGGTCACGGATCCGTGCAGCCGGGTGAGGGCGCGGTCGTTCGGTTTCCGCAGCGCATCCAGCTGGTAGCCCGCCCACTCCGGCTGCATGTCGTCCACCCACAACACCGGCCACCCCGGGAACCCCGCCGCCAGGCGGACACTCTCCCACTCCGCCGGCCCCCACTCCTCTTCCCGATCCCCACGGACTGCGACCGGCAACGGCGGGATACCGAGGATCGGGGCGAAGTAGGTGTTCGCGTGCTCCTGCCAGGTCGTCGCCCACACCACATCTATCCCCGGTCCAGAAGAGACCGCACCCACGCCGCCCCCACCCCCGAGAACAGAGACCGCTTCGTCGATAGCCCGTCCTCGCTCCACATGGGCGGGCTGTGGAACACGTGCGGGTACGCGTCGCGGCGCACTGTCACCTTCGCGGCGAACGCGCCGAGCCGGTCCGCGTCGGGAGCCTTCCCACGACGCAGGCGGAGAACGCCGTCGACGTCGACTGCGACCACGGGCCGGTACACATCGCCGCCACCCGGCATTGGCGCCCCTCCTCCGTCGACGATCCGCCTCGGCACTAAGGCGCACCGCCACGGTAGGTCGGCGGCGCGGCTTGCGTTCCAACAACTGCGAGCGCATCCACGCCGACGCCCGTATGCGGGCCCTCGAACGGCCATCCCACCGTGTGGCCTATCCGTGCACGCAGGGTTGCCTATTCGGTGTGTGTGGGGCGACGTGCGACGGGGCAACCATCGGACCGTGACCGTGCCCGCTCAGCGACCGACTTCCGCGCAGCGGCCGGGTGTGGCTTGATCTGAGGCACGCAACCTTAGGGCAGGCTGGTAGCCTGTCGGCGTTCCGCTCGTCCTGGTCTGGGTCAGGGTGCTGGTTCGAGTCCAGCGACGGGATGCCTGTGTCAATTCTGCTCTGCATGACCGCTCTGCTCTTCATCCAACTCAGCGCCCTCAGACGGCGACCGAAGAAGAAGTCAACGATCAAGTGGAAGGATGAATCGGCCTGACTTTCGTTCCGTTCTTCAAGCAAGGATGGAACACGATGAACAGGAAGTACTCGCCGGAGATGCGTGAGCGGGCGTTGCGGATGCTCGCGGAGGCGCGGCCGGAGCACCCGAACATGATGAGCGCGGTCCGTCACGTCGCCGGGTTGCTCGGGATGAGCCCGGAGACGCTGCGACTCTGGCAACGCCGCTACGAGGTCGACGCCGGCACCAAGCCCGGCGTCACCACCGACGCGGCGGCCGAGATCAAGCGGTTGCAGAAGGAGGTCTCGGAGCTGCGGAAGGCGAACGAGATCCTCAAGGCTGCGAGCGTGTTTTTCGCGAAGGAGCTCGACCGCCCCTGACCGAGATGATCCGGTTCATCACTGAGCACCGGGATCGTTTCGGGGTCGAGCTCATCTGCCGCGTCCTCAGACCGGCAGTTCAAGGGTTCCTCACCTCCCGTGGTTACCGCGCCGCGGTCGGCCGTGCGCCGTCGGCCCGGCAGCTGCGGGACGACCTTCTCGTCCCGGAGGTCGCCAGGCTGCATGCGGAGAACTACGGTGTCTACGGGCGCCGGAAGATGCATGCGCTGATGCGCCGGCAAGGCTGGGACATCGGCCGCGATCAGACCGAACGCCTCATGCGTCTGGCCGGGGTGCGGGGCGTGCGCAAGTCGAAGCGGGTGTTCACCACACGATCCGACAAGACGGCGGCGCTACCGAGCGACCTCGTGAACAGGCGCTTCACCGCGCCAGCGCCCAGGCGGCTCTGGGTCTGCGATGTGACCTACGTCGCGACCTGGTCCGGGTTCGCTTACGTCGCATTCGTCACCGATGTCTACTCGCGCCGCATCGTCGGATGGAACGTCGCCGCCACGCTGCGGTCCGAGATCCTGCCGATGCAGGCACTCGACATGGCCGCATGGGGCGCTGGCGGCAGGCTCGACGGGCTCATCCATCACGCCGACCACGGGTCGAACTACACCGCGATGGTCTACACCGAGCGAATCGTCGAACTCGGCGCCGTCCCCTCCACCGGGACCGTCGGCGACAGCTTTGATAACGCGATGGCCGAGGCCGTGAACAACCTCTACAAGACCGAGCTGATCCGTCAGCGCGGCCCCTGGCGCACAGTCGAGCAGGTCGAACTGGCGACGCTCGAGTGGGTGTGGTGGTGGAACAACTCCCGCCTCCACGGCGAGCTCGACATGCGCACCCCCGTCGAGGTCGAGGACGCGTACTACGCTGACCAAGAATCAGGCCAACCGGCACCTGCCGGACAAGGCTCCCGATAGGAACGAAAGTCAGGCCGATTCAAGGTTCCCCGCCCACACCAACGAGGAATCGAGCACCTGATCGAACGACTTTCCCCGTGAACCGATGAGGAAGACTCCCGCCGATCCGAGTAGCCAGCCAACGATGAGTGGGGTCATAACGATGACCCCGGGGTCCAACCTCACCGCACGTCCCCCGTAGGCGGTCGCAACCGCGGTGCGGTACGCGGATAGTCCTTCGTAACTGTCGTCCTCGACAGGCAAGTCGCGAAGTACTTCGTTCAGGCTTTTCAGCTCACGAAGTCGGCGCGGCTCAGCACGTCCACCGATCAACGTGATCACGGCCGGCGGAATCAGCAGTAACCCGCCAACGAGCGCGACTAGAATCGGGGTCCACTCGGTGGTCATTTGCTCAGCTTATGAGCCCCTTCCACCGCCAGCGCGCCCTTCGACTGTTGAGACGAGCAAACCTTCTACATCTGCGGGAGGGGCCCCGTTGCCATAGCATCAACGCGTGAGCAGTGACGCACCTGAAGACGAGTTCACGGCGATCGGGATCGCCCGGAACTCTGTCCACCTGAACGGAATCGACTGGGTCTTCGAGAACCACGACGACGTTGAGGATGACTTGCCCACGCTCGCACGCGACCGCTCCACCGAGCTCCGCGACGCAACCCTCATCAAAGGGCTCCTGTGGGTTTCAAGCCAGATGACGGTCGACCTCGCGTTCGAGGATCTCCGCACTCTTGGGAGCCACAAATCGGGCCCCGACGCATGGATGGGCACCAGCGTGATCGGCGGCCTCCCCGGCGCCTTCGCAAGTCATTACACCGTGTTGTTTGCCCAGAAATTCCTCGTCGCCCTCGTGGATGTGACCGCGTCGTTGGCGAACTCGTGGTCGTATCCACCGACGGTGGCGCACGAACTCGCGCTACGCGCCGTGCTGGACCAAGCGGAAGTTCTTCGCGAGTCGATCGGAATCGAACTGGACTCCGATTGGCGTGGGCGCCTCGAGGACTCACTGTTCCAGGACCTCGACCACGAGATCCTCTACGACGCGGTAGATGACGAGGACCATGATGGTCAGCCAGGTCTCGGGATGGCTCCCATGGACTTCGCATCCTGGTTCGTCCCATTCAACTCCGACGACCGCCGGCCCGCACCGTACGCGTTCGATACGAGCCGAACCTTGATCTGACTCTCTGCGCGAGCATGCGTTCGAGGGCTACGAGCCGGCTACGCGAGGTAGGAGGCGCCGCTCAACGGCGCTCTCGGCGTTGGTAGTGAGGGCGCGCTGTCGAAATGGACGGGCGATCCCGAGATTCGGCGGCCACTCATTGGCTACACAGACCTGACTGGCAGGCTTCGGCCAATCCTCTGGTGCCGCATGCGCCGGTATCGCAGACCGGACAAGGATTCCGCACCCAGTCGCATGTCTATGTGCTCGCTGAAACACGCGTGATTAGGTGTCCTGCGCGGCTGCGTTCCCTAGCCGTCGAACAATGCGAAAGCCCCGGATGACCGGGGCTTTCTTCTTGAAGTTAGCGTAGATACGATATCGCGATCCCGCTAGATCCGATATCGATCCGTGGTGGCGAGTGAGGGATTCGAACCCCCGAATGCAGTGCAGTCTGATTTACAGTCAGATCCCTTTGGCCGCTTGGGTAACTCGCCAGGTGCGCATCCGCCCAGCTTGTACAGTCGACCGGAGGCGCGATCCACCATATTACCTGCACGGAAGCGCTGGGAAAAACCGGCCGGTTCAGGCCGCGGCGACGACCCGTGGGTTCTAGCCACGCACGTCGCGGAGGACGTCGTCGGGGGCGATCGACGACACCCTCCAGACTGGAACGAGCGCCGCGAGACTGAAGCAGCACACCGCACCGACGACCAGACCCACGAGCTGCCAGAGGAACGGTGCATCGAGCCGCGCCTCAAGGGGCACACCGAAGAGGGTGAGCTTGCCGAGAGAGCTCAGCACGGCTGTCCCCGCGAGCGCGAGGGCGGCGCCGATTCCCCCGACGAGAGCGCCTTGCGCTGCGAACTGCGCGGTGAAGGCCCAGCCGACCTCACGTCGAGCCCAACCGAGTGCCCGCAGGACTCCGACCTCAGATCGCCGGGCGGCGACGAAGGCCGACGCCGTGCCCCATCCGATGAACACCAGGGCCACGCCGAGGACACCGGTCAGCATCGGTCGCAAAGCATCGAGAAAGGCCTGGGTGTTGCTGACGCCGCCGAGCATCGCGGAGAGGCTCGTCGGAGAGTACCCCGCCGCCGAGACATCGCTCATGAAGGCGATCGATGCGTCGATCGATGTCAGCGTGATGTACGCGGTCGGGAAGGTGTAGTTTTCCTCCGCCCATGCCATGGAGTGGCCGGTCGCGGCATTCACCCAACGCACGACCAGGGATTCCGTCCCGTATACCGCCTCGGGGCCATCCACGCCCTGCACCGACGGATCGTAGAGCCCGACGATGGTTGCTTCGCTCATCTCGCCCCACCCGTCGGACGTGCCGGCACGCTCGATGTGCTCGACATCGACAACGTCGCCGACAGCGATGCCCAGGTCTTCCGCCACGGCGACCGACACCACCACCTCGTCGTCAGCTCGCGGATCTCGCCCCGCGACCAGCGGCGGCTGAACGCCGGGAATCCGCGGCGTCAGCGCCAATGTCGCAGACGTTCGGTGTGTGATCAGTGTCAAGTCGACCTGGGCCCAGCCGTTCACCGACTCCACGTCCGGCCACGTCTCGAGGTCGGCCAGGTTGTCGAGTGTCAGGGGCCTCGGATCCGTCTCCAGCCTGTACGCCCCCAATTGGACCGTGCGAAGAACGGCTGCTCCCAGCCCCTCCGTGCGGGTCGCGGCGGAGTGGGCTGCTCCCGAGACGAGGGGCAGGAATGCTCCCAGCAGAGCAACCGCCAGTGTGGCGACGGTGAGCGAGATCTGCGCCTGCCTCAAGAGCGACGGGAGCGCCCACCGTGCAAACGTCATGGCCCTCACCGCTCCGCCTCCACCCTCAGCGAGAAATCCGACACCGACGCCGTCCGCTGGTCGTGCGACGCGACCACGACCGCCACGCCCTCGTCCGAGATGGTGCGCAGAAGCTCGAACATGAAGGTCGCGTTCGTGTCGTCGAGCGCTGACGTCGGCTCGTCTGCCAGGAGCACCTTCGGCGCGCACATCAGCGCGCGGGCGACGGAGACACGCTGCTGCTCCCCGCCGGAGAGCAACCGCACGGGTGTAGACGCTTTGTGCGCCATCCCCACGCGATCGAGCGACTTCCGCGCATCCCGCAGGTCGACGCTCCGCCCCGCCAGCGAGACGTTCCTGTCGGCGGGCAGATCGGGGAACAGGCGAGGCGACTGGGGAACGAACCCGATGAGCCGCTGGCGCGCATCTGTGCGGCGGGCATCGCTCTCGTGGCTGAGGACGCTCCCGTCGATCGCGACCGTGCCCTCGTCCGGCACGACGAGCAGGCCCGCGATCCCGAGGAGAGTCGACTTGCCCGACCCGGAGTCGCCCGACACCCACGCGACCTTTCCCGCCGCCACCGAGAGGGAAGTGGGTTTCAACGCCTGCACGCGCCCGCCGGGCGACTCATACGAGCGCGAGACATCTGTCAGTTCGATCACGGCCGTTCCTCACATTCCAAATCCGCTGTTGACGCCGACCCTGGTCGCGCTCAACTCGCAAGACGATTCGCGTGTGGAGTCCGCGCGGAACATCTGCTCAAACCGCGGGCATCCCTGCATGCTCCGCAGCATCGACGCGATGTCGGCGATCTGCGACGCCTTGAGCGCGGACGGCTCGTTCGAAACCACTTCCAAGCGCGAGTAGAACAACGGATCCTCGGTTCCGGCGTCGATGATCTCGTCCGCCAGGCCGGACGCGTGGCCCGAGAACATTGCCATGATCTGATCGGAGTCATCGAAGAGGTGGTTCTGAGCAAGGGCGATGACGCGATTGATCACGACTTCCTCGCCACGCGCGAGCTCGGCGGTATCGACCGTGAGCCCCGTGGGAGGTTCCCCCATCGACGCCAGCACAGATGCGACTTCCAGCGCCTCGGCATCAACCGACGGGCAGATGCGCCTGTCGCTGTACTTCGCTTTGAGCGCGCGAACTTGAGCCTCCTCGTCGGGCGTCAAGCCTTCAAGCGCGTCCACGATCGCCAATGCTCGGATTTGATCAAGGTCGGGCTGGCGCATCCGCAACAGACCGCGCACCGATTCGAGGGTCGGCTGCCCGGACATCAGGCTGCCGAAGTGGTCGTCGAGAGTGCGCAATGCGTCGTAGGTCCCCTTCAGCGTGCCCTGGGGCCGAAAGTGCATGAGATACAAGCCCGTATCCGCGTCTTTCCGCTTCGCGGCATCAGCCAGGTAACTCTGATATGCCTCAGAAGAACCGCCGGTGAGGTGGATGATCCGAGCGAGATTCACCGCCAGGAGGTCGTCACCCTCGCGCACTCCCTCCATTGCGGCACTCGCGTCGGCGAGCGCACCTGCCGGGTCGTACCCGCGTACGACGAGCCCACGGCGAGCGAGCTCACCCGCCGCTCGCACCTCGAGAACACCCTCCACGGACGACAGGCTCTGCCGAATGCGCGGAAGCTCGTTCGCCCAGCCGCAGGTCAGGTGCAGGAGATCGCAGGCCTCTAGCGCTCGCCACGCAGCGACGACTCCGCCGCGCCCCGACGCCACGACAGCGAGGACTCGTCGATTCAACTGCGAGTCCGGTAGGGCACCTGCGTTGCGCGCCGAGGCGAGCAACCACACGGCGGTTGCCTCGTCGACCGGGTCTGCCGATGTCGGCAACGTCATCGGTACTCCGCGACGAGCGCCGTTCGTACGGCCACGAGCCGGTCTGAAACCGTCGTGACCTTGACCCCGCTGCACGCCGCCATCGTGCTTGCCATCACGACAAGCACGATGACGGTGAAGCTCATACGACGCACTGCTATCAGACGTGCGCAGAGACCGTGTACAGCGTGCCGCTCACCTTTGTGACGGCAGTCGAGAACACGCCCAGATAAATTGTCGACCACGACATGCAGACCTTGCCTGAGATGCCGGCCGAGGTCGCGTTCTTGTTGGTGACTGACGCAGACGGTGACCCGCCATTGTTGCCGCTGATCGTTACTCCGGCCCCCTTGATGCTGGCCGAGGCCCCGATGCCGATGGGATCCCAGTCGACGTTGTTTGTGATGTAGGGGAGCGTCGTTGTCGCCGACGCCTTCGTCCGGAACTGCCCGCAGTTGTCCGCGTCCGCCACATCTTGGATGTACACGTAAGCCTTCAAGGTGCCGCCCGGGTACTTGTACGACGACGTGTCGCTGTTCGCATATGCGGGGGCCGCTCCTGCAACGCCCGCACCCACCAGCACCAGCGCCGTCGCCGCCATGCTGAGCTTCGACTTCCACCTCATTGTGATTCCCTTCGCATCCCGAGCACTCGTCGCTCGACTGCGAAGACGCTCGCACGCTGGCTCCGCGGGCCGGAAGTACTGCACCCTGCCACGCGGTGAGTTGCAGTGCTTCTCCAGCCGGGTGCCGTGTCGTTTCGGCGGACATCGGTACGGGAACAGAACCGCCTAGGTGCGCCGGCGAACACCCCGCGACAACCCGTTTCACGCGCAGCCTTGCCACCGGAGAGCAGGGTTTCGCTGTCTCGCCGGTTCAGGCCGCGGCGGTCACCCGCTCCACGAACGATTCCACCCGGTGCCGGGTGCCGTCGATGCGCCGGTCAACGCTGGCCCGCACCTCGCTCGGGGCGAGCGGCGCGGCGAGGCGCACGTTCTCGTGACAGGAGAGGTCGGCGCACACGTACGTGCCGACGCTGTCGCCGCGAGAGCCCGCGTCGCCCGCCTTGCGCGCCGTGAACAGCGCCACCTGATTCCCGGGTTGCATCGTGTGGCAGAGGTTGCACATGGCGGGCCGCGCGTGCGCCGACCCGTTGGCGGCGCGGAGGACGATGCCGGTCGGCGTACCCTCCAGTTCCGCCACGACGTAGCCTCGGCCACGGGTGAGCGGGTCGCGCCAGGCGAAGAAGTCCAGGTGGTCCCAGTCGAGCAGCACGAAGTCGAGCGGCAGTGCCACGCGCTGGAGTTCGTCGGGAGCGGCGTTGACGAGCGCCTCGCGCACCTGTTCTTCCGTGAGCGGCTGCATCCCTCCAGTCTAGGAAGCTGTGGCCTCGGCGGGCACCGTGGCCGATTTCCGTTCGCGGATCAGGAAGCCGAACCCGAACGCGATGAAGAACATGAGCACCCCGTAGACCGCCGCGGGGAGCGAGAGCTCGATGGAGCCGAGCACCGTCTGGGCGATGACGATGGCGAGGGTCGCGTTGTGGATGCCGATCTCGAACGACGACGCGATCGCCTGCCGCTTGCCGACTTTCAGCCAGCGCGGCACGAGGTAGCCGACCGCGAGGCTCACGAGGCAGAACACGATGGTGATGCCGCGCGAGCTGTGCGACGTTCTCGATGAGGAGCTTCCAGTTGGATGCGACGGCACCGGCGATGACGACGATCAGCACGATCACCGAGATGATCCGCACGGGCTTGTCCATCGCGTCGGCGAATCGCGGCCACAGCCGCCGCACGAGCATGCCGAGCGCGACCGGGACCAGCACGATCGCGAACACTTCGAGCGTCTTCGCCCACTGCATGCCCAGCTCGCCGTCGAACGGGTCGAAGTAGGCGATGGCGAGGTTCGTGATGACCGGGAGCGTCACGACCGCGATCACCGAGTTGACGGCGGTGAGCGTGATGTTGAGAGCGATGTCGCCGCGGAAGAGGTGACTGTAGAGGTTGGCGGTGGTGCCACCGGGCGATGCGGCCAGCATCATCATGCCGACGGCCAGGATCGGCGGAAGCTGGAAGGCGAGCACGAGCCCGAAGCACAGCGCCGGCAGCAGCACGAGCTGGCAGAGGAGAGCGACGAGCACCGCCTTCGGCTGCTTCGCGACGCGGGCGAAATCTCCGACGGTGAGGCTGAGTCCGAGCCCGAACATGATGATGCCGAGCGCAACGGGCAATCCGATGGTGGTCAACGCTGATCCCATGGCGTCAGTCTGGCGCAGAAATCACCGCATACCGGGGATTTCCGCGACGCGACTCGGAACGCGAAATCCGATCGGCCATAGCGGGAGGGCGGCCCCTCGGTAGACTCGACCCATGGCCGACAGCTCATTTGACGTGGTTTCGAAGATCGACCGCCAGGAGGCGGATAACGCCCTCAACCAGGCCCGCAAAGAGGTCGAGCAGCGCTACGACTTCAAGGGCACCGATGCTTCCATCGAGTGGAGCGGCGAAGCCATCCTCATCAAGGCGAACAGCGAGGAGCGCGCCAAGGCGGTGCTCGACGTGTTCCAGTCCAAGCTCATCAAGCGCGGCATCTCGCTGAAGTCACTCGATTCGGGTGACCCGACGGCCAGCGGCAAGGAATACCGCATCACGTCGACCCTCAAAGAGGGCATCTCGTCGGAAGACGCGAAGAAGATCAACAAGCTCATCCGCGACGAGGGCCCCAAGTCGGTGAAGTCGCAGATCCAGGGCGACGAACTCCGCGTGCAGTCGAAGTCGCGCGACGACCTGCAGGAAGTGCAGCGCCTGCTGAAGGCCGCCGACCTCGACGTCGACCTGCAGTTCGTCAACTACCGCTGACCGGCGCCGGCTCTGCGGCCGGCAGCGACGGCGCGGCCTCCGGTGTCTCACGACGCCACGGGTGCTGACGGTGCACCTCCAGCAGTTGCGCACCGAGCCCGAAGAACACCATCGCGAGCCAGACGACGATGTTCAGCCACGGGATCTGCAAGGCGACGATGAGGATGACGCCACCCACGAGCGACATCACCACGGGGTGCGCGCGGTCTCGGAACACGAGGCGACCGATGTAGTGCGCGCCGTAGACGAAGGTGGTGAGCCTCATCAGCATCCACACCAGCGCTCCGGCCAATGCGAGCGGTGCCCCGACGAACGTGACGGCGAGGAACACCAGCGCGACGGGCACCGCGATTGCGGCGACGAAGCCGACGAGCAACGCCTTCCACGGCGCCGGCATGAGCTGGTCGGTCACGCGGCGAAGCCAGCGCGGGAACACGAGGCTCGCGCAGAGGGTGACGATGCTGAGCGCCACGAGTGCGTAGAACACCCCGAGCAGCCATCCGACGAAGACGGCCCAGGGCGACACTTCGGCCCGCGGCGTCTGCGGAGGCTCGATGCGTTCGACCGAACCCGCGACGGCCCCCGCTGAGATCCGAGCCTCATTGGCACTCACATAGGTGAGGTCTCCGCCGACACGGCCATCGATGTCGATTCGTTCGACGCTCACCAGGACGTCGCGGCCCACCTCGCCGGCGATGGTCACCCGGCCCGCGGCAGCGAGCACGTCGCCGCCGAGAGAGCCGGTGTCGGTCACCGTGAGGCTGGCGGCGAACACCGTCGCACTGCGGGCGACCTCGCCGGTGATGGATACGTCCTGCGCGGCGAGGCGCACATCTCCGTCGACCGTGCCGGTGATCGTGATGGTCTGGGCGGCGGCGATCACATCCCCGCGGACGTCGCCGCTGATCGTGACGCTCTGGCCTGCGGCGAAGACGTCGCCGTCGACGGGCCCCGCGACGTCGACGGCCACGCCCGAGGCGAACTGAGGACCTTCGCGGTCATCGACGGCAGCGGACGGCGAGGCGGCGATCGCCGAACCTCCGCCGATGAGAGTGAGGACGCCGACCGCGACGATCGCGGCCAGGAGACGGTGGGGGCGGCGCGGCGCGCTCATCGCGATACCTGCGTCGCTGCGGCGGTGAGCAGAATCATCATGGGCCCACTGTGCAGCGCGGGGCGAGCGCGCGTCGGGCCGAAGGTCCCGTCGTGACCGGCCCGTCGCCGCGGTCCGAATCATGAGGGGCCGCCGATGTCGGCTGCCCGTGCGACGATCCCCCGTGACGACGATGGCGGGAGGGCGGAATGCGGGGCGAGGCGACCGTGCTCCACGCCGATCTCGACGCCTTCTACGCGTCGGTCGAGCAGCGGGATGCGCCGGGCCTCCGCGGCAGGCCGGTGATCGTGGGCGGCGGGGTGGTGCTGGCCGCGAGCTATGAGGCGAAGGCGCGGGGGGTGCGTACCGCGATGGGGGGCCGGCAGGCGCGTGAGCTGTGCCCGGACGCCGTGGTGGTGCCGCCGCGGATGGAGGCGTACTCCGCGGCGAGCAAAGCGGTGTTCGCGATCTTCCGCGACACGACTCCGCTCGTGGAGGGCATCTCCATCGACGAGGCGTTCCTGGAGGTCGGCGGGCTCCGTCGTCTCGCGGGCACCCCGGAGGAGGTCGCGGTGAGGCTGCGGCAGCGGGTGCGTGCAGAGGTCGGGCTCGCGATCTCGGTGGGAGTCGCGCGCACCAAGTTCCTCGCGAAGGTCGCGAGCGCGGTGAGCAAGCCCGATGGCCTCCTGATCGTCGAACCCGACCACGAAGAGGCGTTCCTCCTGCCCCTGCCCGTCGAGCGGCTGTGGGGCGTCGGCAAGGTGACGTCCGAGAAGCTGCACCGGCTCGGCATCCGCACGGTGGGGCAGCTCGCCGAGCTGGAGGAGTCGGCCGCGGAGCGCCTGCTGGGCCGCGCGGCCGGGGCGCACCTGCACGCGCTTGCACGCCTGCGCGATCCGCGGCCCGTCGACACGACGAAACGCCGCGGCTCGATCGGGTCGCAGCGCGCGCTCGGCAGCAGGCCACGCTCGGCCGAGGAACTCGACGTGATCCTGTCGCAGATCGTCGACCGCCTGTCGCGGCGCCTCCGCGATCACGACCGCGTGTGCCGCACCGTCGTGCTGCGGCTGCGCTACGGCGACTTCGCGAAAGCCACCCGCTCGCGCTCGCTGCACTCCCCCACGACGAGCACGGCACTGCTGCTGTCCCTCGCCCGCGGACTCCTCGCCGCGGCGCTCCCCGAGATCGACCGGCGGGGGATCACCCTCATCGGCGTCTCTCTCACGGGCCTCGACCGCGCGGGCAATGCACCCCCCGAGCTCCCGTTCGACTGGGACGACAGCCCCCGTATCGACACGGTGCTCGACGCCGTCCGTGACCGGTTCGGCGCCTCATCGGTATCGAGGGCCACGCAACTCGGTCGCGATCCTGGCTGGTCGACGCCCGTGCTCCCCGAACACGAGTAGACCACCCACAGACAGCGCCAACGGCGACGATCACGGAAGGAGAAGAACTTTACGTAGGCGGCGCCCCGGGTGATGCCTAGCATGAACATCATCGCTCGGCGGGCGCCGGATCCGCCGTGAACTCTGGGGAAGCTGATGCGTCGTCGATCGATCCTGCGTTCCATCGCCCTGACCGTGTCTGCCGCGGTCGTCGGCGCCCTTCTGGCGTTCGCCCCACCGACCGCCGCGGCCGCCGCGTCTGGACCGAGCTGGCAGGGCCCCCGAACGGTCGGCGCGGGCATCAGCCCGGTCATCCGTGTCGACGCGACGGGAACCACGCACGCCGTGTGGCGCACGTTCGACCGCACCAGAAACGACGGCGACCTCTTCTACGCCCGACTCGCCGCATCGTCGAGCACATGGTCCGCACCGACGCGACTGTCGCGGACCAGCGCCCAGCGACTGTCGTCACCGGTCTTCGACGTGGCCGTCGGCAGCGGCGGCGTCATCGCCGTGGTGTGGGCGAGCAGCCCGCGGTTCGGGAGGGTCGGCGACCCCTACTTCCGATGGAGCGACGACGGAGGCAGGACGTGGTCGACCGCCACGCGCCTCGAGAACGCCGGTGCGACCGACGCCGTCGACAGCGTCCGTGCCGCGATCGACCCCGAAGGTCGCGTGACGCTCGCGTGGACAGTCGAGAACACCGAGAAGCTGACGAGACGGGGGTCGGTGACCGACCCGTTCGTGCCGGGCGCCGCGATCAGGGCGCAGCGCATCGACTCGTGCCTCGACAGGTTCTCGACGCTCACCGTCTCGACCGGCTCACGGGCCGTGCTGTCGGTGGGCGAGCTCGGCGACCTCCTGGTCTGTGTGCGCGGGGCCGACGGCAGATGGAGCGACCCGGAGGTGATCTCCCCGCGTGGATGGCAGTTCTCGCAACTGGGGTACGACGCGCCGACCGCGTTCCTTCCCGACGGCTCGGTCGCGCTCGTCTGGCAGGGGCTGCAGACGTACTTCTCGGGCGCGCCGCTGAACGGCATCGTGTTCGCTCGGTGGGATGCGACCACCGGGACCTGGTCGCGGAAGGTCTTGCGCAACCTGGATGTCGAGGTCGACGCCGACTTCGAGCCGCAGCTGGTGGCCCGGGGCAACCGCCTCGCGATCGTCGCGGTCACGCCCCGCTCGTCGTCGGGCGATGCGGTCGTCGTGTGGCGCAGCGGCGACGGCGGCAAGACGTGGACCTCCCGCGTGACGGTCGCGACCACGGCGAAGGGAAACCCCCGCGCGAGCATGAAAGCGAGCGGCGCGCTGCTGGTGGCCTGGCTCGAGCAGGGCAAGGAGTCGTATCAGCGGCGAGTGGTCGCGCGGACGGTGGGGGCCGCCGGCGCACTGGGCGCGCGCGTACAGCTCGCTGCCCTCACCGATGCACGTGAGCTGAAGGGCTTCTGGCCGAAGATGTCGGGGCCGGCGACCGGGTTCCGCCCCGATGGTTCCGCGATCTTCGTGTGGTCGGACGGCGACAACGTCCGCTCGCGCGCCTACGCCCGCACCCTCACGGCGCCGACGCCGAAGATCTCGGGGACCGCGAAGGTCGGCCAGAAGCTCACCGCGCGCCCGGGCGCGTGGACGACGGGGACGACGCTGACGTTCCAGTGGTACGCGAACGGGGCGCGGATCACCGGGGCGACGAAATCGGTCTACACGCTGACGTCGGGACAGCGGGGCACAAAGGTCAAGGTCAAGGTCACCGGCAGGAAGAGCGGCTACACGACGGCGACGAAGACCTCGGCCGCCACCTCGACCGTGAGATAGATCCTCCCGCACACGCACGGTCCTTGTAGCGGGCGCCTCGATTCGGTGTCAACCCCTTTCGGGGGTATCGTGGCGCGAACGTACGCTGGGGCTTGTATCTGGGGATACCCGGAGAGGGCGGATGCGGAAAGCACAGAAGACGATTGTGGGATGGTGCGCCATCGGCGCCCTGATCGCAACCCTGACCCCCCTGCAAGCGGCGACAGCCGGCACGGATTCGGTATCGGCGGCGCGCGTCGCCGCCGCATCCCCGAGCCCGGAACCGCCCGTGGCCACTCCCGATGCAGACCCCGATCCGGTCCCCGATGAGACGGAGCCCGATCCCGACCCGACCGTCGACCCGGAACCCGGGTCGACCCCGGCCCCCGCGCCGACCGCCGAACCCGAACCGTCGGCGACAGCGACGCCGACCGCGACACCCAAGCCGCTGCCGACCTCGTCACCGATGCCGGAGCCGTCGGAACCCGCCGACGACCACGACCACGAGACCGACGGCCCCACCATGCCGTTGACGCGCGAGCTGCCCACCCGCCCGATGGCGGCGACGCAGCGCCTCGCGGCGAGCTACGGGCCGCAACCCGTCTTCCACTTCCCCTGGCTCCCCGGCAAGCGCTGGGGCGCCAGCGGCTCGCACTCCGACAGCGACGGCATCCACCGTGGCGCCATCGACTTCGCCCCGCTCTCATCGAGCGCCACCGCCGTGCGGTCGGTGGCCGCAGGAACCGTCTACCGCGTCTCGTGCGCGAACGGCTGGTTCCTGGGCGTGGATCACGGTGGCGGCTGGATGTCGGAGTACTACCACTTGAAGGGCGCGAAGTCGTCGCTCATCGGCACCTGGGTGGAGGCGGGGACGATCCTCGGCCAAGCGGGCCAGACTCTCCCCTGCGGCGGCACCCCCGGGTCGACCCCGCACGTGCACCTGTCGATCCTCAACGAACGGGTCGACGTGCCGAGCGGGAAGCGCCAGTACATCCCCGTCACGGGAGTGCAGTTCGACCGCTTCGAGCTGCGCGACACCTCCGGCGCCTACAACGGGGTGTGGCGCGACATGGCCGGCAACACGATCCTCACCTCGCGCGGCATCCGGTGCTGCCTCACGGCATCGACCCGCGTCGGCCCGTCGGTGAGCGTGGTGCGCCCCGACGCCAACGGCAACGGGATCGACGACCGCTCCGAGGTCGTCGCGTGGGACACCGATCTCAACAGCGACGGCCGCGCCGACATCGCAGGCTTCGCCGTCTCGGCGGTGCGCACGGCGCTCAGCGGCGGCTCGACGTTCGGCTCTTCCGCAACCGGGGTGGCGGGCTTCGGGTCGTCGTCGGGATGGTCGACGTCGAAGCATCTGCGGATGGTGACCGACGTCACCGGCGACGGCGCCCCTGACGTGGTGGGCTTCTCCAACAAGGGCATCATGGTCGCGAAGGGCAACGGGAGCGGAAAGTTCGCCACGGCGCAGCGCTGGTCGACAGCGTTCGGCTCGTCGTCGGGATGGACCCTCAGCAGACACATCCGCACCCTCGCCGACGTGAACGGAGACGGCCGCCCCGATGTCGTCGGCTTCGACAGTTCGGGCGTGCGGGTGGCGCTCAACCGAGGGTCCTCGTTCGGCAGCGCCGAGCGGTGGCTGTCGAGCTTCGGATCTTCGAGCGGGTGGAACACGACCCGCCACGTACGTCTCGTCGAAGACGTCACGGGAGACGGTCGCGCAGACATCGTCGCGTTCGGCCCCTCCGGCGTCCTCGTCTCGGTGAGCACCGGAAGCGGATTCCGGCAGCCGGCACGGTGGACGGCGGCCTTCGGCTCCGATCGCGGCTGGCGCGTCGACGTCACGCCGCGCATGCTCGCCGACATGAACGGCGACGGCCGGCCCGACATCGTCGGTTTCGCGCGGAAGGGCGTGTACGTGGCGCTCAACACGGGCTCGTCGTTCGCCGCCGCCAAGAAGTGGAGCGGCAGCTTCGGCCGCGACTCGTCGAGCACCGGCTGGCGGGTCGACCGCGACCCGCGCACCATCGCCGACGTGACCGGCGACGGACGGCTCGACATCGTCGGCTTCCGCCGCGACGGCGTCTGGGTCGCACGCAACACCGGCTCGTCGTTCGCTTCGGCCTCGCGCTGGACGAAGGACTACGGGTCACGCGAGTGGACCCTCGGCCTCATGCCCCGCGCGGTCGCCGACGTGAACGGCGACGGCCGCGCCGACATCGTGGGCTTCGCCCGCCACGGCGTGCACGTCGCGCTCAGCAGCGGCAGTCGGTTCGGCGCCGCCGCCCACTGGAGCGCGGAGTACGGCTGGGGAGAGTCGACGGGCAACTGGCGTGTGACCACCAAGCCCCGCGGGGTCAGCGCCGGCTGAGCCGGTCCCAGTCCGCCTCGAACACGTCGGGATGCGTGCGGGATATCCGCGCGGGCACGGCGTCGCCCACGCGCGGCCACACCGTGCGCGGGAACACGAGACGCTGCGTGACGATCGTGCGCGGGATGCGGTCGGCCTCCACGGCGAGCTCCAGCTCACACTCCTGGTAGCGTCCGCGTGCCGCCGGCTCCGACGCCGTGAGCACGGTCACCCGGCCGCGGACGGCATCGGCGAGCGGATCGCGGGTGATCCGCTCGAGCCACGCGGCTGCCTTGTCGAGCTCACTGCCGGTGCTGTCGTCAGCCATCGAAGGCCCCTCCCGTCGTCCAGCGGTCGAGCACCGCGTAGGCCTGGTCGCGCGGCGCGGGCGCCGAGAGGAACACGTCGTGGATGGCGCCCGGGATGCGAGCGATCGTCACCAGCTTGCCGATGCGGGTCGCGGCACGAGCGGTGTCGTCCACGTCGAGCACGGAGTCGGTGGAGGTCATGGCCTCAGTCCACTGGAGGGGAATGGTCGACCCGTCCGACAGCAGCACCAGCGTGGGACACCCGACATCGATGCCCGACGCCACGGTCGCGTGACCGGTGAGGATGGCGGCGAGCCACCCCGGGTGGATCGGGAATCCGCGCGGGGGACGCCACCGCTCGTCGCCGGAGGGGAGCGTGCCGAGCTCGCGCTGCGCGCGCGTGTAGAAGCCGAGATCGACTTCCGGGTGCCGCCCCAGCGGATCGACCCGAGCCGCCACCCGCACGAGCGGAGTGAGCGCCTGCCTCCCCAGCGGCCCGAGCTGCAGTTCGAGCCACGGGCTGTTCAGGACGAGCGCCGATGCCGCCCGCGGATGCCGCGCCGCCCATAGCGACAGGATCAGGCCTCCCGTGGAGTGCCCGAACAGCACGAGGCGGCGGTGACGCGATTCGCGCAGCAGGGCGACCGCGGCGCCGATCTCGGCGTCGTACTCGTCGAGCGATGAGACGTAGCCGGGTGTCTGGCCCTCACGCAGACTCCGACCGTACTTGCGGAGGTCGAGCGCGTAGAAACGGGCGCCCCGTTCGGCCCAGAACCGGGCGAGCTCGGTCTGGAAGAAGTAGTCCGACCAGCCGTGCACGTACAGCACGTCGACGTCGCGCAACGCGCCGAACATCGCCTTCAGCGCCGACGGCCGACGGCGCACGAGCGTCGCGACGAGCTCCCCCTCCGCGTCGCTGCCGAGCGGGAGGGTCGTCTGCTCGAACGGCGCACCCAGCACGTCGGGCGACCACACCGTCTCGCGCTGCGGGAGCGCGCCTCCGCGCGGCACCGCCTCGGCACGCGCGCGATCGGCCATGGGCTCGGCCGCTTACTCGCCCCGCGAGACGGTGACCATCTCGTCGCGGTCGACCACCTTGATGCGGGCCCGCCCCTGCGGCGCGCCGAGCGCCACCTCGTGCTCGTCGAGCCGGTGCCAGCCGTCGAGGTCGGTCCAGCGCACACCGCGCTCGGCGAGCAGCGCCGGAATCGCGCCGTCGGACGGGTCCTCCGGGGTCCACCACGAGCCCTGGTCGTTGATCAGGTGACGGATCGTCTCTATCGCGTCCGACTTGGTGTGCCCGATCAGGCCGACCGGACCGCGCTTGATCCATCCGGTGGCGTAGACGCCGGGCACGCGCTCGTTGGAGTCCTTGCGGAGCACCTGGCCCTCGTGGTTGGGGATCACGCCGTGGCGCTTGTCGAACGGCACACCCGGCAGCGGCGAGCCGAAGTAGCCGACAGCGCGGTACACCTGCTGCACCGCGACCTCGCGGAGCTCGCCCGTGCCGACGACGCCACCCTGCCCGTCGGGTCGGGTGCGCTCGTAGACGATGGACGCGACGCGGCCGGTCTCGTCGGTCTTGACCTCGACCGGCTTGGCGTAGAAGTGCAGGTGCAGGCGGCGGCTCGCCTCTCCGCCTGCGTTGTTGGCGCTGGGACGCTGCCGCCACGACTGCAGCACGCGGTCGATCACCATGACCTGCTTGTTGCTCGCGATGGCCGCGCGACTCGCGTCGTCGTAATCGAAGTCCTCGTCGTACACGACCATGTCGACATCACGCAGTTCGCCGAGCTCGCGCAGTTCGAGAGGAGTGAACTTCACCTGCGCGGGTCCGCGGCGGCCGAACACGTGCACGTCGGTGATCTTCGACGCCTCCAGGCCGGCCTGGACGTTGGCGGGGATCTCGGTCACGAGCAGGTCTTCGGTGTGCTTGGCCAGCACGCGTGCCACGTCGAGCGCCACGTTGCCGTTGCCGAGCACGGCCACCGACGAGGCGTCCAGCGGCCACTCGCGCGGGAAGTCGGGGTGTCCGTCGTACCAGCTCACGAAATCGGCCGCGCCGAACGATCCGACGGCGTCGATGCCCGGAAGGTCGAGGTCGGCGTCGCGGATCGCCCCGGTCGCGAAGATCACCGCGTGGTAGTGCTTCTTGAGGTCGTCGAGCGACAGATCCTGCCCGAAGCGGACGTTGCCGAAGATGCGGATGTCGCCACGGTCGAGAACATCCCGCAGAGCGGTGATGATGCCCTTGATGCGCGGGTGGTCGGGGGCGACGCCGTAGCGCACGAGACCATAGGGAGCCGGGAGCTGGTCGAACAGGTCGATCGACACGTCGAACTTCCGCTCCGCCTTGAGCAGGATGTCTGCGGCGTAGATGCCGGCGGGACCGGCGCCGACGATGGCCAGCCTGAGCTTGGTCATTGGTGTTCCTTTCCGGGAGACCCGGTTCGTGAGCAGGCGGCGACGCCGTGGCGCGCCGCGGAGCGGTCAGCTGGAGCGATCGACCATCGCCTGCGCGAAACGGGTGAGGGCGTCGCGGACGGTGCCGTGCGGGAGCGGCTCGATCGCCGCGATCGCCTTCTGCGACCACTCCACCGCCAGCGCGCGTGTCGCGGCCGTGGCGGGGTGCTCGCGCAGGCGGGCGAGATCGTGATCGAGCAGCGAGGGATCGGCCCCGTCGGCGATGCGGGCGACGCCGTCGTCGATCGCCGACTTCAGTGCCTTCGAGCCGATGTCGGCATTCCGTCCGAGCAGCAGGTAGGGCATGGTCGGAACGCCGGCACGCAGATCGGTGCCGGGGACCTTGCCGGTCTCGTCGGCGTCGGCCGACAGGTCGATGACGTCGTCGAGGAGCTGGAACGCGATGCCCACGCGCTCGCCGAAGTCGAGCACGGGCTGGGCGTACTCGTCGGGGGCGTCGGAGAACAGCACCCCCGCGTGACCGGCCGCCGCGATGAGCGATCCGGTCTTGTCGGCAAGCACCTGCAGATAGAACTCGACCGGGTCGTCGCCCGCCTGGGCGCCGACCGTCTCGTGCATCTGCCCGAGCACGAGACGCTCGAACGTGTCGGCCTGCAGGCGAATGGCCCGCTCGCCGAGATGCGCCATGAGCTGGCTGGCGCGGGAGAAGAGGAGGTCGCCCGTCAGGATCGCGACATTGTTGCCCCACACGGCATGGGCGCTCGGCACGCCGCGGCGCACGTCGGCGCCGTCCATCACGTCGTCGTGGTACAGCGAGCCCAGGTGCGTCAGTTCGAGGGCCGTCGCGGCGGCGACGACGTCGTCGGTCGCACCGACGCCCAACTGAGCCGTGAGCACCGACAGCATGGGGCGCAGGCGCTTCCCACCCGCTTCGTACAGATAGCGGCTCGTGACGTCGGCGAGCTGGTCGCCCACGCGGAGCTCCTCGGCGAGGCGCTGCTCGACGCGCGTCAGGCCGTCTTCGACGGTCGCCGCGAGACGCCGCATCTTGGGACCCGCGAAGATCCGCTCGGTCAGACCGAGATGGCTCGTCAGGTGCGAGCCGGGCGCAGAGGGGCTCGGAGTCACCCCTCCAGCCTACCGGGGCTCGGTGGCGCTCGGTTCTGCCCCCGCGGTCGCGCGGGGCTCGGCCGTGCGGGGCTTGACGGCACGGTGGAGAGCGACGATCCCGAACGACAGGTTGCGGTACGCGACATCCGTCCAGCCCGCGCCGCGGATGCGCGCGGCGAGTGCCGCCTGGTCGGGCCAGTCCTTGATCGACTCGTTGAGGTAGTCGTACGCTTCGGCGTTCGAACTCACGGCCCGCGCGACTGTCGGCAGCACGCGGTCGTTGTAGAAGCGGTACAGCGCCGCGAACGCCTTCGCCTGCGGGTGGGAGAACTCGCAGATCACGAGCTTGCCACCGGGCGCGGTGACGCGCAGCATCTCAGCGAGCGCGACATCGGGATCGTTGACGTTGCGGAGACCGAACGAGATCGTCACGGTGTCGAACTCGCCGTCGTCGAACGGCAGTGCCATGGCGTCCGCCTCGACGAACGAGAGGTTCGGGATCCCGCCGTGCCGACGGCGGCCCTCGGCGAGCATGCCGGGCGAGAAGTCGGCGGCCACGACCTCCGCTCCGCTGCGGGCGAGCGAGACCGAACTGGCGGCCGTCCCCGCGGCGAGGTCGAGGATCCGCTGGCCCGCGCGCGGCGCGATCGCCCGAGTGGTCGCGACCCGCCAGAGCCGGTCGTTTCCGAGGCTCAGGATCGTGTTGCTGCGGTCGTACGCGGCGGCGACCTCATCGAACATGCCGCTGACGCGTGCGGGATCCTTCTCGAGATCGGCGCGGTTCTCCCGCCCGGAAGGCGACGTGTCGTGCGCGGGGTCCTCGGGCGCCGTGGTCATCGTTCGATCCTACGGCGTCCGGCTGACGCGATCGGGGCGAGGTCTACGGCGCGAGGCTGCGGAGGACGGCGAGCCAGCGCGCAGCGGTGGCGTCGTCGTACGGCGCGGCGCCGTCGACCACCTGGCGGCGCAGCTCTTCCGCCACGGCGTCGAGCCGCTCGACCACCTCGAACGGATACGCGAGCGCGACACGGTGATCGTCCCATTCGTCGCGGTCGTCGATCCAGATGCCCCGGCCGTCGAGGGCCTTCACGACGTCGAGGTCCATGTCGATGCCGACGGGCAGCCCGGAGGCATCCCACCCCACGCCCCACGCGATGTCGATGTACACCCGCACGCGGGGATGGCTGTCGTTGATGGTCGCGGCGAACTCGCCGCTCGGCGGCATGAGCGTCACACTGTCGGTCTCGGCGAGGAAGTCCCGGCCGGGCCGCGCGCTGCGCCACCCCTCACGCTGACCGAGCCAGTCGCCCCACGCGTCGCTGCCGAGGTAGACGCAGTCGTGCACCCAGTGCGCAGACCCGTCCCATTTGCGCCACCGGAAGTCGAGTCGCGTGCCGGGCGCGGGTCTGGTGTCCACGGTTCGGAGTCTAGATCGTCCGGAACTCCGGAGATCCGGGCATGGCGAGAGCGGCAGCCGCGTCTGCAGGGGCGGTGGCGCCCGAGACTCCGGAGTTCTGCACACCGCGGATCCCGGCAGCGCCGGAAGCCGGTGACCCGAGCGGCGGATTAGGCTGGCGGAGTGAGTTCCGCCCCCGCCCGCAGCCCTCGGCTGCACGCGGTGACCCGTGAGATCGACCCGGTCGAAGACCTGCTGGCCTATGCGGACGCCGTCGATCCGACGGTGTGGTCGCGCCGCGGCGACATGCTCGTCGGTGCGGGGGGTGCGGTCCTGTCGTACCGCCGCGCGCACACGTCGGGCGACGCCGCCTCGCGCTGGTGGCGCGAGGTCGCCGAGGCCGCCGAGATCGACGATCCGGTCGGGCTTCCGGGCACGGGCCTCGTCGCGTTCGGCGCGCTCCCCTTCGATGGCGACTCCGCGTCCGACGCCGTGTTCACGGTTCCCCGGGTGGTCCTCGGTCGCCGCGGCGGCCGCACGTGGATCACCCGCATCTCCCTCGACGACGCAGCCGGCGAGGCGCCGAGCCCCGCCCCGTACGGACCGCACTGGTCGGCCACGCTCGGTCCGGGGGCGTTGACGCCCGACGGGTATCAGGTCGCCGTACGGGCGGGCCTCGACGCGATCGCGGCCGGTGAGGTCGCGAAGGTCGTCCTCGCGCGAGACCTGGCCGGCACCGTCCCCGCCGGATCCGACCTGCGTCGCCTAGTGCGCGCGCTCGCGACCGCGTATCCCGACACCTGGACCTTCGCCGTCGACGGGCTCATCGGCGCGAGCCCCGAGACCCTCGTGACCGTCTCGGACGGCACAGTCACCGCGCGGGTGCTGGCCGGCACGATCGCGCGCGGCGCCGACGCCGACGCCGACACGGCCGCATCCGTCACGCTCGCGACGAGCGCGAAAGACCTCGACGAGCACCAGTTCGCGGTGCAGAGCGTGCTCACGGCCCTGCGTCCGCACACGAGCGCTCTCGTGTCGGAGGAGCAGCCGTTCATGCTGAAGCTGCCCAACGTGTGGCACCTCGCGACCGACGTGGAAGGCGCGCTCGACGGCGGCGCCTCGGCCCTCGACCTCGTGGGCGCCCTGCATCCGACCGCCGCGGTGGCGGGCACCCCCACGCCGTCGGCGATGCAGGTCATCCGCCGGCTCGAGCCGTTCGACCGCGGGCGCTACGCCGGCCCGGTGGGATGGATCGACGCGGACGGCGACGGCGAATGGGCGATCGCGCTGCGCTGCGCGCAGTTCGGCATCGCCGGCGAGAGCGCGGCACCCGGCTCCCCCGTGCCGCTCACGGCCTACGCGGGTGCGGGCATCGTCGCCGGCAGCGACCCCGAAGCCGAGATGCTGGAGACGCGGGTCAAGTTCCGCCCCATCGTCGACGCCCTCGCCTGAGCTCCCGCCCCCGGCTGACACGGCCGCACGGCGCGGGCGTAGACTCCGCCCATGTTCACCGACGCGGCCGCATACGACCGCTTCATGGGCCGTTTCTCGTCGCGTCTCGCCGTGGCCTTCGCCGACTTCACGAAGACGCACCCGCCTGCACGCGTGCTGGACGTGGGGTGCGGGCCGGGCGCGCTCACGGCCGTGCTCGCGTCACGACTCGGTGCCGGTTCGGTGACGGCGATCGATCCGTCGGCGCCGTTCGTCGCCGTCGTCCGCGAGCGCCTGCCCGGTGTCACGGTGCAGCAGGGTTCGGCCGAAGACCTCCCTTACGCCGATGCGACCTTCGACGCGGCGCTGAGCCAGCTGGTCGTGCACTTCATGGCGGATCCGGCGCGCGGCATCGGCGAGATGGTGCGCGTCACCCACCCGGGCGGAACGGTCGCCGCGTGCGTGTGGGACACCGAGAACAGCCGCGCTCCGCACGCGATCTTCCTCCGCACCGTCACGGAGGTCACCGGCTTTCCCCCTCCACCGCCGCAGGCCGGCACCCGCAAGGGCGATCTCGTGCGTCTCCTGCACGAAGCCGGATGCCGCGACGTCGCCGAGACCGAGCTGACGGTCGCCTCGGACTATGCGACGTTCGACGAATGGTGGGAGGTCCACACACTGCGGGTGGGTCCGTCGGTGGTGCTCGACCAGCTCACCCTGGAGCAGCTCGCAGAGGTGCGCCGCCGCACGCGGATCGCCGTCGGCGACGGGTCGGTCACGATCGAGGCGACCGCCTGGGCCGCGCGCGGCGCGGTGCCGACGCCCTTCGACTGAGAGCGCCCGACCCGGCGCCCATGCGGGATCACGTCGCGGCCAGCCGCGCCTTCTCACCCTCGACGTCGAACGTGGCGACCGGCCACTGCGGGTCGATCTCCTCGAGGGCGTCGAGCAGCAGGGCCTGCACGGCGAGCCGCGCATACCACTTGGCGTTCGCCGGCACGACGTGCCACGGGGCGTGCGCTGTCGAGGTGCGGTCGAAGACGATCTGGTAGGCCTCCATGTAGGAGTCCCACAGCTGGCGCTCATCGACGTCGCCGGGGTTGTACTTCCAGTGCTTGTCGGGGCGGTCGAGCCGCTCCATGAGACGCGATTTCTGCTCGTCTCGCGAGATGTGGAGCATGACTTTCACGATGCGCACCCCGGACTCCGTCACGCGCTTCTCGAAGTCGTTGATGGCGTCGTAGCGACGCTCGATCTCGTCGGGCGGCGCCAGTTCGCGCACACGTCCGATCAGCACGTCCTCGTAATGCGACCGGTCGAAGACGCCGATGTAGCCGGCTTTGGGCACCTCTCGTTCGATCCGCCAGAGGAAGTCGTGCGCGAGCTCTTCGTCGGTGGGCTTCTTGAACGCCTTCAGGTGCACACCCTGCGGGTCGGTCGCGCCGATCACGTGCCGCACGATCCCGCCCTTGCCCGCGGAATCCATCGCCTGCAGCACGAGCAGCAGCGCGGGGGCGCTGTCGTTCTCGCGGCTCTGGGCGAAAAGCCGCTCCTGCAGCTCGTCGAACTGCTCGGCACCGCTGTCGAGGTCGTCGGAGGCGAGCTTCTTGTTGCCGTCGTACCCGGGGGTCGAGTCGGGATCGACGTCGTCCAGGCGGAACCCTGACGACACCCGCAGAATGTCCGTGGGGTCGGCGGTCCAGTTGTGCTGACTCTTCGCTGTCATGCACTCATCTTGGCCGACCGCCGTGCGGGCCGCGAGGGCCGCCGATCGGGGCTATCGGGGCTATCGGGACTGTGGGGGCTATCGGGGCTATCGGGGCAGCGGCACTTCGATCAGCTGGGGTGCGCCGACCGGCGCGGTGAGGGCCTGGTCGAGGGCCGACCGGGTCTCCACTCTCAGGTACTCCCACCCGTAGGCGGCGGCGAGCTGCGCGAGCGACGTGCGGTGCGGGGTGTAGAGCACCCGGTCCATCGCGGCAGCCCCGGCGACGGCGGCCACCTCGAGCCCGTCGAAGATCGTCCCGCCGCCGTCGTTGCCGACGATCACCTGCACTCGGGGACGCCGCTCGCCGGGCGGGAGCAGCAGCGACCCGGCATCGTGGAGCAGAGCGAGATCGCCGAGCAGCACGCGGGTGACTCCGGGGGCGCCTGCCGCCTGGCTCGCGAGCGCGATGCCGAGGCCCGTCGCCACGGTCCCGTCGATTCCCGCGAGGCCACGGTTGGCGTGCACGGGGATCTTCTTCCCGGGCAGCACGGCGTCGGCCACGCGCACGAGGCGCGACGAGCCGAACAGCAGGCGGTCGTGCGGCCAGCTCGCACGCCACACCGCGTCTACCAGGGTTTCGCGATCAAGGGGGGCGCGGAGGGCGCCGAGTTCTGCCGCGATCGCGCCGAGCCGTTCGCTCGGCACTGCCGAGGCGAGGCCGTCGGAATCGGGTGCGGGCGGGCTGAGATCGACGGCGGCGTCGCGCGAGGCGCGCATCCATGCGCCCAGCCAATCCCGATCGGTCTCGCCCGATGCTGCGACGACGGCGTCGGCGGCCACCGTCGCCCCGTTGAGGTTGAGAGGTTCGCCCGGACCGCGCACCGCGACCACCTCGACGTCGTCGCGGGAGAGGAGCGCCACGACCTCGCGGCTGAGCGTGGGGTGCCCGAAGACGACGGCGCGCTCGACGCGACCGCCGAGGTCGGGGTCGCGCAGCAGCGCCCGGTAGCCGTGCACGACGTGTCGTCCGTAGCGGGATCCGCTGACGATCTCGGCCACGAGCGGCCAGCCGCCATGGTGCGCGAGGTCCTCCGCGGACGGTCCGGCGTCGCTTCCCGCCACGACGATCGTGCGGCGCCCGCGTTCGAGCACGAGCGGATCGTCGCCGCTGCCCGGCCGGTCGGCCTCGCCGATCCCTCCCCCGCCCTGATAGTGCGCGCCGGACGGCTCGCCGCCGAGTTCCCCGTCGGCGTCTTCTCCGGTGCCGTCGCCGGCATCCGGCGTGGGGGGCGCCTCAGCCGCCCTGGCGGCGTCGCCGGCGGACGTCACGTCGTCGACCGCGGTCGCGGCGGCGTCGCCGAACCACGGCGGCAGGGCGCCCGCGAGCGGTTCGCGGAACGGAACGTTCAGGTGCACGGGACCGGCCTGCCGAGCGCCCGCGCCCAGCGCGGCGGCGACCGCCCCATCGGCGACGGCGCGGAGCATGGCGGTCTGCTCGGCCGCCCCGTCGTCGTCGATCGTGTCGGGAACGGGGAGGTCGGCCTCCCACCGCACGTTCGGGCTGAACATCCCCGGCTGACGGGTGGTCTGGTTGGCGCCGACGCCGCGGAGCTCGGGCGGCCGGTCAGCCGTGAGCAGAAGCAGCGGGACGCCGGAGTGGTGCGCTTCGAGCGCAGCGGGAAGGAGGTTCGCCGCCGCGGTGCCGGAGGTGCAGATGACCGCTGCGGGCCGTCGCGTCTCTCGGGCGATGCCGAGCGCCGTGAACCCGGCGACCCGCTCGTCGATGCGCACATGCAGTCGCAGCGCGCCCCGCGCCTCCAGCTCGGCGGCCACCAGCGCGAGTGCCTGCGACCGTGATCCGGGGCTCACGACGACATGCTCGATCCCCCGCTCGACCAGGCGTGCGAGCAGCGCGACCGCGGCGTCCGTCGCCGGCGCGCGGCCGGCGGTCGAGGGCCCGCCCATGTCAGGTGAGGGTGCCGCGCGGTCCGGCCTTGCCGTCGGAGTCGCCGTCGGCCGTGGGCGGGGTGTCGCGGGGGTCGTCGTCTTCGGAGTCGAGTGCTGCCAGCTCCTCCTCCAGACGACGGATGCGCTCGTCCTGGTCGCTCGTGAGCGCGATGCGGCCCAGGAACTCGGGGTCGTCGTCGGGAGCACGGAACATGACGGCGCTGCGGCCGCGCGAGCGACCGATGAGGAACCAGAGGATGCCGCCGACCACGGGGAGCAGGACCACGATGAGGATCCACACCGGCTTGCTCACGCCGCGGTGACGCGTGGGCGGCTGGAGCGCGCAATCGACGATGCTGTAGACCCAGAACGTGATCGCCAGCAACGCCAGAACGAGATAGACGCGCGCCACCCTTCCATCCTAGGCGCGTCGGCCAGCGCCCGGCCCGGAAGTGCCTGGGAGGGAGCCGGGGCCGAGGACGGGAGACGCCCCGCGTAAACTGGCGGCATGCGTGTTCGGTCGGCCCTCGTGTACACCGTGCTGCGCCTGGCGGCCTTCTTCGTGCCCTTCGGGATCATGATGCTCATCCCCGTCATGCGTGAGTACTACTGGCTGTCGGCCATCTTCGCCGCCCTCATCGGGCTGAGCCTGTCGATGCTGTTCCTGCGTCGCCCGCTCGACGACCTGACGTCGGGCCTGCAGGAGCGTCGGGCGCGTCCCGTCCCGGTGTCGGACGAAGACGCGGAAGACGCCGCGACCGACGCCGACGGGCGCCCCCTCAGCTGACCTCGCGCTCGCGGCCCGTGCCGTCGCCCCGCCCGGCACGGCGATCCCGCCCTATCCATCCCAGATGCGTGTGCGTGAACGCGTCATCGAGCTTCAGGCCGTAGCCGAGCGCTCGGTCGACCGCGACATGGAAGGCCCATGCGAGCGCCGCGATGCCGGTGACCGCCGCCGCGGTGGCCGCTCCTGCCGAGCCCGCGACGACGGCGGCCGCCCCCAGCAGCGCCGGCGCCGTGTAGTTGTGCACGAGGTTGTATCCGACGGCGCCCACGCGAGGCGAGCGGAGATAGCCGAGCGCCGACAGATCGAACGCGAGGAACAGCGCGAACGGCATCCACCACAGGTTCGGGAAGAGCACGATCGCCGCCACGAGGCAACCCACGGCGACCGCGCCGTTCTCGACACGCTGAACGATCACCGTGCGCGAACCGTCGTGCCTGGTCATGATCAGCCGACGAAGGCCCAGAACAGGAACCCGGCGTACGCGAGCGCCGTCAGCGACGTCACGCCGAGCGCGACGACCAGCTCGCGAGGATCGCGATAGGTCCACACGATCAGCACGGCGGCGAGCGCGGGCAGCAGCCCCAGGAGGGTGAGCCAGGCGATCGGGTAGAAGATCGCCAGCACCGCGGCGATCGCGAACGGCACGAGGATGAGCACGGTGAACAGCACCTGGGTGGCCCGCTTGCCGATGAGCACGGTCAGCGTGCGCTTGCCCGAGAGGCGGTCCTGGTCGATGTCGCGCAGGTTGTTCACCAGCAGCACGGTGCACGCGAGCAGCCCCACGCCGACGGCGCCGAACCACGACTCGTCGGGGACCACGCCGACCTGCACGAACGTCGTGCCCACCGTGGCCACGAGGCCGAAGAACAGGAACACGGCGACCTCGCCCAGCCCGTAGTAGCCGTAGGGCCGTCTGCCGCCCGTATAGAACCAGGCCGCCACGATGCACGCGGCACCCACCAGCAGCATCCACCAGTGCTGGGTCCGCACGACGATCGCGATGCCCGCGACCGCGGCGATCGCGAAGAACACGAGCGCGACCGTGAGCACAGCGCGAGGCGAGGCCTTGCGCGACGCGGTGAGGCGCGCGGGTCCCACACGGTGGTCGTCGGTTCCGCGCACGCCGTCGCTGTAGTCGTTGGCGTAGTTGACGCCGATCTGCAACGCGAGCGCGACGACGAGGCACGCGAGGGCGATCACCCAGTGCAAGCGAGGCTCGATCACGCGCGCCGCGCCGGTGCCGATGACGACGGGCGCGATCGCGAGCGGCAGGGTCCGCAGGCGCGCGGCGCTGATCCAATCGCGGAGCGTCGCCGGCTCGACCTTGCGGGGATCGCCCGAGACGCGAGGCTTCTGCGGGTTGCCTCGCGGCTGCTGCTTCGCGGCCGACGACTTCTTACGGGAGGTGCGCTTGCGGGTGTTGGCTGCCACGAGGCCTCATCCTATTGGTCCGGCTTCCGCACCATCGCCCGGGTGCTCCGCGGCCTGCTGCGCCGCCTGCTCCGCGAGGGCGCGGACAGCGGTGCGGTCGGGCTTGCCGCTGGACAGCAGCGGGATCTTCGGGAGCGCGAGGATGCCGCGGGGGCGCGCGGGGGCGCCGAGCGCCGACGCGACCGCCTCGCGCACGTCGACGCGGAGCGCCGCGATCGCCGCGCTCGTCGGGTCGGCCGCGACGGCGACGACGGACGCCTGACCCCACCGTTCGTCGGGCACGGGGACGACCACGGCGTGCTCGAGCCCCGGCAGCGAGCGCACGACCCGCTCGACCCGGTCGAGCGAGATGTTCACCCCGCCCGAGATGATGACGTTGTCGAGTCGCCCCGTGATCCGCAGCACGCCGTCGAACGTGCCCGTGTCGCCCGTGCGATACCAGCGGACTCCGTCGCCGTCGCGCACGAACACCGCGTCCGTCAGCTGCGGTTCGCCGAGGTATCCGTCGGCGAGCATCGGCCCGCTCACCTGCACCTCTCCCCCGACGACCCGCACTCCCACATCGCGCAACGGCACCCCGTCGTACACGCAGCCTCCGCTCGTCTCGGACGACCCGTACGTGCGGACGACCCTCACGCCGGCCTCGGCAGCGCGATCCGCGAGCGCCGGCGCCAGGGCCTGCCCGCCCACGAGCACCGCCTCGAACGACGCGAGACCGGTGCGCAGGCCGGCGGCCTCGGCATCCAGGAGCGTCTGCAGCTGCGCGGGCACAAGAGACGTGTAGGTCGGCACGCGCACCCCGCCGACGCTCGACGCCATCGCCCCCGCAGCCGCCGCGAACGCCTGCGCGCTGAACGATCCCGAGAGGATCGCCGGTTCCCGGCCGGCCACGAGCGACCGCACGAGAACCTGCACACCCGCGATGTAGCCGGCCGGCAGCGCGAGCAGCCAGGCGCCGCTCCCCAGTCGCTCCGCCGTCGCGAGCGCGCTCGACGTGAGCGCCGAGCGGCTGATCGCCACCGACTTCGGCTGCCCCGTCGACCCCGACGTCGTCACCACGACGGCCGTGCCCGACGGCACCTCCCACGGCATGCCGCCCTGCGAAGCATCGCGCCGGCGCACCGCTCGCGGGTCATCTCCGCCCTTGCCGAGGGCGATCGCGGGGCCGGCGCCCAGCACCGCGCCCCGGAGACCGCGCAGTACGTCGCGCGGGTCGGTCGCGTCGATCGGTTCGAGCCTCATGGCACCCCCGGTCAGAAGTGGTAGGGGAAGGCCGACCAGTCGGGATCGCGCTTCTCGAGGAACGCGTCGCGCCCTTCGACCGCCTCGTCGGTGCCGTACGCGAGACGCGTCGCCTCGCCCGCGAACACCTGCTGGCCGACGAGCCCGTCGTCGACCGCGTTGAACGCGAACTTCAGCATGCGGATCGCGGTGGGCGACTTCGTGAGGATCGTGCGGGCCATCGCGACCGCCTCGCGCTCGAGTTCCGCATGCGGCACGACCCGGTTCACGGCGCCCATCTCGTAGGCGCGTCCGGCCGAGTACTCCTCCGCCAGGAAGAACACCTCACGGGCGAACTTCTGGCCGACCTGACGAGCCATGTAGGCCGATCCGTAGCCCGCGTCGAAGGAGCCCACATCGGCGTCCGTCTGCTTGAAGCGCCCGTGCTCGGCCGACGCGATCGACAGATCGCACACGACGTGGAGCGAGTGCCCGCCGCCGGCCGCCCAGCCGGGGATGACCGCGATCACCACCTTCGGCATGAACCGGATGAGCCGCTGCACCTCGAGGATGTGCAGCCGTCCCGCCCGGGCGGGGTCGGTCACGGCATCCGTCTCGGAGTACTTGTACCCGTCGCGCCCGCGGATGCGCTGGTCGCCGCCGGAGCAGAACGCCCAGCCGCCGTCCTTCGGGCTCGGGCCGTTGCCGGTGAGCAGCACGACGCCGATCCGCGGATCTTGCCGGGCGATGTCGAGTGCGCGGTACAGCTCGTCGACCGTGTGCGGCCGGAAGGCGTTCCGCACTTCGGGCCGATCGAACGCGATGCGCGCGATGCGCCCGTCGCGCGACACATGCGCGGTGATGTCGGTGTAGCCGTCGCCGCCGGGGGCGGACATCCACTCGGCCGGATCGAACAGCTCGGAAACGCGGGAAAGCTCGGAGTCGTCCACCCGCCCAGCCTACGCGGAGCGTCACGCGACGAAACGGGACGCGTGCCACGGCCTACCCTGGATCGGTGACCCTCAAGACCTCGCTCCTCACCGCCTCGGCGGCCGCCGCCCTCGTCCTCCTCCTCACGGGGTGCACCGCCCCGACCGCCGACGGCCCCGGCGCGACACCGACGGGCGAGGTGCCGCCCGCCGCGGCGATCGTCGAGGGACCGTGCGACGCCGACGAGGGCGTGACCCTCGTGGTCGACTCGTCGGCCCTGGCCGACGGCGAACTGCAGGAATGGTGCCGTCCCACCGACTCGCCGCTGGCGGTCGCGACCGTCCTGGACGAGGCCGGGGTCGAGACCGAAGGAACCGAGGAGTACGGAGACGACGTGGTGTGCCGGGTCAACGGGGTGCCGTCGGCCACCGAGCCCGTCGGCTCCACGGAAGACCCGGCCTACGTCGAGGAGTGCGCGTCGATGCCGGCCGCGTTCGCCTACTGGTCGCTGTGGACCCGCGACGTGGCGGGCGAGTGGGGGTACGCCGAGGAGGGGCTCGCGACGCTGGAAGCGCAGCCCGGCGACAGCATCGCCCTCCTGTTCACGCTCGACGGCGCGCCCGCCGCGCCGACATCATGACCTCCGGGGCCCCATGAGCGTCCGGCCCGCGCCCCTGCGTGCAGCCGCGGCCCTCGCCGTCGGCTTCATCGTGGTCCGGGTCGTCTACCGGGTGCTGTTCCACGGCGCCGACGGCAGCGGAGCCGTGCTGCTCGACATGCCTGCCGTGCGCCTGCCGCGGCCCCTCCACCACGTCGAGCTCCTCGGCACGGTCACGGCGGACGGCCTGGCCGGCGCGGCCCTGTCGGCCGTGCCGGTGGCGGCCGTCATCCTCGCCTTCGGCGCACTCAACGCGCTCGTCGACGTGCCCCGGCTCATCGGCCGGGGCGCCCGCTCCGGACCGTTGCGCGGCATCGCCCGCGCCCTTTCGATCGCCTGGGCCACCCTCCCGGCGCTCGTCGACGCGGCCCGCGCCGCCCGATTCGCCCAGCGCCTGCGCGGCGACCGGGCCGGTGTCGCGCTTCTCGCGCCCGTCCTGGAGCACACGCTCGAGCGGGCGACCTCGGTCGCCGCCGCCCTCGAACTGCGCGGATACGGCGCTCGCGACCTCGCCGGCGCATGCGAGCATCCGGTCGAGGTGCGTGGCGCCGCCGCCGGCTTCGGCGGAAGGACCGTCGTGCGCGTCGACGACATCGCCCTCGCGACGGGGCAGCTCGTCGTGCTCACCGGGTCGACAGGATCGGGGAAGTCGACGCTGCTGCGCAGCCTCAGCGGCCTCCACCCCCACCTCGACGGCGGATGGCTGACCGGTGGGATGCGCGTGGTCGGTCACGATCGAGCGCACACGCCCCCGCGCGACACCGCCCGCACCGTCGGCGTCGTGCTCCAGAACCCTCGGGCCGCGTTCGCGACCGAGACGGTGGCGCACGAGATCGCGCTCAGCCTGGAGCTGCGGGGCGTCGCCCCCGTGATCCGCGAGAGGCGCCTGCGGGAGGTGGCCGAGCGGGTGGGGATCGTCGAGCTGCTCGACCGCCGCCTGCGCGGGCTGTCGGCGGGTGAGGCGACGCTCGTCGCGATCGCCGCGGCCATCGTCGAGCACCCGATCGTGCTGCTGGTCGACGAGCCGCTCGCCGACCTCGACCGCACCGCGCGAGCGCGGATCGTGATGCTGCTCGACGCCCTCGCGCACGAGGCCGGCATGTGCGTCGTCGTGGCAGAGCACCGCGCGGCCGAGTTCTCGGGATCCGCCGACCGCTGGCTGCACGTGTCGGACGGCGTGCTGCAGACGGCGGAGGCGACACGTCACGCCGCGGCCCGGTTCAGAAATCCGGAGGATCACGATGCCGACGAGGTGATCGCGCCCGGTCCGCGCCGCGCGCGCGCCGATCTCCGGAGTTCTGAACAGGCGCCCGTGCTCATTGCAAGGGGGATCACGGTGCGGCACGGTGACCGGCTCGCGGTGGCCGCCGTCGATGTGACCCTCGCTCCCGGGGAGATCGTCGCCGTCACCGGTCCGAACGGCGCCGGCAAGTCGAGCCTGCTCGTCGCGCTCAGCCGCGAGACCGGCACCGCGCTCGTTCCCGATGCCTCCGACGACCTCTTCGTCCGCAGCACGGTCGCCGCCGAGTGCCGCCGGGCCGACCGCACGGCCCGGCTCGCCCGCGGCACGACCGCGGCACGGTTCACGGCGCTGCTCGGGGTGACCGGCGACGACGCGACGGACCGCCTCGCGACACATCCGCGCGACCTGTCCACCGGCGAACGCCGGTGCCTCGCCATCGCGCTGCAGACGGCGCGCACGCCGGCCGTGCTGCTCATCGACGAACCGACCCGCGGCCTCGATCCGGCGGCCCGCGCGCTCGTGCTGTCGACCGTCGCCGCCCAGGCGGATGCCGGCGTCGCCGTGCTGTTCGCGACGCACGACGATCCCTTCGTCGATGCTCTCGCCCACCGGACGCTCACGATGGATGCCGGCGTCCTGACGCCAGGCGTCCCGGCCCTCGAGAGCCCGGAGCGCGCCGGCGCACCGCTCGCCGCGCGCGCTCGAGAGTCGGCGGTCGTCGCCCCGGCTGCGCCGCCGCCGTCCGCCGCACCGCGACGGGACGGGGACCCCGCGCTCGATCCGCGGGTACCGCACGATGCTCCGGCACCGCTCGATCCGCGGGCACCGCACGACCGTCGCCCGCGCGACCCCGCGCCGCGCGCATCGCCGTCACGCCGTCACGTCACGGCGCTTGCTGTCGCGAACCTCGCCGCGCTGGCCGCGTTCCTGTGGCCCCTCGTGGCGTCGGCCGTGCCTTCGCAGGCGCAGGCCGCTGTCCCCTACATCGCCCTGGCGTTGGCGCCGCTGGCAGTGGTGCTCGTGCTCGCGACCCTCGATTCGTCGGTGCGGTCGGCGCACACGCTCGCGCTGCTCGCGGTGCTGGCAGCGCTCGGCGCGGCCATCCGCGTCGCGAGCACCGGCGTCGGCGGCGTGGAGGCGCTGTTCGTGCTCCTCGTGCTCGCCGGGCGCGCGTACGGGCCTCGGTTCGGGCTCTTGCTCGGTGCCGCAGCGATCGCGGTGTCGGCACTCATGTGGGGCGGCGTGGGCCCTTGGCTGCCGTTCCAGATGTTCGCGTGCGGATGGGTCGCGGCCGGGGCAGGGCTCCTGCCCCGCCGGGTGCGCGGCTGGGCCGAGATCGGGATGCTCTGCGTGTACGGCGTCGTGTCGTCGTACCTGTTCGGTCTGCTGCTGAACATGTGGTTCTGGCCCTTCGCCGTCGGCGCCGACACGAGCATCTCGTACGTGCCCGGAGGATGGATCGGCGAGAACCTCGCGAACTTCCTCGTGTACTCCCTCGTCACGTCGACCGCCACCTGGGACACCCTCCGTGCGGTGACGACGGTCGTCGGCCTGCTCGTCGTGGGGCGCGCGGTGCTGTCGGCGCTCCGTCGCGCGAAGCCGGTCGTGTCGTAGCCGCACCCCTTCCTGAGGGTCGGGCCCTGCGGTTATCGTGGCCCGCACGGCGAAAGAGAGGCGGAGCATGCTGATCGTCGGATCCATCGTCATCCGCGTCGACGACCTCGATGCAGAGCTCGCGTTCTGGACGGCCGCGCTCGACTACGTGCCGCGCGAGCCCGTCGACGACGACTTCGCGCTGCTCATACCGAGGGTGGGCACAGGAGTGAGCGTGTCGCTCGATGCGGTGCCGGCCCCGCGCACGCTCCCGCCCCGGATCCATCTCGACCTGTACGCGGAAGACCAGCAGGCGGAGGTGGCCCGGCTCACCGCGCTCGGGGCTCGCGAGGTGCAGTGGGACAAGAAGCCCGCCGACGCCGACTACGTGATCATGGAGGACCCCGAGGGTCACCGCTTCTGCGTGATCGACGCGGCCGACTGGTCGGGATGGGCGCCGCGCCGCGCGGCGATCGACGCGTCGTCCGACCCGCACCCCGTTGCCGCGGAGGCCACCGCGTGAGACGGGGCGCCGTCGCCGTCGTCTGCGCGGGTGCGGCCGTGCTGCTGGCCTCGTGCACGTCGGCGCCGGCGCCGGGCCCGGGCGATGCTCCGCGTTCTCCTGCGCCCGTCTCCCCCACCGCCGAGCCGGCCACGTGGGCGCTCGCCGACGCGGCGGCTGTCACCCCCGACGCGGCGATGATCGAGGTGCTGGCCACCCGACTCGAATGCGCGAGCGGTGTCACGGGCGACCTGGAGGAACCCGTGGTGACCTACAGTCCCGACGAGATCGTGATCCGGATCGATGCGGCGGACAACGGCGACGGCGCCGCGGACTGTCAGGGCAACGATGCTGTGCCGGTGACGGTCGTGCTCAGCGAACCCGTGGGTGACCGCGATCTGATCGATGGCGCCTGCCGCGACACGGCGGCCGTCGGCACTGCTTTCTGCGAAAGTCCGGTGCGCTGGAGCCCTTGACCCAGCCGCCGCGCGCACCTCTCGCGACCGCACCGGTCGAACCATCCCTTCGCGCGTGCGAAGCTTGGAGGGTCATGAAGATCAGGAACTCCTCCGACTGGCGCGATGCGCTCCCGTTCGACGTCGCGCTGCGCGCCTCGGAGGCGGTACCTGGCGATCCCACCCGCTGTGCCACGTGCGGCCCGGCGTCCGAGCTCCGCGAACGCGAGGATCTCTGGGTCGTCAAGCACCGGCACCCGAACAATCCCGCGGGCTTCATCCGGCTTTACTGCCTCGCGCACAAGCCGACGATCGCGCCGCGCCCTGTTCCCGACTTCTCTCCGGCGAAGGCCGTGCGAGCCCGCCGCGAACGCGCCGCTCGTGCCGTTGCCGCCGCCGCTGCCGCCACGATTCCGGAGCGTGCGGTCGTCCTCTGTCCCGACTGCTTCGTCGAGGTGCCCGCCACCGGCGTCTGCGGCATGTGCGGTCAGCGCGTCGGCTGAAGACCCCGGGGCGCCTGAGCGGTCGCGCATCGTGCGGGGAGCCGGAGCGAGCCGCACGTGCCGGTCATTCGACGACGTAGACGCCGTCGAACGGCGTGAGGGTGTTCCACCCGTCGTCGTCGCGGTGCAGGAACAGTCGCAGCGTGTCGCCTCCGAGCATGGGGTCGCCGTCGGCGTAGAGCGCACCGCCGCACGGGTCGGCGCTGGAGATCACCCGGATGTCGTCGTCGGCGCGATGCGGACCCTTGAGCGACTCGATCACGCGTGCGCGGTAGGCGTTCGCCTCGACCCCGAGGTACGGCCCGGTTCCGTCGGCCTCGATGTCGGTCACGACGACGACGGCGTCCGCAGCGTCGGTGCGCTCCTCGTCGGTCTCGTAGCCCACCCATGACGGGCAGGCCTGCGCCTGCACGAAGAAGAACGGCGGCGACCCGCACGCCGACAGTGCGAACGCGACGCCGAGGAGCCCGGCCACTGCGATCGTCCGTCTCACGATGCCTCCCTGCGGTGCGCGATCCTCCCACTCTGCCCGAATCGGTGGCACGTGTGTTGCGGTACATCCAGCCTGCGCACCGCAACGAGGGCGACCCTTCTCGGGCTCCGGCCGGGCTGAGGGCGGGTCACACCGAGAAGTACTTCGCCTCCGGGTGGTGGAACACGAACGCGTCGGTCGACTGCTCGGGATGCAGCTGCAGCTCCTCGCTCAGCTCGACGCCCATCCGCTCGGGACGCAGCAGCTCGACCACCTTGCGGCGGTCCTCCATGTCGGGGCACGCGGGGTAGCCGAGCGAGAATCGCGCCCCCCGGTACTCCAGCTTGAACAGCCCGGCGGTGTCGGACGGGTCCTCGCCCGCGAATCCGAGCTCCGACCGGATGCGCGCATGCCAGAACTCGGCGAGCGCCTCGGTGAGCTGCATGACGAGACCGTTGAGCTCGTAGTAGTCGCGGTAGCGGTTCTCGGCGAACAGCTTCGCGGTGACCTGATCGATGCGGGCGCCGGCGGTCACGAGCTGCACGGGCAGCACGTCGACGGCACCCGACGCACTCGAGCGCACGAAGTCGGCGAGGCACAGGTGCCGGTCGCGGCGCTGGCGCGGGAAGTGGAACCGCAGCCGCTCCTGTCCGGGCACGCTGCCGGAGCCGCCGTCCGGGGCGAGCAGGCCCGCCGGACCGAGCAGCCCCGCGGGATCGTCGCCGTGGTGCAGCACGACGACGTCGTCGCCCTCCGAGACGACCGGGAAGTAGCCGTACGCGACGGACGCGTCGAGCATCCCCTCGCCCAGGATGCGGTCGAGCCAGTAGCGGAGCCTCGGGCGCCCCTCGGTCTCGACGAGCTGCTCGTACGTCAGTCCGTCGTCGCCGCGCCCGGGCTTGAGGCCCCACTGCCCCATGAAGGTCGCGCGCTCGTCGAGGAACGCGGCATAGTCGGCGAGCGCGATGCCGCGGACGATGCGGGTGCCCCAGAACGGAGGCGCGGGCACCGGATTGTCGGATGCCACGTCGGAACGGGCGGGCATCGCCTCCGGCTCCGTGAGGGTGAGGAGCGACCCCTCGCGGTGGATGCGCTTCTTCAGCGGCGGGAGGCCGACGGCATCCGCGCTCTCGCCCCGGGCGATGCGCACGAGCGGTTCCATGAGCGCGAGGCCCTCGAACGCGTCCTTCGCGTACCGCACCTCGCCGTCGAACTGCCCCGCGAGGTCGTCCTCGACATAGGCGCGGGTGAGAGCGGCCCCGCCGAGCAGCACGGGCCAGCGCTTCGCGAGACCGCGCGACTGCAGCTCTTCGAGGTTCTCCTTCATGACGACGGTCGACTTCACGAGCAGCCCGGACATGCCGATGACGTCGGCGCCGTGCTCTTCGGCGGCGGCGATGATGTCGGCGATGGGCTGCTTGATGCCGAGGTTGACGACGTCGTAGCCGTTGTTGGTGAGGATGATGTCGACGAGGTTCTTGCCGATGTCGTGCACGTCGCCGCGGACGGTGGCGAGGACGATGCGTCCCTTGCCTGAGGCGTTCGACTTCTCCATGTGGGGTTCCAGCAGCGCGACCGCCGTCTTCATGACCTCCGCCGACTGCAGCACGAAGGGCAGCTGCATCTGCCCGGCGCCGAAGCGCTCGCCGACCACCTTCATGCCTTCGAGCAGGTGGTCGTTGATGATCTGGAGGGGCGTGAGGGCCGGGGTCTCCGCGTCGCCCGCGCGTGCGAGGTCGAGGTCGGCTTCGAGGCCCTTGAGCTCGCCGTCGATGATGCGGCGCTGCAGCCGCTCGCCGACCGGGAGCGCCGCGAGCTCGGCGGCCCGCTGGTCGCGGAGCGCGGCGGTGTCGACGCCCGCGAACAGGTCGAGCATGACGGCGAGCGGGTCGTAGGTGAGGTTGCCGTCGGCGTCGTATTCCCGGCGGTCCCACACGAGATCGAGCGCGACCTGTCGCTGATCGTCGGGGATCGAGGCGAGGGGGACGATCTTCGCGGCGTCGATGATGCCGGAGGTGAGCCCCGCCTGCGTCGCCTCGTGGAGGAACACGGAGTTGAGCACGGAGCGCGCGGCCGGGTTCAGGCCGAACGACACGTTCGAGACGCCGAGGGTCGTCTGGATCCCGGGGTACTTCGAGACGAGACCGCGGATCGCCTCGATCGTCTCGATCGCGTCGCGGCGGGTCTCCTCCTGACCGGTCGCGATCGGGAAGGTGAGGCAGTCGACGATGATGTCCTCGACCCGCATCCCCCACTCGCCCACGAGGGCGTCGACGAGGCGCGACGCGATGCGCAGCTTGTCGGCGGCGGTGCGCGCCTGACCCTGCTCGTCGATCGTCAGGGCGATGACGGCCGTGCCGTGCTCCTTGACGAGCGGCATGATGCGCCCGAAGCGGGATGCCGGCCCGTCGCCGTCCTCGTAGTTGACGGAGTTGACGACGGGACGCCCGCCGATCAGCTCCAGCCCGGCACGGATCACGGCGGGCTCCGTGGAATCGATGACGAGCGGGAGGGTGGATGCCGACGCGAAGCGCGACACGACCTCCTGCACGTCCGCGACGCCGTCACGCCCGACGTAGTCGACGCACACGTCGAGCAGGTGCGCACCGACCCGGATCTGGTTGCGTGCGATCTCGACGCAGTCGTCCCAGCGGCCCTCGAGCATCGCCTCGCGGAACGCCTTCGATCCGTTCGCGTTGGTGCGCTCGCCGATCGCGAGGTACGACGCGTCCTGCCGGAACGGCACGTGCTGGTAGAGCGACGCGACCCCCGGCTCCGACACGGGCACCGACGCCGCGCTCCCCACGATGCGGGTGCGCGACCGCGACGCGAGCGACGTGTACTCCACAGCTTCGTCGGCAGGAAGGCCGTCGCGGAGAGCGCGCGACACCACCGGGACGTCGCGCAGTCGCTCGACGACCGCCGCGAGGTGCTCGGGCGTCGTGCCGCAGCACCCGCCGACGAGGCCGATGCCGAACTCCCGCACGAACTGCTCGTGCGCCGTGGCGAGCTCGGCGGGGGTCAGCGGGTAGTAGGCGCCGTCGGCGGTGAGCACCGGCAGGCCCGCGTTGGGCATGCACGCGATCGTCACCTGCGAATGCTTCGACAGGTGCCGCAGGTGCTCGCTCATCTCGGCGGGACCGGTCGCGCAGTTGAGGCCGATCGCATCGACGCCGAGCGGCTCGAGTGCGGTGAGCGCGGCGCCGATCTCGGAGCCCATCAGCATCGTGCCCGTGGTCTCGACCGTCACCTCGACGAAGATCGGCAGGCGGATGCCGCGGGCGACGATGGCCTGCTTGCAGCCGTTCACGGCGGCCTTGGTCTGCAGGAGGTCCTGCGAGGTCTCGATGAGGAACGCGTCGGCGCCGCCGTCGATGAGTCCCTCCGCCTGCAGCGCGAACGTCTGCTTGAGATGCGCGTAGGTCGTGTGCCCGAGGGAGGGCAGCTTGGTCCCCGGACCCATCGAGCCGAGCACCCACCGCATCCGCCCGTCGCCGGCCTCAGCGGCTTCGGCTCGTTCTCGCGCGATCCGCGCCCCCGCCTCGGCGAGCTCGTGGATGCGGTCGTCGATGCCGTAGTCCGACAGGTTCGACCAGTTCGCCCCGAACGTGTTCGTCTCGATCGCGTCGATCCCGACGGCGAGATAGTCGTCGTGGATGCGGGCGATCAGGTCGGGGCGCGACACGTTGAGGATCTCGTTGCAGCCCTCGAGCTGGCGGTAGTCGTCGAGCGTCGGCTCGTAGCGCTGCAGCATTGTGCCCATCGCCCCGTCGGCGATGACCACGCGGGACGCGAGGGCCTCGAGGAGGTGCCGCGACCGGTCCGGCCGCGGCACCCCGTCGATGTCGAGCGGGTGGAGAAGCGGAGCAGACGTCGTCACCGCCCGATTCTCCCACGCCCGTTCAGCGCGCTCGCCGCGCTTTAAGGAATGCGTCGACGGTGTCCCACACGGCGATGCCGGCGATGGCGAACCCGGTGAGCACCGAGAGGATGCCGTACACCTTCTCCGCCTCGCCGTTCGGGATGACCGCCGACCAGAACGCCTCGTTGAGAAGCATCCCCTGCGACAGCAGCCAGATCGCCGGCACCGCGACGACGAGGTTCAGCGCGGTGTTGACGGCGGCGAGCGCGAAGGTCCAGCGGCCTACGAGGAACACGACGATCTGCAGCACCGCCTCGATCGCCATCGCTGCGAGGAGGCCGCCCGCCCACCAGGGCCAGAGCTCGGGTGACAGGAACGGCATCCACTGGCCGTCGAGATAGACGAGGCCGACCAGCTGGTCCCAGACGAGGGCCACCGCCGCGATCGGCCAGGAAGACGACGCTGACGATCATGTCGACGAACCGCGCACCTGTGTACGGGTTGTCGGCCGGCAGCTTGTCGACGGTCCACGGTGCGAATGCCGTACGGGCGTCGCCGGAGCGCTCGACGAGGGCGAACACGAGCGCGGTCCAGAACGCGAGGTGCACCGCGACGGTGAGAGCGCCGCCGATCGTGGAGCCGATGATCCCGCCGAGCGGGGCACCCGCGAGGGTCTGGCCGAGTGCGATGCCGAAGGCGGCGAGCGGCACGACGATCGCGAGGAGGAGCTTCAGCAGGCGCCACCACTCCAGGTAGTACCGCGGCCCGATCAGGTGGAGCGGGCGATCGGCGTAGCCGGCAGCGAGCTTGTCGGGGTCTCCGAGCTCGTTGAGCACGTCGCGCTCGGCGTCGTCGAGGGCGCCGCCGCCGGCGAGGCGGGCCTCGAGCTGGTCGGCGATCGACGCTCGCAGCTCCGCCGCGACATCGCTGCGCTGCTGCTCGGGGATGGTGCGGGTGACCGCTTGGATGTAGCGGTCGGTCAGGGTCGATTCCATGTCAGTCCTCCTCGGGGAGCGCGTCGACGGCGAGGGCGATCGCGCGGAATTCGTCGGTGAGCGCCCGCGCCAGGCGCAGGCCGTCGGGTGAGGTGCGGTAGAACTTGCGGGGCCGCGCCTCGTCGGTGTTCCACTCGCTCGTGAGGTGCCCCTGCTTCTCCAGTCGGCGCAGCAGCGGATACACGGTGTTCGCGTCGGTGTCGAAGCCGCGCGACTGGAGCTGTTCGAGCAGGCCGTAGCCGTAACCCGGTTCGGCGAGCAGGCGCAGGCACGCCAGCACGACCGTGCCGCGCCGCAGTTCCTGCCGGTGCGTCTCGAGGGCTTCCGTTTCGCTCATGTCTCGCACTGTACTGTGTATCACACACTATCGTCAAGCGCACGCTGACCGCACTGCGCCGCGATGCCCGTGCGATCTCGACGGAACCGACAGGATGGATGCCATGAGCATCCCTCCCTTCGCCGCCCTGCTCGACACGGCGCACGTCGTCACGCTCCCCCTCGCGACGCGGTTCCGCGGCGTCGACACGCGCGAGGCCCTCCTGTTCGAGGGGCCCGAGGGATGGGCCGAGTTCTCGCCCTTCGTCGAGTACGACGATGCGGAGGCCGCGACCTGGCTCGCCGCCGCCGTCGACTACGCCTGGCATCCGACGCCGGCACCCCTTCGCGCCACGGTCGGCGTGAACGCCACCGTGCCGGCCGTGTCGGCCGAGAGCGTCGGCGCCGTGCTGGCCCGCTACGACGGCTGCCGCACCGCCAAGGTGAAGGTGGCCGAGCGCGGGCAGTCGCTCGCCGACGACATCGCGCGCGTCGCCGTCGTGCGCGCGGCGCTCGGACCGGAAGGTCGGGTGCGCATCGATGCCAACGGCGCCTGGAACCTCGATGAGGCCGAACGTGCACTGCACGCCCTCGCCGAGTTCGACCTGGAGTACGCCGAACAGCCGTGCGCCACGATCGACGAGCTGGCCGAACTCCGCCGCCGCCTCGCCGACTGGGACATCCCGATCGCCGCCGACGAGAGCGTCCGCAAAGCCGCCGACCCGCTCGCCGTCGCCCGCGCCGGCGCCGCGGACATCCTCGTGATCAAAGCGCAGCCGCTCGGCGGCATCCGTCGAGCCCTCGACATCGTGGCCGACGCGGGGCTCCCCGTCGTCGTCTCCAGCGCCCTCGACACGAGCGTCGGCCTCGCGATGGGCGTGGCCCTCGCGGCAGCACTCCCCGAGCTCGCCTACGACTGCGGACTCGGCACCGCCTCCCTCTTCACGGCCGACGTCACCGCCGCTGCGCTCGTGCCCCGGCACGGTCAACTCCCCGTGGGGCGCATCACCCCCGACCGCGACCTCCTGCAGAAGCACGCGGCCTCCGGCGACCGGCGCACGTGGTGGCTTACACGGCTGGAGCGCTGCCACGCCCTCCTGCACTGACGGCCGCGGCGGACGGGGAGCGGCAGGGACTCAGTCGGCAGGCGGTTCGACGAGGGCGACGACCAGCCGCTCGAGGCGCGCATTCAGGGTCTCGCCGATCTCTCTCTGCGACAGCCCCTCGAGCGTCGCCCGTGTGCACGTGTCGTCGGTGGCGTCGAGAAGCAGCTGCGCGGTCTCGGCCAACGGCAGACGCAGACGGAGCCCGAAGTTCGTCGCGACCTGCGAGATGATCCCCTCGACGCGCACGCGCATCGTCTCGTGCCAGGCGAGATAGGCGGCGGCCAGGCGCGGATCACGGAGGGCCTGCGTTCGGATCTCGTTGATCAGCTGCGGCTCCATCCGTTCCCCCATCGACGCGCCGACGACCTGGCGGACGAGCGACGACGGATCTGCGGGCGCCTCGGGGCCGAGTTCGCGCACGCGCCCCGCCACCTCGTCGAACTTGCTCTCCGTCATCTGCGTGACGAGGGCGAGGAAGAGCTCCTCCTTCGACTCGAAGTTGGAGTAGAAGGCGCCGCGGGTGAAGCCGGCGCGCTCGCAGATCATCTCCACCGACGCGGCGCTCATGCCGACCTCGGCGAACACCTCGTGCGCGGCGTCGAGGAGGCGCGCACGGGTCTGCTCCCGGCGACGCGATGCGGGTCGTGCAGCGGTGTCGCTCATGGCTCTCCTCCTCTCGGTCGGCGAATGCGGTCCGGGCGTGCCCGCGTTCACGGCCGTTTCGATACTCTCACCTCGCGCCCAGGCTTGCGGCTCGGTGCAGGTCTAGGATACATCTACGTATCGGATACATCGCTGTATCGTCCCTGATCCTGTCGGGCGATCGGCGCGCCGATTCCCCGACCTCCCCGTCTGAACCGGAGCGCCCGTGTCCACACTGCTGTACTCCCTCGGCCGCTGGTCGTACCGTCATCCGTGGCGCGTGCTCGTCGCGTGGATCCTCCTCCTCGGCGTCGCCGGAGGCGTCGTCGGCGGGGGGCTCGCCACCGGCTTCATCAAAGGCACCGACAACTCCTTCACCATTCCCGGCACCGAAGCGCAGGAAGGCATCGAGCTCCTCGGCCGCACGTTCCCGCAGGCGAGCGGCACGAGCGCGCAGCTCGTGATCGTGGCCCCCTCCGGCGAGCGGGTCGATGACGCACCCGTGTCGGGCATCATCGCCGACGCGATCGAAGAGCTCGAAGACATCGACGGGGTGATCGCCGTCACCGACCCCTTCGACGAGATGGTCGACGGCCTCGTCTCCGACGACGGACAGGCCGCCATCATCCGCCTGCAGTTCGACGGCCAGTCGACCGACGTCAGCAGCGCGACGAAGGACGAGCTCACCGGGGTCGCGGCCGACACGCGGGACGCCCTGCCCGAAGGATCGCAGGTCGCGATGGGCGGCGACCTCTTCTCCACCTCCGTCCCCGCCATCACGATCATCGAAGCCGTGGGCGTGCTCATCGCCCTGTTCGTGCTGATCGTCACCTTCCGCTCCATCGCCGTCGCCTGGTTCCCGCTCGCGAGCGCGCTCATCGGCGTCGGCCTGTCGATCGTGCTGATCTTCCTCGCCTCCGCGTTCACCTCCATCTCCTCCACCACCCCGATGCTGGCGCTCATGCTGGGGCTCGCGGTCGGCATCGACTACGCTCTGTTCATCGTCGCCCGGCATCAGGACCAGGTGCGCGCCGGCGTCGACCCCGAGGAGTCGGCGGCACGCGCGACGGGCACCGCGGGCTCGGCCGTCGTCTTCGCCGGTGTCACGGTGCTGATCGCGCTCATCGGCCTCGGCTTCGCGGGCATCCCCTTCCTCACGACGATGGGCATCGCCGCCGCCGTCGCGGTCGCCGTCGCCGTGATCGTCTCGCTCACGCTCACCCCTGCCCTCCTCGGATTCGCGAAGGGCCGGGTCATGGGCCGCCCGCGTCGGGAACGCCGCATCCGCAAGACGACGGGCGCGGCTTCCGCCACGCGGCGCACGGGCTTCGCCGAGCGGTGGGTCACGATGGTCACCCGCCACCCCGTCGTCACGACACTCGCCGTCGTCGTCGGGCTCGGCCTCGTCGCGATCCCCTCGGCGAGCCTCCACCTCGCCCTTCCCAACGCGGGCGTGCAGCCCAAGGAGAGCGAGGCGCGCCAGGCGTTCGACCTCACCGCGGAGCACTTCGGCCCCGGCTCCAACGGTCCGCTCATCATGACCGGGACGATCGTCACCTCGACCGATCCGCTCGGACTCATGGACGACCTCAAGGCCGAGATCGAGCAGTTCCCCGGGGTCAAGGAGGTCGCGCTCGCCACCCCCAACGAGACCGCCGACACCGGCCTCGTCCAGATCGTCCCCGAGACCGCACCCGACGACCCGGCGACCGCCGACCTCGTGAGGGAGCTCCGCGCCGCCCACGACCGCCTGCTCGACGAGTACGGCGTCGACCTGAAGGTCACGGGCTTCACCGCCGTCGGCATCGACATCTCCGATCGCCTCGGCGCCGCCCTCCTGCCGTTCGGGATCTTCGTCGTCGGCCTCTCGCTCGTGCTCCTCATGATCGTGTTCCGCTCGATCTGGGTGCCCGTCAAGGCCGCGGTCGGCTACCTGCTGTCGGTCACCGCCGCGTTCGGCGTGGTCGCGGCCGTCTTCGAGTGGGGCTGGTTCGCCGACCTGCTGCATGTCACCCGCACCGGTCCCGTCATCAGCTTCATGCCGATCATCCTCATGGGGGTGCTGTTCGGCCTCGCGATGGACTACGAGGTGTTCCTCGTCTCCCGCATGCGGGAAGACTTCGTCCACGCCCGACGGGCACGCCGCGGCCGCGGCGACCGCCAGACCGCCATCGGCGCGGTCCGCAGCGGCTTCACCGCCTCCGCCCGCGTCGTCACCGCTGCCGCCGTCATCATGTTCGCGGTCTTCGCCGCCTTCGTGCCCGAGGGCGACTCGTCGATCAAACCGATCGCGCTCGGCCTGGCCGTCGGGATCGCCGTCGACGCCTTCCTCGTCCGGATGACGCTCGTGCCCGCGGTCATGGCGCTCCTGGGCGAGAAGGCGTGGTGGATGCCGGCCTGGCTCGAGCGACGCCTCCCTCACCTGGACATCGAGGGCGAAGCGGTCGAACGGGAGCTGTCGCTGGCGCACTGGCCCGACGACGCCCACGCCGCCGCCGTCGTCGGCGAGGGTGTGACGGTCCGCTCCGGCGCCGACGGCGATGCCGATGACGTCGTCCTCTTCTCCGAGGCCGGATTCCGCCTCGACCACGGCGGCACGCTCCTCGTCACGGCGGACGACCCGCGGGCCACCCGCGCGTTCGCTCTCATGGTCGCGGGCCGTCTGGCGCCCGCCGAAGGGCGCCTGCGCGTCGCCGGTCACCTCCTGCCCGGCCGCGCACCCTGGGTGCGCGCGCACGTCGGCGTCGCGCTCCTCGCCGACGGCGCCGACGATCCGCTCCGCGAACTGCGGCGCGCCCTCGCCGGCGGCACACGGCTGGTGGTGATCGACGGAATCGACAGCATCACCGGCGCCGATCGCGACCAGGCCGCCGCCCTCCTGCGCGACGCCGCCACGGCGTCGGCAACGCGCCGCGACGGCTCCCCCGCCCCGCTCACGATCGTCGCGACCGCTCGGCGCGACGGTGCCGCCCTCGACCTCCTCGCCGACGCGCACCGGCCGAGCGTCACCGCGCTCGCCCTCGCCGTCGGCACCACCGAGAACCACATCGACTCGCAGGTGATCTCATGACCCTCCCCCTGGAACGCGCACGCTCCCGCAAGCCGGTGACGTGGCTCACGCTGATCGGCATCCTGCTGCTGCCGGTCGTGATCGGCGGCATCCTCATCGCGGCGCTGTACAACCCGGCCGAGCGCCTCGACGGGCTGCGCGCGGCCATCGTCAACGACGATGCTCCCGTCACGATCGACGGCCAGACGGTGCCGCTGGGCCGCCAGCTGACCGCTGGCCTCGTCGAGGGCTCCGACGAACAGGACAGCAACCTCGACTGGACGATCTCCAACACGGACGATGCGCGCGACGGCCTCGCCGACGGCACGTACGACGCGATCGTCACGATCCCGGAGAACTTCTCGTCCGCCGCCACCTCGACCGCCCCCGGCAAGACGCCCGAGCAGGCGACGATCTCCGTCCAGACGGCGCCCGACGCGCTCATCGTCGACGACGCCATCACGGCGCAGGTCACGCAGGCCGCGGCGTCGCTCATGGGCGAGCAGCTGTCGACCGTCTACCTCGAGAACGTCTTCCTCGGTTTCACCACCCTCGGCAACCAGCTGGGCGACGCCGCCGACGGCGCGACGAAGCTCGCCGACGGGGCAGACGACGCCGCCGACGGCGCCGCGGCCCTGCCCGGCGGCGCGCGGAAGATCGCCGATGGAGCGGCCGGTCTCGGCGACGGAGCAGCGCAGCTCGGCGACGGCGCGGGGAAGCTCGCCACGGGTGCCGACGGGATCGCCGACGGCGCAGCGAAGCTCCAGGACGGACTCCTCACCATCGCCGACAAGACCCGCGACGCCGCCTCCGGCGCGACCCAGCTCGCCGACGGGGTGGAGGCCGGAGCCGACACGCTGACGGCCGACGGCATCGTGCCGTCCGAACTCACCGGCGTGGCCGCTCAGACGGCCGACACCGCCGGGATCGCCGCCGATGCGACCGCAGGCGTCGCCGACGGGCTCGCCGCTCTGTCGGCGCAGTGCACCGTATCGGGCGCGGCGCCCGCCTACTGCGACCAGCTCGCGGCGCTCCTCGACGGTGCGCAGGGTGCCGCGACGGCAGCGGCCGGCACCGAGACCCTCGCGGGCTACACGCGCGACGGACTCGCCGCGTTCGCCGCCGAGGCCCCGAGGGAGCTCGCCGGACAGCTGACGACGATCGCCGGGAACGTGCGCACCCTCGCGGACGGCCTCGGCCGACTCGCCGGGGGCGTCGACCAGTCGGCCGACGGCGCGGGCGCCCTCGCGGGCGGAGCCACCCAGCTGGGAACCGGCGCCACGGGCATCGCCGACGGCGCGGGGGCCCTCGCGTCGGGAGCGCAGCAGCTCAGCGGCGGCGCGGGCGAGCTCGCCGAGGGCGCCGACCAGCTGGCCGACGGCGTCGCGCAGCTCGCCGACGGCACCGGCGAGCTCGCCGACGGTCTCCACACCGCCGTCGACGCGATTCCCACGTACTCCGACGACGAGGCGACCGACCTGGCCTCCGTCGTCGCGAACCCCGTCGCCGCAGAGGGCGTCGGATCGTCGCTGTTCGGTGCGTCGGCCGTGCCGCTGCTGACGATGCTCGCGCTGTGGTTCGGTGCGCTCGGGTCGTTCGTCGTGCTGCAGGCCGTGCCCCGCGGGGCGCTCAGTTCGCGGCGCCCGTCCGCTGTACTCGCCGTCCGCAACCTGCTCCCGGCCGCCGCGATCGGTGCCGCGCAGGGACTGCTCGTCGCCGTGGTGGTGCAGATGGCCGCCGGTTACGATGCGGCCGACTGGTCGGTGTTCGCGGTGCTCGCCGTGGTCGCCGGTGTCGCCTTCGCGGCGGTGAACCAGGCACTCGTGGCCGTGTTCGGCGGAGCGGGCCGGTGGATCGCCGCGCTCGTCGGCGTGCTGGCTGTCGCGACGGGCGTCGTGTCGACGGTGCCGGGGGTGCTGTCGTCGATCGCGATGCTGATGCCCACCGCGCCTGCGTACAACGCGCTGGTCGCCGCGCTCACACCCGCCGGCGGGGTCACGGCCGGGCTCGTCGGGATGATCGTGTGGGCGGCGCTCGCGCTCATCGCCACCGTGCTGGTCGTCGCCCGTCGCCGCACGACCGACGCCCGCGCCGTGCTGCGGGCCGCGCCCGCCGCCGCCTGACCCGCGTTCCGAGCCGAAGCGCCCCCGCCTTCCGGCGCGGGGCGTTTCGGCGTGTCGCGACCGGGCCGTTCATGACTCCGGAGAAGTGCGCCCCCTTCGCGCGGCGCCCCGCGGAATCACGCGGGGCGCCGCGCAGAGCGGCACGGGATCTCCGGAGTTGTGAACGCGAGCGACCGCGCACCCCCGCAGCGCGGGTGGCGGCCCGCGTTGTCAGTTCAGGCCGCTGTAGACGTGCAGGCCCTTGAAGAACATGTTCACGATCGTGAAGTTGAACATGACGGCCGCGAAGCCGACGATCGACAGCCACGCCGACCGGGTGCCGCGCCAGCCGCGGGTGGCGCGGGCGTGGATGTATCCGGCATACAGCACCCAGATCACGAACGTCCACACCTCCTTGGTGTCGAAGCCCCAATAGCGGCCCCACGCGTCGTTGGCCCAGATCGAGCCGGCGATGAGAGTGAAGGTCCAGAGGATGAAGCCGATGATCGTGAACCGGTAGGCGAGCGACTCGAGCGCGTCGGAGCCTGGGAGCGTGCGCAGGAAGCGGGGCGCGCGACGGCCCGCGTCGCTCGCGTCGGATGCTGCGGCCGTCGCGAGGCGCTCTCGCCGCGCCTGCATGAGCTGCAGCACCGACAGCGCGAACGCGAGGGCGAAGAACGCGGTCGCGAGCGACGCGACGAACACGTGGATGACGAGCCAGATGCTCTTGAGCGGATCGGCGAGCGGCACGACCTGGACATAGAACGCGAGGGTCGCACCCCCGAGCAGCACGACCGTCAGTCCCGTGACGAACGATCCGAGGAACCGCAGGTCGTAGCGGAACAGCACACCGAGATACACGGCGACGATGAGGAGCGTGCCGGTGAGGGCGAACTCGTACATGTTCGACCACGGCACGCGCTCGGCGGCGATCCCGCGGAGCACGGTGCCGCCGAGGTGGAAGAGGAACCCGAGCACGCTCAGCGACGTGCCGATGCGCGCCCACAGGTAGCGCTTGCGGTCGCCGATCCGCGCGTCGAGGTCGGCCTTGGCGGCGGCCTCCTGCGCGCGCACCTCGGCGATGGCCGAGCCGCCCACGGCGCTTCCGGCACCGACGAGCACCCGCGCATCGGCGGCGTCCTTCGCCTTGACGGCGAGGTCGGAGCGACGGGCGAGGTCGATCGCATAGGCGGCGAACGCCAGGGTGTAGATGGCGACCGCCGTCCACACGAGCAGCTTCGAGATCTCGTCGAGGGGATTCACGGCGTCGAGCATGCGTCTCAGTCTACTTTCGCGGTTTTCGGGACATCAGTGGTCGCGGCGTCGTCTCCGGCACCGGCGCCGGCACCGGACACGGGGGTGAAGGCGGCGAGGTGGTCGGCGGCCAGCCGCTCCACCGCCTCGCCGAGCGTCGGGTCTTCGCCGCGGGCGAGTCCGGCGTATTCGATGCGCACCGCAGATCCGTCGGGGGTCGCCTTGACCCACATGCGCCGGCGTGGCACGAAGAGCGCCGCGAGCAGGCCGAGCACCGCGAGCACGGCGAAAGCGAGCACCCACGGGGCGCCGACGTCGCGGTGGATCGAGAGCGACACGTAGCGCTTGACCGACTCGGGGGCGCCGGCGTCGGTCGCGTCTTCGAAGGTGACCGTGCCGAGCCCGTTCGGGAGGTCGGCGGTGTCGCCCGGCGCAAGCTCCAGGGAGTCGACGCCGATGGCGCGGCCGGTGAGCTGCTCCATGTCTCCGGTGTCGAGGGCGTACACCGAGCGCGGCGTGCCGTCGTCGATGCCGAGGTCTCCCGTGTACACGTCGAGGGTGAGGACGGGATTGAGGAGGTCGCCGAACGCCGAGGTCATGGCGCCGCTGTGCAGGTTCGCGGCGGTCGGATAGAAGAAGCCGACGAGCCCCATCTGCTCCGACAGGCCGTCGGCCACCTTCACGACGCCGAGCGAGGTCATGCTCGCCGTCTGCGGCAGGAACTCGACGTCTTCGCGGAAGACGACGTCGCCGTCGGCGTCGCGCACGGTGATCGTCGGCGCGTAGCCGTTGCCCATCAGGTAGATGCGGTCGCCGGCGAGGTCGACGGGGTGGTTGACGCGCACGACGTCCTCGCGCGGCGCAGAGCCCGGCTGGGTGACGGTGATGTGCGCGGCGAAGTCGCCCGCCTGACCCTGCCCGGGCTCGCCGAGGGGGGTGTACGAGACGTCGAAGCGGTCGAGCGACAGCGCATACGCAGGCAGGCTCTCGACGTCGACGAACCGCCCCGGGTTGAACGACGTGTAGCCGAGGCCGATCGAGTTGACGAAGCTGTCACCTTCGGTCACGACGGTCTGGCCCGTGTACGTGAGACCGCCGCCGATGCCCACGGAGAGCAGCACTCCCACGAGGGCGCCGTGGAACACGAGGTTGCCGGTCTCGCGCAGGTAGCCGCGTTCGGCCGAGACCGAGGCCGTCGCTCCCGTGTCGTACCGCTCCACGCGGTACCCGGCTTTGCGGAACTGCTGTTCCGCCACCGCGACCGCCTCGGCGGCTGCCGCTCCGGCGTCGGCGCCGTCCGGCAGGTCGACGACGCGTGCGGTGTGGTCGTCGAGCCGCGCCAGTCGCGCGGGTGTGCGGGGCGGGCGCGCACGCATCGCCTTCCAGTGGTGCGACGTGCGCGGGATGACGCACCCGATCAGCGACACGAATAGCAGCAGGTAGATGGCCGAGAACCACGCCGACGTGTACACGTCGAACATCTGCAGCCCGTCGAGGATCGGGAACAGGTCGGGATTGTCGGTGCGCCACTGCGTCACGCCGTTCGGGTCGGCCGAACGCTGCGGCACGATCGAACCCGGGATCGCCGCGATCGCGAGGAGCAGCAGCAGCACGAGAGCTGTCCGCATGCTCGTGAGCTGGCGCCATCCCCAGCGGAGCCAGCCGGCGACGCCGAGCTGCGGTTGGGTGATGCCCGTGGGCGCCGAGTCGGCGTGATCGGCGGGCCGCAGCGGATCGGCGGCGGTGCGCGCCTCCCCCGTCGTCCGGGAGTCAGAGCGGGAGCTCGACACTTCCGATCACCCCCGTGAGCGACGACATGAGCGCGGTCCACACACCGCTGACCATCAGGATTCCGAGCACGATGAGAAGCACGCCTCCGAGGATGTTGACGGTGCGGATGTGGCGGCGGAAGAACGCGACCGATCGCGTAGCCCATCCGAATCCGAGCGCGATGAGAAGGAACGGGATGCCGAGACCGAGCGAGTAGGCCACGGCGAGCACGCCGGCCCGCCACGGGTCGCCTTGCGTGAGCGAGATCGACAGGATCGCGGTGTACGTGGGACCGATGCACGGCGCCCAGCCGACGCCCATCGCGACTCCGAGCAGCGGCGCTCCGATGAGGCCGAGCCCGCTGCGCACCTGCGGCTTGAAGGTGCGCTGCGCGAGACCGAACACCCCGACGAACACGAGTCCGAGGAGGATGACGATCACGCCCAGCACGCGCGAGATGATGTCGCCGTACTGCACGAAGAAGCCGCCAAGGGTGCCGGCGAGCACCCCCATGGCGACGAACACGACGGTGAAACCGGCGATGAACAGGAGCACCCCGGCCACGAGCCGTGTGCGGGTGCGTGTGGCGACGGCGCCCGTGCGTGCGCCACCGGAGACCGCGCCGCCGATGAAGCCGAGGTAGCCGGGCACGAGCGGCAGCACGCACGGCGAGAGGAAGGAGACCAGTCCCGCGAGCAGCGCGATCGGGATCGCGAGCCAGAGGGCGCCGTCGAAGACGATCTCGCCCGGGCTCACGTCGACTCCGCGAGCACGTCGCCGACGATCGTCGGAAGCGACGTGTCGTCGCGCACCGCCCCGATGAAGCGCGCCGCGACACGGCCCTCACGATCGAGCACGAGCGTGATCGGCACGGCGCTCAGCGGCGTCCACGACGCGAACGCGAGCTTGAGCTCGGCGTCTTCCCGGGCGAGCAGCGACGGGTACGTGATGCCGTACGTCTGCTCGAACGCGGTGGCCTGCTCGGGACCGTCGTAGATGTTGACCCCGAGGAAGTGCGCACCGTCGTCCTTCTTCTCGGTGTACGTGCTCTCCAGGATGGGGGCCTCGACACGGCACGGACCGCAGCCGGCGTACCAGAAGTTGAGCACCAGCACGTCGCCCGCGAAATCGTCGCTCGACACGGTCGACCCGTCGACGGCCGTGCCGGTGAAGCTGATCGCCTCGCCGCGCTCGGCCGCGGGGATCTCCTGCACGCGTCCGTCGCCCGAGACGAAGCCCTGGTTCGTGCCCTGTTTGTAGTCGTCGGCGATCCCGGCGCTCACCTCGTTGCACCCGACCAGGGAGACGGCGAGCGCGGCGGCGAGCGCGGCGACCGCCGCACGGCTCGCACGAATGCGAGGACGAACGGTCGGCATCAGACGGCTCCCACATCGATGGCGCCGGCGACCTGCGCCGGCTCGGCGTATGCGACTTCCCGCCAGTGGTCGCCGTCGCGCTCGAAGCTCGTGACCGACGACAGGGCGCAGCGTCGCTGCCGCGGGTCGTGCCGCAGGGGTGCCCCGGCGACGGCGAGGTGCGTGATCCAGATCGGGAGCTGGTGCGAGACGATGACGGCGTCCCCGTCCGCGGCCGCATCCCATGCGTCGCGCATCGCGGCGTCCATGCGGGCGACGACCTGCGTGTAGGGCTCGCCCCAGCTGGGGAGCGACGGCGTGCGGAGGTGGCGCCAGTTGAGCGGGTTCATGAGGGCCCGCTTCATGCGGCGACCCTCGAAGACGTTGGTGGGCTCGATGACGCGCTCGTCGACGATGGGCTCGAGTCCGAACAGCTCGGCGAACGGCTCCGCAGATTCCTGCGCCCGCTGGAGCGGCGACGCGTAGAGCGCTGTGACCCGGCGGCTCTGGTCGTGGACGTGTTCGGCGGCGGCGCGCGCCATGCCGCGCCCGTCGACGCTCAGGCCGAAGTGCGGCAGCCGTCCGTAGAGCACGCGCTGGGGGTTGTGGACCTCCCCATGGCGCACGAGATGGAGGCGTTCGGCGGGCACTCCTCAAGTCTACGTGGGCGGCGACTATGGGCAGGCTGAGAGCACGCGCCACGGAGGAGCACGCGGCACGGAGGAGGACGCGGCGGCGCGCCGTGTCAGGCGGGATCGGGGTCGCCGCGGCGGCCGCGCAGCTGACGCACCCGCGTGACCACGAAGAACCCGACGGCGAGGGCTGTGCCCCCGATGACGAGGTACTGCAGCACGTCGGCGTACGCCTCGACCACGTGCCACGACTCCCCGAGGAAGAACCCGGCGAGCACGAACACCGAGTTCCAGACGGCCGATCCGGCCAGCGTGAGGAGCCCGAACCGCCACATCGGCATTCGCACGACACCCGCGGGGATCGAGATGAGGCTCCGGAAGATGGGGATCATCCGCCCGAAGAAGACGGCCTTGCCGCCATGGCGCGAGAACCACGCGACGGTGCGGTCGACGTCCTCGACGTGCAGCAGTGGCACCCGGGTGGCGATCGCGCGCAGCCGCGGGAGGCCGAGCCAGGCACCGAGTCCGTAGAGCAGGAACGCGCCGACGACCGATCCCGCCGTCGTCCACAGCAGCGCCTCGGCGAGCGTGAACGACCCGTGCGAGGCCGCAAGACCCGCCATCGGCAGCACGACTTCGCTCGGCAGGGGCGGGAAGAGGTTCTCGAGCGCGATCGCGATGCCCGCACCCGGCGCGCCGATCACGTCCATGAGAGAGACGACGCCGTCGACGAGGACCGAGAGCCAGGAGCCGTCGGGTGCTGTCGTCATACCTACGACGCTAGGGCACCGTCCACCCCCGAACCTGGGGGTTAGCCCTCCGCCCTGCTCGGGAAAACCCCCGACGAGAGCGCACGTAGACTGGTCCGGTGAGTGAACGCGTTCTCGTCAGCCAGCTGCAGTCCCGTGTCGACGGCCCCGTCTCGGTGTCGGGATGGGTCGAGACCGTCCGTGACCAGAAGAAGGTGCAGTTCGTCATCCTGCGCGACGAGACGGGTGCCGTGCAGCTCGTGAACCCGGCGACGCGCCCCGCCGCCGACGCGGAAGGCGTCGAGCAGGATGCCGATGCGCTCGCGCTCACGTCGCTCATCTCGGAGCTCACGACGGGAACGTTCCTCACCGTCACCGGTGACCTCAAGCACGACGAGCGCGTGAAGCTCGGCGGCGTCGAGATCAAGATCGGCGCGCTCGACGTGGCCGCCGCCGCCCTCCCCGAGACGCCCGATCGCCGCCGACAGCGGCCTCGACAAGCGCATGGACTGGCGCTTCCTCGACCTGCGCCAGCGCCGCAACAACCTCATCTTCCGCGTGCAGACGACCCTCGAGCACGCGATGCGCACCTACTGGATCGAGCGCGACTACATCGAGATCCACTCGCCCAAGCTCATGGCGTCGGCGTCGGAGTCGAACGCCGAGCTGTTCGAGGTGCCCTACTTCGAGGAGAAGACGGCCTACCTGGCCCAGTCGCCGCAGTTCTTCAAGCAGATGGCGCAGTCGGCGGGCTTCGGCAAGATCTTCGAGATCGGCGATGTGTACCGCGCCGACCCGTCGTTCACGAGCCGCCACGCCACCGAGTTCACGTCGATCGACGCCGAGATCAGCTGGATCGACTCGCACGAAGACGTCGCCGCGATGCAGGAGGAGCTCCTGCAGTCCGCGATCCAGGCGGTCAAGGACAAGCACGGCGACGAGATCAAGGAGCTGTTCGACATCGATGTCGTCGTGCCGGCGCTCCCCTTCCCCCGCATCCCCCTCGCGGAGGCGCGGGAGATCGTGAAGGCGCGCGGCTACGAGATCCCCCGTACCGACGGCGACCTCGACCCCGAGGGCGAGCGCCAGATCTCGGCGCACGTGCAGGAGACGTACGGTCACGAGTTCGTCTACATCACCGACTACCACCCCGAGATCCGTGCGTTCTACCACATGCGCGACCCCGAGACCGGGCTCACGAAGTCGTACGACCTGCTCTACAAGGGCGTCGAGATCACGACCGGCGCGCAGCGCGAGCACCGCGTCGACGTGCTGGAGGTGCAGGCGCGCGAGAAGGGCCTCGACCCCGAGCACCTCGCGTTCTACTTCGACTTCTTCCGCTACGGCGCCCCGCCGCACGGCGGCTTCGGCATGGGCCTCGCCCGCGTGCTGATGCTGCTGCTCGGCCAGGACTCCATCCGCGAGGTCACCTACCTCTTCCGCGGCCCGACGCGTCTGGCTCCCTGACACGACGGGCTCCCCGCCCCGGTCGCCGCGGCGCCTCCGGCAGAGCCCGGCAGCACCGACCCGCCGCACGTGAACGTCCCGTCGCCCACCGGCCACGGGACGTTCATCATCTCCGCCCCCGGCCGTCATCCGGCATCCGTAGTTTCCTCTCGTCCCCGCACACGCCGCCCTGCGTCGAGCGTGTGCGACACCCGAGAGGAAACCCATGCGTACGACCCGTACCCGGCGCGCGAGCGCCATCATCGCGCTGATCCCGGCGGCCGCGATCGCGCTGGCCGCCTGCGCATCCACCGGCACGCCCGCCGCCGACGCGGACGACTCCGGCGTGGATGCGGCCACCGCCACGAGCCTCGCCGACGTCGGCACGTTCGCCGACCTGGAGGCGGCGGCCAAGGCCGAGGGCGCGCTCAACGTCATCGCCCTCCCCCGCGACTGGGCGAACTACGGCGAGATCATCGACCTGTTCGCGTCGCGCTACCCCGAGATCGCCGTGCAGGAGCAGTCGCCCGACATCTCCAGCGCCGAGGAGATCCAGGCCGCCGAGACCAACCACGGACTCGACACCGCGCCGGACGTGTTCGACCTGGGGCTGACCGTCGCCCTGCAGAACACCGACGTCTTCGCCCCGTACAAGGTGCAGACGTGGGATGACATCCCCGACGCGCTCAAGGAGCCCTCGGGCCTGTTCGTGGGCGACTACGGCGGGTACATGTCGGTCGGCTACGACTCCAGCCGCTTCGACGAGCCCGCCGCGCTCACCGATCTCCTCGACCCGTCGTACAAGGGTGCCGTCGCCATCAACGGCGACCCCACGCAGGCGGGGGCGGCCTTCGCCGCCGTGGGCCTCGCGACCGTGCAGAACGGCGGGACGCTCGACGACTTCCAGCCGGGGATCGACTTCTTCTCCGAGCTCCAGAGGGCCGGCAACCTGCTGAAGGTCGATGTCACCACCGGCACCATCACCAGCGGCGAGACGCCGGTGGTGTTCGACTGGGACTACCTCAACGCGACGCACGCGGCCACCAACCCCGCGTGGAAGGTGCGCGTGTTCGACGGCACGGGCTACGCCGGCTACTACAACCAGGCCATCAACAAGGACGCCCCGCATCCCGCGGCGGCCCGGCTGTGGCAGGAGTTCCTCTACAGCGACGAGGTGCAGAACCTGTGGCTCAAGGGCGGTGCGCGCCCCGCGCGCATGGAGGCGATGACCGAGGCGGGCACGATCGATGCGGAGCTCGCGGCGGCACTGCCCGCCGCGCCGGCGACCACCGTCGTGCCCACCGAGGAGCAGAGCACGTCGGCCGGCACCCTGCTCGGCGAGAAGTGGGCATCGGCGGTCCAGTGACCGCGACCGCCATCGCGCTCCCCGAGGCGGGACCCCTCGTCCCGCCTCGGGGTGCGGCGCGCTCCCGCTCGTGGGCGTGGGTCGGCCTGGTGCCGTTCGCGGCATACCTCACGCTGTTCCTCGCGCTCCCTACGGTCCTCGCGATCGCCACGGGGTTCGTCGACGGCGACGGCGCCTTCACGTGGGCGAACCTCGCGGCGCTGGCCGATCCGGTCATCGTCACGACGTTCTGGAACACCACGTGGCTGTCGGCCCTCACCGCCGTCGCCGGCGCCGTGATCGGCGCCCTCGTCTGCTACGCGGCGCTCGGCCTCCCACCCACCGGGTTCGTGCGCAGCACGATGGATGCCGCAGCCGGCGTGCTCGCCCAGTTCGGCGGTGTCATGCTCGCCTTCGTCTTCATCGCGACGATCGGCGTGCAGGGCGTCGTCACGGTCGCGCTCCGTGACGGCTTCGGCATCGACCTGCAGCCGGGCACCTGGCTGTACTCCGTGCCGGGGCTGATCCTCCCCTACATCTACTTCCAGGTGCCGCTCATGGTCATCACGTTCCTCCCGGCACTCACGGCGCTGAAACCGCAGTGGACCGAGGCGAACCTGGTGCTGGGCGGCACGCGGCTGAGCTTCTGGACCCGCGTCGGCCTGCCGGTGCTCGCACCGTCGTTCCTCGCGAGCCTGCTGCTCCTGTTCGCCAACGCGTTCTCGTCGTACGCGACAGCCGCCGCCCTGGCCAGCCAGGGCTCGCAGATCGTGCCGCTCCAGATCCGGGCCGCACTGACCAGCGAGACGGTGCTCGGCCGCGAGAATCTCGCCGGTGCGCTCGCGCTCGGCATGGTCGCCGTCGTCGGAATCGTGATGTGGCTGTACGCGCTCATCCAGTCGCGCGCGGCGAGGTGGCAGGCATGACCGCCCTCGCTCCCTCCCGCGGAGCACGGTGGGTGATCGGTCTGCTCGTCGGCACCCTGTTCGCGATCCCCCTGGTCGCGACTGCGCTCTACACGCTCCGCGATTCCGCGACGGGCGGGTACTCGGTCGCGAACTGGGTGCGCGTCTTCGACCCGGCCAACACCCACGTGCTGTCGCCGGTCACGACGGGGCTCGTCAACTCGACGGTGCTCGCCGTCGTGACCGTCGCGATCGTCCTGCTGCTGCTCCTGCCGACGATGATCCTCATCGACCTGCGGTTCCCCGCGCTCGCCCGCCCCTTCGAATTCGTGGCGCTGCTGCCGATCTCGATCCCGGCGATCGTGCTCGTGGTCGGACTCGCCCCCATCTACCTGCAGATCGGGCGCACGGTCGGCACGGGCACCTGGACCCTCGCCTTCGCCTACGGCGTCACCGTGCTGCCCTTCGCCTACCGCGCGATCCGCGCCTCGATGGAGTCGATCGACCTGAAGACGCTCGCGGAGGCCGCGCGATCGCTCGGAGCGAGCTGGCTCGAGGTCATCGTGCACGTGCTCGTCCCGAACCTCCGCCAAGGCCTCCTGGCCGCGTCGCTCATCTCGGTCGCCGTCGTCCTCGGCGAGTTCACGATCGCATCGCTGCTGAACCGTCAGGTGCTGCAGACGGCGCTCGTGGTCTCGAACAAGATCGACCCCTACGCCTCGGCGATGTTCACGCTCCTCTCGCTCGCATTCGTCTTCCTGCTCCTCCTGCTCATCTCCCGCGTCGCGGGGCCGAGCACCCGCATCCGCACCGGAAAGGCCTCCTCATGACCGCCGCCGACACACCCGTGCGCGCCCTGCCCCGCACGACCGACAACGCCCTGCTCGCCGACGCGCGCGAGGGCACCCGCGTCGAGTTCCGCGGCGTCGTGAAGGACTACGGCAGCACCCGGGTGCTGCACGACTTCACACTCGACATCGCCCCGGGCGAGTTCGTCTCGCTGCTGGGACCGTCGGGATGCGGCAAGACGACGGCGCTGCGGGTGCTCGCGGGCCTCGAGCCCTCCAGCGGCGGGGCCGTGCTGCTCGGCGGGCGCGATGTCTCCCGCGTCCCGACCAACAAGCGCGACATCGGAATGGTCTTCCAGTCCTACTCCCTGTTCCCGCACCTGCGCGTGATCGACAACGTCGCCTTCGGGCTGCGCCGCCGGGGTGTGGCGAAGGCTCCCGCGGCAGCGAAGGCGGCCGACGCGCTGGCCCTCGTCGGGCTGTCCGGCTTCGCGGACCGGTACCCGCACCAGCTCTCAGGCGGGCAGCAGCAGCGGGTCGCGCTCGCCCGCGCGCTCGTCACCGAGCCCCGCGTGCTGCTGCTCGACGAGCCGCTGTCTGCGCTCGACGCGAAGGTGCGGGTGCAGCTGCGCGACGAGATCCGCCGCATCCAGCTGCGCCTGGGCATCACCACCGTCTTCGTCACGCACGACCAGGAGGAGGCCCTCGCGGTATCCGACCGCATCGCCGTCATGAACGCCGGACGCATCGAGCAGGTGGGATCGCCGGAGGACCTGTACCTGCGACCGTCGTCGCCGGCGGTGGCGGCGTTCGTCGGGGTCTCGAGCATCGTGCCCGGGATCCTCCGCGGGGCGACGGTGGACGTGTGGGGCCAGCAGCTCCCGCTCCACGCCCACGCGGCGGACCTGTACGCCGGGGGCGATGCCGCGGTCGACGTGTTCGTCCGTCCCGAGAACGTGCGGATCGTCGCCGCGGGCGGCGTGGCGACCACGGTGCAGGAGAGCACCTTCCTCGGCAGCTACCGGCGCACCCTCGTGCGCACGGGCGACGGCACGATGATCACGGTGCAGCACGCGGCATCCGAGCGCACCGAGTACGACGACGTCGTGCGGATCGCGTTCGCCGACGCGCCCGTGGTCGTCCGCCCTCGCGCGACCGGGGGGCCGACGGCATCGGCATGAGCCCCGCACCCCGGCCCTCAACCCCGGCCGTCGGCCAGGCCTCTGGTGAGCGCGTCGGGCGATCGCTACCGTAAGCGCTGACGCGGCGAGGGTGCCGCTGTCGTCACGGGAGGTACGACCATGACGGGAAAGTTCGAGCTGTTCACCGACAAGAGCGGGCAGTGGCGCTTCAACCTGAAGGCGGGCAACGGCCAGGTCATCGCGACGAGTGAGAGCTACACGTCCAAGTCGGGCGCTCTGGGCGGGATCGACTCGGTGCGCACGAACGCGCCGGACGCGGAGGTCGTCGAGCGGGAGTAGGTCTCAGACCTCGAAGTCGACGGCCATCCGGCCCGCGACGACGCTGCGGATGTACGCCCCGACCTCCTGGTGCGCGGGGTGCGTCTGGTAGGCGTCGAGTCCCGCCACGTCGTCGAAGTCGATGACGACGGCGACGTCCGCGTTCACGTCGCCGTAGGCGGCGTTCGGCCCGGCCGACAGCGCCCGGATCGAGGGCACCACGCCGACGAGTCCCGAGAGCCGGCGCGCGATCTCCGCAGCCTGCTCGGCGCGGGTCTCGGCGTCTTCCGCGGCGAGCTTCCACGCCACGACGTGTCGGATGGTCATCGGTTCTCCTGTTCGGTGGTGCGGGTGAGTGCCGCCCGCAGCCGGTCGGGCGAGACCCGCCAGTGCGCGTGCAGCCGTCCGTCGATGAGGATCACGGGAATCTTCTCCCACCACTGCGCGTACAGCGCCGGGTCGTCGAGGATCGACAGCTCGGTGACCTCCACGGCCTCCCCCTCAGACGAGTCGGGCGGCTCGGGCAGGTCGGCCACGACGGTCTCCACGATCTCGCGTGCCACGTCGCACAGATGACAGTCGGGCTTGGAGATGATCGTGAGTGTCGTCACCGTTCTATCCTGACGTACGCGCGTACGCCTCGCGCTCAGGGACGCGGTGCCCGCGGGCCGCCCCGGAAATCGTCCGTCGGGCATGACGAAGCGCCCCTCGACGGACCGGACCCGAAGGTCGGCCGCCTGGGGCGCTCGTTTGTCGTGCCGCTGCTTACTTCTTGTTGCGGCGCTGGTGGCGAGTCTTGCGAAGCAGCTTGCGGTGCTTCTTCTTCGCCATGCGCTTGCGGCGCTTCTTGATGACAGAACCCACGGAAAACCTCACTAAGTCAGGGGTCTGGACGCGATCTGTTCGCGTCCGGGATCAGGCACGTCGAAAATGCCTCAGGACAGTCTAGCCGACGTCTGCGACCGGCATTTGCAGGGCTGCGGTGACGGCGGTCTCGGGAACACGGTAGCTGCGACCGAAGCGGACGGCGGGGAGTTCACCGGCGTGCACCAGCCGGTACACGGTCATCTTGGACACGCGCATTAACTCGGCCACCTCAGCGACCGTCAAAAAACGCACGTCGGACAACTCCGGCATCCCAACTCCCCAGTTCGATTTCCCAGTCTTCGTCGAGATTCCCCGTCGTTGCGGGAATCCCTCGTGTTCTCATGTTTCTCCCACCATATGGGGTGGGAGGAACGCGTGTAAACCGGTGAGGCCTATGTGGTGAACCTCACGTGCGCTTGCCGAGTCGTTCCCGCGCCTCGCGCGCGGCCTGACGCTCTGCGCGCCGCGCTTCACGAAGCGCGCGCTCAGCGGCGCGCACGGCCTTCTGGGCGTCGCGGTAGCGACGGTCGCCGGCGATCTCGGCATCGTCACGCTCCGACCACGGGGGAACGTCGGCAGAGCTCCCGGCAGCGCGAGCGTCGATGTAAGCGGCGACGCCGTCGAGGCTGCGGCTGAGGTTGAAGGCGAACGAGTCCAGCTCGCTCGTCATGACCCCGTCGTCGATCGCCGCCCGCAGCGCGGGGTACGCGTCGGCGCTGATCAGGGTGCGGAACAGCTCGTCCTCGCTGCGGGCGACGTCCGCTTCGCTCGCACCGGACTCGCGCTGCGTCCGCGCATAGCCCGTGAGCACGAGGCCCGTCCACCGCGAGTGCCCGGTGACGAGCAGGACGACCGCCAGGCGCTCGGCGTGGTCGAGCGGCGTGCGCCGCAGGAGGTGGAGTCCCGCATCCATCCAGGCTGCACTGCTGGGCGTCGCGGGTGCCCCACTGATCGGGATGTCGAGCAGCCATGGATGGGTGAGGTAGATGCGGACCTGGCTGGCGGCGAGTGCTTCGAGGCCCTCTCGCCAGTCGTCGACGACGGAGAGCTCCTCGGACGGCAGGCCCACGGCCTCCTCCTGCATCAGCAGCAGCAGGTCGTCTTTCGCGCTCACGTAGCGGTACAGCGACATCGGCGTGTATCCGAGCTTGGCCGCCACCGCGGCCATCGAGACGCCCGCCAGCCCTTCGGCGTCGGCGATCTCCACTGCCGCCTCGACGATGCGCTCCACCGACATCTCCCGCTTCGGGCCGCGCTGAGGACTGGTCGCGACACCCCAGGCGAGGGCCAGGGCGCGGGGGAGTTCGGGATCGGTCGGCATCCCCTCATCCTAGATTGTGTACGGCATATACCGTATGTTACCGTCATAAACCGTTTACGTCATACACGATTCAGACCCACCGCAGGAGGATGCCGTGACAAACGCGATCGACGCCGAGAGTCTCACCAAGTCGTACGGCCGTCACACCGTGCTCGACCGCGTCTCGCTGCGGGTCGGGCAGGGCGAGGTCTTCGCCCTCCTCGGCCCCAACGGGGCAGGCAAGACGACGACCATCGGGATCCTCAGCACGCTCATCGCCCCCGACAGCGGCTCGGCGCGCGTCGCCGGCTTCGACGTCGAGCGCGAGCGCAGCGACGTCACCCGTCGCATCGCGCTCACCGGGCAGTTCGCCGCCGTCGACGACGTGCTCACAGGTCGCGAGAACCTCGTGATGATCGGCCGGCTCAGGGGCCTCGGCCGGTCCGCTGCGAAAGACCGCGCGGCGCGACTGCTCGACCGGTTCGGCCTCACCTCCGCCGCCGGCAGACCGGTGGCGACCTACTCGGGCGGCATGCGTCGCCGACTCGACCTCGCACTCAGCTTCGTCACGACGCCTCACGTGCTCTTCCTCGACGAGCCGACGACCGGCCTCGACACCCACCACCGCCGCGAGCTCTGGGACGTCATCCGCTCCCTCTCCGGCGCCGGCGTCACCGTGATGCTCACCACCCAGTACCTCGAAGAGGCCGACGAGCTCGCCGATCGCATCGCCGTGCTCGACGATGGGCGCATCGTGGCCGAAGGCACCCCGGGAGAGCTCAAGACGCGGGCCGGCCAGGCACGCGTGCAACTGCGTGACCACGCGGGCACCGTGCGGATCGACGCGGCCACCGACGGCACGCTCCGCAGTGTTCGCGCGACGCTTCAGCGCTGGGAGGCCGATGGGCTCACCGGCGACGTGAACGTGCGACGCCCCACGCTCGACGACGTCTTCCACACACTCACCGGCCGCACCGCCGACGAGCACGACCCCACCGCCTCACCCGCCAAGGAGTTCGCATGAACATCGCCCGCATCTCCGCACCGATCGCCGCGGCCGGCACCGCACCCGGCGCCGCGTCGGCCCCCGACTCCCCCGCCTCCCCCGCACCGTCCGCGCCCATCGGGGGCCTCACGGCGGAGAGCGTCTTCATCGGTCGCAGCCTCCGCCACTCCCTGCGCGATGTCGAGTCGCTCCTCATGGCGATCCTCCTCCCCGTGCTGCTGATGGTGCTGTTCACGCAGGTCTTCGGGGGAGCGATCTCGCCCGATGGCGGATACGTCGACTACATCGTGCCGGGCATCATCCTGCTGTGCGCGGGGTTCGGGGCGGCGTCGACGGCGGTGTCCGTCGCGCGCGACATGAGCACGGGTCTGGTCGACCGGCTCCGCACGATGCCGATGCGGGCCGGAGCGGTGCTCACCGGCCATGTCGTCGCGAGTCTGCTGCGCAATCTCGTCGCCACGGGGATCGTCATCGCCGTCGCGCTCGCGCTCGGCTTCCGTCCGGCCGCGTCGCCGCTGGAATGGCTCGGTGTCGTCCTGCTCGTGGCGCTGTACATCCTCGCGATCACCTACCTCTTCGCGGCGATCGGCCTCGCCGCCGGATCACCGGAGGCGGCGAACGGTTACGGTTTCATCCTCCTGTTCGTGCCGTACCTGTCGAGCGCGTTCGTACCGGTCGAGACCATGCCGGAATGGCTGCAGGCCGTCGCACGGCATCAGCCGGTGACGCCGATCATCGAGACGATCCGCGCCCTCCTCGAAGGGCGTGCAGTCACGTCGGATGCCGCGTGGGCACTTGCCTGGTGCGTGGTGATCATCGCGGTCGCGGTGGTGTGGGGTGCGGTGCTCTTCCGGCACGGCCGACGCCGCTGACCCGGAGGGCTTCGCGCGTGCGGAAGTAGTTGGACGCCGTGCCAGCGCCTTCTCGACCCCGGCAGGCCGCGGCTCGTCAGCGACCGGAGATGCGCGTGAAGACGTTCTCGAGAGCGTGCTTCGTCGATGCCGCTGCGCGACCGACGAGATCGGCGGCGGCCACGGCCGACTCCGGCAGCGTCACCGCCGGGGCGACGGGCTCGTCCGCCATCACGAACGGCATCAGCCACTCGTCGACGTCGTCGAGGGGCGCGGGCGTCAGGCTGTAATACCTGTGCTGGCCCTCTTCGCGCACCGACACGAGCTCGGCGTCGCGCAAGACCTTGAGGTGCTTCGACACCGTCGGCTGACTGATGCCGAGCTCGGCGACGATCTGCGAAACACTCGTCCCCCGCCCGTCGCCGCCGCGTTCGCGCAGCAACTGGAGGATGTCCCGACGGGTGCCGTCGGCGATCACGTCGAAGATGTCCGCCATCCTCTTAGGTTAGCCCGCGCTCGCGTCGGAGTACCATGACAACGATTGTTCGGCGAGAGGGGCGCGACACATGGCGGGCGACACCGTCGGCGCCCGTGCGCGGCACCGAGTGCTCACGACTGTTCGGCGCCTGTGGCAGCGCTTCCGGAACCTCACGACGTCCTCCCCCGCACGCTACGCGGTGCTGGTGTTCGCGGCGCTCATCCTCGTGTTCACCGCGCTGTTCTCCCTGCCGGCGGCGGCCGCCGACGGTCGATCCACGCCCCTCGCCGACGCGCTGTTCACCGCAGTGTCGACCATCTGCGTCACGGGCCTCGCCACCGTCGACATGGCCACTCACTGGTCGCCCTTCGGTCATGTGCTCGTCTTCGTCGGCGTGAACGTCGGCGCGATGGGCGTCCTGACCCTCGCCTCGATCCTCGGCCTGGTCATCTCCAAGCGTCTCGGCCTCCGGGCGAAGCTGATCGCCGCCGGCGACTCCAACCCGCTGCGCGCTCACGGCGGCCCCGTGAACGAGGGGCAGACCGTGCGCCTCGGCGAGGTCGGTCAGCTGCTGTCCACGGTTGCGCTGTCGACCCTCGTGATCGAGGGCGCTCTCGCAGTTCTCCTGTACCCGACGATGCTGATGAGCGAGATCGACCCGGTGACGGCGCTGTGGGAAGCGCCGTACTACGCCGCGATGTCCTTCACGAACACGGGATTCACCCCCAACCCGGGAGGCCTCGAACCGTTCGCCGACAACTACCTCATGCTGACGCTGCTGATGGTCGGCGTCTTCCTCGGGTCGATCGGATTCCCGGTGATCTACACGCTCTGGCGGCACCAATGGCACGTGCGCCGGTGGTCGCTCCACGCGAAGCTCACCCTCATCACCACCGTCGCGCTGTTCTTCGCCGGAGCCGGGGTCTTCCTTCTGCTCGAGTACAACAACGCCAAGACCTTCGGCTCGATGGACGCGTGGGACACCACGTTCCAGGCCTTCTTCCTCTCCGCGATGACCCGCTCGGGAGGGTTCTCCGTCGTCGACATCGGCGAGCTGCACGGCTCGTCACTGGTCGTCGGATCGATGCTGATGTTCGTCGGAGGCGGGTCGGCGTCGACCGCGGGTGGCATCAAGGTCACGACGCTCGCGGTGCTCGCCCTGGCCGTGTGGTCGGAGGCGAAGGGGCGTCAGAGCGTCGAGGCCTTCGGTCGCCGGATCCCGAGCGATGTGCAGCGCGTGGCGCTCTCCGTCGTCGCATGGGGTGCGACGATCGTTGCCGTCGCGACGATCACCATCGCGCAACTCACCCAGGCGCCGATCGCCGAGGTGCTCTTCGACGTCATCTCCGGTTTCGGCACCGTCGGCCTGTCGACGGGCCTCACCGCCGAGCTCCCCGACGCTGCCGCCTACGTGCTCGCGGCCACCATTTTCATGGGTCGCGTTGGTACAGTGACTCTCGCTGCGGCCGTGGCCGCCACCAGCCGTTCGCAGCACTATTCACTGCCCGTCGAAAGGCCGATCGTTGGTTGAGCAGATCCGCAACGACGCCCCCGTGCTCGTCATCGGCCTCGGGCGCTTCGGTGCCGCGTGCGCCGGCGAGCTCGACCGCCTCGACCGAGAGGTGCTCGCGATCGACGCGAACCTCGAACTGGTCCAGAAGTGGTCGGAGCGGGTGACGCACGCCGTCCAGGCCGACGCCCGCAACATCGAGGCGCTCAAGCAGATCGGCGCGCAGGACTTCCAGGTCGCGATCGTCGCGACGGGATCGTCTATCGAGGCGTCGGTGCTCATCACCGCGAACCTCGTCGACCTGAAGATCCCGCAGATCTGGGCCAAAGCGGTGTCGCAGTCGCACGGCAAGATCCTCGCCCGCGTCGGCGCGAACCACGTCATCTATCCGGAGCGCGAGGCCGGCGAGCGCGTCGCGCACCTCGTGAGCGGGCGGATGCTCGACTTCATCCGCTTCGACGACGACTTCGTGCTCGCCAAGATGTACCCGCCGAAGTTCATTCGCGGCGTCGGACTCAACGAGTCGGGCGTGCGCACCAAGTACAACGTGACTGTGGTCGGGGTGAAGAGCCCGGGCAAGCCGTTCCGCTACGCGGAGGCCAACACGGTCGTCACCAACCACGACCTCATCATCGTGTCGGGCACCAACTCCGACATCGAGCGATTCGCCGCCCTCGACCGCTGACGCGTCGGCTGCGGGTCAGGAGCCGTCGGCGAGTTCGCGCGCTCGGGCGAGTGCCGCGTCGGTGGCCTCGGCGAACAGGCCCGAGAGGTTCGCGCCCTGCAGCACGGCGATCGCCCGCTCCGTCGTGCCCTTGGGGCTCGTGACGCGGCGGCGCAACTCGGCCGGATCTTCGCCCGTCGCGTCGAGCAGCGCAGCCGCGCCGATGAACGTCTGCTCCGCCATGAGTCGGGCGTCGGCCTCGGAGAACCCCTTGCCCCGCGCCGCCTCGGTGAGCTCCTCGATCAGCAGGAACACGTAGGCGGGTCCCGAGCCCGAGATCGTCGACAGCGCGTCGATGCGGTCTTCGCCGAGCTCGATCACGGCACCGCACGTCTCGAACAGCCGGCGCACGACCGCGACGTCGTCGGCCGACGCGGAGGACCCTGCGGCGAGACCCGTGACCGCCTTGCCCACAACGGCGGGCGTGTTCGGCATCGAGCGGATCACCGGGATGCCGTCGCCGACGATCGACTCGAACGTCGCGATCGTCACCCCGGCGGCGAGGCTCACGAGGATCGTCCCGGGACGGAGCACCGGAGCGATCTCGCGCAGCAGGTCGGGCACCATCATCGGCTTGACGCCGATGAGCACGATGTCGGCCTGGGCGGCGGCGGTCGTGTTGCCGTCGGGATCGGTCTCGAGAGCGACGCTTCGCACGCCGTCAAGCCCGTCGAGAGCGGCCGCGCGCGCCGCGGTGCGGTTGGTCACCGTGAGGTTCGGGGCCTGCCCCGAGCGCACGAGGCCCTGAAGGATCGCGCCCCCCATCGAGCCGGCTCCGAGGATCGCGATCGGGGGAAGTGCACTCATGTGCACCATCCTAGGAGCGCTCCGCCAGCGCGAGCCGGGCCCGACCGAGCCGAGCGCGATGAACGACGTCGCGACCCCCCGGTCGGTCTCGGGATGCGCGAGATATAGTCGAGACGATGGGCGGCGGAGCCCTCTCGCCACACGCAGAAGGACACGTCATGACACTCTTCGACGGCATCACTTCGCGAGTGATCGACACCGATCGGCTCGCTGTGGGAATCCTGGAGCGCGCCGACGACGACCCGGCCACCCCTGCAGACCGCACCCTGGTGCTCCTCCACGGAAACCTGTCCTCCAGCCTCATCTGGCAGGAGCTGATGCAGGATCTGCCGACCGACATCCGGGTCATCGCGGTCGACCTCCGCGGCTTCGGCACCTCCGAGCACGCGCCGATCGACGCGACGCGCGGCGTGCGCGACTTCAGCGACGACCTTCACGCAGTGCTCACCGCGCTGCAGCTTCCCGTCGCCCACCTCATGGGGTGGGCGCTCGGCGGGGCCGTCGCGATGCAGTACTCACTCGACCACCCCGTCCTGTCGCTCACCCTTCAGGCTCCGGTGTCGCCGTTCGGATTCGGCGGCACCCGCCGCGACGGCACACGCCTCACCGACGACGACGCCGGTTGCGGGGCGGGCGTCGCCAACCCGGACTTCGTCCAGCGCCTCATCGACCACGACACCGGAGACGCGTCGACGACCTCGCCGCGCTCCGTGTTCCGCACGCAGTTCGTCGCCGCGGACTACACGTCGCCCTTCGAAGACGTCTGGGTCGAAGCGATGCTCACCACCTCCACCGCCGCCGGCAACTACCCGGGCGACACCGTCACCAGCGCGAACTGGCCCGGCTTCGCGGCAGGAACCATCGGTGTGCTGAACGCCCTCGCACCGCGCTACTTCGACGTGTCGCCGATCGTCGACCTGGCCGGCAAGCCGCCCGTCCTGTGGATCCACGGCACGCTCGATGCGGTGGTGTCCGACACCTCGTTCTGCGACCTCAACCACCTCGGAGCGCTCGGCGTCATCGAGGGCTGGCCCGGTGCCGACGTCGCACCCGCGCAGGAGATGGTCTCGCAGACGCGGGACGTGCTCGCCGCGTACCGCGCCGCGGGGGGCGAGGTGACCGAGCTGGAACTCGAGGGCGTCGGGCACACGCCTCATCTGGAACGCCCCGCAGCCGTGCGCCGTGCGCTGCTGTCGCGCATCGGCTACCTCGGCAGCCCCGCCTCGCCGGCACCGCCGACCGAGGCGATCATCATCAGTTCCTCCGACTGACCGGCGGCGCGGCGCGACCGGAGCGAACGCCGGCCGCTGTCAGGGCGTCTTCGGAGGCAGCGGCTTCGGAAGGCCTGGGGCACCCGATCCCGGCCCGGGCATGGGCAGCGGAACGGGCGTCGACCCGACGGTGGGCGTGCGGATGAAGGCGGCGTTCGTGCCGAAGGTCCACAGCGTCTGACCCGCCGCGGTCTTCAGGCGCAGCCACCCGGCGTATGTGCCGGTCACGCCGTACAGCGTTCCGCGGGCAGCCGACAGCATGCGCGACGCGCACATCGTCGACGGCGCGGCGCGGACACGCGTGTCGTTCAGCCGGACGACCGCGATCCCCCGAGCGGGCGCCACGTCGGCCTTCGCCGGCGTGCGGCACGCCGACACCGCCGCGGGGGCTCCGTCGGTGGTCTTCGCGTCTTTCGCGAACCAGTCGACGTAGTAGTTGAAGAAGTTGCGGTTGCCGTACGCGGAGCACGGGTCGCCTGTCCCGTACCCGGCGGCGAGTGCCGAGAGGTTCGGGCGATACGGGGTGTAGTTGTACAGGTTGGCGGTGGCCTGGTTGCGGATGAAGACCTTCGAGGTGCCGCACGTGGCGTCGGGATGCCACCGGACGGTGTTCACGACACCTGCCCGGTAGGCGAACGAGCCGGGCTTCTTCGTGTAGATCTGCAGCTGGCGGGCACCCAGGCGCACCTGGTTCACGAATCCGGCAGCGGCCGCCGAACAGGGGGCGTCGTCGGGGCATGACTGCCCCATCGCCGCCCGATAGTTCCAGGTGCTCGGCGCCGTCGACGTGACGAGGCCCTGCTCCTTCTGCAGCATCACCAGGATGACCTTCGGACTGATGCCGCATGCTCGCGCGATCGCCACGATGATCGCCGAGGCCCGCGCCTTCGTCTTCTTCGCGATCGCCCCGCAGTAGGCGTCGGCGGCGAAGGCCGGGACATCGGCGGTGAAGCCCTTGAGACACGCGGGGGCTCCGCGAGCCGCGCGACAGGTCGCGACCCGGGCCTCGAGGAACGACTGGACGGCGGATGCGCTCATCGACCCGGAGTCGAAGAAGGCCTCGTCGCTGATGAGGTAGCCGCCGTCGACGATGTTCCCCGGCACCGGCGGGGTCGCGGCAGTCGCCGGCGCCGCGCCGGTCGTCACCCCGCCGACGACGAGTGCCAGCGTCGCCGCGATGACGGCGAGGGAACGCCATCCGCCCGCGGGACGCCGCTGGACGGGCACTGCGCCCGCGGCAGCGTGCCGTGCCGCGGCTCGCGCGAACAGGGTGGCGATCATCGCGCCACTGTAACCGATCACCCGCGACGGGAGGGGCTCACAGCCCCGCCGGGGTCGAGCACCGTCAGGGGTCGCGACGAGCGAGGAAGAACTCCCGGAGGAGTGCGGCGGCCTCCTCGGCCTCGACGCCGCCGACCACCTCCGCGCGGTGCGGCAGGCGCCGGTCGCGCAGCACGTCGTACAACGACCCCGCCGCGCCCGCCTTGTCGTCCCACGCGCCGAACACGACCCGGCCCACGCGCGCCTGCGAGATCGCTCCGGCACACATGAGGCACGGTTCGAGCGTCACCACGAGGGTGCAGTGCTCCAGGTTCCACGAGCCCGTCGCCGCAGCGGCGGCGCGAAGGGCGACGACCTCCGCATGTGCCAGCGGATCGCCGGTGAGTTCCCGCAGATTGCGCCCCTCGCCGATGATGTCTCCGGCGAGGTCGGTGACGACGGCGCCGACCGGGATGTCACCGTGGGCCGCCGCCTCGACGGCCAGCTCCCGGGCCCGCGCCATAGCGACGATGTCGACGTGTCTGGCGGGAAGGCTCACGGGCCCAGCGTACGCCCAGGTACCCTGGACTCTATGCGTGTGCACGTCGCCGATCACCCCCTCATCACTCACAAACTGACGGTGCTGCGCGACGCGCGCACGACGTCTCCCGTGTTCCGTCAGCTCACGGAAGAGCTCGTCACGCTTCTCGCGTACGAGGCGACCCGCGGAGTGCGCGTCGAGGACGTCGAGATCACCACCCCGGTCACGACGACCATCGGGGTGCGGATCAGCGAGCCGCGCCCGCTCGTGGTGCCGATCCTCCGCGCCGGGCTCGGCATGCTCGAGGGGATGGTGAAGCTCCTGCCGACGGCCGAGGTGGGCTTCCTCGGCATGGCACGCAATGAGGAGACGTTCGAGCCGACGACCTACGCCGAGCGCCTCCCCACCGACCTCAGCGACCGCCAGTGCTTCGTGCTCGACCCGATGCTCGCGACCGGCGGATCGCTCGGCGCGGCCATCGACTTCCTCTTCGCCCGTGGCGCGCAGGACGTCACGGCGATCTGCATTCTCGCTGCCCCCGAAGGCCTCGCGGCGATCGAGAAGCAGGTGGGAGACCGCGATGTCACGCTCGTGCTCGGCGCGGTCGACGAGCACCTCAACGAGAAGGGCTACATCGTGCCCGGACTCGGCGACGCAGGCGACCGTCTGTACGGCACCGTCTGATCGTCGGCGCGCCGCCGCGGATCAGAACTCGTCGCTCGGCGCGCGGCGACCGTTCTCCTGCTCCCAGAACTCGAGCTGCTGGGTGAGAGCCTTGGCGAGCTCGAACACCTGCTCGGGAGGGATGCGCACCCGCTGGACCACCCGGCCGGCCACCACGGTGACAGCGTTCCCCTCGGCATCGGTCTCTTCGTGGGGCGGACGCACGAGCGACACGAAGTCCATCACGAACACGTCGGGCGTGTGCCACACGTTGGCGAAGTCGGCGTAGCTGCCGGCGACCGCTTCCGCCGGCATCTCGATCTCGAACTGGCGTGGAGCTTCGTCAGCCATACGGCCTCCTTGGGATAGTCCCGCGAGTCTACGTGTCGCTCTGCACGCCGACCAGCCGGGCGAAGGCGCTGAGCCGTGCGACTCCTTCCGGCGTGCGCGGCAGGTCGTCGAGGAGCCCCGTGCCGTAGACGAGGTAAGCGGTGTGCATCGCCCGCGAGACGGCGACGTTCAGCCGGTTCTGCAGCAGGAGGAACTCGAGGCCGCGCGGCGCATCGCGGCCCGACGACGCGGCGAGCGACACGATGGCTACCGCCGCCTCCTGCCCCTGGAACCGGTCGACGGTACCGACCGGCACCTCGGAGTAGCCCGCCTCGGCCAGTGCCGTCTCGACCATCACCTGCTGCGCGTTGTACGGCGTCACGACGATCACATCGGAGGCCTGGAGAGGCCGTGGCTGCTCGCCCGCGCCCGCGGTCCACGGACGCCCGACGAGGTCGCGCACGATCCGTACGACCTCGTCGGCCTCCTCGGGCGACTGCGTCGCGTTGGCCAGATGATCGAGCGGCACGGGCACGACACCGGCGGGGATGCCGTCGATGCGGCGCTCGGCGGAATCGGGGAACGCCTCGAGACGCCCTTCGTAGGCGAGCTGCGAGACGGGCTCGGCAACGGCGGGATGCATGCGGCGCGACTGCGCCAGGAAGTAGCCGCGGTCTTCGGGGATGACGGCGGCACCGTCCATAACCCAGCCGAGCGCGGACGTGTCGACGGGTTCGGGGTGCGTTCCCTGACTCACCTGCGGCAGCTGCTGCGGGTCGCCCAGCAGCAGCAGTCGTTGAGCGCCCGCCGCAACGGCGATCGTGGAGGCGAGCGAGAACTGCCCCGCCTCGTCGATCACGAGGAGGTCGAGCGAGCGCCGCCCGATCCGGCCTGTGTGGGTGAAGTCCCACGCGGTGCCGCCCACCACGAAGCCGCCCTGCTGCTCGCTGATGAACGCGGCCATGCCGTTCTTGGCGATCGGGGTGAACGAGGGGTCTCCGGAGGCGGTGGCCTTGAGGGCCTTCGCGACCTGGGCGCGCGGCACTCCGGCCTCGACGATGCGGTCGAGCATGTGCTCGACCACGGCGTGGGACTGCGCCACGACCCCCACGCGGAATCCGTGCTCCCGGACGAGGCACGCCACGACGTGGGAGCCGACGTAGGTCTTGCCCGTGCCCGGGGGGCCCTGCACCGCGACGTAGCTGCGGTCGAGGTCGAGAAGCGTCGCGGTGATGTCGGCGATGTCGTTCGCACCCCCGTGCGCGAGCGCACCGCGACCCGTGCGGGGTCGCCGCCGAAGGAGGAGGTCGGTGGCGGGGTCGGCGGGCATCCGCTCAGCCGCGAGCACGGCGTCTGCCCACTCGTCGATCGCCGCCTGCTGGCTTCCGGCGAGCGGCGGCGCCACCGGGGTGAGCGCGAGCGGCAGTTCCTGCCACATGAAGCCCTGCACGGAGGTCTCTTCCACGAGGGCACCGTCGTCGAGAACCTCCACCACCTTCACGGTGCGCGCCGCGTGGATCCACCGCGGGTTGGTCTCGGCGGGGAACGGCGCGGGCAGATCGTAGAGCGCGAACGGCGTGCTGTCGGCGGTGAGACGCGTGCCGGGGGCGACGTTGCCGCGGAGTTCGACGACCCGTCGCGGGACCCGTGCACCCTCCGGCTGATGCCAGTCGGTCACGACGCGGCAGCGGTCGGGATCGACGATCACGACGTCGCGGGTGTCCTCCCACACCGACAGCGGCTCACGGAGCCGGAGGAAGTGCGTGGCCCAGAAGGTCTTGGCCTCGCGCGGGTAGTAGTCGATGGCCGCGGCACCCAGGCGCAGCGCCGTGGCGACGGCCTCGGGGGCGTCGTCAGCTCCCGTCGACGGCGCGAGGGCCGGCCGGACGCCCGGGGTGCCCGGGGTCTCGGCGGTGCTCGGGATCGCGGGGGTCTCGGGGCTGGCGGGGGCGGAGCCCGGAAGCGGCGCCGGCGTCTCGACGGCCGCAGCACGACGCAGCAGCGCCTCGGCGCGCACCGACGGCGCATACGCGAACTCGCCGATCTCCTCGTCGACCGAAGGACGCAGCCCCGCTTCGCGCGCCCGGTCGACCAGCCAGTCGCGCAGCCGCAGCGTCGACACGCAGTCGTAGCGGTTGTAGTCGGCGAGGTCGTCGAGGATCGCGGCCGCGGCGTCGCGCTCACCCGCGTCGTCGAGGGCGCGCGCCTCGACGTAGCGCACGATCGAGTCGTCGCCCCGCTGCACGTCGCTCGTGCGCACCTGGGCGCCCATGTAGAGCGGCTCGAGCTTCTTGATGGAATACGACCGCGACCCCACCCGCAGCGCCCGCCGCACGATCGGATACAGGTCGACGAACACCCCTTCGCGCAGCAGCCGGTCGACCGCCGCCTCGCCCACCCCGTGTCGCGCGGCCATCGCGAGCAGGTGCGTGGGCTCGTAGGGCGCGTAGTGGTAGATGTGCAGGTTCGGGTGCGATCGCCGCCGCAGCTCGACGAACTCGAGGAAGGCGACGAGCGCCGCCCGCTCCTCCGCGAAGCTGTGGGCCCACAGGGGGGTGTACTGCTCGGCGGTGTCGACCCATCCGAAGAGATAGTCGATGCCCCACTGCGCCGACGCGCCCGCGGCAGGCGTCTCGGTGTAGAGGGGGTCGCCCTCGAAGTCGAAGAACAGGTCGCCGTGGTCGGGCCGGGGCAGGGCCCCCAGCGCCTTGGGGAACACGACCTCGTACGTCGGGATCGGAGGGAGACCGGAGAGGGTCGCCCCGGCCGCTGCGTCATCGACCGCGACCTCGACGCCCCCTGCCGGACTGGTGAGCTGGAGGCGCGCTTGCGTGCGCAGGTTGCGGAACGTGTCCCACGACATGCGCGCCGGCGCCTCACGAGCTGCCGCGAGCTCGTCGATCGTCCGGATGCCGTCGGCGCGCAGTCGGTCGCGCTGCACGGGGCGCATACCCGCGACGAGCAGCAGGTCGCGGTTCGCGACGACCTCGAGGTCGCATGTCGCGCAGCGGCCGCACGCGACGACGCGCAGAGCGCCGCGGTCGTCGCCCCACGCGATCGGTGCGCCGTCGGCGGCGGCAGGGAGGTCGCGGTCGGCGATGAGAGCGCGCAGACGCGCGCGTCGCAGCGAGAAGACGGGCAGCAGATCGCGCACCTCATGTGTGGACGTGCTGCCGTCGCCGAGAAGCAGCTCGACGCGATCCGATCGACCCACCCCGAGGGCGTCGAGCTGATCGACGTATGCCGCGAGCTGCATGAGGGCCGTGACGCGGGCATGGCGGGCGAGCTTCGTGTCCTGCACGAGCCACGCGTCGCCGACGCGGACGAGGAAGTCGGCGAAACCCACGAAGTCGACCGTCGAGAAGGCCGCCTGGTAGATCACCGCCGCCTCGGGGTCTGCCAGAGCCGCGCGCGTATGCGCCACGGCGGCGGACAGGCCGTCGGCGTCGGAGGAACGCGTCTCGGCGATCTCGACCACGCGCCCGGGGAACTGGCGGCGGTAGTCGTCGAGGACGCGCAGCTCGTGCTGCGTTCCGAGCCGCCCCGCCCGCTCGAGCGTCGCGTCTTCGGGGTCTTCGACCGCCTCGACGCGACCGAGCTTCGCGTCGATCGCACGGAGCCACGCGAACTCGCACTCAGCCGCGGCCTTGAGGTCGCTCGCGCTCCAGACGATCCGGCCCTCGTCTTCGATGTATCGCATGTTCTCCCTTCCCCACCGACCGTATCGGGGGTCTCCGACAGCGGGCGCAGGCGGGGCGGTACCCGACCGGGCCGGTTGCGACAAGGCCCTTCGCCGCGCAGCGGCAGCCAATGCCAGACTGGAGCGGTGAGCGACACCCTTCCCTTCGAGAGCGCCTACCGCCACGGCTTCGCGCGCGTGGCCGCCTGCACGATCCCGATCGCCATCGCCGACCCTCTGGCCAACGCCGAGGCGGTCATCGCCGCCGCCCGCGAGTGCCACGACGACGCCGTGGCCGTCGCGGTGTTCCCGGAACTGTGTCTCACCGGCTACGCCATCGAAGACCTCGTGATGCAGGACGCCGTGATCGACGCCGTCGTCGACGCCCTCGACCGGGTGGTCGAGGCCTCGGCCGACCTCCGGCCGCTCCTCGTGGTGGGGGCGCCGCTGCGCCTCGGCGCGCGCCTCTACAACTGCGCGGTCGTCATCCACCGCGGCACCGTCCTGGGAGTCGCGCCCAAGAGCTACCTGCCCACCTACCGGGAGTTCTACGAGCACCGGTGGTTCGCGCAGGGAACCGAGGCCCCCGAGTCGGTCCGGTTCCGCGGCGAGGAGGTGCCCGTCGGCACCGACCTGCTCTTCGAAGCCGCCGACGTCCCGGGTCTCGTGGTGCACGCCGAGATCTGCGAGGACTTCTGGGTGCCGATCCCGCCGTCGTCGAACGCTGCGCTCGCGGGCGCGACCGTGCTCCTCAACCTGTCGGGCAGCCCCATCACGATCGCGCGCGCCGAAGACCGCCACATCCTCGCGCAGTCGCAGTCGCTGCGGTGCCTCGCCGCCTACGTCTACGCTGCGGCCGGGCAGGGAGAGTCGACCAACGACGTGTCGTGGGACGGCCAGACCATGATCTACGAAGGCGGCACGCTCCTCGCCGAGACCGAGCGGTTCCCCGACGGACCACGCCGTGCGGTCGCCGACGTCGACCTCGACCGCCTGCGCCAGGACCGGCTTCGGCAGGGCACGTTCGACGACAACCGCTCCTCCCGGTGGGCGGACGGTCAGCGCATCCCGTTCACCGTCGACCCGCCCGCCTCCGACATCGGACTCCGCCGACCGCTCGACCGGTTCCCGTTCGTGCCCGACGACCCGGCGCGTCTCGACCTCGACTGCTACGAGGCGTTCAACATCCAGGTGTCGGGCCTCGAGCAGCGTATGCGCGCGATCGGATCGCCGCGACCCGTCATCGGCGTCTCCGGCGGACTCGACTCGACGCACGCGCTGCTGGTGGTCGCTCGGGCGATGGACCGGATGGGCCGCCCGCGCAGCGACATCCTCGCCTACACGATGCCCGGCTTCGCGACGAGCGATCACACGAAGTCGAACGCCATCGCCCTCGCCGAGGCGCTCGGGGCGAGCATCGAGACCATCGACATCCGCCCCATGGCCACCGAGATCCTCACCGGCATCGGGCACCCGTTCGCGGGCGGCGAGCCCGTCTACGACGTGACGTTCGAGAACGTGCAGGCCGGCGCGCGCACCGACTTCCTGTTCCGCCTCGCCAACCAGAAGGGCGGCTTCGTCGTGGGGACGTCCGACCTGTCGGAGCTCGCCCTCGGCTGGGCGACCTACGGCGTCGGCGACCACATGAGCCACTACGCCGTCAACGCGGGTGTGCCCAAGACGCTCATCCAGCACCTCATCCGCTGGGTCATCGCCCACCGCGAGGGGGTGACCGACGAGGCGATCGCCGTACTGCAGGCCGTGCTCGACACCGAGATCAGCCCCGAGCTCGTGCCCGCCGGCGAGGACGGCAAAGTGCAGTCGACCGAGGACACCATCGGACCGTACGCCCTCCACGACTTCGCCCTCTTCCACGTGCTGCGTTACGGTCTGCGGCCGTCCAAGATCGCGTTCCTCGCCGAGCGCGCGTGGAGCGAGAAGGATGCGGGCGCGTGGCCCCCTGGATTCCCCGACGACGACCACTACGCCTATGACCTCGATACGATCGCGCGCTGGCTGCGCGTGTTCCTGAAGCGCTACTTCGGGTTCGCGCAGTTCAAGCGCTCCGCGATCCCCAACGGTCCGAAGGTCTCGCCCGCCGGATCGCTGTCGCCGCGCGGCGACTGGAGGGCCCCGTCTGACGGCAACGCGACGGTGTGGCTCGCCGAGCTCGACGCCGCCCTTCCTCACCGGGAGGGCTGACCGCGGGTCACGCCGTCGGAAGGATGCCGCTCGCGATCGTGATCACCCAGCCGTCGCGCGACGCGTCGACGAGGGTGTATTTCATGTTGCGGTCGGGGATCCAGCCCTTGTGGCGTCCCGCGTCGAGTCGCACGTGGTCGGGAGCGACCCGCACCCCCCGCCCGTCGGCCTCGAGCACCGCCTGCACCCGCGTCCAGTGCTGCAGCAGGTCGGCGACATCGCTCTCGTCGAACAGGTGCGAGTGCTTGCGCATCTGCCTCAGTTCGCCCGGCTCGGGAGACAGGTCGCGGATGTCGATGCCGACCGGCAGCGCGGGATCGCAGATGGCGACGACCGTGGCGGCGCGGAAGCTCGCCGTGACGATCGCGATCGGCAGCTCCTGACCGTCGCGCGAGGCGATGAGACGGGTGTGGTAGCCGAAACCGCGAGGATCTTCGCGCACGATCGTGACATCGCGCACCTCGCACCCCAGCTGCGACGCGATGAGTTCCTTCGCGAGGATGCGACGACGGTCGTGGACCGTGGTGCCGGGATCCCAGCCGAGCTTCGCAGAGATGCCCGCAGGGGTGTCGAGCGGAACCGTGGTGAGGGACATCGTCACTCCTTCATTCGTCGCCGTCCTCCCATCTTGGCCTCATCAGGGCGGTCGCGGCATCCCTCCGGCCGGGTAAACACCCGGAGACGTTCGGGGCGCGTCGGTTAGCCTGGAGGACGTTTCGCCTCCGCGAGACGGAAGACAGCGAGGAGCCTCATGTCCACCCCCTCCGACCCCTCCGACCCCACCGGCCCGAACCGTCCGGAACAGCCAGCCCAGCCGTCCGAGACGCCCCTGGCACCCTCGGACGACGTACCCACCGCCGCTTACGAGCCGGCGCCGCCGGCGCCTCCCGCTCCTCCGGCGGCCCCCGCGCAGGCACCGTACGGCCAGGCGCCCTATGGCCAGGCACCCTATGGCCAGGCGCCCTATGGCCAGCCGCCGGTCGCAGCGGCGGGCCCCGACACGCGCCCGAAGACGCTGGCGCGCGTCTCCCTGGGTCTCGCGATCGTGGGAACCGTCCTCGCCTGCGTCGGCTTCATCCCGCTCGGCTGGGGCGGCCTCGTCGCCGTGCTCATCGGCGGGCTGCTGCTGCTCGCCGGGTTCGTCCTGTCGATCGTCGCGCTCGCCAGCCGCAAACAGGGCGGCAAGCCGATCGGGATCGCCGCGCTCATCGTCTCGGTGCTCGGAGCGGTGGTGTGGACGGTCGCGCTCATCGTGGCGTTCGTCTTCGGCGTGCTGGCGACTGCCGAGCGGTCCGCGGACGCCGCGCCGACACCGGGAATCAGCGCTCCCGGGGGCGACCCTGACGACTCCGCTCCCGGTGACGCGACGGGGGGCGGCGTGTCCGCGGCCGACGAGGCGGCATTCCTCGGCGAGGCGCGGCCGCAGCTCAACGAGCTCTTCGCCGAGCTCGACCCGGGCTTCACCGAGGAGACCGTGCGTCAGGTGTTCCCCGACGACGCCCTCATCAGCCTCGGACAGAGCTTCACCCAGGCAGGCGACGGCAGCCGTCAGCTGCTGGTCGACACCCTCGTCGCCAATCTCGACGGCGTGCTCGATGCCGAAGCGGCCGAGCGCTTCATCGACATCCTCACCGATGCGGCGGAGAACCACCTCCGGTGACGACGCCCGCGCCGTACACGCACGATGCCCCCGGAACCTGTCCGGGGGCATCGTGCGTGGGGGCGGGGGTCAGTTCGACGGCGCCGAAGCGACCGACGCGGGGCTCGCCGGCGTCGTGGGGGATGCCGCCGAGACCGGGCTCGCGGGAGTCGCGGGTGAGGCGGGGGTCGCCGGGGATGCGGGGGACGCGGGGGTCGCCGGCGATGCGGGGGTCGCGGGCGATGCGGGCGTCGCCGGGGTCACGGGCGACGGCGACGTGGTCGGCGACGGCGCGGTGTTCGGCGTCGCGGGCGTGACCGCGGTCACCTCGGCGGGGGTCGCTGCCGACACGACCGTCACCGACGTGTCGCTGACGTTGAGCGTGACGGGGCGGTCCAGCACCGACCCGTTCTTGCCGGTGATGGCCCCGCCGGGAACCACGGTGCCGTCGGTCGTGCGCAGATCCATTGCGGAGGCCATCGCCGTCGCGCCGCCCGCGACCAGACCGAGGCCCACGGCTCCGGTCACGCTGTAGGCGATCCACTTCTTCTTCATGATGTGTCCTCTCGGGGGATGTCTTCAGGTGCGGTGCGACGACCGCATGAATCAAGTCTGACGAGCGACGCTAAGCATCTTCGAAGCCGTCGATGAGAGGCCTCTTAGGTTCGGCCGCGACCGTTTCGGCATACGCGAGAAGACGGTCGGCGCGCACGGCGTCGCCTGCCGACGCCGCCCCCAGCGCGTGCCCGATGAGGTGGACCGCCGTGAGCGCCCGCGTGCGCCGGTCGTCTCCCCAGCGTGCGTGTGCCGCGATGGCGAGGGCCCGCACGCGGCCCTCGTCACCGCCACGCGACGCCGTGAGGAGGGCGCTGGCGAGGGCGTGGGCGATGAACGCCGCCGCATCCTCCCCCGCTGCGCCACGTCCGGCTGTGTCGACATCGATGAGGCCCGTGATCTCGGACCCCTCGACGAACAGCTGGCCGAGGTGCAGGTCTCCGTGGATGGTCTGAAGCGGTGGCGCGGGCTCCGCCAGCCCGGCCGCGACGGCATCGGCCACGGCGTCGAGCTGATCGGAACGCTCTTCCCTCAACGGGCGGAGCCGCTCCAGGTACCAGGGCAGCCGGTCGGCGAGCGACGTGCGCGCCGGCCGCGTCGAGGGGCGCTTCGGCGAGCCTCCCGCGGAGGGCGTCGACGGCATCGATGAGCGCAACCGGGTCCCACGGGGCTTCCGTCGCGGCGACGCCCGCCGCGGAATCGAGCACGAGGAGACCCTCGGGAGACCAACCGCGCACGGCCGGCACGGGCAAGCCGTGATCGTGCAGGCGCGTGTGGGCGGCGACGACCCGTTCGATGCGGCGCGGCCGCACCACCTTCACCCACAGGTCGCCTGCGTCGGTGGGGACACGCAGCACGGCGCGGCGGCCGGGCCGGTAGCCGACGATCTGCGGCGCTCCCCCCTCGGCGGCGATTCCCAGCCTCCCCAGCAGCACCTCCGCCGCATGCCCGTAGGCGGCAGGCGCGAGCGCGGGCAGATGGGGATCGGCCGGGTGGATCCACACGCGCGCGACTCCGTCCAGCACGAGTCCCGTCTCCTGGGCGACCGCCAGCTGCGACGAGTCGAGGTAGGCGACGGCTCCGCCGGGAATCTCCGGCGTGCCCTCGCCTCCGGCGTGGCGCGACCTCGAAACCCGTCACCGTGCCGGTGCCGAGCGGTTCGCGGGAGAACGCGCGGAGGGCTTCCGGCCTCACCCCCAGCGCGTCGCTCAGCAGGGCGGCGTCGGCGTCGATGGGTGCGTCGGGGTCCACCGCTCGATTCCAGCAGACCCGCGCGGGCGATGCACGTGCCAGCCGGTGAGACATTTCTTAGATCGCCGTCGGGGCGCCGCACCAGTCGAGATACTGAAGGGGTGACCACCTCGCCCGTCTCCCGCCCACCGCGGGTGCGGGTGCGCCCGCGCTTCTCGGTCCGCACGAGGATCGTCGCCGCCATCACCCTCGTCGCCGCCCTCGGGCTGACCGTCGTGGGCGCGACGGTGTATCTCGTCGAACGCGCCGTGTCGCTGGAGGCGATCGAAGACCGGCTCCAGGACAACCTCGAATCCGCGCGCTACATCGTGGCGGAGGGCGCCGATGCGAGCGGCACGTGGACGAGCGCCGACGAAGCGCTGCGCGCTGTCGTGCAGCGGATGAGCCCCGACGACAACACGGGCGCCCTCGGCATCATCGACGGGCGCGCAGTGCTGCGCTCGGGCATCGAGCTCGACCTCGACCTCACGAGCGCACCGGGCTTCGTGACCCACGTCGCCGAGCAGGTCGACGGCCCCGACGCGATCATCGGCACGTACGCCGAGGACGGCGTCGTGTGGCGCTACCTGGCGGCGCCGATCGCCGTCGCCGGCGGTCCGCAGGCGGAGGAAGTGATCTTCGCGCTCGCGTACGACGTGCGCGCCGAGCTGGCCGAGATCGACGGCACCGCCCGCGCCTACGTCGTCGCTGCGGGGATCGCGCTGCTCGTCATCGCCGCCGTCGCCACGATCGTCTCCACTCGCCTGCTGCGCCCCCTGCGGCGGATGCGCGAGACGGCCGAGCGCGTGTCGGCACAGGCGCTCGACGAACGCCTGCCCGTGCAGGGGCGCGACGACGTGTCGGAGCTCGCGAGCACGATGAACGACATGCTCGACCGGCTCGACCGCGCCCTCGACTCGCAGCGCCAGCTCCTGAGCGACGTGGGCCACGAACTGAAGACCCCGATCACGATCGTGCGCGGCAACCTCGAGGTGATGGACGCCGGCGATCCCGACGACGTCCGGGCCACGCGCGACCTCGCGATCGACGAGCTCGAGCGCATGACGCTGCTCGTGCAGGACCTCGCCGCCGCGGCTGCCCTCCACGGCCCGTCGCCCATCACCACCGCGGAGGTCGACGCCGGCGAGCTCGTGGAGCAGATCGTGCGCAAGGCGCATGGCATCGACGGCGCGACCGTGTCGACCGGCGCCGTGGCTGACGTCGTCACCCGACTCGACTCCGCCCGTGTCACGCAGGCCGTGCTGCAGCTCGCGCAGAACGCCGTGACGCACGGGGGCGGTGTGATCGACATCGGCAGCCGCGTGCGGGGCGACCTGCTGGAATTCTGGGTGCGCGACCACGGCCCCGGGGTCTCGGATGACGACAAGGCGACCGTCTTCGAACGGTTCCATCGGGGCGACGAGAGCACCGCCGGGAGCGGGCTCGGCCTCAACATCGTGCAGCTCATCGCACGCGCCCACGGCGGGTCGGTGCGCGTCGAGGATGCCGCCGGGGGTGGAGCGGTGTTCATCATGGCGGTGCCGCTCTCGCCGCGGACGCAGCCTGACGACGTCGAGGTGCCGCCGAAGCCGCCCCTGCCGCCGCAGCCTCGGCCGCCGGTGCCGGAGCCGACCGCCACGACAGGGAGGGTGTGATGGCATCGATCCTGATCGCCGAGGACGAGTCGCGCATCTCGGGCTTCATCGAGAAAGGACTCCGGTCGGCGGGATTCGCGACCCGTGTGGCCGCGACGGGCCCGGAGGCTCTCGCGCTCGCCCAGACCGACGAGTTCGACCTGATGGTGCTCGATGTCAATCTGCCGGGGATGGACGGCTTCCGGGTGCTCGAGCACCTGCGCGGCGGCGGGTCGCGCATGCCGGTGATCATCCTGACGGCCCGGGTCGAACTGCACGACACAGTGGCGGGGCTCGAGGGCGGCGCCGACGACTACCTCGGGAAGCCCTTCCGCTTCGACGAACTGCTCGCGCGCATCCGGCTGCGCATGCGGAAGGACGACGACACCGGAAGTCTCTCCGCTCTCGTCCACCGTGACCTGTCGCTCGACATCCGCACGCGCGAGGCGCGCGTCGATGGCCGCAGCGTCGAACTGTCGGCACGGGAGTTCGCGCTGGCCGAGGAGTTCGTGCGTCATGCCGGCCAGGTGCTCAGCCGCGAGCAGCTGCTCAGTCGTGTGTGGGGCTACGACTTCGACCCGGGATCGAACGTCGCGGACGTGTACGTGGGGTACCTCCGGCAGAAGCTCGGCGCCGACCGCATCGAGACGGTCCGCGGAGCCGGTTACCGTCTCGTGTGACGCGGTCGGTCAGCCGACGACGGCCACCGGCGCGTCGTGACGGATCGTGCTGGGACCCTCACCCGAGGCCTCGACGATGAGCTGCGCGGCGATCTGCTCCTTCATCGTCTCGACGTGACTGATCACGCCCACCGTGCGCCCGCCAGCGCGCAACTCGTCGAGCGTGCGCATCGCGAGGTCGAGGGTCTCGGGGTCGAGTGAACCGAACCCCTCGTCGATGAACAGCGTGTCGAGGCGCAGGCCGCCGGCGCGGTTGGTGACGACCTCCGCGAGCCCGAGGGCGAGGGCGAGCGACGCGAGGAACGTCTCGCCGCCCGACAGCGACTGCGGCGACCGGCGCTGGCCCGTGTAGGCGTCGAGGACCTCGATCCCGAGCCCCGACGCCCGGCCGTGGGACGCCTTGGCGTCGCTGTGGTGCAGGGTGTAGCGCTCCGACGACATCTCACGCAGCCGGAGGTTGGCCGCCGAGACGATCTCCTCGAGCTCCGCGGCGAGCACGAACGTCTCGAGGTCCATCTTCATCGTGTTGGGCGCTCGGCCGGCCACGGAGTCGGCGAGGCGCGCGATGACGGCAGCGTCTTCGACGAGCACGCCCACCTGCGCGTAGGCATCGTCGACCCGGAGGAGCAGCTCCCGCAGGCGGGCGGCGGTGTCGCGGGCGGCCGTCTCTGCGGCGATGGCCGCGGCGCGGGCCGCTTCGGCCGCATCGCGGGCGGCACGTGCCGCATCGAGGTCGACGGCGGCGAGGTCGACGGTGTCGAGCTCGAGATCGAGCAGCCGGGCACGTGCGGCAGCGAGTGCCTGCGTGTGCGCGGTGATGCGCGCATCGAGCGCGTCGATTTCGGCGCGGTCGAGCAGCGCGTCCGAGGCCGCCTCGACCGATGCGATCCCCGCGGCCTCGATCCGCTCGTCGCGATCGACGACGGCGTCGCGCCGCACACGTTCCCGGTCGGCCAGCTGCTCGCCCGCGCGCAGCAGATCTCGGGCGAGGCTGCGGCGGCGCGTGGCCTCCGCGATGCGGTCGGCGACAGAGGCGTGCGCGCCGCGGGCATCGCTCAGCTGGGCCTCGAGGGTCGCGACGGTGGCCTGCAGACCCGCCCGGACCCGTTCCTCGTCGGCGAGACGGGTCGCCACCGCGTCGCGCGCCGCGGACGCGGCGGCGGCGAGCTCGTCGAGTTCGCCGCGGAGCCGCTCGGCGTCGGCAGCCTCTCGCGCCGCCTCGTCGGCGGCGCGGAGGTCGGCGTCGGCCTGCGCGAGCGCGGAGACCAGCTCGTCGGTGGTACGGCCGGCCGCGAGAGCGACGGCGGAGGAGAGCCGGTCGCGGGCCGTGCGGGCGGCGTCTCCGGCCGCGCGCTCGGCGTCCGCGGCGCGGTCGCGTGCGCGTTCCGCGGCGGCGAGGTCGTCGTCGGTCACCGCTTCATCGGAGGCGGGCGCCGGGTCGGGGTGCGTCGTCGAGCCGCAGACGACGCAGGCCTCGCCCGTGACGAGGTGCGACGCCAGCTCTCCCGCGATCCCCGCGAGGCGACGCTGCAGCAGCGCCGTCACGTGAGAGGTCGCCGCGGCGGCTGCGGTGTTCGCGGCGAGGTACGCGCTCTCGGCCTGCGCCGCGACGGGGGCGAGGTCGGCGGCCGTGCGGGCCGAGTCGAGCTGCGCTGCCACGGCGTCGCGGTGGGCACGGAGCTCGTCGCGACGCTCGGCGCGCGTGCGGGCCGCGGCGACGACCCCTTCAAGTCGTTCGCGTTCGAGGGGGACCAGCGCCTGCTGCGCGTCGAGGTCCGCCAGCTGGGCGCGGACGTCCTCGAGGGAGCGGTCGAGGCTCTCGACGGCGGCGCGCTTCTCGGTGAGTTCGCGTTCCTGCGCTTCTGCGGCCGACCAGACGGCGATCTCACTCGTGAGGGCATCGATGACGGCGGGCAGGTCGTCGTCGGCGGATCCTCCGGCGCGTTCCCACGCCGTCAGCGCGTCGGCCATCGACGAGGCTGCGACGTCATGGGCGGCCTCGGCCCGCACGGCGGTCTCGATCGGCGCGCGCACCGCTTCGGCCGCCCGAGCTCGCTCCAGCCGCTCACGGTCGGCAGCGACGAGCGGGATCTCCGCTTCCCGCTGGATGAGGTCGTCTCGCGCGGCGGCGAGTGCCGCGAGACGCTCAGCCTGTGCGGTGGCGAGCGCCCAGCCCTCCTGCGCCGTGCCGGCGGCGCCTTCGGCCTCCACGCGCTCGCGTGCCGTGACCTCCCGCCGATAGTCGGCCCGCTGCAGGGCGACCTCAGCGGCCGCGCGGCGGGCGGGAAGATCGGCGGCGGCGATGTCGCCCTCGCCGCCGAGCGCGTGCTGCGCGATGAGCCTCTCGGCCACGTCGAGCAGGGTGCGGGCGTGTTCGGCCGAGGTGTCGACGGTCTTCTGCGCCTCGCGCCGGCGCGCGTCGAGCCCATCTCTGTAGTCCTCGAACCGGCGGGTGCCGAAGAGAGTCCGAAGGAGCGCCTGGCGCTCGGCGGCGGTCGCGAGCAGGAAGCGCGAGAACTTGTTCTGCGCGAGGAGGATCACCTGCTGGAACTGCTGCGCGTTGAGCCCGAGGATCTCGTCGAGCACGAGACCCACCTCTCGCGGTTTCGCGGCTCGGCCGACCCAGGCGCCATCGACCTGCTCTTCGAGCTCGGCGCGCTGCGGCTCGGTGGTGGTGCCGCCGCCGCGCTTGGCGGGACGGTCGTACTCGGGCGCGCGCGTCACCCGCCACCGCCGGTCGCCGACCGTGAACTCGAGACGCACCTCCGTGGGGTCGCCGAGGAAGCAGTGGTCGCTGCGAAGGCGGCGGTCGCCACCGTCGTAACGCGGCACGGAGCCGTACAGGGCGAAGCTGACCCCGTCGAGGATGCTCGACTTCCCCGCTCCCGTGCGGCCGGAGATCAGGAAGACGCCGTCGTCGTCGAAGGCGTCGAAATCGACGGTCTGCGTCTCGCGGAACGGGCCGAAACCGGTGAGATCGAGGCGGTGCAGCTTCACGCCGACGCCTCCACGCGCACCCGTTCGCCGAGCAGGTCATCGATGAGCTTCTGCTCGCGCTCGTCGGCCCCCACGCCCTTGCGGACGTGGAGGAGGAACGCTTCGATCTTCTGACGGTCGGTGGGCGCGTCTCTCAGGCGCGCGGCGTAGGTGCGCGCCTCGCGCTCGGTCACCGTCGGCGGTGTGTGCACGACCTTCGCGCAGAAACGGAAGCGCTGCTGGAGCCGGCGCAGCGGGTCGCGTTGAGGCAGGTCGTCGGTGTACTCCACGCAGACCCACGACTCGCTGTGCTCGTCGAATCGCGGATCGTCGAGCAGTTCGTCGAGGGGGCCGCTCAGCGTGACGACCGGCCGGGGAACCGGCAGCTCGAGCCACGTGACGTCGCGGAGCCCGCCGGCGTCGAGCTCGACGAGCCAGGAGCCGCGCGGCTTGTGGCCCTCGCCGAAGCTGTAGTGCAGGGGCGCCCCGGCGTACCGCACGTGGGGCGCGAGCTGCTGGCGCCCGTGGATGTGGCCGAGCGCGGCGTAGTCGACGCCGTCGAACGTCGCGATCGGGACGACGTCGAGACCCCCCTGCTGGATGTCGCGCTCGAGCAGCGGCGTGGGCTCGACGCCCGCGGCGAAGCAGTGCGCGATCGCGACGGAGCGTGCGGGTGCGGACGACGAGCGCTCCGCGAGATCGGCGCGGACGAGGCCCATCGCGTGTGTCAGCGCGGCCTCTTGCGTGCGGATGCCCGGCCAGACGTGACGCAGGAGTGCGGGCTCGAGGAAGGGGATGCCGTAGAAGTGGACGGGCCCGTGCTCGTCGGACACCGTGACCGGCGTGGCGAGCGTCTGCGCATCGGTGAGCACATGGATCCCGTCGCGCAGGAGACCCGACTGGAAGCCGAGGCGGGCCGCCGAGTCGTGGTTGCCGCTCGTGACGATGACACGCGCGCCGGTGTCGGCGAGCGCGCGGAGGGTGTCGGTGAGGAGCGTGTAGCAGTCGGCGGCGGGGGCGGCGGAGTCGAACACGTCGCCCGCGACGATCACGACATCGACCTCGTTCTCGCGAACCTGAGCGGTGAGGGCCTCGAGCACGCCCCGCAGCGCATCGAGCGTGGCGTGACCGTGGAAGGTGCGCCCGATGTGCCAGTCGGAGGTGTGCAGGATGCGCATGCCTTCACGGTACGAGCGACCCCCGACATCCGGTCCGAGGCATGCCGCGGCTCCCGCCGACTCACAGGCGGCTCACGACGCCGCGCGCGCCGCCTTCTTCTGCTCCTGGAACGCCCGGAGCGCTTCGTAGCGGTCGGCCGAACGCGCCTGCCGCTTCGCGGCCTCCTCCTCGCGGTTCTTCGGCGGCGATGCCGCGACGAGGTCGTCGAGCAGGTGCCGCGTGGCGTGGGCGATCTCGGCGACGGCGCGGTCGAACACCTCTTGGTTGGCACGCGACGGCTTCGTCGTCCCCGTGATCTTGCGCACGAACTGGAGCGCGGCGTCATGGCACTCCTGGTCGGTCGCGGCCGGCTCGAAGTTGTGCAGGGGAACGATGTTGCGGCACATGCCCTTCACGGTACGTCGGCGCGGGCGGCGGCGACACCCCTCCCGCTACGCTCGACGTCATGGCTTCCGACGACCCCCTCGACCGTGTCGGGAAAGCGGTCGACGACGCGATCGACGAGCTCACGGGAGTTCCCACCCACGACGGCGAGGTGGAGGACTTCACGTCGCAGGGCATGACCATCGTCGCGGAGGCTCGGGGATCGGACGCCTCGCCCACGACATTCGTGCTCCTGCACGGGATAGGGATGGGGCGGAAGGTCTTCGCGGACCTCGTCGGCCGCCTGCGGCCCCACGGCCGCGTGATCGCGCTGGACCAGCCGGGGTACGGCGAAGCGCCCGAGCCTCCGCGCACCCCGACGATGGAGCGCTCTGCCGATCTCGTGGCCGCGTATCTGCGGCGCGTCGACCGGGGCCCCGTCGTGCTCATCGGCCACTCGATGGGCACGCAGGTCGCGACGGAGGTGGCCGTGCGCCACCCCGACACCGTCTCGCACCTCGTGCTCGTCGCGCCGACGGTCGACGCGCGGCACCGCCGGGCGTTCAGCCAGCTCGCGCGCCTCGGCGTCGACCTCTTGGGCGAGAGCCCCAAGGTGCTCCTGCTCGGTGCCCGCGAGTATCTGCGCGCCGGACCGCACCTGCGCCGCAAGATGCGCGCGATGCTCCGTCACCGCCCGGAGGACGTCTATCCGCGGATCGCGGCGCCCACGCTCGTCGTGCGCGGCGAACGCGACCGCGTGGCGCCCCGTCGCTGGACGGACGCGGTCGCGCTCGCGATCCCCCGGTCACGGACGTTCGAGGTGGCCGGCCACGGTCACGAGACACTCATCCGCGACGCAGGCCCCGCGGCCGCCGCGATCGTCCGCTTCGTGACCGACGCCTCCTGAGGCCCGCGCAGCCGCACTCCCCCCGAGCGACGGCAGAGCGGACGGCAGAGCGGACGCGTCAGCCCTCGTGGGCTCCCCCTGCGATGTCGCGGGCCAGCGCCTGCAGCTCGTTCTCATCGAGGGCGATCCCTGCATCCTCCAGCCGCCGGTGCAGCGACTTCTCGATCACGTCGGCGCTCTCGCCGCTCAGGTCGGCGCGCGACTGGCTGACGATGCCGTCCAGTCGCTCGACGTCGGTCGTGACGTTCTGTTCGAGTCGCGGGCCGTCCTGGGTGCCCGTGAGCTGTTCATCGGGCTCCTCTCGCGCCACCGCTCCGCCCACGCCCGCGTCGTCGCGCGCCTCGGGTGTCGTCTCCTTCGCCGAATCGGGATAGTTCGCGCCCGGTTCGTCGAACTCGTTGCCGGTGAGGCTGTCGCCCGCGCCGGCGGTCTCGTCGTGTGCGGTCGTCATGTCGGCCTCGCCGTTCTCGTCGTGGTGCACGTCAGGGGTGCGGTCGCCGGTCATCGACGCGTCTGGTCGTCGGTGAGCAGATCGGGATCCTCGCCCTGCTGGATCTCCGCGCTCTCCACGAACGGATCCGACGCGCTCTCGGTCGCGTCGACCGGGTCGGCGGCGCGCTCGGTGCCGTCGGCCGCGTCGCCGTCCGGTGCCGGGCTCCCGGTGCTCGACGATCGCTCCTCGTCGGGCGACTCCTCCTGCGCGGCGCTCAGCGCGTCGGCCGAGGACGCGGCGGTCTGGCCGTCTGCGGCGTCTCCGCTGGTCCACGCGCCGGCAGGTTCGGCGTCGATCATGTCGTCGGGCAGGTCTCTCGTCATGGCTTCCTCCTCAGGGCGTGGATGCAGCCGACGGCTGCGGTCACAGCCTCGCCGAGGCGGCCACGGCGCACGAGGGGATTGACACGGCGGCATCGAGATGCGGTCCCGTGCGTGAGCGGGTCGCGGTCAGCCGGCGCGGCGCTGCGCGAGGATGCCGGCGTGCTCCGGGTGGGCGGCGAACCAGTCGGCCGCGTACCAGCACACCGGCTGCACCACGCGGTCGCCGCGCTGCTCGAGTTCGGCGACGGCGCGCTCGACCGCTTCCGCGGCATAGCCGCGGCCACGGAAGGTGGGCACGGTGTAGACGCGGGTCATCGCGAGGGTGCGACCGTCGTCGCGATAGTCGATGACGCTCACGAGGTCGTCGCCACGGTGGAGCGTGTAGCGCGACGCGTCGGGTTCGTTCGCAAAGGTGAAATCGCTCACCCCCTCACGGTACGCCCGCCCCCTGACAAGGAGCTCAGCGACACCGCGCGTCCGCGTTCCGGACCGCAGGTGAGCAATCTGTCACATTCCGTCACGTGAGAGGTCGTCGGGCCGGGCGGTTTGACACATCGCGACACGCTTCGTCATAATCAAGCGCATGACTGACAACGCACGCACTCTGTCCGCCCGGGAGGCGAACGGAACTGCCGGCATCATGATGCCGCGCGTTGCCATGTGTTGCCGAATGTGTTGATTCCGCGATGCTGTCACCGACACGGTGACACCCGTCCGGTCCGGCTGCCGCTTCTGCCCTGAGTCCCCAGGAAGCACTCCTCGAGTTCTCGCGGTCAATCCGAGAAGCGCCCGCACCGCCGAGCATCGGCCACCGCCCACGAACGCGGTGCCGCATGTGCTCGCTCCCGGCCATCGTGGCCACCGGCAACACCACCGAACCCGCTGAGGCGCAGCCCCCGGGTTCCACCCGAAGGACATCCACCATGTCGAACGCTCTTCTCACCGCCCCGTCCGCCACCCGTCACCTCCGCGCCGTCGAAGACCTGAGCGCCGACGGCGATCTGCGCCCGGCCACGACGCCGCGGGTCGCCCCGGCGGCTCCCCCCGCCGCGTCGCGCGCCGCCGCGACGTCGCCCCGCGGTTTCGCTCTCTACGTCGGCATCGACGAGGTCAAGGCCGCGGCCGACGGCGTGTCGCTGTCGACGCTCGTCGAGGCGCTCCGCCGCACGCTCGGCGAGCTCGCCCCGCACGCCGAGACGTACGCGACGGTCGCCCTGGCTCCCGCCACCGCAGGCGGACGCGACGTCGATGTCGTGCGCCTCGCGCTCCACGAGCCGAGCGCCGTGGCCCGCACCAAGCAGGACGAGCCGGAGGACGACGACACCGCGGGCGGCGTCACGATCGACATCTCGCGGCGCCGCGTGCACATCGACGGCGACGTCGCGACCCTCACGTTCAAAGAGTTCGAGCTGCTGCAGTACCTCGTGCTCCGCGAGGGCCGCACGATCGAGCGCACCGAGCTCGTGTCGTCGCTGTGGAGCCACGCCGATGGAGACGATGCCCCCGGCGAGCGCACGATCGACGTGCACGTGCGCCGTCTGCGCTCCAAGCTCGGCCGCTACGAGGACATCGTGCGCACCGTGCGCGGCATCGGCTACCGGTTCGACCGCCACGCCGACGTCGTGATCCGCTACGGCCACGGCACGCCCTCGCCCGACCGCTTCTGACCCGCCGCGCTTCGACGCCCGGAGTCCGGCCCCCGTGGCGCCCCGACCGGAATGTCAGTGTCGTCACGTAGGGTGACGGCATGTCGACGGTCGTGCGTGGAGGAAGCGCGAGCGATCGGCGACCCTCCCGCCTTCCGCGGGCCGGTGCCCGTGAAGTGCCAGCCGACCCTGCGGTCGAGAGGGAGTATCGCTTCCCGGCGCTGATCGACGCGCGGCGAGCCGTCGCTGCGCAGCAGCGCGGGGCGCACGACCCGTCCCAGCGCGAGGTCGCCGGCGTCATCTGGCGTGCCACCCGCACCCCCGACGGGGTCGCGACCCTCGCGGTGCGGTTCGAGCCCGGGCGGGTGCGCGCCGCGGCCTGGGGTCCCGGCGCCACGTGGGCGCTCGACCAGGTGCCGCGTCTGTGCGGAGCCGACGACGACCCCGACGGATTCGACCCGTCGCACCATCCGCTGATCGCTGCGACGCACCGTCGCCATCCGGCGCTTCGCCTCGGCCGGACCGATCTCGTGTTCGACGCGCTCGCCAGCGCCGTGTTCGAGCAGAAGGTCACCGGTCTGCAGGCGTTCGGCGCATGGCGCATGATCCTCACCCGGCACGGCGAGCGCGCCCCCGGGCCCACACCGTTCCCGATGTTCGCGCCGCCCGCCCAGTGGCACCTCATCCCGAGCTGGGCGTGGCATCGCGCCGGACTCGAACCTCCGCAGTCACGCACGATCACGGCGGCTGCGAAGCGGCGCGCGTCGATCGAGCGCGCTGCCGCGGAAGCCGCCGACGGCGACGCCCGGGACCGGGTGCTCACGAGCCTTTCCGGGGTGGGGGCCTGGACGAGTGCCGAGACGCGCATCCGCGCGTTCGGCGACCCGGATGCTGTGAGCGTCGGCGACTATCACGTCGCCCACGAGGTGGGCTATGCCCTCACCGGCCACCGGGTGGACGACGACGGGATGCTCGAGCTCCTGGAGCCCTGGAAGGGGCACCGCCAGCGGGTCATCCGCCTCATCGGGCTCAGCGGCGTGCGAGAGCCTCGCCGCGGCCCCCGGCTGCACCCCGAAGACCACCGCGACCGCTGAAAGAACCCGGCTGCCGCGGCGATCGGCGCCCGTCAGGCGGGGGCGTCCTCGTCTTCTTCGGGCTCGAAGGTCGACTTTTCGCCAGTGTGACCGGCGGCGACGCCGTCGGGGTCGGGCGGGATCGTGCCGTCCTCCCCGAGTCCGCCCGGCTTGGACGACACGTCGGTGTCGTCGTTGTCGAGGTCGCTGTCGATCTCTTCTTCACGCGGATCGGTCATGAGGCTGCCTCTCTCCGCGACGCCTTCGGCCGCGGTCTCCCGACCGTAGCGGCGACGGTGGCCGCGTGTCGCGGGGGTTGACCCCGCCTGCTGTGCCGTCTAGGTGTGATGTCCAGGGACGTTGTTGCGTGAATCGCGTGTGATCTGCTGACGGGCGAAGGCCTCCCGTTGCGAGAGTGGAGCTGTCTAGGAACCGCTCACGCATCACAGGAGGCCTTCGTGTCCCACGCTAACGCTGCTCTCACCCCTCGTGCTCGGTTGCGGCTAGCCAAACTCATCGTCGAGGAGCGCTGGCCGGTCGCCGTTGCCGCGAAGATGTTCATGATCTCACCGCCCACTGCCCGCAAGTGGGCTGGGCGGTTCAGGTCGGAAGGTCCGGCGGGGATGGTCGATCGCTCCAGCCGGCCCCGGTCGATGCCGACCAAGACACCGCCGGCGACGGTGAAGCGAATCGTGAAGATCCGATGGCGGCGCAGACTCGGGCCCGTGCAGATCGGCGGCGAGCTGGGCATTCCGGCGTCGACCGTGCATGCCGTGCTGGTGCGCGCCCGGATCAACCGGCTCAGCCACATCGACCGGGTCACCGGGGAACCGATCCGCCGCTACGAACACGACCATCCCGGGTCCCTGATCCACGTCGACGTGACCAAGTTCGGCAACATCCCCGACGGCGGCGGCTGGCGATATGTGGGCAAGCAGCAGGGCGACCGCAACCGGATCGCGACAGCCGAGCGCACCGGGAAGCGGCACCCGGGCTACGAACCCAACATCGGCACCGCATTCCTGCACACCGTGGTCGACGACCACTCCCGTATCGCCTACGTCGAGATCTGCACCGATGAGAAGGCGATCACCACGATCGGTGTCCTCGAACGAGCCGTCGCCTGGTTCGCGGACCGCGGCGTCACCGTCGAACGCGTGCTCTCCGACAACGGCTCCGCATACAAGTCCCATGCCTGGCGCGACGCATGCGCCTCGCTCGGCATCAGGCACAAGCGAACCCGCCCCTACCGGCCCCAGACCAACGGCAAAATCGAGCGGTTCCACCGCACCCTCGCCGACGGCTGGGCCTACGCCCGCTTCTACTCTTCCGACACGGAACGGCGAGCCGCGCTACCCGGCTGGCTGCACTTCTACAATCACCACAGGCACCACTCCGCGATCGGGGCCGCACCCATCAGCAGACTCAACAACCTGCCTGGACATCACACCTAGACCGTCAACGGAAGTAGACGGCGAGCGGGTAGTCTCCGTCGCGGACCACGCGGATCGGCGTGGCGAACACGGCTTCGAGCACGTCGCTGCGCATGATCTCGTCGGGGCTCCCCTGGTGCACGACCCGGCCCTCGTGGAGCGCGATGATGCGGTCGGCGTAGGCGGCGGCGAAGTTGATGTCGTGCACGACGACCACGATCGTCTTGCCGAGCTCGTCGGCGGCGCGGCGCAGCTGCATCATGATGCCGACCGCGTGGCGCATGTCGAGGTTGTTGAGCGGTTCGTCGAGGAGCACGTAATCGGTGTCCTGCGCGAGCACCATCGCCACATATGCGCGCTGCCGCTGGCCGCCCGAGAGCTGATCGAGGTATCGATGAGCGAGATCGTCGAGGCCCAGGAACGAGATCGCGTCGTCGATGCGGCGGCGGTCGTCGGGCCCGAGGCGGCCCCGCGAGTGGGGGAAACGCCCGAACCCGACGAGGTCGCGCACGGTCAGCCTCGTGACGAAATGGTTCTCCTGGCGGAGGATCGACACGACTCTCGCGAGCTGTGCGCTCGGCGTCGTGGCGACGTCGTGACCGCCGACCGTCACGACGCCCGTGGTCGGCTGCGTGAGCCGGCCGGCGATCGTGAGGAGAGTCGACTTCCCGGCGCCGTTCGGGCCGACGAGCGCGGTCACGCCCCCGGCGGGGATCTCGAGGTCGACGGGACCGAGCACGCGCAGCGCGCCGTACGATCTCGTGACGTCGCTGAAGGTGATCACAGGGCGCCCTTCCGCAGCAGGTGGATGATGAAGAACAGGCCGCCGGCGAACTCGATGATGACGGTGAGCATGCCGGCCGCGTAGAACACGTGCCGCAGCACGAAGTACCCGGTCAGGAGCGTCGCCATTCCGAGCAGCGCCGCGAACGGCAGCACCACAGCGTGGCGGCTCGAACCGGCGAGCTGGTACGCGAGGGTCGCCACGATGAAGCCGAAGAACGTCATCGGGCCGACGAGCGTCGTGGAGATCGAGATGAGGACCGCGACCAGCACGAGCAGCACCGTGACCTGCCGCTTGTAGGAGAGCCCGAGACTCGTGGCGGTGTCGCGCCCGAGCGTCAGCACGTCGAGCCGGTGCCGCGACCGCCACACGGCGACCGCCACGAGGGCGACGATGATCCCCGCCCAGGGGAGGTACTCCGGGTTCGAGTTGCTCATGTTGCCGAGCAGACGGGCCGACAAGAGGTCGAAGTCGCTCGGTGTGAGCAGCCTCTGCATCACCGTCGACAGCGAGCCGAAGCCGACGCCCAGCACGATGCCGATGAGCAGCATGACGTGGAGGTCTCCCCGGCGGCCCGCGAACAGCCACCCATAGAGCAGCGTCGCGAACCCGATCATCAGGAGGCTCTGCAGCGTCACTTTGAGGAGACCGTCGGTGGCAGCGAGAGCGGCGCCGCCGAAGAGGAACACGAGCCCTGTCTGCATGACCACGTAGAGGGCATCGAACCCCATGATCGAGGGGGTGAGGATGCGGTTGCTGGTGGCGGTGTGGAAGAGCACGGTCGCGGCGGCCTGGCAGACCGCGACGAGAGCGATCGTGGCGACCGTGATGCCGCGCAGCTCGAGCGCGAGCCAGAAACCCCGGCGCGACGGGTCCATCGGGAGGTCGTGGAAGAGCACGCCGAGCGCTCCGACGACGACGACGGCGCCGAGGAGCGCGAAGCGCGGCCACAGCCGCGGCGCCCGATCCGCGGCGTCGACGGTGGAGGCGACGGCGACGGTGTCAGTCATGGGCGCGCATCCTCAGCAGGAGGCCGATGAACACGGCGGCGCCGAGCACGCCGAGGATCATCGAGACGGGCACCTCGAACGGCATCCGCACGATCCGGCCCAGGATGTCGCACACGACGATGATCGCGACGCCGCCCAGGCACACCCACGGCAGGTTGGCGCGAAGGTTGTCGCCTCGCCACATCGAGATGAGGTTCGGCACGATGAGGCCGAGGAACGGCAGGAAGCCGACGACGACGGTCGTCACACCGGTCGCGACCGCGACGAGTGCCGTGCCGAGCATCAGCACGCGCGGGTAGTTCACCCCCAGCGCGGTCGCGACGTCTTCGCCCAGACTGGCTGCGGTGAGCCGGTCGGCGAGCACCGCGACGAGGACGACGACGATCGCGACGGCCCACAGTGTCTCGTACCGGCCGCGCACCACCGAGGTGAAACTCCCCATGAACCAGGTGCCGAGCATCTGGAGGGTGTTGGTCGTGACGGCCAGGTAGGTCGTGACGGCCGACACGACGGCGCCGAGCATGATGCCGATGAGCGGGACGACGAGCGACGAGCGCAGCGCGATCCGCCGGAGGACGCCCAGGAAGATCATCGTCCCGACGAACGCGGCGGCGCTCGCGACGAGCATCCGCAGCGGGAGGGATGACTGCGGGGCGAGCACGACCACCAGGAGGAGGCCGAGCGCGGCCCATTCGGTGGTGCCGGTGGTCGTCGGCTCGACGAACCGGTTCTGCGTGAGCAGCTGCATCACGAGACCCGACACCGCCATGGCGCAGCCGGCGAGGACGAGCGCGACCGTGCGGGGCACGCGGGTGATCCAGAACATGTCGGTGCCGTGCGCATCGGCGCCGAGGTCGTAGACGCCGACGAACAGCGACACCACGACGAGCACGGCGACGGCCAGCACCGCTGCGGGCAGCGCGAGCACGCGGATCGACGGCGCACGCTCCCCCGTGCGGGTGGAGCGCGCCGACCGTGCCGGGCGGGAAGGAGTGACAGAGAGCATGAGCGTCGCGCACTGGCAGCCGGGAGATCGCGCCCGGCCGCCGACGCGGGTCGGCGTTCCGGTCAGCCGGCCGCCGAGAACGCCGCGGCGAGGTCGGAGTACAGCTTCGTGTAGCTCTGGATGCCCTCGTCGAGGTAGAAGCTCGGCGCGAGATAGACGATCTGGCCCTTCTGCACGGCCGGCACGTTCTTCAGCGCCTCCGAGCCCTCGATGAGCTCTTTCGCCGGCACGTAGCCGTCTTCGCCGAACATCGCGTCGCGGTCGAGCACGATGAGCCATTCGGGCGCGGCGGCCGCGATCGCCTCGACCGAGATGTCGTCGCCGTGCGACGTGTCTTCGGCCGCGCGCTCGATCCCGGCGACCAGGCCCAGCGTCGGGAACACCGAGCCGACGCCGCGGCCTTCGCCGGGAGCGGCGTAGGCGATCTCGCCTGCCGATGTGATGAGACCGACGACGGTGTCGCTGCCGTTGTAGGCGTCGCCCGCTGCGGCGACGGCGGCGTCGAGGTCGTCGGCGAGTCGCCGGGCCTCCGCCTCGCGGTCGAACACCTGACCGAGGATGCCGACCTGGCGCTTGAGCTCCGAGATGTGCTCCTCGCCGTCGCGGGCGCTGGTCTCGATGATCGCCGGCTGGATGTCCTTCAGGTCTTCGTAGAAGCTGGAGAACCTGTAGCCGCCGACGATGAGGTCGGGCTCGGCCGTGATCACGGCCTCGATGTCGGGCTCGCGGTGCAGTCCGACATCGAGCACGTCGTCGCCGCCGGAGAGAGACGGCCACAGGTCGTACATGAGCGGCTTGGGGGCGGCCACGAGCGAGACGCCCCAATCGCTGAGAGTCTGGAACGTCGTGTTGTCGAGCGCGACGACCCGCTCGGGATCCACCGGCACCTCGATCGAGCCGTGATTGTCGGTGACGGTGACCGTCTTCCCGGAGGGAGGCTCGGCGCCGGCCGGCGTCGCGGCGGTGGCGCAGCCGGCGAGCGACACGGCGGCGATGAGGGCGATGGCGGCGGCGGTCAGCGATCGTGTGGGACTCATGCGGTTCTCTCTCCTGGATGGCGTCGCCGGGCGCGCGAAAAGACGGATTCCGCGGCCGGTGGCGGTGAAGGGGGCAGCAGTAGCTCCCCGGCTGAAGGTAGGTTAGCCTAACCTTTGTGAGCTTCGTCAAATCGGCACCCCCCGCCCCCGCGTTCCAGCTCGACCGGCGACGTCTCGATCTGCGGTTCCGCCTCGTTCGGCTCGCCGCACGACAGTGGCTGACCCCCGGCTATGTCCGCATCCGCCTCGAAGGCCCCGACCTGCGGGCATCCGCCCCGGGCGGCGGGTCCGTCTTCCTCCCCGCGTTCGACTCCCCCGGCGCCGACGACCACCTTCGCCTCTTCTTCCCCGACGAGGCGCCGTCAGCGCTCGACGCCGCCGCGATCGACACGCTCCGATCCGCGCCGAGCCGCGAATACACGCCCCTCGCCTGGAACGCCGACGACGGCTGGCTCGACATCGAGTTCGCCCTGCACGGCGGCGACGGCGTCGCGGCCGGCGGGATCGCCGCGAACTGGGCGGCCACCGCCGAACTCGGCTCCGTCGTGGGGGTCGGCGGCCCCCGTGGCTCGATGATCCTCCGCGGCCGCCCCGACGCATGGTTCCTCGCCGGAGACGAGACGGCCGTTCCCGCGATGCGCCGCTTCGCCCACCTGATGGATGCCGAGGCCGTCGGACGCATCCTCGTCGAGGTCGCCGACGCCGCGCACGACCTCCCCATCGACGCGCCGCCCGGGGTCACCGTCGAACAGGTGCACCGCAACGGTGCGCCCGCAGGCACCGCGCTCGCCGAGCGGCTCGCAGTGCTCACTGCCGGCGACCGGCCAGGCGGAGACGTGTTCGCGTTCGTCGCCGCCGAGCAGGGCATCGTCCGTATCGGGCGGGAGGTGCTGCTCGGCCGCTGGGGGCTCGACGGCGACCGCGTCGTCGTCAAGGGCTACTGGAAGCGCGGCGAGGCCGAGTACCACGCCCCGCACTGACCCGCCGGCGCGCGGAGGCGCCGCCCCCCGCCCGGGTCAGCCCGTCACATCTCCTCGTGGGTGTCGGGGTCGCCGTCCCACAGCCGCCCGCGCTCGAGGCCGCTGATCGCGGCGATCTCGTCGTCGCTGAGCGCGAACCCGAACACGTCGGCGTTCTCCACCTGGCGCCCCGGGTCGGCCGACTTCGGGATGGGCGTCGAGCTCAACTGCACATGCCAGCGAAGCACGGCCTGCGTCGGGGTCACGCCGTGCGCAGCGGCGACATCGGCGATCACCTGCTCGGTGAGCAGCTCGCTGCGACGCGCCAGCGGGCTCCAGCTCTCGGTGCGGATGCCGTTCGCGGCGTGGAAGGCGCGGAGCGCCTGCTGCGGGAAGTACGGGTGCATCTCGACCTGGTTGACGGCCGGCGCCACGCCCGTCGCGTCGATCAGCTCCGAGAGCATGCGCTCCGTGAAGTTCGAGACGCCGACCGACCCGACCTTGCCCTCGTCGCGGAGGGCGAGCATCGCCCGGTATGTCTCGACGTACTTTCCGACGCTCGGGTTGGGCCAGTGGATGAGATACAGGTCGAGGCGGTCGAGGCCCAGACGCTCGAGCGATCCCTCGGCGCTGCGCACCGTCTCGTCGAAGCCGTGGTCGCGACCGGGCACCTTGGTCGTCACGAGGAGGTCGTCACGGATGCCGGAGCGCCGCACGGCTTCCCCCACCTCCCGCTCGTTCTCGTAGTTCACCGCCGAATCGAGCAGCCGATACCCCGACGCGATCGCGGCGACCATCGCGTCCACGCCCTCCTCGCCGCGCAGGGTGTACGTGCCGAGCCCCAGCTCGGGAAAGCTCGTGCCGTCGTTGAGGGAGACCGTGGGAATCGAGATCATGCGACCACGCTACGCCGAGCCGGCGGGGCGCAGGGTCAACGCGCTGATCCTGGGGCCGCCTCACCGCGGGGATCGGCGGACTGGTAGATGTCGGGCGTGCCGTCGGCATCCGCATCCACGCCCTCCTGCGCGAAGATCTGACGGTAACGGCGATTGCGCAGGAGGAGCACGACGGACGCACCGAGCGAGGCGATCACGGAGGCGATCATGATCGCGATCTTGGCGTCGTCCGTATGGGTGGAGCCTGCGGGGAAGCTCAGCTCGGCGATGAGCAGGGAGACGGTGAAGCCGATGCCCGCGAGAAGCGCCACCCCGAGCAGGTCGATCCACCGCAGCGCAGGATCGAGCCTCACCCGCGTGACGAGCGTCAGCACCCGCACGGCGAGCAGGATGCCGATGGGCTTTCCGAGCACGAGACCGGCGATGATCGCGAGGGCGACGGGATCGGTCAGCGCCCGCGCGATGTCCTCCGCTCCGCCGAGCGACACTCCCGCGGCGAAGAAGGCGAAGACGGGCACCGCGATTCCCGCCGACAGGGGGCGGAAGCGGTGCTCGAACTCCCCGGCGAGGTCGCGTGCGGCGGCCGTGTGGTGCGCGCCGTCGCTCCCGCGGGAGGCTGCGCGCCGACGCGGCGCCGCGACGGGGATGGTGAAGGCGAGCGCGACGCCGGCGATGGTCGCGTGCACTCCGGAGGCGTGGAGGAACGCCCAGGCCGCGAAGCCCAGCGGCACCAGCACGAGCCACGCCGCGAAAGGTCGGTCGACGAAGAGCGATCGATACCGCTGCGCGATAGCGCCGTAGACGGCGATGAGCGCCGCCGCGACGCCGAGAGGGACGAACTGGATCTGATCCGTATAGAAGACGGCGATGATCGCGATCGCCAGGAGGTCGTCGACCACCGCGAGCGTGAGGAGGAAGATGCGCAGCGGACTGGGCAGGTGCGAGCCGACAAGGGCCAGGACCGCTACCGCGAACGCGATGTCGGTGGCGGTCGGGATCGCCCACCCCTGAACGAGTGCCGGGTCGCGTCCGGCGATGACGACGTAGATCACCGCTGGCACCACGACACCGCCCACGGCGGCGGTGACCGGAACGATCGCCGTGCCGAGCCTGCGCAGATCCCCCGCGACGATCTCGCGCTTGAGTTCGAGGCCGACCATGAAGAAGAAGATCGCGAGCAGACCGTCGGCCGCCCACGCGCCCAGCGTGAGGTCGAGGTGCCACGGCTCGTAGCCGACGCGGAGGTCTCGGAGGGCGATGTACGACTCCGCGGCCGGGGAGTTGGCCCAGATCATCGCGGTGACGGCGGCCGCGACCAGCAGCGCCCCGCCGACGGCTTCTTTGCGGAGGAGAGTCCCGATGCGCCGTGCTTCGCCGTACCCCGGCCAGGCGGGGAAGCGAACAGCGGGGCGGTCGGTGCGGCGGAACGGCATGGCACTCCCAGGGGGTCGGTCGACACGAATGTCGACCAGACTTCCCGACGCGCCAGGCTCCAGTTTACCGGGCCGGCGGCTGCGGGTGCCCGTGCAGGTGATCGCGGTGCTTCTCGGACTGCCGCTTCTTCGCGATCAGGTCGATCGGACCGGTGACCGTGCGTTCGTCCTCCCACACCTCGATCCCGCGGACCTCCGGCAGCCGGTCTCGCGTGAAGACGGGATCCAGCCCCTGTCGGCGCTGCGCCGTGTAGTCCTTCAGCAGCTTGAATGCCACACCCGACAGCAGAGCGATGGCGATGAGGTTCACGAGCGCCATGAAGCCCATCGCCCCGTCGGCGAAGTTCCAGACGATGTCGGCGGAGACCACCGATCCCGCGAAGACGGCGACCACAGCGACGACGCGATAGGCGAGGAGGACGCTGCGTCGCGGGGTGATGAACTCGATGTTCGATTCGCCGTAGTAGTAGTTGCCGAGCATCGAGCTGAACGCGAGCAGGAAGATGATGACGATGAGCAGGATGTTCGAGCCGCTGCCGAGAGCGCTGGTCACGGCGTTCTGCGTCAAGCTGATGCCCCGCTCGGCGGACGCCAGGTCGGGGACCGAGACGAGATGATCAGGCCGAGAAGCAGGTAGAGCAGCGCCATCAGGGGCACCAGCGCCTGTGTGACCGAGGCAATGCGCCGCACGCCTCCGAAGATCACGAGCGCCATCAGCACCGCCAGGATGCCTCCGACGACCCAGGGAAGCCAGGTCGGCGACTGGCCGTCGGCCATGCTTCCCGCGACGGTCGCCTGAATCGTGTTCGCCTGGAGGGAGCTGAAGGCGAGGGGAAAGCAGACGATGAGGATGACGGCGAACAGCACTCCCATCCAGCGAGCCCCGAGACCGCGCTGCATGTAGTACGCGGGACCGCCCCGGAAGCCGTCGCTGTCGCGGGTCTTGTAGAGCTGCGCGAGCGAGGACTCGATGAACGAGGAGGCGCCCCCGATGAAGGCCATCAGCCACATCCAGAAGACCGCCCCCGGCCCGCCGACCGCGATCGCGGTGCCGACGCCGGCGATGTTGCCCACCCCGACGCGGGATGCGGCCGAGATCGTGAAGGCCTGGAAGGCGGAGACCGACTGCGGCTCACCGGAGTCGGTTCGCGGTGTCTTGTCGGTGAGAGTGCGGAACATCTCGGGGATGAGACGGAACTGCACCACCCCCGACCGGATCGTGAAGTACACCCCGAGCGCCACCACGACCGGCAGGACGATCCACGTCCACAGGTTGTCGCCCCAGGTCAAGAGCCAGCTGTTCACCGCTTCCATCGGCTCAGTCTGGCGGATGATCCCCTTCCCGTCGACGTGTCAGAGGTCGTCGAGGTGAGCGGCTCGCTGGATCGACGTCTTCTCGATGGCCTCCCACGTGAGGGCCGGCGCCTCGAGGTCGGTGCGATGGTCGAGGTGGTCACGCACACGCTCCGCGAGGTGGGCGGGAGCATCGCACGCGGTGACGTCGAGGGCCACGACCTCCACGTGCGTGCCGCGCCGACGTTCGAGTTCTCGGGAGAGGCGCAGCGCCGAGCGTCGGAGGAGTGTCAACGCGAGTCGCGGGCCCCACGCGGGGTGCGTCACCGCCACGATGACGACCCGCCGGAGCGCGAGCATGTGACGCGTCTCCGAACGCAGGGCGAGATCCGACTCACGCAGCGCGCGTCGCGCATCGCGGCGCGTCGGCATGCGGGAGAGGTCGACTCCCCAGACGAGGTCGGTGGCGGCTCCCTGCGGGTCGCCGGGAGTCCCTCCGAACCGGAGCGACCCGCCGATGCGGGGGGCCTCGAGGAATTCGAGCACGGCCAGATCGTCGCCGCCACGGCTCAGTCGGTACACAGGTCCCCTCACGAGTTCGCTCACCGAAGTGATCGCCGACCAGGCTTCCCGGCACACCTGCGCCCACCCGTGGTGGACGCGATCCCCCAGTGTAGACATCGCTCCGGCGTCGGGGGCCGCCGGCGTCCCGGCGATTCGCCGCTCAGGCGATGAGCTGCTCGATCACCGTGACGACGCCCTCCTCGGCGTTCGACGGCGCCCGGAACCTGGCCACCGCCGCGACGTCGGGGTGGGCGTCGGCCATCGCGTACGAGTGGTCGGCAGCCTCCAGCATCTGCAGGTCGTTGAGATAGTCGCCGAATGCCGCGGTCTGCGCGGGCGTGACCCCCAGCGCCTTCTGCAGACGGCGCAGCGCCACGCCCTTGTCGACGCCCTGGCTCATGACGTCGACCCAGTGCAGCCCTGACACGATCACCTGATGCGTCGCGCGGAGGTCGGCGAGTTCCGGTGCGACGTTCTGCTCGCCTCCGCCGAAGTCATAGATCGCGACCTTCAGGATCTGGTCGTCGACCCCCTGCAGGTCGTCGACGATCCGCAGCTCCCGGTAGTACTTCTCCACCTCGGCGACGAACACGGGATCCGTGTCGTCGATGTGCGCCGAACGCTTGCCGCACAGCACGACGCCGAGCCGCATGCCGTCGGCGTCGAGGGCGCGGAGCCGGTGGAGGAGGTCCGCCACGAAAGCGGGATCCATGCTGTCGCTGCTCACCTCCTCGACTCCCCGGACCACATGGGCGCCGTTCTCGGCGATGAAGTCGAGTTCGGCATCCACGTCGGCGAACATGCTCTGGAGCGTCGCGAGCTGGCGCCCGCTCGCCGGCGCGAACGCGATGCCCCGGGCATGAAGCCGCTCGAGCAGCGGCCACAGCGCACGCGGCAGGCTCCCATCGGGCAGCAGGAGGGTGCCGTCCATGTCGACGGCGATCAGTCGGATGTCGGGGCGAGTCACCCCTCCATCCTTCCAGCCGCCCGGCAGCACCCGCCGCCGGCCTCCGCCGAGCTTTCGGGATATCCCGAACGGAACCGTCCGGACATCTCGGCGGCGGCGGCCGGCCCCCCGTCCTACTTTGGACACATGACCACCGCAGCATCTCCTCGACGACGCATCGGCGTCGTCACTCATCTCGGCGCGATCGCCCAGCTGGCCGCCCTCGGCATCGCCGGCGCGGTCGCGTTCACGATCCTCCTCACCCTCCTCAGCGTCGGCGTCGGCCTCGTCCCCGTGCTCGGCATCGGGCTCCTCTTCCTCGTCGCATTCGTCTACGCTCTGTGGGCGACCGCGTGGATCGAGTACGAGCGCGTCGACGGCCTCTACGCGTACGGCCTGCCGATGCTGCGCACCCGCTCGAGCGGACAGCCCGGCTTCGGCGGCTGGCTGCGCACGCTCTGGCGCCAGTTCACCGACGGCCCGCAGTGGCGGGGCGTGTCGAGCGCCGCCATCAGCACGGTGCTCGGCTGGTTCGTCCTCCCCGCGGTCGCGTGGTTCATCGCCGGCATCGGGCTCCTGTTCGCACCGCTCACGGGCGTCGCCCGCTTGCCGTGGGTCGACCTCGACCTGCCCGCGGGCTGGGCCGTCGTCCTCGGCGTCCTCAGCATCCTCGCGAGCCTCGCGCTCCTGTTCGGGATCGCCGTGCTCCACGCCACCCTCACCCGAGCGATCCTCGTCCCGTCTCGGGAGGCCGCCCTCGCCGAAGAGGCGCGCGCCGCCGGCGAGCAGCGGGCGGGAGCGGTGCGCGCCAGCGAGGTGGAGCGCACCCGCCTGGAGCGCGACCTCCACGACGGGGTGCAGCCGCGACTCGTCTCGGTCGGCATGACGCTCGGCCTCGCCCAGCAGAAGATCGACAGCGACCCCGCCGCCGCCAAGGCGCTGATCGACGAGGCGCACACGTCGACGAAAGCGGCGATCACGGAGCTCCGCCAGCTCGCACGCGGCATCCACGCCTCCGTCCTCGACGACCGGGGGCTGGATGCGGCACTGTCGGCGCTTGCGGCCCGCTCCCCCGTGCCCGTAAGCCTCGATGTGCGCCTCGACGGACGTTGCAGTCGCACCGCCGAGGCTGCCATCTACTTCGCGATCGCCGAGTCGATCACCAACGCCGCCAAGCATTCCCGGGGCAGCGAGTGCCGCGTGACCGTGCGGCGCCGCACCGACGAGGCCACCGGCGCCGTAAGCATCTGGGCCCGCGTCGAGGACAACGGCGTCGGAGGAGCACGCGTGCTTCCGGGCGGCGGGCTCGACGGCATCGTCAACCGCATCGTGGCCGCGGGCGGCACCAGCCGCCTCGACAGCCCCGTCGGCGGTCCCACTGCCCTGGAGGTGAACGTCCCGTGCGCATCCTGATCTGCGAAGACTCGGCTCTCCTGCGCGAAGGTCTCGTGCGTGTCTTGGAAGACGCCGGCCACGACGTGGTCGCCGCCCTCCCCGACGCCACCGAGCTGGCGTCCGTCGCCGCCGACACGACCCCCGATCTGTGCATCGTGGACGTGCGGCTCCCGCCGACCTTCACCGACGAGGGGATCCGCGCCGCGCTCGCCCTCCGGACGGCCCACCCGCAGCTTCCCGTGCTGGTGCTCAGCCAGTACGTCGAAGAGCGGTATGCGAGCGACCTCATCACGTCGCACGGCGCCGCGCTCGGCTACCTCCTGAAGGACCGGGTCGCCGACGTCCGCGACTTCCTCGACTCGATCGAACGGATCGGCGCCGGGGCGACGGTGCTCGATCCGGAGGTGGTGGCGCAGCTCCTCACCCGGCGCTCCCGCGACGAGCGGATGGCTCGCCTCACGGAGCGGGAGCGCACCGTGCTCGCCCTGATCGCCGAGGGCAAGAGCAACCAGGCGATCGCCCAGACCCTCTTCCTCAGCGAGGCCAGTGTCGAGAAGCACATCACCTCGCTCTTCCAGAAACTCGACCTCGAACCCGATGAGCACGGCAATCGCCGCGTGCTCGCCGCCCTCGTGCACCTGGAGCATTCCAGCAACGGGCACTCCAGCACCGAGCATGGCGGATCCCAGAACGGAGCAGTCCGATGACCACCACCAACATTCCTCCCGCGCCCCCGGCGCCGCCCGCGGCCCCCGTCGGCGGGGCGCCGACTCCCGGCCCCGAACCGCGCCGCACCTCGTCGCGCGTCGTCGCCACCGTCGCGATCTGCCTCGGCGGAGCGCTGCTGCTCGGCACGGTGTTCACCGGAATCGTGTCGGTGATCCGGTCGGCGACGACCCACACCACCACCTACACCGCATCTGCCGACGGCCTGCGCGACATCGACCTTGACGTGAGCGCCGCCGACGTCACCGTCGCCTACGGCGGCGTGACCGAGCCGACACTCCGTGTCACCAGTGGTGAAGGCGACTGGCGGTTCGAGCGCGACGGCGACACCCTCGTCGTCTCGTCCGACCGGCAGTGGTGGGGACGCTGGGGCTGGTTCCGTGACGGCGACTCCGCCACCCTCACGCTTCCGCTGAGCGCAGAAGGCCTCGACGCCGACTTCGACGTGAACGGCGGCTCGCTCTCGGCGCAGGGCGGCTACGGCGAGCTGGGGCTCACCCTCGACGCGGGCTCCCTTCGCGTGACGGGCCGCGCCGACACGGTCACCACCGAGATCAATGCAGGATCGGCCAGGGTCGAACTGGGCGAGGTGACCTCCGCCACCCTGTCGGTGAACGCGGGCTCCCTCGAAGGGCGTCTCGGCGACACCTTCGGCGATGAGAATCCGGTCGTCCCCGGCTTCGTGTCGATCGATGTGAGCGCCGGACGCGTAGACCTCACCCTGCCCGACTCCGTGTACGCGATCACGAGCGACGTGTCGGCGGGCAGTTTCACCCACGACCTCGACGAGGCGAGCGCCTCGGCGAACCGTGTCGGCGTGACGGTCTCAGCAGGGGCGGTGATCCTCCGCTCCGCCGGCTGACGACCGCCTCGGGCTCGGCGTCCCGCGCCCGCCCGAAAAGGTGGCACTTGTTGCGGCATCAGGCTTCGTGCACCGCAACGAGTGTCACCTTTTCGCGCTTCGCCGCGTCTCACACGGTCGACCTCTCGAACTGGATCAGCAAGCGGCGACTCCCCCTCGCCGTCATCTGCTGCCCGATCTCGCGTAATAATCCAGGGCCGCCCGCGTCCTCTCCTTGATTAGGGGGGGTCGCGTGAGAGAAATCAGCGCAAAGGTCGGCCGCCGTGGGCGGAGGAATCGCGGAATCAAGAAGATTCGTTGGCTGCTCGCCATCACCGCGGTGCTTCCCATCGCACTTGTCACGACGCCAAGTCCGGCCCAGGCCACCTACGGAAACATGTGTGACTACGCCGTGGTCATCGGCGTGCGAGGTACCGACGCAGCCCCTGGCAAGGGAAGCCTCCACTCGGGGCGCCTCTATAGCGATGGAGGTTTCGGCACCGAAATACAGCCGCTCATCAATCAGCTTCGTCGGGACGTCTTCCCGTATTACTACCACGCACTGAACTACCCCGCTGCAGGCGGAACCGGCTACATCGACAGCGTCAACAAGGGGCGTTCACGCCTGATTGCGGAACTCAACTACCTGGCCAACTCCTGCGGCAAGATCAAGCCAGCTGTTGTGCTCGTGGGCCACTCTCAAGGGGCAGCCGTCGTGCTAGCGGCTCTCATCGACGATGGGACGAGTTCAGGAAACCTGAGCTCGAAAGCAAGAGCGATGATCAGGGCTGTCCCGGTCTACGGCGACCCTCTCTTCAAGAAAAGTCAAGCCATGAATGCCCCTGGCGCGCAAGACCAGAAGAACGGCTTGCTGGGAGCTCGACCCAGTGCATGGATTACACAGCTCAATCAGTTTCGATATGTGGGTTGGCCGATGGGCGGCACGAAGGCGGGGTGGGTTCAGATCATTCGGTCATACTGCTACGCAGGTGACTTGTTCTGCGCCTCTGGCACTGGATCGAAAGCCATCGACATCCACAATTCCTACGGTGTCAAGGAGACCTACAAGGTCTGGCGATGGATTGACTACATGCTGAGCAACAACAGCTGATGAGCAGGCGGAGAAACGCGACAGAGCCGCGACCGCATCTCGCCGTGTGGCTACTGCTTCTTCTGGCGGCAATCGCGATCGTCGCAAGCGTCTCGGTGTGGTTCCGCGTCATCAGCATCCCGCACTGCGGCCTCGCCTGCGACGGTGCGCTCCTCACGACCACGAGCAGCGCGTATGCGTGGTCATGTGCTGCCGTGGTCGCAGCGGCGACGATCTCGCTCGTTCTTCTTCGGGGATGGTGGCACCGGTGGATCATCCCGAGCGGGGCGATCGTGGCTGTTGTTGTCGGCGCGGTGATCGCGCACCACCTCAGCGACATCGCACTCGGTTTCGCATGAACGCCAACACCGGCACCGCGCCTGTGGACGAGCGCGGCGAGCGCTACCGTGGACGGGTGACCACTCCGATCGACGCCACCACCACGACCGCCTGGACCGAACTCTCCGCTCACCGCGACGGATTCACCCCCGACCTGCGGGGCTGGTTCGCGAACGATCCGGGCCGCGTCGAGCGGATGACGTTCGACCTCGCCGACCTCCGCGTCGACCTGTCGAAGAACCTCGTCGATGACGGCATCCTCGCCTCGCTCGTCGCGCTCGCCGAGCAGACGGGCGTCGCCGAGCGCTACGCGGCGATGATCTCCGGCGAGCACATCAACACGACCGAGGACCGCGCCGTCCTCCACACCGCCCTGCGCCGTCCCGCCGGCGCCACCCCGGCACTCACCGTCGACGGGCAGGACATCGACGCCGACGTGCAGTCCGTCCTCGACGCGATGTCCGCGTTCGCCGACCGCGTGCGCTCCGGCGAATGGACGGGCGTGACGGGCAAGACGGTCACCCACGTCGTCAACATCGGGATCGGCGGCTCCGACCTCGGCCCCGTCATGATCTACGAAGCCCTGCGGCCCTACGCCGACGCCGGCATCGAGGCCCGCTTCGTCTCGAACATCGACCCGTTCGATCTCGCGCACAAGACCCGCGACCTCGACCCCGAGACGACGCTGTTCATCGTCGCCTCGAAGACGTTCACGACGCTCGAGACGCTCACCAACGCCCGGCTCGCCCGCGACTGGCTGTGGGCGGGGCTGGAGAAGGCCGGCGCGATCGACTCCTCGGACGCCCAGCGGACCGATGCCGTGGCCCGTCACTTCGTGGCCGTGTCCACGGCGCTCGACAAGGTCGCCGAGTTCGGCATCGACACCGCCAACGCCTTCGGCTTCTGGGACTGGGTGGGCGGCCGCTACTCCGTCGACTCGGCGATCGGGCTCTCCCTCGTGATCGTGTTCGGCCCGGCCGCGTTCCGCGAGCTGCTCGCCGGCTTCCACGCCGTCGACGAGCACATGGCATCGACCCCGCTCGCGGAGAACGTCCCCGTGCTGATGGGGCTGCTGAACGTCTGGTACACGAACTTCCTGGGCGCGCAGTCGCACGCCGTGCTGCCGTACGCGCAGCAGCTCAGCCGCTTCGCCGCCTACCTGCAGCAGCTCACGATGGAGTCCAACGGCAAGTCGGTGCGGTGGGACGGCACGCCGGTGACGAGCGACACGGGCGAGATCTTCTGGGGCGAGCCGGGCACGAACGGCCAGCACGCGTTCTACCAGCTCATCCACCAGGGCACGCGTCTCATCCCCGCCGACTTCATCGCTTTCGTGAACCCGGCCTACCCGCTGAAGGACGGCGACCGCGACGTGCACGGACTGTTCCTCGCGAACTTCCTCGCGCAGACGAAGGCGCTCGCGTTCGGCAAGACCGCCGAAGAGGTGGAGGCGGAGGGAACGACGGGACCGCTCGTCGCGGCGCGCACCTTCGCCGGCAATCGCCCGACGACATCGATCTTCGCCCCCGCGCTCACCCCGCGCGTGCTCGGCGAGCTCGTGGCCCTGTACGAGCACATCACCTTCACGCAGGGCGTGATCTGGGGCATCAACTCGTTCGACCAGTGGGGCGTTGAGCTCGGCAAGCAGCTCGCGCTGCAGATCGCTCCGGCGATCGAGGGCGACGGCGCGGCGATCGCGGCACAGGACGCGTCGACGCAGTCCCTGCTGGCCTACTATCGCCAGCACCGCGACTGATCGAGGGGCTGTCTGCCCGATCAGCACCGCGGTCCGGTCACGCCGCAGTTCAGAACTCCGGAGGTTCGCGCGCCGAAAGCCGGAGTTCGCCGCCGCGATGCGCGGGGGCGAAGATTTCCGGAGTTAGGAACGAGGGCGCGGCGACACTCCGCGGCAGGCGCCGTCGAACGGGAGGTCAGCTGTCAGCGGTGCGGGTGTGGATGCGCTCGCCCGTCGCGCTGAAGATGCTGATCACCTCCGCGGGACCGTCGGCGGTGGCGCTCAGGCTGTGCGGCAGGCGCGTGTCGAACTCCGCGGCCTCCCCGCGCTCCAGCACGTGCTCGGCGCCGTCGAGCCACAGGCGCATGCGGCCGCTCAGCACATAGAGCCATTCGTACCCGTCGTGCACGCGCGGCGCGGGCGCTTCGGCCGCGGGCGCGTAGGTGATCTTGTAGGTCTTGACGGGTGCGTGCTCCAGTGTGAGTGGGGCGATGATCATGCCGTCGCGCCGTTCGACGGCTCGGCGCACGCGAGGGTCGCCGGCCTCCGCAGGGAGCAGGTCGTCGATGCGGATGCCGAGGATCCGGGTGAGCGGGAGAAGCAGTTCGAGCGACGCCTGACGCTTGCCCGACTCCAGCCGCGAGAGGGTGCTCGCCGACATCCCGGCGCGGGACGCCAGATCGTCGAGGGTCCACCCTCGTTCTCGCCGGGCATCACGGAGGCGGGGGCCGACCTGGTCGAGTTCGGATCGCATGGTTCGATCTTGCCATTTTCGCAAGCCGGTTTGCCATACCTGCGCACGCGGCGCGAATCTGGACGACATGGACACACATGAATGGGACGCCGTCGTGATCGGCGGAGGCGTGGCGGGCCTCAGCGCCGCGCAGATGCTCGGTCGCGCGCGGCGGCGCACGCTCGTGATCGACAGCGGCTCGCCGCGCAACCGATTCGCCGCGCACATGCACGGCGTCCTCGGGCACGACGGCACCGACCCGGGCGAACTGCTCGCACGAGGACGAAGGGAGGCGCGGGCCTACGGGGTGGAGATCGCGACCGGCACCGTCGCCGACGTGCAGGATGACGGAGACCGCCTCCGCGTCGTCATGCCAGACGAGCGCGTCGAGCGTGCGCGGGCCCTCGTCGTGGCCACCGGCATCCGCGACGAGCTCCCCGACGTGCCCGGGCTCGCGGAGCTCTGGGGCCGGTCGGTGCTGCACTGCCCCTACTGTCACGGGTGGGAGGTGGCCGACCAGCGCCTCGGCGTGCTGGCGACGTCGCCCGCGAGCATCCATCAGATCGAGCTGGTGCGGCAATGGAGCAGCGACGTCACGGCGTTCACGTCACTCGCCGAACCCCTGCCGGGCGAGGTGCGGGCACGCCTGATCGCCCGCGGCATCCGCGTGGTCGCCACGGCGGTCGACGCCCTCGTGCTCGACCGCCCCGACGGCGACGGCGCGGCCGGAAGGCTCGTCGCAGCGCGCGATGCCGACGGCGCCGAGCATGCGGTCGACGCGCTGTTCGTGGCTCCGGCTCCGGCGATCGACCTTCCCTTCCTCGAGGGCCTCGCGCTGGTTCGCACCGAACAGCCGGGCGCCCCGCTGGCGGTCGATGCGGTCGGCGCCACGAGTCACCCACGCGTCTGGGCGGCGGGCAATGTGACGAGTCCGTTCGGCAACGTCCCACTGTCGATGGGCGCAGGGTCGATGGCGGGTGCCGCCGTCAATGCCGCGCTCGTCTCCGAAGATGATTCCCGCGCGGTGGCGGCGCGGCGGGATGAGCGGAACGCGCACTGGGAGGAGCACTACGCCGCGGCGGAACGGGTGTGGTCGGGGCGAGTGAACGCGACCTTCGCCGCGGCAGTGGGCGACCTTCTGCCGGGCACGGCCCTCGACATCGGCTGCGGCGAGGGGGCCGATGCCCTGTGGCTCGCCGAACGCGGCTGGCAGGTGACGGGCGTCGACGTGTCGGCGACGGCTGTGCGCCGGGCAGAAGAGGCAGCGCGCCAGCTGAGGGTCGGAGCGGATCGGGTGCGGTTCGTCGTGGCGGACGGCCTCGACGATCTCGACCAACACGACCAACACGACGCGCGACCTCCAGGCTGCGGGCGGCCAGCACGTCGGAGACGGTCGCCGATTCGATCTCGTGACGGCGAACTTCTTGCATTCGTGGGAGGCGGACTTCCCGCGGATCGCGATCCTGCGCGCGGGTGCGGACCGGGTGGCACCCGGTGGTCGCCTGCTCGTGGTGTCGCATGCGGCGGCGCCGCCGTGGGCCGATCTCGACGGGCACGCGGGGGCGGCACTGATCGGTCCTGCCGAGGAGCTCGAGCTTCTCGGGCTCGACCCGCACGAGTGGACACCGGAGATCGTCGAGGTGCGCCGTCGCGAGGCGTCCGCCCCCGACGGCACGAGGGCGACGCTCGACGACGGCGTCATCCTCCTCCGCCGCCGCGCCGTCTGACCCGCCCGACGCCGTCCGCGTGCACCCGCCGCCGCAGCGCTCTGACCCCAGGGCGGACACCCCCGGCGCACGGTTCCCGGGGGTTCGGCGGGGCGCGAGTCAGGAGGCAGCCGCGGCCGCTGCGGCGGCGGCGCGGGTGAGCCAAGCGGGTGGCTCGCCGTAGCGCTGCGGCGGGATGAGGCGGCCTGCGGCGCTGTCGGCGATGAGCGTCGCGAGGCGGTCGCTGCGGGTCTGCTCGCGCTTGGCGCCGTTGACCCACGTGGCGGCGACGCGGCGATACGTGGCGGTCGCCTCGTTCCAGAAGGCGAAAGCGGCGGGAACGGCCTCGACGGCGGCGAGCTGGTCGTCGTCGAGGGCGGTGCGGTCTTCGTAGGAGTAGCCGGCCGCCGCCTGCGCCCGCCGCTCAAAGGCCGCGAGCCCGGCGGGTCGCATGAGACCTTCGGCGACCAGCCGTTCGACGTGCGCGATGTTGACGGCACTCCAGTTGGACGACTTCTTGCGCGGCGTCCACCGCTGGCGACGCGTGCGGTCGTCGATGCGCTGGCTCACCGAGTCGATCCACCCGTAGCAGAGGGCGACGGGCACCGCCTCTTCCCACGTGATCCCGCGCTCGGGGTCGCCCTTGCGATACAGGCCCATCCACAGCTCGGTCGCCGTCTCGTGGTTCTCCTCGAGCCAGGCACGGAACTCCTCGGCATCGGCGAAGAACACGGCGGCGCGTTCGGGGTCGCTCGATCCGCTCATGACCACAGCGTGGCACACCCCTCCGACACCCGCTCCCGTGTCGTGACGTGGAACGGGCGACGCGCACGCGCCCCGTCAAGCCCTCTCGCGGGAGCACGGCCCCGTAACTACCGTGTGGGGAGTGGACGGTTTCGCAGCGGTCGACTTCGAATTCGCGCGGCAGGTGCTGCAGCGCGGCATCGCGGGGCTGTACGTCCTGGCATTCCTCTCGACGTTCCTTCAGTTTCCCGCCCTGCTCGGCGCGCACGGCCTGCTCCCCGCCCCGCGGCTGCTGGAGTGGGTCGCCGAGCACCGCGCCCGCAGCGGCGCCCGTGGCCGGAATCCGCTGCACCCGACGCTGTTCGCGCGCGTGCGGTACACCGACGCACGACTGCGGACCCTCTGCGTCTGCGGGATGGGGATCGGCGCGCTGCTCGTGGCCGGGATCCCTCAGCTCGGGCCGCCGTGGATCCCGCTCGGGTGCTTCCTGCTGCTGTGGCTCGGGTACATGTCGATCGTCAGCATCGGGCAGACGTTCTACGGGTTCGGCTGGGAGATGCTGCTGCTGGAAGCGGGGTTCCTGGTTGCGTTCCTCGGCTCGGACGACCAGCCACCGCCCACCGTGATCATCGCACTGCTGTGGTGGCTGCTGTTCCGACTGGAGTTCGGGGCCGGGATGATCAAGATCCGCGGCGGACGCGAATGGCGCGACCTCACCGCGATGACCTACCACCATCAGACGCAGCCGCTTCCGGGGCCGCTCAGCCGGCAGGCGCACCTCCTCCCCCGCTGGTTCCACCGGCTGGAGGTGGTCGGCAACCATGTCGCGCAGCTCGCGGTGCCGTGGCTGCTGTTCGTGCCGCTGCTGTCGCTGTGGGTGCCCGCCGGCACCGCGTGGGGCCCGTGGCCGCTCTGGATCGGGGCGACCGCGGGTGCGATCATCATCGCGACGCAGCTGTGGCTCGTCGCCACCGGGAACTTCGCATGGCTGAACGCCGCGACGATCGTGCTCGCCTTCTCTGCGGTGGGGATTCCGGCATCCGGCGGCCCGGCCGTGTCCGACCCGCCGTGGCGTGTCGACGGGCTCGACCTTCCGTGGCTTGTCGTCACTTCGGCTGTCGGTGTGGCCTACGTGATCCTGAGCGTCCCCGCCGCCCGCAACCTGTTCGCGCGCCGCCAACTCATGAACGCGTCGTTCCACCGCTGGCAGCTCGCCAACGCGTATGGGGCTTTCGGAACGGTGACGAAGGAGCGCATCGAGTACGTCGTCGAGGGGACGGCCGACGACCACCCCGCGACGGCCGAGTGGCTCGAGTACGGGTTCCGCGGCAAGCCGGGCGATGTGCGCCGCCGTCCCCCGCAGGTGGCTCCGTACCACCTGCGGCTCGACTGGCTCATGTGGTTCCTGCCGCTCGGTCGCTCGCTCGACGACTGGTTCGCCGTCTTCCTCGTTCGGCTGCTCGAAGCGGATGGCCCGACGCTCGCGCTCCTGCGGCACGACCCGTTCGAGGGGCGGCCGCCGCGGTGGGTCCGGGTGACCGCCTACCGCTACCGGTTCGCGACGCGCGAAGAGCACCGGCGCACGGGAGCGCACTGGGTGCGGGAGCATCCGCGGCGGATCGTCCAGCCGCTGTCGCTCTCCGCGTGAGCGCACCGGCGGACCGACTCCGTTCCGTTCAGCTGAGGTCGGCTCCGGTCGGTTCGGACAGTTCGACCCGGTTCCACGCCCCGGGTTCGTCGAGCTCGCCGTAGACGACATAGGCCCCGTCGGGGCGGATCGACGCCGCCGTCACGAGCAGCGACAGCGTCGGATAGCCGTACGGGCGGTTGTCGCGGATGATGGCGCGCTCGTCGGTGGGGTCGAGCACTGCGGTGCTCTCCAGCACATCGAGCCACGGCGTCCACCACGAACCGTCGGCGTCGGGGGCAGGCGCGGGGAACACGTCGCGCCAGGCGACGATGCGCGCCGTCTCGGGATCGTCGACGTCGTCGTGGGCGATCATGTGGACCCCCGGCGCCAGCACGACCGTGCGCACCGACGAGCCGTCCCACATGGTGACGCGGGTCTCGGCGGCGGTCACTTCGACGAGGTTGAACCCGTGCACCCGAGGGTGGTCGCCCGGTTCGATGCCGCGTACCGCGTCGAGCACGACGTGTCCGCGCGACCCGAGGTCGGCGGGGTCGGCGACGGCGAGCTCTGCCCGGTTGAGGATGACGGCCAGACGCCCGCGATCGACGTTCGCGGCCAGCCATGCGCCGCCTGCGCGCGCATCACGCACCCCGACGACACCGGGGTGCGACTGCGGCCACCACGCGCCGAGCGGATCCCACGAGCGCGCGGGGTCTTCGTCGCGGATGGCGAGCAGGCGCGTGGGCGCCGACGGGTCTTCAGGTACGTGGACGATCACCGTGCACATGAGGCTGCCTTCCTGCACGCATGGGAGGATCGGTGCATGTTCGTTGTCGTGGGTGTCAGCGGCGGCATCGCCGCGTACAAGACGGTCCAACTCGTGCGTGCCCTCGTGACCAACGGCCACGAGGTCCACGTTGTTCCCACCGACGACGCCCTGCGCTTCGTGGGCACGGCGACGTGGGAGGCGGTCAGTCGCCATCCTGTCACGACCTCGGTGCACGACGACGTCGCCGAGGTGCGGCATGTGTCGCTCGGCACCCGCGCCGACCTCGTGATCGTCGCCCCCGCCACGGCGAACACGCTCGCCCGCATGGCGACGGGGATCGCCGACAACCTCCTCGGAGTCACGCTGCTCGCGACGACCGCTCCGGTGGTCGTGGCCCCGGCGATGCACACGGCCATGTGGGAGCACCCCGCGACGCAGCAGAACATCGCGGTGCTCCGCGAGCGCGGCGTGCAGGTGGTCGGTCCCGTCGACGGTCCGCTCACGGGAGGCGACAGCGGCCCGGGACGCATGGCCGATCCCGACGACATCGTGGCCGCAGCGCTGGCTGTCGCTCCCGACCGCACCGATCTCGCGGGCCTCACGGTGGCCGTGTCGACCGGCGGCACGCGGGAGCCGATCGACCCCGTGCGCTTCATCGGCAACCGCTCGTCGGGCCGGCAGGGCGCAGAGGTGGCGCTCGCGGCGGCCGAGCGCGGCGCGCAGGTGCGACTCGTCGCGGCGCACGTCGACGAGGGGGTGCTGGACGCCGTGTCGCGCCATCCGCGGGTCGAGCTGGCGCGCGTGGGAACGGCCGACGAGCTGCGGGCGGCGATGCAGGCCGCCGCGGCCGACGCCGACGTGGTCGTGATGGTGGCGGCGGTCGCCGACTTCCGGCCCGCCGAGGTGTCGCAGGCGAAGCTCCGCAAGGAGGACGGCGACGGCACAGCGACCCTCCATCTCGTGCAGAACACCGACATCCTCGCCGAGCTCGTAGCCGCCCGCCGGTCCGGCCAGGTGCTCGTCGGGTTCGCGGCCGAGACCGCCGACAGCGACGGCGAGCTGCGCGAGCGCGGTCGCCGCAAGCTCGCACGGAAGGGCGTGGATCTGCTCGCGGTGAACCGCGTCGACTGGGACCGCGGCTTCGAGGGCGGCGACAACGCGATCACGGTCCTCGACGCGTCGGGGGTGGTCGCCGAGGCAGCCGGGTCGAAGCGCACCGTCGCCGATGCGCTCTGGGACGCGGTCGTCTCGCGGCCCTGAGTCTCGGTATCCCCCTGCCCTGCCGCTCGGCTGTCGTTCACAACTCCGGAGATACGAGGGCCGGTCGCGGCGGGGCACCCATCAGCGACCCAGAGCGACTGAATCTCCGGAGTTGTGAACGGCGTTCGGTTGACGCCGGGGAGGCAGCCGCCTCCCCTCGCGCGTCTACCCCTTCTTCTGGAGGTCGAGCAGGGCGTCGCCCGCGCTGACGGCCCCGAGCTTCACCGGATCGACGGTCTCGAACGCGTCGGCGTTGAGCACGATGACGGGCGTGATCAGGGGGTAGCCCGCCTTCTCGATCACCGCGCGGTCGAAGACGACCAGCGGCGCGCCGACGTCGACGCGGTCGCCGTTCGCGACCTTCACGTCGAAGCCCTCGCCCTTGAGGTTGACGGTGTCGATCCCGACGTGGATGAGGATCTCGGCGCCGCTGTCGAGCTGGAGCCCGAATGCGTGGCCCGTCGGCTGCGCGGCGACCACCGTGCCCGCGCCGGGCGCGTAGACGGTGTCGCCGGTCGGCTCGATCGCGACGCCGGGACCCATCACTCCGTCGGCGAACACGGGGTCGGGCACCGCGGAGAGCTCGACCACCGTGCCGTCGAGAGGCGACATCACCTGCGACAGCACCAGGTCGGCCGTCTCCTCGACCGCCTCCGCGTGCTCCGCGGTGGCCGTCGCCGTGGCCGCCCCTGCCGTGCCCGCCAGGGCTGCCCCGCCCGCCACGTCGGCGACGGATGCGTCGGTCGCCGCGTGCGCGCCCACGACGGGCGCGGCGGCCGAGGCTGCGGCGTCGGCAGCGTCGCCTTCGGCCACCGGTTCGGGGTCCTTGTAGCCGCCCACCACGATGAGCAGCATCGCGACGGCGAACGCCGACAGCACCGCGATGCCGTAGAGGCCGATCGGCTGGAACGCCGGGATCGTGAGCAGCGACGTGAACACGAACGCCTCGGTGGTGACGCCGTTCTCGAGCCCGAGCAGCAGGCTCCCCACGCCGATCACGAGTCCGCCGGTGAGGCAGCCGACGAGCATGCGCGGATAGATCCTCTTGAACCTCAGATGGATGCCGTAGAGCGACGGTTCCGAGATGCCGCCGAGGAGGCCGGCGGCGAGGGCGCCGGTGGCGGTCTGCTTCATCTGCTTGTCCTTCTCGCGCCAGGCGAGCAGCAGCACGCCCGCGGTGGCGCCGAAGCAGGCGAAGTTCCAGGCGCCCATCGGCCCCTGGATGAAGTCGTAGCCGAGGGTCTGGATGTTGAGCAGCATGATCGCGTTGATCGGCCAGTGGAGGCCCAGCGGCACCATGAACGGGTAGGCGAGCGGGATGACGATGGCGAAGATGAACGGCGAGAACGAGTTGATCGCGCTGAGCGCGTTGGCGAGCGCCGCGCCGACGTACACGCCGAGGGGTCCGAGAAGGAAGGCGGTGACGGGGATCATGACGAGCATTGCGAGGAACGGCACGAAGATCAGCTGCAGGTTGTCGGGGATGACCTTCTTGAGCCCCTTGTAGACGAGTCCGAGCACGGCGGCCATGAGCAGCGGCGGGAACACCTGCGAGCTGTAGTCGAAGATCGTGAGGGGCACGCCCCACACGTCCACGGTCGTGATGTCGGAGCCGAGGAACGTGATCTGCTGTGCCTCGTCGCTCTGGCCGAGACCGGCGAACCCGGGCAGCATCACGACGGCCATGATCGAGAACCCCACCCACGGGTCGGCGCCGATCTTGTTGGACGCGTTGTAGGCGACCATGAGCGGCAGGAACACGAACACGCACTGCCACATCAGGTTGACGAACGCCCAGGACGGCGGGAGCGTCACACCGGGCGTGTTCCAGGCGGGGATCCACCCCAGGGTGGCCGCGAGCGCCATGAAGGTGATGAAGAGCGAGGCCCCGAGCAGGGCGCCGAGGATGGGCCGGAACGAGTCGGAGAGGAACTCGAACAGCGAGTCGAGCCAGGCGAACTTGCCGCGCGGCCCGCGGGCACGCTGCGCGGCTTTGAGCTCGGCGTCGGAGGGCGCCTCGACGTCGGACATCTGCGGGAGGGCGACGATGTCGTTGTAGACCGTCTGCACGCCGCCGCCGATGACCACCTGGAAGCGGTCGCCGGCTTGAGGCACGGCGCCCATGACCCCGGGGATCGCCTCGACACGGTCCTTGTCGACTTTCTCGCCGTCGTGCAGCTGGAACCTCAGCCGTGTGGCGCAGTGGGTGAGGCTGACCACGTTCGACGGCCCTCCGACCGCCTCGACGATGTCTGCTGCGGGGCTCGTGGTGGCCATGGGCGTGCTCCTCTCACGGCGCTCCGATGGAGCGGGCCCGCGGCGCGTGGTGGCGGCGCGGTGGACGCACTGTACCGCCGGTTCGCTGACTCCCGATAGAGCCTTGACGCGCGGGTGATGGGGCGTCTTCCGGGGGGCCTCGGGCTGGGGTTCCGATGGTCCGAACGCCTCGCTGTGAACCGCCGACGACTCCTCATCAGGCATTCCTCTGAGCGCCATCGCGGCGGAGCGCTCTCATGGTTCGTCCAGGTATGCCGGAGGTTTCGTCCAGAAACGGGGGGCAGACTCGTGCACTTGTGTCCCCCCGAAGACACATCGCGGCTGCTCCGGCACCGCGAGAAGCCTCCCGGAAGCCACTTATTCGCGCATGCGCTCATACCGTTCCGTTCCCCGCCGTTCGACCATCGCCACCGCCGTCGCCCTCGCGATCGGCCTGACCGCCGCCGGGGCCGTGACGACCGCTGCGGCCTATGCCGCCCAGGACGAGACGCCCGCCGTTCCGGCCGCGTCGGCACCTGCACCGGTGACGGTCGCCCCGGGCGGGACCATCGCGCCGTTCCTCACGGCGGAGCTCGCGACGGCGTCGAGCGAACCGCTCGCGGAGATCGCGGAAGACGCCGAGAACGCGATCGACCTGGCCGAAGATGCCGTGAACGACGCCGAGGCCGCCGAGAAGAAGGTGGCGAAGGCGGACGTCAAGGTCAAGGGCGCGAAGACGATCGACACGACGACGCTCGAGGAGCAGCTCGTCGTCCTCGAGACCGTCGCCGACCTGCCCACGCTGCTCGTTCCGGTGAGCGCCGAGACGGCCGCCGCCGACACGGCGAAGGTCGAGAAGGCGACCGCGTCGCTCTTGAAGCGTCTCGACGCGGCTGAGAAGAAGAAGGCCGCTGCGATCGCCGCGAAGAAGAAGGCTGCGGCGAAGAAGGCGGCGGCCGAGAAGGCCGCGCGCGAGGCGGCGGCTGCGGCGGCCGCGCGCGAGTCGAGCGGGTCATCGGCGGGTCTCCGGCGGGTCGTCCGGCGGCGTGAGCGGCGGCTCGGCCGCGTCGTCGGGGGACAACTCCGTCTCCGGCGCGAAGGCCACCGCCCGTTCGCTGCTCGGGAACTACGGTTGGGGCTCCGACCAGTTCGGCTGCCTCGAGCGGCTGTGGCAGAAGGAGTCGGGCTGGAACTACCGTGCCTACAACTCGTCGAGCGGCGCCTACGGCATCCCGCAGGCTCTCCCCGGCAGCAAGATGGGCAGCGCCGGCGGCGACTGGAAGACGAGCGCGGCCACGCAGATCCGCTGGGGTCTCGGCTACATCGACGGCCGTTACGGTTCGCCGTGCGGCGCGTGGGACCACTCGCAGTCGGTCGGCTGGTACTGACCCCCGGATCATCGGCCGGTATCCCCCCCCCCCCCCCCCCCCGGGTCAGGGGTCATCCCTCCGGAGCCCCCCGGCTCCGACGCGAGACGGCGACGCCCCGAGCATTTCCCCCCGATGCTCGGTCGTCGCCGTCCGGCGTCTGCGGCGGGCGCCGCGAGCGTGGGTCGCTCAGGCCGCGCTGCCCTCGTTGTCCGCGTGTCCGCGTTGTCCGCGTTGTCCGCGTTGTCCTCGGGGCGGACGCGTTCGGCCTTCGTGAGGTTGTCCCGCAGCTGCGCCGCATCCTGCCGCGTCACGTACGCGGGGCGGTCGCGCTCGAGCCGCCACGACTCGCTGAGCGGTCCGGCCGACACGGTGTCGAACCCGAGCTGGTCGTAGAGATCGGTGACGACTGCGACCGCCTCGGGGAAGTCGGAAGCGGTGCCGAGTGCGCGCCGTCCGGCGGTTCCGGCGGGAGCGCCGGTGGTGGTGATGTCGCGGGCCATGATGTGGTTGAACGCCTTGGCGACCTTCGCGCCGCTCAGGTGCTGCTGCAGGAGGCCCGAGGTGGTCGCCTCCCCGCGGTCGAGTTCGGCGATGTGCCCGTCGCGCTCCCAGTAGTAGTTGTTCGTGTCGAGCACGACCTTGCCGACGAGCGGCTCGGCCGGGATGTCGCGGTAGGCGGCGAGCGGCACCGTGACGACGACGATCTCTCCGGCCTCTGCGGCCTCGTGCGCGGTGGCGGCGCGGGCACGCGGACCCACTTCGGCGATGAGTGCGTCGAGCGTCTCGGGGCCGCGCGAGTTGGCGATGACGACGTCATGGCCCGCGCGCGTGAACGCGTGGGCGAGCGCCGAACCGATGTGACCTGCTCCGATGATTCCGATGGTTGTCATGCCGGAGGGAACCCGCGCGCACGGTCGCGCATTCCGCGAAGGCGGGCTGCGACGGCTGCTGAGCGCCGTGGTGCGGCGCCGGAGCTCAGGCGGCGCCGGGCGACTCCAGCAGTTCGGGAAGCAGCGCCCGCACGCGCCGTGCGACGTCGTCACGGATGCGCCGCACCGTCTCGAGCGGCTTGCCGACAGGGTCTTCGAGGTCCCAGTCGAGGTACCGTCGGCCGGGGTACACGGGGCACGCGTCGCCGCAGCCCATCGTGACGACGTAGTCCGCTGCGCGCACGGCATCGTCGGTGAGGGGCTTGGGGAACTCCGCGCCGATCGTGACGCCGATCTCGTCGAGCGCGGTGACGACCGACGACCGCACCTCCGGCGCCGGGGCGGATCCGGCGGTCCGCACCGTCACGCGGTCTCCCGCGAGGTGCCGCAGGATCCCGGCCGCCAGCTGCGACCGTCCGGCGTTCTGCACGCACACGAAGAGCACCGTCGGCGCCGCGTCCGCAGCGTGGTCGGCGTGCTCGGCATGCTGGATGCCGTCGAGTCGGGCCGCCGCGAAGGCGGCTGTGCGCGACGCGAGCAGCCGGGTCTGCCCCTGCTCCGCCAGCCGAAGGTGGGAATCCCGGACGTAGTGCTCGACGGTCTCGCGCCCGAGGACTCCGCGGAACCGTTCCGCGAGGTCGTCGACCACCCGGGCGAGGTCGGGGTCGGCCGCCTGCGCCGCGGCCGGCGACCCACCGAGGAGGGCGTCGATGCGATCGGCGTGGTCGGGACTGATCGCGTACCAGACGCGTCGCCCGTCGGGCTCCCGCGTCACGACCCCCTCCGAGAACAGGGCGCTCATGTGGTGACTGACGGTGGGCTGACGGAGCCCCAGTTCGTCGGCGAGCCGGCCCACGAGCGCGCGGCCGCCCTCCGCGTCGCGGATCATCCTCAGGATGCGAGCGCGAGTGGGGTCGGCGACCACCGTCAGCGCAGCGAGCTCCTTCGGGTCCATAGATGAGAGTCTATGCTCGGCCGGCGGGCGCAGGAACGGAGACCGGCAGGTCTCCGCGCTGCCGGTCTCTGCGCTCCCGGTCGGTGGACCGGGCCGATCAGCCGCAGCAGGAACCGCCAGCGCCCGCGCCGGCCGATACTCCGGTGTCGGCGAGATCGGTCGAGCAGACGCCCGTCGCCGGCAGGGTGAGCTGCACCTCGGCGGCGGCGCGCAGGTCTCCCGCCACCCACGCGGCGATGGACCGCACCTGCTCGTAGCCGGTCGCGAGCAGGAATGTGGGCGCGCGGCCGTACGACTTCATCCCGGCGAGGAAGAACCCCGTCTCGGGGTGGCGCAGCTCGGCGAACCCGTGAGGGGCGACGGTGCCGCAGGAGTGCACGTTCGGGTCGATCAGCGGTGCGAGGCGCCGCGGAGCCTCGACGATCTCGTCGAGATCGACGCGCACTTCGCGGAGCATGCTCAGGTCGGGCCGGAAGCCGGTCGCGTTCACGACGACGTCGGCGTCGACGAACGACTCCTCGCCGCGACGCCGACCCACCAGCCGCACCCCGCCCTCGTGCGACGAGACGCGCGCGATCTCGAAGGAGTCGATCAGCACGACACGACCGCTCTTCACCAGTGCGTCGACGCGCGAACCGAGCTTGGCCCGGTCTGTGAGCTGATCGTCGGGCGACGACGAGACCCGGACGGCGGAAGGGTTGCGGATCAGCCACGTGACCCGGGTGCCCGGGGCATCGTCGGCCAGGCGGGCGAGCGCGATGAGGGTGTTCGCGGCGGAGTGGCCCGCGCCGACGACGACGGCGTGCCTCCCGGCGAAGGCGTCGCGGTCGGCGCCGAGCACGTCGGGCAGCGCGTGGCGCACGAGCTCTTCGACGTCGGCAGCGCCGATCGGGTCGAGGCCCGTCGAGGCGAGGGGGTTCGGTGTGGAATAGGTGCCCGACGCGTCGATCACGGCGCGGCCGGTGAGTTCTTCGATTCTGCCGTCGGCGGTGCGGACCCGCACGAGGAACGGCGTCTCGGTGCGCCCCGAGGTGCGGGTGCGGTCCATCCCCTCTCGCGTGACGGCGACGACGCGCGTGCCGAAGCGGGTGCGCGACGCGATCTCGGGCAGGGCGGCCAACGGCTCCAGGTAGTGCTCCACGAGCTCATGCCCGGTCGGCGCGCGGCCTTCGTCTGCCGGCGGTGTCCATCCCGCGGCCTCCAGAAGCCGCCTCGAGGCCGGATCGATCAGGTGGCGCCACGGCGAGAACAGGCGTGTGTGTCCCCAGAGCCGGATGGCCGATGCGACGCGGGCGCCTGCTTCGAGCACGACGACCTCGATCCCCCGTTCGACGAGGTTCGCGGCGGCGGCGAGCCCGATGGGCCCCGCCCCGACCACGAGCACGGGGAGGGGAGCGAGCCGATCGGCGACGACGGGACGCGGGGTGAGGTCCAGCAGAGTCATGACACGGCCTTCCGGAGATATCGATGAGTGTCGATGAAGAGTATGCGCTGACATATCGACATCTGTCAATATCGAGTATGATCGATGCATGACCGCCCTGCCCGACCTCGCCGACGTCAACCCGCGGGTCGCGTGCTGCGCGCCACTCCAGCGCGAACCGCTCGCCCAGACCGACGCCGAACAGCTCGCTGCGAACCTCAAGGCGCTGGCTGACCCGGCACGCCTGCGTCTGCTGTCGATCGTCGCCGCATCCGAGGGGCAGGAGGCCTGCGTATGCGACCTGATCGAACCGATCGGCCTCTCGCAGCCGACCGTCTCGCACCACCTCAAGGTGCTGACCGAGGCCGGATTCCTGTCGCGCTCCAAGCGGGGCACGTGGGCGTACTACCGCCTGCAGCCGGGCGCGCTCACGGTGGTGGCGGGGCTGCTCACGAACGCATGAGCATCACATGAGAAACTCATCACAAAAAGATAACGACGAACCCTTGTGGTCGTTATCTGGTCGTTATAGAGTGCTCGCACGGTAGTTGTTTTGCTGTGGCAGCTACCTACATGTGATTGCAGGACACTCTTGGTGCAAGGGAAAAGGGCCGGTCGGGAGCCTCTCCGGCCGGCCCTTACTCTTGCCCGCCAACGGGCCTCTCGAACCGTCGCCGCTCACCCTCCGCGACCGCTTCCTCCCCAGGGCGCTGACAGCCGGTGCGATCCACAGAAAGCTCGCCTGACCTGGCTCTTTTATGAGTCGATGTCGGAGGGCTCGGTCACAATGGAGGCATGACAGCGAGCGCACCCCACGACCCGGGCGACGACGTCGCGCGGATCGAAGCGCTCCTCGACGCGCTCGCGCGCACCCGCCGCGAGCTCGCCTCCCTGCACGCGCGTGAGGCCGAACTGCTGGCCTCAGCCCTCGACATCGCCCGCGAACAGGACGGCCGCGCATCCGGCTCGGTGATGCGCGACATCCCGCTCCGCTCGATGGCAGCGCAGGTCGCACTCGCCGTCCGCGTGTCCGACCGCACCATCCAGCAGCGGATGGACGCATCGGCGATCCTCGTGCACCGCTTCCCCGCCACCCACGCGGCGCTGGCCGCAGGCGACATCGACCCGTCGCACGCGCGGGTCATCACCGAGGCAGGGCTCCCCATCGACGACCCCGCCGTACGTGCGACGTTCGAGCTCGCCGCCGTCGACATCGCGCGGCGCGAGACACCCGGGCGCCTCCGCGGTGCCGTCCGCGTGCTGGCACAGAGGCTCCATCCCGTTCCGCTGGCCGACCGGCACCGGGCCGCCTGCGCGGCGCGCGACGTCACGGTCCGCGATGGCGACGACGGCATGGCCGAGCTCATCGCCACCCTCCCCGCCGTGATCGCCCACGGCATCCTCGACCGGCTCACCCGGCTCGCCCGCGCCACCTCCGACGACCTACGCGAAGACGGCACGGCGGATGCGGGCGCGACGCGCGACGAATGCGTCCTCGGAGAAGTGCGGGCAGACGCCCTGGCCGATCTGCTCCTGACGGGCCACGGCTCCCCCGAGATCACCGCGACCTCGCTGCCGGTGTCGCAGGCGATCATCGCGCAGGTGAGCATCACGGTCCCCGCGATGACGCTCCTCAGCGACGACGACGGCGCCGACCCAGCCGAGCTCGTCGGGCGCGGCCCGATCGACGGCGTCACCGCCCGGCAGCTCGCCGGCGCTGCATCAGGCTGGGATCGGGTGCTGACGCATCCGGTCACCGGCTCGGTGCTGGCCATCGACCGCTACCGGCCGAGCGAGCACCTGCGCCGCTCGCTGCGGGTCCGCGATGAGCACTGCCGCTTTCCGGGCTGCCGTCAGCCCACGCGCCGGTGCGACATCGACCACACCATCGCCCGCGTCCACGACGGGCCGACGGCACTGGACAACCTGGCGCACCTGTGCCGTCGTCACCACGTGCTGAAGCACCACTCCGCGTGGCGGGTCAGGCAGCGTCCCGACGGCGTGATGGAGTGGACGAGCCCGACCGGCCGCGTCTACCCCGACGCGCCCGCGCGCACCCTGACGTTCACGGCAACTGGACCTCCACTCGGCGCTCAATCACCCTGGCCGGAATCACCCTGGCCGGAATCCGGCGATCAGCGGAACGGACCGCCACGCGCCCCGGCGCGTGCCGTCGATCCGGCACCTTTCTGACACGCGCAGCCGTTGCGACGCGCGCACCCATCCGCCGTCCGCTTCCGGTCCGGGTCAGACGCCGCCGCCGCCACCGCCACCACCGCCGCCGCCCGCGCCGCCGCCGCCGCCCGACCCGCCCGACGTCGACGACGACGAACTCGCGGCCGCAGACAGCGAGCCGATGCCCGACGAGAACGCCGAGGCGTCGAACGACCCGGTGCCCACGTACCAGTACGGCCCCGCGGCGCCGGTCGCGGCGTACAGCACCGCGAGGTGCTTCGACCATTCCTTCTCCTGGCCGAAGACCACGGCGTACGGCAGCAGCGACTCATACAGCTTCAGTTTCTGCCGGGGGTCGTCCATGTCGATCGCGACCCGCTCAGCACCCTCCGGCGACTGCAGCATGCGGATGCGGTCGGCCTCCGCCCACTCGATGAACTGCTCCAGCCCCTTGAGGTGATCGCGCGCCTCCGCTCCCGCCGCCGTCAGCGGCCGTCGGGCCACCGCCACGATCACTCCCGTGAACACGACGCCGGCGAGCACGATCAGGAGCACCGGCACGAGCGGGTTCAGGCCGGCGTCGATCGCGCCGATCCCGAACAGCAGGACGAAGGCGCCCGCCACGACCGCCCCGGCGATCGGCCACGCCCGCGAGCCCGTCGGCACCGTGCGACGGAGACCTTTCCGTTTCAACTCGCGCTCCGCCTCGGCGAGGATCTTCTGCGCCGCTGTCGACAGTCGCGTGTCCTGCCTGCCGAACGTGTACTGGTCTCCCGGCGACCCGCCCGGGAAGAGGCCGTCGAGCAGCATGCGTCCGTCGCCGTCGGCCCGTGACGGATCGACCAGTTCTGCGATGAGGGACTGCCCGCCGAACATGCGTCGCGGGCCCTCCACGATGCGGATCGACCCGACGACGGCCTGCTCCAGGACCTCCGCCGCGATCGCCTTCGTCGTCCGGCCGAGCAGAACAGCGCTCTCGAGCGCGTCGAGCCCGGGGGGCGGCGTGTACTCCGCGATGATCGTCGGCCGCCCCGGCTCGTCGGCGAGCGCCCGTCGCCGTGAGCGCACCGCCATCACCCCTGCGCCGATCACGCCGACACCGGCGACCGCCTGCGCCCAGCCGAGTGGTGACGCGGCGAACGATGAATCGAACAGCGTGAACGTTCCGGGCTCGAAGCCGACGGCGAACGACAAGGTCTCATACGCACCCACCGTGTCGGCGCGCGCTGTGACGACCACGCCGCCGTCCGCACCCGGGTCGCTGCTGATCGAGGCGCACGGCATCGTCGAGTCCTGCACGCCCTGGTAGCAGGCGACCCTCCCACTGAGAGCGTCGGCGAGCTCCTCGCCGACGTGGAGCCGGGCGGTGACCGTGCCGAACGGCTGCGACCAGTCGACCCCGTTCACATCCCAGTAGAACTCGAGCCCCGTGTCGGGGAAGTCCCACGTGACGTTCTCGAGCTCGTACGTGATCACGAAAGTCTGCACACCGTGGAGGTAGTCGTCGGAGCGCGACACGATGCTGAAGACGCCGTCGTCGTCCTCCACCTCCGACGGGCGCTCCCGGCCGGTCTCGTCGGTCACCGAGACGAGCTCCGGGTGCAGCGGCTGGCCGTTATAGGTGTCGGGGATCGATCGGCGGATGCCGCGGTTCTGATCGAACTCGGGGAAGCGCGCCACGAACCGCTCGACCACCTCCAGACGGCTCGTGCCGTCGTCGGCGCGCGTGAGCGTGTAGTCGACGGTCAGCTCGTCGAACGTGAAGTCGTCGACGTCGGCGGACGCCGCCGGCGCGCCGCCCAGCAGCATCATCGCGGCGAGCACGAGAACGGCGAAGAAACCCCGGGTCAGCCTCATGTCTCCCAGCATGTCATCCCACCGCGGGCGCGGGATAAGGTGGACGCCATGACCGACCGACGCCTCGCCATCGCCGCCTGGGAGAGCCTCTTCCGTGCGCAGCACGAGGTGCTCGGCGAGATCAGCGTCGACTTCGAGACAGGCGATCTCACGCAGGCCGAGTACGACGTGCTGCTCACCGTCACGCGCGGCACGGGCTACGCGGCGCGCCTCCGCGACGTCACCGCCAACATGCTCATCAGCCAGCCGAGCGTCTCGCGTCTCGTCGACCGGATGGTGGCGCGCGGCCTCGTCACCAAATGCCCCGACCCACAGGACGGACGCGGCTCGCTCCTGCGCGCCACCGACGCGGGCCTCGCGGCGTTCCGCCGCATCGCCACCCGCCACGGGCAGTCGATCGCCGAGCGCATGTCGGTGCTGTCCGACGACGAGCTCACGCAGCTGCGCGCCCTCACCGGCAAGCTCCGCGGACGCGGCTGAGCCTGGGCATCGACGCCACCGTCAGCGCGTGCGGCGCCGCAGTGTGAGGGAGGCGAGCACGAGCGCCCCCGCCGCGAAGGCCGCCACGATCAGCAGCGGACGGTACAGATCCCCGCCTTCGTCGCCGGCGGCGACCGCGTTGACCGCGTCGATCGCGTGGCTGAGCGGAAGCCAGTCGCTGATCGCGTAGAGCACGTCGGGCATCTGGTCGCGCGGCATGAACAGGCCACCGAGGATGATCTGAGGGAAGACGAGCACCGGCATGAACTGCACCGCCTGGAACTCGGTCCGCGCGAACGCGCTCGCGAGCAGGCCGAGCGCCGTCCCCAGGAGGGCGTCGACGACGGCGACGAGACCCAGCTGCCAGAGGGCCCCTTCGACATCGAGTCCGCACACGACCACCGCGAACGTGACGGTCACCACCGCCTGCAGCGTCGCCATGAGCCCGAAGGCGAGGGCGTAGCCGAGGATGAAGTCGGCCTTGCCGAGCGGCGTCGTCATGAGGCGTTCGAGCGTGCCGCTGCGGCGCTCGCGGAGCGTGGTGATCGACGTGATGAGGAACATCACGACGAACGGGAACAGCGCGAGGATCGGACCGCCGAACTGGTCGAACACGCCGTCGCGGTCGCTGAACAGCCACGCGAACAGGCCGACGAGCAGCGACGGCGCGACGAGCATGAGGGCGATCGAGCGCGGGTCGTGGCTCAGCTGACGGAGCACGCGCGCCGCCGTCGCCCACAGCCGCAGGCCGTTCACGCGGCCGCCTCCCGCCGGATGAGGGCGAGGAAGGCGGCATCCGGGTCGGACTCCCCGGTATCGGCGAGCAGGTCGCTCGGCGTCGTGTCGGCGACGAGCCGGCCCGCCCGCAGCAGGATCAGCCGATCGCACCGGAGCGCTTCATCCATGACGTGACTCGACACGAGGATCGTCGCCCCCGTGCCGGCGACCGTGCGGAAGAGCTCCCACAGCTCTGCGCGCAGGAGCGGGTCGAGCCCGACGGTCGGCTCGTCGAGCACGAGGAGGTCGGGTGAGCCCAGAAGCGCGACGGCGAGCGAGGCGCGGCTCCCCTGCCCGCCGCTCAGTGAGGCGACCGTCTGATCTCCGTGGTCGCGCAGCCCCACGGCATCCAGCACGCGGTCGACATCCGACGACGGGGCGCCGATGAGCCGCGCGAAATAGCGGAGGTTCTGCCGCACCGTGAGGTCGCCGTACACCGATGCCGCCTGCGTGTCGTAGGCGACCCGTCGTCGCAGCGGCACCGTTCCCGCGGCGTGGCCGAGCACGTCGACGGTGCCGCCCGCCACCTTCTGCACACCGACGATCGCCCGCATGAGCGTGGTCTTGCCGCACCCGGAGGGTCCGAGGAGTCCGGTGATCGCTCCGCCTGCGACATCGACGTCCAACCCGTCGAAGACCGTCGTCGAGCCGCGGACCACGCGAAGCCCGCGCACCCGCACCGCGCTGGGTTTATTCATCATGCGATGAATTATCCGCGCGCGCCGGGCGCAGGACAAGAGGCGGCCACGGCAGACCGCACGCCGGATTCAGGCGTGCGGGTTGGTGGCCTTGCCGTCGAGCCAGAGCGTGTCCGACGCGTCGCGGTGCACGCCCGCGGTGCCGACATGCTTCGCGTCGATCTGCGGCCCCTTCGTGATGACGTGCACGAGCGCCATCGCGTGCCCGCGCCCGAGGCCGTAGTCGGCGGCGAGCCACGCGACGATCTCGCCCGCCTTCGTGCCGGGGCCGAACCCCCGATCGGCGGCGAGCTCGACGAAGCGCCGAGGCGTGACGCCGGTCTTGGCTTCGATGTTGTCGAGGTAGGCCTGAAACGACATGGGATCCCTTTCGTCAGTAGCTTTCGGTGAGGTGATGCTGTACGGCAGGCCCCACGCGGCGCACGAGCTCGTCGACGGAGGCCGTCGCGATGCCGGGGAGCTTGAGCACGTAGCGCGCCACCAGCATGCCCGCCACCTGCGACGCTGCGAGGCTCGCGCGCAGCTCGGCGTCGTCGCCGCCGATACCGGCCGCGATGCGTGCGAGCAGCTCGCGCGAGAGGAACCCCGCGAGCATGGGCGTCGCAAGCCTGTTCCCGATCGCCGTGCGCAGCAGCATGACGCCGCGGGTGCGCACCGCCGGATCCTCGAACCGCCGGAGCACGAACCGCACGATCGACTCTCCGAGCCGATCGCGGTCGCCTGCCAGCAGGCGCTGGATCTCCAGGTCGGGACGCAGCGGAGCGCCCACCGTCTCGGCGAACAGATCGGCCTTCGTGCCGAAGTAGTGGTGCAGGAGCGCCGCGTCGACCCCGGCGCGCGTGGCGATGCCGCGCATCGTGGCGGCGTCGTAGCCGCGCTCCGCGAACTCCTCGGCAGCCGCGGCGAGGATGCGCTCGCGGGCGTCGGATCCACCGCGAGGGCGCCCGCGGCGGCGGCGCTTCGCCTCCACCTCGTCGCTCATCCCGTCAGCCTAGGCCCGCCGCCCCGGCCGCCGCCTGCTCGGCGATGCGGCGGAAGCGGGTCACCAGCGGTTGTGCACGTCTTCCGCGAATCCTTCGATGCCGTCGAAGGGAATGCCGTCGAACACCCCCGACCAGACGCCGAAGCATTGATCCGTGCGCGAGGCGACGACGAGCAGGTTGGTCGCGGACCGCTTGTCGTAGAACGGTGTGAAGGTCGCATCGAGGCCGCCGCCGTGGATCCGCCACGGGTCGAGCGGACGCGCGAGGTCGTACTCCCACGTCACCGGCACCGAGATCTTGTGGAGCACGCCGTCGACGATCACACCGTTCTCGGTCGAGCCCGTGCCGTCGGTCCACCGCCCGCCCACCTGGATGCCGATCGTGCGGCCCCCGGTCACCCCGGCGCCGGCACCCCAGTTCCAGGACACGTCGTACGGCCACCGCCCACGACCGTGGTCGAGCACGGCCCACGACCCCTCCGGCACGTCGTGGGCGACGCCCTCGACCGTGACCGTGCCGCGCGCGGGGAGCGCAACATCCTTCACCGTGTACTGGAAGCGTCGCGACGACCACGGGACGACCACAGCGAGAAGGTCATGATCGGGCGGACGCGTCACGGTGATGTCGAACGACGCCTCAGGAATCTCGGCGAACAGTCGCCAGGAATCGCCTCCCGGCGTGATCGCGATGCGGAGACCTTTCGCACGGGCGAGCGCGGGACCGTCGCCGAGCGACGGCGGCAGATCGACGTCGCGCGCCGGCAGCACCGCCGGGGCCGCCCGCCACGACCGCTCCGTCGCCCGCTCGAACACCCAGACCTCGTGCACGGCCGCGTAGTCGATCGACGACACCGTCAGAGCGACGATGTGCGTGGGCGTCATGACGTTCCAGTACTCCCAGCGCTTGTTGCGCCCCCAGCCGCGGCGGCCGCCGATGCCCGACGTGTCGACGAGCGCACGGCGGGCGAATCCCACGGCATCCGGGTCGAGGGTTCCGTCGGGGCGGGTGAGGGCGACGCGACGGGTGAGCTCGCGTTCGGTCATGACAGCTCCTTCTCGGCGGCGTGGCGCAACCGGTCGGTGACGGCGCGGACGACGTCTGCAGGGATTTTGACGAAGCGCCGGTCGTAGGTGACGAGGCCGTTCACCTCGTCTTCGACATCACTCAGCTGGGTGTAGACGACGGCGCCGAGCCCCGCACGGATGGCGGGGACGATCTCGCGGTCGTGGAGTCGCGTGAACCCCCGCTGGAAAGCGGCGCGCGACCGGTAGGTGCGGTAGCCGAACGTGGCTTTCCCCCATGTCGCGCCCGGCACGGCGAGACTGTAGCCGCCGTACTCGGTGAGGGCGAGCACGCGCCGGTCTCGTCGGCGCGGCACCCGGAACCGCCGGAAATACACGTGCAGGCTCTGGAGGTCGCCCGCGCCCTGGTCGTGCCAGCCACTGGCGTGGTCGACGGGCCGGGTGGGGTCGAGGCGGGCAACATCGCCGGCGATGCGAGCCGCGTCGAACTGCCCCCACCCTTCATTGAACGGCACCCACAGGGACAGCGACGGCACGGACCGCAGGTGCTCGATGGTCTCCCGCAGCTCCTCTTCGAACGCGGCCCGGCCACGGGCGTCGGCACGTCCCGTGAGCCGATGGTGGCGGTCGTCGAGGAACGACCCCACGAACGCGGGCGGGCCGAAGACGGCCGGACCGTAGGAGCCGCCGCCGTTGACGGCGTCCTGCCACACGAGCATCCCGAGCTTGTCGCAATGGTGATACCACCGCAGCGGCTCGACTTTGATGTGTTTCCGCAGCATCGTGAAACCCAGCCGGCGCGCGAGGCGCACGTCGTACGCCAGCGCCTCGTCGCTCGGCGCCGTGTAGCCGCCGTCAGGCCAGTAGCCCTGGTCGAGCAGCCCCACGGGAAGGTGCGGTCGACCGTTGAGCAGCAGGCGGGGGTGCCCGTTCGCGTCGACGCCGACGCCGAACGAGCGCATGCCGACGTACGAGTCCACCTGGTCGCCACCCCACCGCACGGTGAGGTCGTAGAGGAACGGGTCGTCGGGCGACCAGCTGCGCACGGGAGCCGGGATGGTGATGCGCGCGGGCGCGTTGACCTCGATCCGGGCAGCGGCGACGATCCCGTCCGGCGTCGACACCTCGACGTCGGCGAGCGGCGATCCGGCGTCGACGGTCGCGAGTGCGACCGCATGCACGGTGATCTCCAGCTCGCCGGTGTCGAGGTGCGGCACGAGACTCAGCCGCGCGATGTGCGCGGCGGGCACGATCTCGAGCCACACGGTCTGCCGGATGCCCGACTGGGGCGTGTACCAGATGCCCCCGCGGCGGCGGGACTGCTTGCCGCGGCTGAGCCAGGCGGCATCCGTCACGTCGCGTACCGCCACGACGAGTTCGTGCTCGTGGCCGTCCTCTCGTGCGGAATCGGCGAGCGCGTCGGTGATGTCGATCGTGAAAGGCAGGTAGCCGCCGCTGTGCGCGCAGCTGGCGCCCCCGGCGCGGCCGCCGAGGCCCACCTCGCGCCCGTCGACGGCGACACGGCACGTCTGATCGACCGCCCCGAAGTGCAGGAGCGCGCGCTCGTCGTCGCGCAGCGGGCGAGGAAGCGCGAACGCACGCCGGTACCAGAGCAGTTCGTCGGGCTGGAGCATGCGGCCGACTCCCGACAGCGGTGTCTCGGGCGAGAACGGCACCACGATGTCGCCGTCCCACGCCGACGGCGCCTGCGTCGGGTCGGCGACGGCGAGCGGATCGGCCACGCCTGACGCGTCGATGGCGGTGAACGCGTAGCGCCACACGCCGTTGAGGTTCGACCAGTCGCCGCGCACCAGCTGAGGCCGCGGATACTCCGGGAGCGGATGGTCGCGATCGAGTCGCTCTCCCCAGACGGTCTTCATCGGGCCGTCGCCCGCTGGCGGCGAAGGAGCGCCATCGGAACGACGACGAGGAGCGACACGGCCGCGGCCGCGAGGAAGATCCAGGGCGTCGGCACCTGCTTGACGACGCCGAGGTCGGTGTACGTCTCACCGGCGCCCACGATGACCGCCGCCCCCAGGAAGGGCCCGGCGACCATGGGGATGAGGATGGCGAACACCATCCGGAGACCCTGCACCGTGCCGGCGCGCCCGTCCGGCGTACGATCCCGAACGCTGGCGGCGAGCGCCGCCGTCGACAGCATGAAGCCGCCCATCATGATCGTGCCCGCCAGGATCACGGCCACCATGTCGCGCACGAAGAACATCGCCACGAGCCCGACGACCATGACGGCCACCGACGGGACGACGGCCCGCTCCTTGCCGACGCGATCGAACACACGTCCGCCGAGCACGCTGATCACCGACGCGGCCACCAGCACCGAGGCCAGCACGATCGCGTAGCCGTCGATCCGCAGGTAGCGCTGGATGTAGATGATCAGATACGGGACGAACACCTGCGTCGCGGTGCCGACGATCGCCCACGCCACCAGGAGCAGGTAGAGCCGGGGGTGCTGCCGCACGGTCGTCGGCCGGAACCCGAACCCCAGCGCTCTCAGGTAGCCCTCGGGGTGCGGAGCGATCGGCGCGTCGCGCACGAGGAACCACGCCACCACGCCGACGACCGCCGTGGCACCGCCGACGATGCCGAAGAACAGCTGCCACTCACCCTCCTGCGTGAGGCCGTCGAGCGCGCCGAAGACGATCAGCATGCCCATGAGCGGCATGATCGCGAGGGCGCCGTCGATCCGGCCACGGGTGGCGGGAGTCGTCGAGTCGGTCACCCAGCCCTGGAAGGCGGCGTCGTTGGCTCCGGAGCCGAAGAACGACATGACGCAGTCGAGCACCACGATCGCGACGACCGCACTCCCGACCGCCTGCGCCGGCAGCGCGCCCGCCTCGGGCTGCACGAGTCCGAACGCCGCCGTGGTCGCGCCCCACAGCACGTACCCGGCCGCGATGAACGGCCGCCGCGTGCGCACCCGGTCCGACCAGGCGCCGACGACCAGGGTGGCGAGCGTCGCGGCGATCGCCGACGCGGCGACGAGCACGGCGATGACGGTGGGGTCGGTGGTGATCGTGTCGTACACGAACACGTTGAGGTACATGTTCTCGACGGTCCACGCGAGCTGCCCGACGAGACCGAGCACGATGGCGACGGTCCACAGACGGGGGCTGACGGGTTCCAGGCGCACGCGGGAGCGTGCAGGAGCGGGTGCGGTCATCGGCGTCCTTGCTGATAATCCGGGGTTCGGGTGCCTCGATCCTATTGCCCGCGCACGCGACACTGCCCCGGCCCTGTCGGGCCGGGGCAGTGCGTCATGCTCGCGACGGTCACGCGTCGCGTCGATCGGGTCGCTGCGGTCAGTTCTCGATCGGCTGCGGGGCGTCGGAGTTCTCGTGCGCGCGGATCGTGGGCGCGCCGCCGTCGGCGGTCACCTCGACCTTGCGGGGCTTGGCCTTCTCGCTCACGGGGATCGTGACCGTCAGGACGCCGTTGCTGTAGGTCGCGGCGATCCCGTCGGTGTCGATGCCCTGACCGAGGTTGAGCTGGCGCAGGAAGCTCGCCGCCTCGCGCTCGCGGGTGATCCACTTGACGCCGTCGCCGGTGGTGAGCGTGCGCTCGGCGCGGATGGTCAGCAGCTGACCGTCGACGTCGATGTCGACCGAGCCCGGGTCGATGCCGGGGAGGTCGGCGGACAGGACGTAGTGGTCGCCGTCGCGGTACAGGTCCATCGGCATCCGTCGCGGGCCGCGGCGCGTGTCGAAGAGGCTCGACGCGAGACGGTCGAGGTCACGGAACGGGTCGTACGTGGCCATGTTCTCTCCTTTGTTCGATGTGGATGTTCGTGGTCTCAAAGTTGAGTCAATGCGACTCAACTGATCTCAGATTAGCACTCTGGCCTTCTGAGTGCCAGCCGTTCTCGCACGGCGAACGCCCGCCCGGACGCCCTGCTCGGGATCGCCGACGCGGGGCGTCAGGATCGAGGTCCCGAGCGCGTCAGCACTCGATGACGTTGACGGCGAGGCCCCCCTCGCTCGTCTCCTTGTACTTGTGCGACATGTCGATGCCGGTCTGCCGCATCGTCTCGACCACGGCGTCGAGCGAGACGTAATGGCTGCCGTCGCCGCGGAGCGCGAGACGGGCAGCGGTGACGGCGGTCGAGGCGGCGATCGCGTTCCGTTCGATGCAAGGGATCTGCACGAGACCGCCGACCGGGTCGCACGTGAGCCCCAGGTGGTGCTCCATCGCGATCTCGGCCGCATTCTCGATCTGGCGGTTCGTCGCCGCCCATCACGGCCGTGAGACCCCCGGCCGCCATCGCGCACGCCGAACCGACCTCGGCCTGGCACCCGCCCTCGGCGCCCGAGATCGACGCGTTCGCCTTGAACAGGGAGCCGAGCGCCGTGGCCGTCAGGAGGAACCGCCGGATGCCGCGACGACGGTTCGCCTCGATCGTCAGCGCCTCATCGGGATGCGGGTCTCCCGCGCCCGCCGTCTCCGGCGAGAAGCCCATGAGGGCGCTGCCGACGAGTTCGCCATAGGGCGTCACCGCGTTCCCCGACCCGAGACCGGAGTCGGCGAGGAACCGCCACCAGTACATCGCGACCGCCGGAACGATCCCGGCCGCGCCGTTCGTCGGCGCCGTGACGACGCGGCCGCCCGACGCGTTCTCCTCGTTGACGGCGAGCGCGAACGCTCCGAGCCACTCGCCGGGAAGCTCCCGCCGTCCGTCGCTCTCCGCCTCGATCAGCTGCGCCCGGATCGCCGCCGCGCGCCGCTTGACCTTGAGGATGCCGGGGAGCACCCCGTCGGCGGCGAGCCCTGCTTCGACGCACCCAGCCATCGCGTCCCAGATGGCGTCGAGCCCGGCCGCGACGTCTTCCTCCGGCCGCAGCGCCTGCTCGTTGTGCCGTGCGACCTCGGCGATCGACCAGCCGTGCTCGTCGCACAGGGCGAGCAGTTCCTCGGCCGAGTCGAAGCCGTACGGGAAGGGCGCCGCGGCCACAGCCGCTTCCTCGCCCTCGCGGCGGATGAAGCCGCCGCCGACGGAATAGTACGTGTCCTCCGCGAGCACGGCGGCCGCGCCGTCGAACGCACGCAGAGTCATGGCGTTCGGGTGCCCGGGCAGACGGGTGCGTGGCGCGAGTTCGATGTCGGCCTTCGCGAACGGCACCGGATGCGTGCCGTCGAGCAGCAGCATCGCGCCGTCGTCCCAGCCCGACCAGGCCGCCCGCACAGCGGCGGGATCGACGGTTTCGGGCTCCAGCCCCTGCAGGCCGGCGACGACCGCGTCGGGCGTGCCGTGGCCGATGCCGGTGGCGCCGAGCGAGCCGTACAGCACGCACTCGACGCGGACGACGCGATCGAGCAGGGGCCGCAGCCGGGCAGCGAAAAGCCGGGCGGCCCGCATGGGGCCGACGGTGTGGGAGCTCGAGGGTCCTACTCCGATGGAGAACAACTCGAACGCCGAGACGTACGCGCTCACCCTGTCGAGCGTACGCGGGTTCGCTGAGAACGCGGCCGTCAGCGCATCAGCTGCGCTGGAACGAGATCAGCCCCACCGTGTTGCCCTCGCTGTCGCGCACGAACGCCTGCCACTCCTCGTGGCCGGCGGGGCCCAGCGTGTCGTCCTCGTGGGTGAAGATCTGGTGCGGCGGCGTGACGACGTCGGCGATACCCGCGAGACGGTCGAGCGCATCGTGCACGTTGTCGACGCGCAGGTAGAGGAGCGCCGACGGCGCGGCGCGGTCGAGGAGGAGGCGGGTGTCGTCGAGGTCGAAGAAGAGCAGACCGGGAGGATCGAAGCGCGCGACCGGCTGGGCTCCGAGGAGGACCGTGTAGAAGTCGGCCGCGCGATCGAGGTCGTCGGCGTGCTGCGCGATCTGGACGAGATGCATCCGGTGACCTTCCGGTGTGGGCGTTTCGCTCGGGCTCGGATGCCGTCAGCGTAACGCCGCGACGGCTGCCGCTCTAGGGTGGACGACAGGGAAGGAGCACCATGACCGCCCCGGATGCCATGCCGCTCGGCACGCTCGACGACGACCGCGCCGCCGCTCTCGCCGCCGCGGAAGCCGCAGGCCGCGTCGACGACGCGTTCCGCGATCGCTTCGACGCCGAGTTCCCGCGACTGCATGCGCTGTTCACCCGGCTGTACGGCGCGCGCGCCGACGGTGGCGCGGCGCTCGCGCAGGTGGTGGCGCTCGCGTCGGCGTCGTGGAACGGCCGCCCGCTCGACCTCAAGGTGCACGACATGCGGCGCCTCGCCGAGCCCGACTGGTTCTCATCGGAGCGGATGCTGGGAGGCGTCTGCTACGTCGACCGGTTCGGCGGCAACCTCGCCGGCATCCGCGACCAGATCCCCTACTTCCGGGAACTCGGCCTCACCTATCTGCACCTCATGCCGCTGTTCGCCGGCCCGGACGGCGACAACGACGGAGGCTACGCCGTGTCGAGCTACCGCCGGGTCGACCCGAGTCTCGGCACGATCGCGCAGCTGACCGAGCTCGCCGCCGACCTGCGCCTGGCAGGCATCTCGCTCGTGCTCGACTTCATCTTCAATCACACGAGCAACGAACACGACTGGGCGAAGGCGGCGGTGGCGGGCGATCCCGACTACGAAGACTTCTACCTGATCTTCCCCGACCGCGAGCTGCCCGACGCCTACGAGCGGACCACACGCGAGATCTTCCCCGACGACCACCCCGGCTCGTTCGTGCAGCTCGACGACGGCCGATGGATCTGGTCGACGTTCTACCACTTCCAGTGGGACCTCAACTATGCGAACCCGTGGGTGTTCCGGGCGATGGCGGGCGAGATGCTGTTCCTCGCCAACCTCGGGGTCGACGTGCTGCGGATGGACGCGGTCGCTTTCATCTGGAAGCGGCTCGGCACGTCGTGCGAGTCGCTTCCCGAAGCGCACCTCCTGCTGCAGGCGTTCAACGCCGTGCTCGCCATGGCCGCGCCGGGACTCGTCTTCAAGTCGGAGGCGATAGTCCACCCCGACGAAGTCGTCACCTACATCTCCCCGGACGAGTGCCGGCTGTCGTACAACCCGCTGCAGATGGCCCTCACGTGGGAGGCGCTCGCGACCCGCGACGGGCGGCTCCTGCAGCAGGCGCTCGAACGGCGGCACGCGCTCCCCGACGGCACCGCCTGGGTCAACTACGTGCGCTCCCACGACGACATCGGCTGGACGTTCGCCGATGAGGATGCGGCCGAGTTCGGGATCGACGGCTACGCGCACCGACGTTTCCTCAACGACTTCTACGTCGGGCGCCACGACGGCACCTTCGCTCGGGGCGTGCCGTTCCAGGAGAACCCGAAGACCGGCGACGCCCGTGTCGCGGGCACCACGGCATCCCTCGCCGGGATCGAAGCCGGCGACCCCGGCGGCGAGGACCGTGTGATCCTCGCCCACGCGATCGCCTTGTCGACGGGCGGCATCCCGCTCCTGTATCTCGGCGACGAGGTCGCACAGCTCAACGACCCCACGTACGCCGACGACCCCGCGCGACGAGGCGACAGCCGCTGGGTGCATCGCGGCAACCGTCCGCGCGACCGCTACGCCGACCGCGACGACCCGACGACGACCGCCGGCCGCGTGTACCGGCGCCTGTCGAAGCTGATCTCGGTCCGTCAGTCGACGCCGGAATTCGCCGGCAACCGGCTCGTCTCGTTCCGCACTCCGCACCGCGGCGTCGTCGCGTATCAGCGTCCCGGTGCCGCCGCGACGGTGCTCGTGCTCGCGAACGTGTCCGACGAGGAGGTCGCGATCGACCCGCTCACCCTGTCCGGCTTCGAGCGCACCGCCGCCGACCTCGTGCACGACGCCGAACTCGACCTCGACGAGGGGCTGACCCTTCCGCCGCACGGATTCGTGTGGCTGCGGGTCACGCCCCTCGCCTGAGGTCTGTCAGCGGGGGAAGCCGATCACTTCATCCGACCGAAGGTGGCGTCGATGTCGGCCATCTCCATCGCCGCGGTCGCCTCGATCAGCGCACGGAGGTCGGCGTCGGCGCCGGGAGCGAACTCCTCGAACCGTTCCGGCGCGATCGTGATCGGCGAGCCGACCGGCGCCTGCTCGCTCGCGTCGAGGGTCGTGCCGTCGTTCGACGGTGACGCGCCCTGGAAGATCTTGCCCGCCTCCGACTGCGACGTGAGGTCGAACGAGTACTGCTTGCTCTGCAGCCCCATCTCGACGAGCTTCTTCACTTCGGGGAACTTCTCGGCGTTGGTCTTCGGGATCGGCAGCGCCGTGCGCCAGTTCACCCCGAGGGTCTCGAGCGCCTTCGCGTAGGCGTTCTCGTGCGCCTGGTCTCGCACGATCAGGTACGAGATCGTGCTGCGCGCCGTCTTGTTGGCGGTCATCTCGTACAGCCGGCACTTCTGCAGCCGGCCGGTCGATTCGAGCATGAGGTTGTAGAGCAGGTCGAGCACCAGGTTGCCGGAGTTGTAGACGTAGCTCCCCATCCACGGGTTGCCCGCCGCATCGACAGGGAGCGCGCCCTGTGCGCCGACGAGATAGTGGTGGATGTTGCTCGTGTCGAGGGCGATGCTCAGCGGCGTCGCACCCCCCGCGCCCGGCTTGTCCACCGGATCGGTGGGCTTGCCCTGATAGCGGGGCGACCCGTCGAGCAGGCGGGAGATCGTCGTGCCGATCAGCTCGACATGGCTGATCTCCTCCGTGCCGATTCCCTGGATGAGGTCCTTGTATGCCTTGCCCGACGGCCCGCGGAAGTTCATGCTCTGGAACAGGTACTGCATCATCGTGCGCATCTCGCCGAACTGCCCGCCGAGACCCTCCTGCAGCGCGTTCGCGGCAGCGGGATCCGGCTCGTCTTCGACGATCTCGTTGATGAACTCCTGCAGGTGGAAATACATGGATGGCCTCCCGTGGCTCGTCTGTGGGAGGGCCACGCTTCGCCCCTCGTGCGCATCGAGCGACACCCTCGACCCGGGCGGCCGGCTTCCGTACAATCCGCGCGCGGGCGCGGTGGGGTGCGGGCGGCCGACGGCGGGGGCTCAGCCGACGGCGACGCCGAACAGCAGGCCGATGAGATAGGTCGCGGCCATCGTCGCCGACCCCATCACGACGTTCCGCGCCACGGCCCGGCCCACGGGCGCGTCGCCTAGGCGGGCGCTGACCCACCCGGTGAGAGCGAGCCCGAGCACGACGGCGGCGACGGTGAGCAGCAGCGGGTTGCCGATCGGCAGCAGGATCATGAGGAACGGGATGAGCGCGCCGACGGTGAAGGCGACGAACGACGAGAAGGCCGCGACCCACGGGTTGGTGTACTCGCCCGGGTCGATGCCGAGCTCCACCTCGGCGTGCGCCCCCAGCGCGTCGTGCGCGGTCAGCTGTTCGGCCACCTGCCGTGCGAGGTCGTCCGACAGGCCGCGCTCACGATAGAAGCCTGCGAGCTCCTCCAACTCCTCGTCGGGCATCTCGCGCAGCTCGCGGGTCTCCTTCGCGATGAGTGCGCGCTCGGTGTCGCGCTGCGTGCTCACCGACACGTACTCGCCGCCGGCCATCGAGAACGCGCCCGCGGCGAGCGCGGCGAGGCCCGCCGTCGCGACGGCGACGACGTTGCCGGGCGCGGCGGCAGCGACGCCGACGACGACACCCGCCACCGACACGATGCCGTCGTTGGCGCCGAGCACGCCCGCGCGCAGCCAGTTGAGCCGCTGCCCGATACCGTTGCCGTGAGGTTCGAGGGGATGCTGAACGCCGCCGGTGGTCCCACGAGGAGTCATGGTGCCGTTCTAGCACGGCGAGGCGTCCGCCGGGTGAGCGACGGGGGCACGCAAAAAAGCCCCCGGACATGCCGGGGGCTTTTCGCTACTGTCTCAACACAGTGTGCGCCCGAAGGGACTCGAACCCCTAACCTTCTGATCCGTAGTCAGATGCTCTATCCATTGAGCTACGGGCGCATGACTTCCGCTCTCGCGAAGGCCAGCGTCCAGAATACCCCACGCTCGCCCAGAGTCCGAATCGAGGCCGCCGTCACACGCAGCCCGGGCGCGTCGCCCCCGTCAGTCGAGTTCGCCCGGATCGAACGCGGGTGCCGGGCCGGCGTCGATCACGTCGGGGACGATGCCCTGCTCACGACGCTCCTGTTGCGTGGCGATGCTCCGCCGTCGGGAGCGCAGTTTGGGCAGATCGACCAGTCGCAGCGCCTGCATGCGGGCGACGCGCATGCGCTCGTAGTCGGGGTCGAGGTCGGGACGCGCGGCCTCGATGCGGAGGGTGCGATCGATGTTCTTCGCGACTTCGGCCCACGCCGCATCTCGGGCGTCGAGGATGAGCTTGCGCACCTCGTCGTCATCGGCGGCGCGTGCGCGCAGTTCCCGCGCGACGTGCTGCGACTGCTTGCGGCGGCGGCGGAGGTTGCGCACGTCGCGGCTGCGGTAGTCGTGCGTGCCGTCCGACTCGCTGAAGCGGCCGCGCGCGTGCTTGCGCTCCCGCTCCGCACGCGCGGCATCGGCCTGAGCCTCGTCGGCGAGCTCGAGCAGCGTCTGACGCGCCTCGGGCACGTAGCGGTCGACGTCGAAGTCCTCGCCCTCGGCGAGGATGTGCATCAGCATCCGGTTCTTGAGGCTCAGCCGCGTCGCCGCAGAGGCGATGTACAGCCCCTCGGCGACGACGTCGCGTGTGCGCTCGCGCTTCTGCTTCTCGGCCACGCCCCTCTTTCCGGATCGTCGGACGCTCCCTCGATCCTAGGGAACGTCTTCGGCCAGAATCGAGCAGGAACGGCAACGGCCGGGACCGGACCGAGGAAGGGGCGACGATGCCCAGACGGTGGAAGAGCGACGCGCTCGACGTGAGAGACGCCACGAGCGTCGTGACGGGAGCCGCGAGCGGCATGGGCGCCGAGGTCGCTCGGCAGCTCGCCGAGCGGGGAGCACGCCTCGCTCTCGTCGACCGGAACGCCGACGGGCTCGCCGCCGTCGCAGCATCCCTCGCCGGAAGCGGCCACACCACGCACGTCGTCGACCTCACCGACGACACGGTCGTCGCCGCGTTGGGAGACGAGATCGCCGCTGCCCACCCGCACCTGCAGACACTCATCACCTGCGCGGGATCGTCGATGCTCGGCACCATCGACCAGCTCACGATGGAGGAGATGCGCTGGCTCATGGACGTCAACCTGTGGGGCACGGTCAACATCACCCAGGCGCTCCTGCCCGCCCTGCGACGCGCGCCCGCCGCGCACGTCACCCATCTCGTCTCGATCTACGGCCTCGCCGCTCCCGCCGGCCGCATCCCCTACGCCATGAGCAAATACGCGGTGCGCGGCTTCACCGAAGCGCTGCGCCACGAACTCGAAGACGGAACCGTGACGGTCGGGGCAGTCTACCCGGCCGGCGTGAAGACGGGCATCATCCTGCACGGCCGCTATGCCGCCGCGCTCGACCCGGCGGTCGCACAGCGGGCGGCGGCCGCGCAGGCGAAGATGTACCACACGGAGCCCGCCGACGCCGCGCGCCGCATCGTCGAGGCGACCGTGCATCGCCGCCGCCGCACGATGATCGGACGCGAAGCGCGGCTCGTCGATGTGCTCGCCCGGGCGACACCCGCCCACTACTGGGCGTTCATGCGGCGGCCGCTCCGCGACGCGGTCGACACCACGACCCCCATCCGGCTCAGGAAAGAGTGATCACCGTCCACGACACGGGCGGCAGCGTCACGGTGATGACTCCCCCGTCGACCCGCACCGAGCGGTTGTCGGCCGGACGCACACGGTCGGGGTCGGCGAGCGTGTTCGCCGCATGCATGTCGTCGTCGGCGAGCGTCGTCGCGCGAGCCTCCGTCACCGTTCCGAGGTGCCCGGCGTCGATCACGAACTCCGCCGCGTCGTCGAGGCTGCGGTTGACGACGAACACCGAAGTCGCCCCCGTTGCAGCGTCGTGCGTCGCGATCGCGTCCACGAGGCCCGCCTCGCCGTGGCGTGCGGTGTCGTAGGTGGGCGTGTCGAGCTTCTGCTCCAGCGTCTCGCCGTGCGCGAGCGCCGACGTGAGCGCGAACGGGAAGAACGTGGTCTGCCGCCACGCCGGGCCGCCCGGCTCGGTCATGATGGGCGCGATCGCATTGACGAGCTGCGCCAGGCTCGCGGCGGTCACGCGGTCGCTGTGGCGCAGCAGCGAGATCATGAGATTGCCGAACACCACGGCATCGACCACCGAGTACACGTCTTCGAGGATGCGGGGCGCGACCGGCCACGTCTCGATATCGGTGATCTTGTCGACGTCGTTGTAGCGGGACTGATACCAGACGTTCCACTCGTCGAACGAGATGTTGATCGTCTTCTCGCTGCCCCGCCGGGCCTTCACCGAGTCGGCGGTCGCGACGACGGCGTCGATGAAGCGGTCCATGTCGACGGCGGACGCCAGGAAGCTGCCGTAGTCGCCGTCGTGCGGCTCGTAGTACGCGTGGCACGAGATGAAGTCGACGTCGTCGTACGTCGCTTCGAGCACGACCCGCTCCCACTCCCCGAACGTCGGCATCTGCGCACCCGAGCTGCCGCACACCACGAGGTCGAGGAGGGGGTCGATCTGCCGCATCGCGCGCGCCGTCGTCGCCGCGAGCCGCGCGTACTCCTCGGCCGTGGAGTGCCCGAGCTGCCAGGGACCGTCCATCTCGTTGCCGAGGCACCACATGCGGATGTCGTGCGGCTCGGGATGCCCGTTCGCCACCCGCGCGTCCGCCCACGCGGTGCCGCTGCGGACGTTCGCATACTCGAGCACGTCGAGCGCCTCCAGCACTCCGCGAGTGCCCAGGTTGACGGCGTACATGAGTTCGCTGCCGACCTTGCGGGTCCAGTCGGCGAACTCGTCGAGCCCCACCTCATTGGTCTCGGTCGAGTGCCACGCGAGATCGAGCCGGCGGGGGCGATCCGCCCGGGGACCGACGCCGTCCTCCCATCGGTAGCCCGACACGAAGTTGCCGCCGGGGTACCGGATGGTCGACACTCCGAGCTCGCGGACGAGTTCGATCACGTCGGTGCGGAAGCCGTCGGCGTCGGCCGTCGGGTGCCCGGGCTCGTAGATCCCGTCGTAGATGCACCGGCCGAGGTGCTCGGCGAACGAGCCGAACAGGCGGCGGTTGACGGGACCGACGACGAAGGCGGGGTCGATCGTGAGACGTGCGGGGATCATGCTTGTCTTCCGGTGGAGGGGTGGGTGTCGGGACGGCAGCGGGTCACTTGAGGCTTCCGATGGAGAGTCCGCCCTGCCAGTAGCGCTGGAGGGTGAGGAAGGCGATCACGAGCGGGACGATCGAGACGACAGCCCCCAGGATGATGATGCTCCACAGCGAGGTTCCGCCGGAATTGTTCGCCGACGCGATGCTCTGCCAGAGTCCGATCCCCACCGTCACGGGGAACAGCCGATTGTCGGACAGCATCGCGAGCGGCAGGAAGTAGTTGTTCCACGACGCGACCACCGACAGCAGCAGCACCGTCACGATCGCGGGCCGCAGGAGCGGCAGAGCCACCTGCACGAACACGCGGTGCTCACCCGCGCCGTCGACGCGGGCGGCGTCGAGCAGTTCGTCGGGCACCGCATCGCGGGTGTACACGAGCATCAGATAGACCCCGAACGGGTTGAGCAGCGACGGCAGGATGACCGCCCACACGGTGTTGGTGAGCCCGAGCTGCGAGAACATGACGAACGTCGGGATCACGAGGGCCGTCGCCGGCACCATCACCGAACCGAGCAGCACCGCGAGCCCCAGCCGGCGTCCCCGGAACGTGTACTTCGCGAAGCCGTACCCGGCCGCGACCGCCAGTGCCGTCGCCCCGAGTCCACCCACGACGGCGTACAGAGCGGAGTTCAGCAGCCAGCGGGCGTAGATGCCCCCGTCGTAGGTGAACAGCTCCACGAGGTTGCCCAGGTAGTCGACATCGTCGGCGAACCAGAGGGCGCTTCCGCCGCCGAACAGCCCGGCGGCGTTCTTGGAGCTGTTGACCAGTGCCCACCAGAACGGGATCAGGAAGTACACGAGCAGGAAGGCGAGCAGGATCTGCAGCGGGAGGTGGCGGCGTCGAGAGTGCCGATCGGGAATCGTGGTCGTCATGAAAGGAAGCTCCCTCGCTTGCGGGTGGCGAACAGGAAGATGTACACGCAGAGGAACACGACGGCACCGAGGGCGAAGGAGATCGCCGAGCCGTAGTTGAAGTTCGCGAGGGCGAACGCCTGCTGGTACGCGTACATGTTGGGGGTGAAGTCGGGCGAGATGGCCCCGGCCGCCAAGAACCGGAGGATCTGCGGCTCGTTGAAGAACTGCAGTGTGCCGATCAGCGCGAACACGAGGATGAGCACGAGCGCCGGCGCGATGAGCGGGATCTTGATGCGCAGCGTGATCTGCCACGCGGAAGCCCCGTCGATCCGGGCCGCCTCATAGAGCGTCGGATCGATGCCCTGCAGTGCGGCGTACAGGATGATCATGTAATACCCCGCCCACTGCCACGTGACGATGTTCAGCAGTCCGAAGAAGATGAGGTCGCGGCTGAGGAGGTCAGGCGCGGTCGCTCCGAGCAGCCCGAAGATCTCGGCGAGCGGACCGAAGCTCTTGCTGTACAGGAACCCCCACATGATCGCGCCGATGACGGTCGGGATCGCGTAGGGCAGGAAGATCATCAGCCGCGAGAAGCGTGCGAACCGGGTGGTCACGATGTCGAGCACCAGCGCGATCCCGAGCGAGATGACCATCTGCACGGGGATCAGAATCACCGAGAAGCGCACGACGAACAGGGCGCCCTCGAGGAAGCTCGGGTCGGTGAAGGCCTTCACATAGTTGTCGAAGAGCACGAACTTCGTGCCGCCGATGAGCGACTTCTGGAAGAGGCTGAGATATAGGGCGTAGGCGAGGGGCGCCACGAGGAGCGCCAGGAAGACGGCCGCGAACGGCGCCACGAACGTCCAGCCCACGACGCCGCGGCGCGAGGTGGTCGAGCGCGGGCGGCGGCGAGGGGCGCCGCGATCGGGCGCTGGCCGTGACGTTCGGGCAGGGGTGCCGGCGTCGATGAGGTCGACGGTCATGAGATCTCCGATGGTGTGCGTCGACGGGGAGGCCGGGCGGGTCGCGGTGACGGGACCCGCCCGGCCCCCTCCGTCACTCGATGGTGAAACCCTGCTCCTGGGCGTAGGCGACGACCTTCTTCTGCAGCGCGTCGGCCGCTTCGGAGCCCGATGCCGAGCCGGCATTGATCTCGGCGAGCTGCTCGGTGAACGACGTGAAGTAGTACTGGCCGATGGGGCTGTAGGTCATGCCGGCGTAGGCCTGCGCCGCCGGGATATAGACCTCCTTGTTCGCCTGCTGCCCGCCGAAGAGCTCCGCCTCCAGTTCGAGGAACGCCGGGTCTTCGAGGGCCTTCAGATTGAGGGGGAAGATCACCTGGTTGGTCCAGCCGTCGGTGAGCGACTCCTCGTCGGCGTACACCCCGAACGCGACCTTCGCAGCGAGCTCCTTGTCGGACGCCTGGCTCGTGACGGCGAACGCCGAGCCCCCCCAGTTCACCGACACGGGGTTCGCGGTGTCCCACTGCGGCAGCGGCGCGACCTTCCAGACACCCTCGTCGTCGCCTTCGCCGACACCGGCGCCCGTGAGGTACCCGGGAGCCCACGCGGCTGAGATGTAGGTGGCGTAGTCGCCGCCGATAATGCCGGCCGTGTACTCGGGGGTGAACTGGTCCTGCGTGCCCACGAGCCCGTTCTGCGAGAGGCCCGCCCAGTAGTCGAGCACCTTCTTCGACGCGGGGTCGTCGAGGGCCATGCCCATCGTCTCGGGCGTCGCGGTGTCGTACGTGAACGGCTGGGCGCCGTTCTGCACCTGGAGCGCCATCATGACGGCCGGGACGTTGGCACCGAGGTCGCCGAAGAGCGGGCCGCCGGCATCCTTCATCTGCTGTGCCGCGGCTTCGTACTCGGGCCACGTCGTGGGCGGGGTGATGCCGTACTCCTCGAAGATGTCGGCGCGGTAGATCATGCCCATCGGCCCGCCGTCGACGGGCACGGCGTAGACGGCGTCGCCGACGGAGACGTCCTTCCACGCGCCCGCGCTGTAGTTCTGCTTGACCGCGTCGTAGCCCAGGTCGGAGATGTCGACGAGAGCGTTCTGCACCTGGAACGTGGGGATGCGGTCGGCCTCGATCATGACGACGTCGGGCGCGCCGGTGCCGGCCGAGATCGCGGTCTGGAGCTTCTCGTACTCCTGACCGCCCTGACCGACGTTGGTCCAGCAGACCTGCACGTCGTCGCTCTGCTCGTTGAAGTTGTCGACGACGAGCTCCATGTTCGGGTACCACGCCCACATCGTGACGACCGGCAGATCCTTCTTGACGATGGTGTTGGTGCAGTTGGCGGCGCTGTCGCCGCCGCCCGCAGCGCCGTCCGTGCCGGTGACGCCCGCACCGCAGGCCGTCAGCGCGACGGCGAGCAGCAGCGCGGTCGCGGCGGCCAGACCTGTCTTGGTTCTCATCACGTGGTCCTTTCAGAAGACGTCATTGGTCCTTCAGGCGCTGCACAGGCATATATGATTTACAACGTTGTAGTGCAACGTTGTAGAGGATGGCAACGGGAGACGCCGTTGTCAACCCTGCGACCCGAGATGACCCGTTAGAGTACGAAGACCGCGCCTCCTGGCGCACTCTCCCGTCGGCCGGCCCGACGCCCCCGGAGGAGGAGCCCATGCGATCGACGATGCACGACGTCGCGCGCGTGGCCGGCGTCTCGATCAAGACGGTCTCGAACGTCATCAACGACTACCCGCACATCCGCCCGGACACACGTCAGCGCGTGCTCGACGCGATCTCCGCACTCGACTACCGCCCCAACCTGTCGGCGCGCGGACTGCGCTCCGGGCGTACGGGCGTGATCGGCCTGGCCGTCCCGGCGCTGCGCGAGAACTACTTCGCCGAACTCGCCGATGCCGTCATCCGCGCCGCCGCCACCCGCGGTCTGGGCGTCGTCGTCGAGCAGACGAGCGGACACCGCGAGGCCGAGCTGCTCGCCGTCTCAGGCGGCGACCGGCCACGCTTCCTCGACGGACTCCTCTTCAGCCCCGTGAGCCTCGGCCAAGCCGACGCCGCCGCGCTCAAGACGACGACGCCGCTCGTCCTGCTCGGCGAGCGCATCTTCGGCGGCCCCACCGACCATGTGGTCATGCACAACACGAGCGCCGCACGCGCCGCCGTCGACCACCTGATCGAGATCGGCAGACGCCGCATCGCGGTGATCGGCGCCGGGCTCGACGACACCGAGGTCGCCTCCGCGAGTCTGCGGCTGCGTGGCTATCGCGCGGCCCTCGACGCCGCGGGGATCCCGATCGATGAGACCCTCATCCGTCGCGATGCGCACTGGAACCGCGCCGCCGGTGCCGACGCCGTGAGCCAGCTGCTCGCCGGCGGGGTCTCGTTCGACGGACTGTTCGCCATGAACGACACGCTCGCCCTCGGCGCGCTCCGCGCGCTCGGGGCGGCGGGCGTGGCGGTGCCGCGCGACGTCGCCGTCATCGGGTTCGACAACATCGACGAGTCGCAGTTCTCCATGCCGTCGCTGTCGACCGTCGACACCGGCCGCGACGAGATCGCCGTGACAGCCGTCGACCTGCTGATCGCGCGGATCGAGGAGAAAGGCGAGCCCGCGCCTCCCCGCACCGTGACGCCCGACTTCCGCCTCATCCGGCGCGAGTCCACCGGCTCGGCCGGCTGACCCGCGGCGGCACGGACACGTGACGTCCGCCGACTACAACGCGGCGATCCGCCACGACGCCGTCGCCGACTCGCCCGGCGCCAGCACGATCAGGCCCGCGTCGTACGCATACCGGTCGGCGTTGAACGCGTCGGGCGCGCACGTCATCGGCTCGACGGCGAGACCCGCGCGGTGGCCGGGCGTCCCGGGGCCGCCGGGCTTGTCGGCCGTGTGGACCTGCACCCACGGGCACGACGCGTCCCACGCGATCTCGACGCCCGTGCCGGCGGCGGCGTCGGTGAGTCGCACCGCCGCGAAGCCGGCACCGTCGCGATCCAGGCCTGTGTAGGCGTGATCGATCTCGACGGCTCCCAGCACACGGGGCGTGCGGAAGTCGAAGCGCTCCGCATCGGACTCCACACCCGCGACCCCGACCGGCGAGAGGCGGTCGGCGGTGACCTCGAGCACCGTGTCGGCCGGGAGCGACAGCGTCCACGTGTCGAGCGGGTTCGGACCGGCGACGAGGTACGGATGCGGCGCCGCGCCGAACGGCGCGGGATCCGCGCTCTCGTTGGTGGCCGTCACCGACTGCACGAGACCGATCGACGACAGCGCGAACCGCGTCTCTATCCGCACCTGCCAGGGGTAACCGAGCTGCGCGGGAATCGTGGCCGCCAGGGTCACGTGGTCGGTGCCGCGGTCGACGGCGTCGAAGTCGAGCCAGGCCGCGAGGCCGTGCAGCGCGTGACCGCGTTCCGGCTCGGTGAGCGGCGTCTGGTGCTCGACGCCGGCGAACGTGTAGCGCCCGTCGACGATGCGGTTGGGCCACGGCACGAGCGTCGCGCCGCGGTAGGAGGGACGCACCTCGTCGGCATCGAACGGCACGACGAGGTCGCGGTCTCCGTGCCGGAGCGACCGGAGCGAGGCGCCGACGCTGGCGATGACCGCCTCGTCGTCACCCGCCCGGAGCGTGTACTGCGTGCCGGAGAGCGGAGTTCGTGCCATGCGTGTCAGAGTCCCTGTGCGAGTCGGTAGTAGGCCTGGTTCCAGCGGAGCTCGCGCTGGAAGTCACGGACCGTCGTCGTCTCATCGATCACGACGAGTTCGGTTCGGGCGATCTCGGCGAAGTCGCGGAAGACCTCGATGCCGACGGCGGTCGTCATCACAGTATGGTGCGCAGCCCCCGCCGCCAGCCAGCACGCCGCGCTCGTTGCGAAATCCGGGGCCGGCCTCCACACGGCACGGCCCACCGGGAGGCGGGGCAGATCCGGCGCGTCGACGTTCTCGACCACGTTCGCGACGAGCCGGAAGCGGTCGCGCATGTCGCTCATCGCGACGACCAGCGCCGGGCCGGGATCGGCGGTGAACACCAGTCGCACGGGGTCGTCCTTGCCGCCGATCCCCAGCGGATGCACCTCGAGGCGCGGCTTCGCGGTCGTGAGCGACGGCGACACCTCGAGCATGTGGGCTCCGAGGATCTTCTCGTCGCCGGGCACCAGGTCGTACGTGTAGTCCTCCATGAGGCTCGCACCTCCCGGCAGGCCGGAGCCCATGACGTTCGCTGCCCGCACGAGGATCGCCGTCTTCCAGTCACCCTCCGCACCGAAGCCGTAGCCCTCGGCCATGAGCCGCTGCACCGCGAGCCCGGGAAGCTGCGTCAGGGAGCCCAGATCCTCGAACGACGTCGTGAACGCACCGAAGCCGCCCTCCTCCAGGAACGAGCGCAGTCCGATCTCGATCGCCGCACCGTCACGGAGGGACTGGTGACGATCGCCGCCGGCGCGCAGCTCGGGCTGGACGTCGTAGTGCTCCTGGTATTCGCCGACGAGCGCTTCGACGGCGGCCGGATCTGCCTGAGACACGGCCGCGGCGAGCTCGTTCACCCCCCACGTGTTGACCTGCACGCCGAGGCGCAGTTCGGCCTCGGTCTTGTCACCCTCGGTCACGGCCACGAAACGCATGTTGTCGCCGAAGCGGGCGAGCTTGAGGGTGCGCACGGCCTGCCAGCCGGCGCAAGCCCGCTGCCAGTCCTCGATCTGCTGCCGCACCGCGGGGTTCGACACGTGGCCGACGACCGTCTTGCGCGCGACGCCGAGGCGCGTCTGGATGTAGCCGAACTCCCGGTCGCCGTGCGCCGCCTGGTTGAGGTTCATGAAGTCGAAGTCGATGTCGGACCAGGGCAGCTCGACGTTCGCCTGCGTGTGCAGATGCAGGAGGGGCTTGCGGAGCGCGTCGAGGCCCCCGATCCACATCTTGGCGGGGCTGAAGGTGTGCATCCACGCCATCACGCCGATGACGCGGTCGTCGGCGTTCGCGTCGAGCGCGAGCCGGCGGATCGCGTCGGCGTCCTTCAGCACCGGCTTCCACTCGATCGTCACGGGGAGGCCCGTCAGCCCCGCGACGACCTCCTGCGACTGCTCCGCCACCTGGCGGAGCGTCTCTTCGCCGTACAGGCTCTGGCTGCCGGTGACGAACCACACCGTGTAGCCGTCGAGAGAGGTCGTGAGGGTCATGCGGGTCTTCTTTCGGTGGGTGAGGCCTTCGCGAGGCTTCGGTGGCGAGCAGGGGAGGACGGCGGTCAGAGCGCTTCGACGGCGGCGCGCTCGGCGGCGAGCCCCGCCTCGTAGCGGTCGAGATAGGCGGCGTAGCCGGCAGCGTCGGCGGGGTCGGGCGCGACCGTGTGGAACGCGGCATCCGCGAAGACGCGATCTGCCAGGTAGTCGGCGAGGTCCACGGGGTTCACGGCGGTCTCGGCGCTCGCGGTGACGGAGAGGCGGAACGCGGCGAGCACGGCGATGCCCCATGCTCCGCCCTCCGACGCGTTCTCATCGACGACGACGGGTGCGGCGAGCGCCCCGGCGAGGAGCCGTTGCGCGACCCCCGCGGTGCGGAAGATGCCGCCGTGGGCGAACATCCGGTCGAGCGCGACACCCTCCCGCGCCAGCACGCGCATGCCGAGGCTCAGCGTCCCGAACACGCCGTACAGCTGGGCGCGCATGAAGTTCGCAAGGTCGAGCCGGCTGTCGGGCGTGCGCACGACGAGGGGGCGACCCTCCGTCGTGCCGACGATCGGCTCGCCCGCGAGATGGTTGTAGGCGAGGAGGCCGCCCGCATCCGCGTCGCCCCGCAGCGCCTCGGCGAAGAGCGTGCCGTACACGTCGTCGGCCGTTGCATTCAGGCCCGACGCCGCCGCGAAGCGTGTGAACAGTCCCACCCACGCGGCCAGCTCGCTGGCACCGTTGTTGCAGTGGACCATCGCGACCGGGTGGCCGGCCGGCGTCGTCACCAGGTCGAGCTCGTGATGCCGCTGCGCGAGCGGACGCTCCAGCACGACCATCACGAAGATGCTCGTGCCGGCCGAGACGTTCCCGGTGCGCGGGGCGACGGCGCCGGTCGCGACCATGCCGGTTCCGGCGTCGCCCTCCGGCGGGCAGAACGGGATCCCGGGCACGAGCGCGCCGGAGGGGTCGAGCAGCGCGGCTCCGTCGGCGGTGAGCGCACCGGCATCCTCCCCCGCGACGAGCACCGTCGGGAGCAGTCCCGCGAGGGCCGGGAGCGTGCTGCGCGCATCGAAGCGGGCGAGGAGCTCCGCGTCGTAGTCGGCGGCGGCGGAGTCGATCGGGAACATGCCCGACGCGTCGCCGACACCCAGCACGCGCCGCCCCGTGAGGCGTTCGTGCACGTAGCCGGCGAGCGTCGTGATCGTGTGGACACGGGCGACATGGGGTTCGCGGTCGAGCTCGGCCTGCCGCAGATGAGCGACGGACCAGCGCAGCGGGATGTTGACGCCCAGCAGCTCGCTGAGCTCGGCGGCGGCCTCGCCCGTGTGCGTGTTGCGCCACGTGCGGAACGGGACGAGCAGCTCGCCGTCGGCGTCGAAGGCGAGGTAGCCGTGCATCATCGCCGAGACGCCGATCGCGCCGACCGCAGTCAGCGGCACGCCGTGACGACGCTCGACCTCTGCGGCGAGGGCCGCGTAGGCCGCCTGCAGCCCGGCCCAGACGTCGTCGAGCGCGTAGGTCCACATGCGGTCGACGAATGCGTTCTCCCAGTCGTGGGCACCTACGGCGAGCACCCGCGAGGGGTCGTCGGCGTCGACGAGACACGCTTTGATGCGCGTCGATCCGAGTTCGATGCCGAGGGCTGTCCGCCGCTCCCGCACGGCATCCGCCGCGGATCGGGCGTCACCAGCGGCGGCGGTCGATGTCACGGTTCCTCCTTTGGTCGTGCGTCCGGCGGTCGCCGTGCGTCCGTCGCTCGGCTGGGGCCGTGGTCATGTTACCGGTAACACGCGACGTGGACAACGGCACGGCTGCGCCCGCGATGTCAGGGGCGGGGGGCCGCCGACGACGCGCGTGCGACCAGGCGAGCGGGGCCGGGAGCGGATGCCGCGTGGGCTCGGCCGAGCAGCTCGTCGATGCAGCGACGCGCCTCGCCCGGCAGGTCGAGGCGCACGCTCGTGAGTGCCGGCACGTAGAACCCGGCATCGGGATTGTCGTCGAAGCCCGTGATGCTGACCGCGCCGGGAACGTCGACGCCGCGCGCGCGGAGGCCGGCCATGAGCCCCAGCGCCATCTGGTCGTTCGCGACCGCGACCGCCGTCGGCCCGTCGTCGGATGCCACCGCGTCCGCGACGTCGTCGGCGAGCGCCGATGCGGCGGAGGCCGACCAATCGCCCTCCCAGCGGGCGACGGGAGAGAGCCCGTGACGTGCGAGCGCATCGACGACGCCGCGCTCGCGCTCGATCGCCTCGCTCCATGCCGCCGGACCGGCCAGCAGGGCGATGCGACGATGCCCGAGCGCCACGAGATGGTCGATCGCGAGCGCCGCACCCTCTGCCTGCCGCACCGCGCCCGCGCCGCCGTGGAGCGTCGCGATGGGGACCCCGAGGTCGGCGCGCTCCAGCATCTCGAGCGACGCCGTATGCGGCGCGACGACCACGATGCCGTCGACGCCCTGCGCCAGCAGATGATCGACCGCGTCGGTGACGGCGGCGACATCCGAGCCGTCGGCGTACGCGGTCGTGATCCACCGGCCCGTCGCCCGCGCAGCCGCCTCGAGCGCCGCGATCCCGACCGTCGGCCCGAACAGGGCGGCGTCGCTCGCGACGATCCCGATGGTGCGCGTGGTCGCGGTGCCGAGGGAGCGCGCCGCGTTGTTCATGCGGTAGCCGAGTGACTCGGCCGACGCCAGCACGCGGGCGCGGGTGTCGTCGCGGATGTGGGGGTGGTGGTTAAGCACGCGCGACACCGTCTGCGTCGAGACGCCCGCGTGTGCGGCGACCTCCCGCATCCCCACGCGCGCGGTACCGTTCGTCATCCGCTCAGGCTAACGCGGAGCCGGCGTCCGCCCGCGCGACCGCGCGGCGCGGTCACGGACGCACGATCACCTTGAGCGCCTCGCGCCGATCCATGAGCCGGTAGGCCTCGGGCGTCTCTTCGAGGGGGAGTTCGCGGTCGAACACGGCGCCGGGGTCGACCGCGCCGTCGAGCACACCGGGGAGCAGCCGATCGATGTAGGCGCGGGTGGGCGCGGCGCCGCCCGTGAGGGTGACGTTGCGGCCGAACAGCTCGCGACCGACCGGTCCCGTCGCATACTGCGGCACCCCCACGCGGCTCACCGACCCGCCGGCGCGGACGACGGCGAGTGCCTGCTCGAACGCGGGAAGGTGCCCGACGGCGTCGATCACGACGTGCGCACCGTCACCGCCGGTGAGATCGAGGACGGCCGCGACGCCCTCCTCGCCGCGCTCAGCGACGACGTCGGTGGCCCCGTAGCGACGTCCGAGGTCGGTGCGCGCCTCGTGGCGCCCCATGAGGATGATGCGCTCGGCCCCGAGCAGCCTCGCCGACAGCACGGCGAGGAGTCCGACCGCGCCGTCGCCGACGACGATCACCGTCGCGCCGGGGCGGGCGCCACCGGTGAGTGCCGCGTGATAGCCGGTGCCGTACACGTCGCTGAGAGTGAGCAGGCCCGGGATCCGTTCGTCGTGCTCGTCGACGTCGATGCGGGCGAGGGTGCCGTCGGCGAGGGGGGCCCGCCGGTAGGCGGCCTGCGCTCCGCCGGTGCGCTGGGTGCCCGACAGTCCGCCCATGCGGCAGGAGGTCTGGAGGCCTTCGCGGCAGAAGTCGCACACGCCGCAGGACCACACGAAGGGGACGATCACGACGTCGCCGGGGCGCACGGTGCGCACGTCGGCCCCGACCTCCTCGACGACGCCGATCATCTCGTGCCCCATCGGGCGGCCCTCCGGGGTGGGCCGCATCGAGTGGTAGGGATGCAGGTCGCTGCCGCACACGCACGCGACGAGCGTGCGGAGGATCGCGTCGGTGGGGGCCTCGATCCGCGGGTCGGGGACATCGATCACCCGGACGTCGCCGGGCCCGTACATGTACGTCGCGCGCATGTCTCCCAGTCTGCGGCCTGCGCCGGCATCGCGGCGCCCCGCCGTTCGAGGAGGTGGCAGTCGTCGCGGTGCGAGCACGCGCACGGCCACGGCGAGTGCCAGTCCTTGGCCGGCGCGGACGCAGCACAGATGTTATCGCTCACGGAAGGGCGGGCATGGCGCGTGAGCGCGGCAGGAAGGTAGGGAAAGATACGGTCGGCGTTACAGAAATGTTACCGGTCACATCTTGCGTGAGGCCGGAATGTGAAGGCTAACATTCGAACCACGGACGCGCCCGTCGTCCGCATCACAACGACGCCGACGTCGTCACGTCGGTCCCGAACGAGGAGGTTCAGGGAATGAACAAGCGCATTCTCGCCGGCATCGCCCTGCTGGGCGCGCTGGCACTGACCGTGACCGGCTGCGCCACCACGACAGAGCCCGGTGGCACCGGCGACGGCGACGGCACCGGCGACGGCCCCATCAAGGTCGGCTTCGCGCAGACCGGATCGGAGTCGGGCTGGCGCTCGGCCAACACGGAGTCGATGAAGACGGCGTTCTCGTCGGAGAACGGCTTCGAGCTGGTCTTCAACGCCGCCGACAACGACCCGGCCGCGCAGATCGCCGCCGTCCGCGACTTCATCAACCAGGGCGTCGACGCGATCGTGATCGCCCCCATCGTCACCGACGGCTGGGACGACGTGCTGCAGGAGGCGAAGGACGCCGGCATCCCGGTGATCCTCGAAGACCGCACGGTCAGCGCGTCCGACGATCTGTACGCGAGCTGGGTCGGCCTCGACTTCAAGAAGGAGGGCGTCATGGCGGGCGAGTGGGCCGCCGAGCAGTTCGCAGACACCCCGACCAAGATGGTCGTGCTCGAGGGCACCACCGGTTCGGCGCCCGCCAACGACCGTGCCGCCGGCTTCGACGAGGCCATCGCGGGCACGCAGATCGAGAAGATCGACTCGCAGACCGGCGACTTCACGCGCGACGGCGGCAAGAAGGTCATGGAGGGCTTCCTCGGCAAGTACGGCGCCGACGGAATCGACCTCGTCTACGCGCACAACGACGACATGGCCCTCGGGGCGATCGAGGCGATCGAGGCGGCGGGCGCGACGCCCGGCGAGGACATCAAGATCATCTCCATCGACGCGGTCAAGGACGGCATGCTCGCTCTCATCGACGGCAAGATCAACTTCATCGTCGAGTGCAACCCGCTGCTGGGCGATCTCGCCGCCGGAATCGTGAAAGACGTTCTCGCCGGCAAGACAGTGGAGAAGACCCACTACGTCACCGACCAGTCCTTCACGCCCGAGCAGGCCGCCGAGGTCATCGACTCGCGGCTGTATTGAGCCCGCGTCGCCTGACCGCACCAGACCTGCTCGCTGCACGCGGTGACGCGCCCCGCCGGGGGATCACTCCCGGCGGGGTGCGCCGTCGCACGACACCCGAAGGACCCGCCATGCCCGCGGACACCGCCCCCACCCCGGTCGTCGAGATGACCGGCATCACCATCCGCTTCCCCGGAGTCCTCGCCCTGAACGCCGTCGACTTCACCCTCCGCCCCGGTGAGGTCCACGCCCTCATGGGCGAGAACGGCGCCGGCAAGTCGACGCTCATCAAGGCCCTCACCGGCGTCTACTCGATCGACGCGGGTCGCATCGTCGTCGCGGGCGAAGACCGCGTGTTCTCGTCGACCGCCGACGCCCAGGCCGCCGGGATCTCCACGGTGTACCAAGAGGTCAACCTCTCCCCCAACCTCTCCGTCGGAGAGAACATCATGCTCGGCCACGAGGAGCGGCGCGGCCGGATGATCGACTGGAAGGCGACCCACCGCGTCGCCGAGCGGCATCTCGAGAGCCTCGGCCAGTCGATCGACACGCGGTCGCTGCTGTCGAGCCACTCGATCGCCCTGCAGCAGCTCGTCGCGATCAGCCGGGCGATGGTGCTCGACGCAAAGGTGCTCATCCTCGACGAACCGACCTCCAGCCTCGACCGGGGCGAGGTGGAACAGCTCTTCGCCGTGATCCGCGAGCTCCGCGATCAGGGCGTCGCGATCCTCTTCGTGAGCCACTTCCTCGATCAGGTGTACGAGATCTCCGACCGCATCACGGTGCTCCGCAACGGCACCCTCGTCGGCGAGTACGCGGCCCGCGACCTGCCCCGTTCCGCCCTCGTCACCAAGATGATCGGCCGCGAGCTCGACGACCTCACCGCGCTGGCCGCCGTCGCCGAACGCGAGATCGACCGCACCGGCACGCCGGTGCTGCGCGCCAGCGGCATCGGCCGTCGCGGCGTGCTCGAGCCCGCCGACATCGACGTGTACCCGGGAGAAGTCGTCGGGATCGCGGGGCTCCTCGGCTCCGGGCGCACCGAGTTCGTGCGCCTCCTCTACGGCGCCGACCGCGCCGACTCCGGCACCACCGACCTCGCCGGCACGCCGACGCGGCTGAGCGGCCCACGCCAGGCCATCGAGCACGGCATCGCGTTCTCGTCCGAGAACCGGCGGGCCGACGGCATCATCGCCGACCTCACCGTGGCCGAGAACATCATCCTCGGGATCCAGGCCCGCCGGGGAGCATTGCGCCGCATCGGGCGGGCGGAACAGGATGCAGTCGTGTCCGAATACATCCGCGCCCTCGGGGTGCGTCCGGCCGACCCGACGATGCTCGCCGGGAACCTCTCCGGCGGCAATCAGCAGAAGGTGCTCCTCGGGCGCTGGCTCGCGACGGCGCCCGAGCTGCTCATCCTCGACGAGCCCACCCGGGGGATCGACGTCGGCGCCAAAGCGGACATCCAGCGGAAGGTCGCCGAGCTGAGCGCCCAAGGACTGTCGGTCATCTTCATCTCGTCCGAGCTCGAAGAGGTGCTCCGTCTCGCCCAGCGCGTGGTCGTCATGCGCGACCGCCGACGCATCGGCGAGCTCTCGTCGAGCGACGTCGACCTCCACGGCCTCGTCGACTACATCGCCAACAAGGCAGAAGGGAGCGCCGCGTGAAGAGGCTCCTGCGGTACCGGCTGTTCTGGCCGCTCATCGCCCTCATCGCGCTCGTGGTGGTCAACACGATCGCGTCACCGCAGTTCATCGCCATCACGGTGCGCGACGGTCAGCTGTACGGCACCCCGATCGACATCCTCCGCACGAGCGCGCCGCTCATGCTCGTCGCCCTGGGGATGACGATCGTGATCGCGACGCGCGGCATCGACCTGTCCGTCGGCGCCGTCATGGCCGTCTCGGGCGCCGTCGCGCTCACGATCATCGACGCGTCGTCCGACCCGGGTGACCCCGGCACGGTGGCCGTCGCCGTCGCGGCCGCTCTCGGCGTCTCGCTCGCGCTCGGCGCGTGGAACGGCCTGCTCGTCTCGGTGGTGGGCATCCAGCCGATCATCGCGACGCTCGTGCTCATGCTCGCCGGACGCGGCGTCGCCCTCCTCATCACGGAAGGCTTCATCACCACGGTCAACAGCGGCCCGTACTCGTTCCTCGCCACGGGCTACCTCGTCTTCCTCCCCGTCGCGTTCCTCATCTCGCTCGTGGCGGTGCTCGCCGTCGCTCTCGTCGAGCGGAGAACCGCTCTCGGTGTGCTCACCGAAGCGGTGGGCATCAACCCGGAGGCGAGCAGGCTGGCCGGCGTCCGCTCGCGCGGCATCATCTTCGGCGCCTACACGCTGAGCGCGGTGCTCGCCGGAGTGGCCGGGATCATCTACAGCGCCAACATCCGGGCCGCCGATGCCAACGCGGCGGGCCTGTTCATCGAGCTGTACGCGATCCTCGCCGTCGTGCTGGGCGGCACGTCGCTCATGGGCGGCAAGTTCTCGATCGCCGGCACCGTCGTCGGCGTGCTCATCATCCAGACCCTCGACAAGACGATCCTCTTCCTCGGCGTCCCTCCCGCCCAGAGTCCCGTGTTCTTCGCGATCGTGGTCGCCGTCGTCGTCGTCATCCAGTCGCCCCGGCTGCACCAGGCCGTCCGGAGGCTCCTCTCGGCGCGCGCGCGACGCGCGTCCGAACCGATCGAAGCGGAGGTGGCGTCATGACGTCGTCGACCCTGGAAGCGCCCTCGCGGACCGGAGCCGCGCGCGGCTCCCGTTACGCGACGTTCATGAGCCGCCACTCGTCGCTGACCCCGACGTTCGCCGCCGTCCTCATCCTCGTCGTGCTGCTGATCGGCGCGCAGCTGCGGTTCGCGAACTTCCTCACGCCGGGGAACCTCTCGGCGCTGCTGCTCGACAACGCCTACCTCCTGGTGCTCGCCGTCGGCATGACCTTCGTGATCCTGACGGGTGGCATCGACCTGTCGGTGGGTTCGGTCATGGCCTTCACGGGCATCCTCGGCGCCAGCCTGCTGTCGCAGGGCGTGCCGACCGTCGTCGTGATCCCGGTGGTGCTCGCGGCGGGCGCGGCGGTGGGGCTCGTGATCGGCGTGCTCGTGCAGTACTTCGACGTGCAGCCGTTCATCGCCTCACTCGCCGGGCTCTTCCTCGCCCGCGGCCTCGCGTTCGTCGTGAGCCTCGCCTCCATCCGCGTCGAAGACCCGATCGTGCTGTGGCTGCAGCGCACCCGGCTGAGCCTCGGCGGCTGGTACATCACCCCCACGGGCATCATCGCGCTCGTCACCGTGGCGATCGCCTTCTACGTGCTGCACTGGACCAGGTTCGGACGCACCGTCTACGCGATCGGAGGCGGTGAGCAGTCCGCGCGCCTCATGGGCCTCAAGGTCGCCCGCACCAAGGTGCTCGTCTACGTCATCAGCGGCGTCTGCGGCGGCCTCGCCGGGGTGCTCCTCACGGCGTACTCGGGCGCGGGCTACCCGCGCAACGGCATCGGCACCGAGCTCGACGCGATCGCGGCGGTCGTCATCGGCGGCACGCTCCTCACGGGCGGCACGGGCTATGTGATCGGATCGCTCGTCGGCGTGCTCGTGTACGGCACGATCAAGAAGATCATCTCGTTCATGGGCGCGGAGCAGTCGTGGATGCAGATCATCATCGGCGCGATCCTGCTCGTGTTCGTCGTGATGCAGCGTGTGATCGTCGCCCGCTCGCAGCGACGCACCTAGATGACTGCCCGGGGTGGCATGCGCGCCGGCGGGATAATGACCTGATGGACGCGCCACCGTCGCCGCTGCAGCAGCCGCAGCCGCAGCCGCTGTTGGAGCTCCGGGGCGCCACGGTGCGCTTCGGGGCCGACGCGGCGATCGACGGCGTCGACTTCCGGCTGTTCCCCGGCGAGGTGCACTCGCTGATGGGAGAGAACGGCGCCGGCAAGTCGACGCTCATCAAAGCGATCAGTGGGGTCCATCCGCTCGACGAGGGCGTCCTGGTGCTCGACGGGCGGGAAGTCCGCTTCACCGAGCCGTTCGACGCCATCCGCGCCGGGATCAGCACCGTCTACCAGGAGATCGACCTCCTCCCGAACATCTCGGTGGCCGAGAACATCGCGCTCGGCCGTGAACCCCGACGGCGGGGGCGCATCGACTGGGCCGCCATGCGGCGACAGGCCCACGACGTGCTCGCCGACCTCGGCCTCCCGATCGATCCCGCGTCGGCCCTCGGCACGCATTCGGTCGCGGTGCAGCAGCTCGTCGCGATCGCCCGGGCGATCTCGGCCGACGTCAAAGTGCTCATCCTCGACGAGCCCACCTCGAGCCTCGACGCCGACGAGGTCGCCGAGCTCTTCCGGATCGTCCGCGGCCTCGCCGACCGGGGTGTGGCGGTCGTGTTCATCTCGCACTTCCTCGAGCAGGTCTACGAGCTGTGCGACCGGGTCACGGTGCTGCGCGACGGCCGTCTCGTGGGCGAGTTCCTCATCCGCGAGCTCCTGCGCATCGACCTCGTGCAGGCGATGCTCGGGCACGCCGCCGAAGAGCTCGAGCAGTCGGTGCGCGCATCCGACGCCGACGCCGCGCAGCCGTCCGTGGTGCTGCAGGCCCGCAGCGTGTCGGTCGGGCGCGGGATCGTCGCAGCCGACGTCGACCTGCACGAGGGCGAAGTCGTGGGCGTCGCAGGGCTCCTGGGCTCGGGGCGCACCGAGCTGGCACGCGCGCTGACCGGCGTCGACCGGCTGGAAGCCGGCACGCTCGACATGGACGGCTCGCCCGCCCCCGGCAGCCCGCGGGCGGCGATGAACCGCGGGGTCGTGTACTCGTCCGAGAACCGCCGCGCGGAGGGGATCATCAGCGACCTGTCAGTGCAGGAGAACATCATCCTCGCGCTGCAGGCGCAGCGGGGCGCACTCCGCAAGCTCCCGCCCGCCCGGCAGCGCGAGCTCGCCGCGAGCTGGGTGGAGGCGCTCGACGTGCGGCCTCCCGACCTCGACCGGCCCGCCGGCACACTCTCCGGCGGCAACCAGCAGAAGGTGATGCTCGCGCGGCTCCTCGCCCTCTCCCCCCGCGTGATCGTGCTCGACGAGCCCACGCGGGGCATCGACGTGGGCGCCAAGGTCGAGATCCAGAAGCTCGTCGGCGAGTTCGCCGACAACGGCCTGTCGGTCGTGTACATCTCGGCCGAGCTCGAAGAGGTGGTGCGCGTCGCCCACCGCGTGATCGTGCTGCGCGACGGACGGATCGTCGACACGCTGCCGGCCGACGGCCTCAGCGTCGATGCCGTGCTCGCCCTCGTGGCTCAGCCGGAGGACGCCGAGTGAGCGACGAGCGTGGCGGGCGTGCCGCGAACATCTTCGACGTCGCGCGCCTCGCGGGGGTCTCGCACCAGACCGTGTCGCGCGTGCTCAACGACCTCCCCAACGTGCGTCCCGCCACCCGCGAACGCGTCGAGCAGGCGATCGCGCAGCTGCGGTACAGCCCGTCGCCCGCCGCCCGTGCACTCGTCACGCGCCGCACCCGCACGATCGGCCTCGTCACGCCCGTCACGGCCGACTACGGCCCCACGTCGATCGCGATGCACTTCAACCTCGCGGCACGCGCCGCACGCTACTCGGTCGACGCCGTGCGCTCTCCCGACGGCGACGCGGCGAGCGTGCGAGCCGTGATCGAAAGCCTCCTGCGGCAGCGGGTCGATGCGATCGTCCTCATCGTCAACGACGTCGGCGTGCTCGAAGTGGTGCGCGGCATCGAGCTGACCGTCCCCGTCGTCGCGGCGGCCGCCAGCCAGCGACGGCACCCGCGGCTCGTGTCGATCGACCAGTACCGCGGCGCCCGCGCGGCCGTCCGCCACCTCGCCGAGCTCGGACACACGCGCATCCTGCACCTGGCGGGGCCGGCGCAGAACCCCGACGCCCTCGAACGCATCCGCGGCTGGCGCGACGAGCTCGCCGCCCGTCGCCTCGTCGCGGTCGACCCGCCGCACGGCGACTGGTCGGCCGCGAGCGGCTTCGCCCTGGGCGGCACGCTTCCGGTGGAACCCGGCACCGCCGTGCTCGCGGGCAACGACCACATGGCGATCGGGCTCCTCTCCGCCCTCCGCCAACGCGGACTGCGGGTGCCCGACGATGTGAGCGTCGTCGGGTTCGACGACGTGCCCGAGGCGCCGTACCTGCATCCGCCGCTCACGACCGTGCGGCAGGACTTCCAGGCGCTCGGGGAGCTCATGATGCAGAAGGTGCTGCTCGCCGTCGAGGAGCCGGAGAGCCTCACGGAAGACACCCCGATCGCGACCCACCTGATCGTGCGGGAGTCGACGCGGCCCGTGTCCTGACCCCTTCCGCTTCGCACCCGCGCGAATGGCCGCTGCGACGGCGGCGGGTGCCGCAGGTCAGGCGGAGCGCAGCCCGGCGAGCCAGGCGTCGATCAGGCGAGCCACCGCACGCGTCTCGGCCCAGGGCATCTCGGGAACCTCGGTGCGCCCGTCGATGAGGGCGCGGAGCACGGCGTCGCCTTCGGCGGCCATCGGGCTCACGGTCGCCACCCTCACCGGCTCGACCCTGCCGTCGCTGCGCACGATCACGGCGCTGTCGGTGCTCTCCGTGCGACTCCCCCACGGGTTCGGGATCTCGATGCGGCCCTCGCTGCCGTGGATGACGGTGGCGCGGCCGAGGTCTTCGACGATCGCGGTGGCCACGCGGGCCGTCACGCCGCCGAGATCGAGCACGGCGGAGGCCGTGACATCCACGCCCGTGTCACCGATCCGCCCGGCGGCCTCGCGCACCGCGACGGCCTCGAGGGGCTGCCCCGTCCAGGCGGCCACGCCGACGGCGAGCGACACCGGATAGCAGCCGACGTCGTAGATCGCGCCGCCCGCCGTCGCGGGGTCGAACAGACGCCCGGTCTGCGAGCCGGCCGCAAACCCGAGCGACGACTCCACCGCCGTCACCTCGCCGATCGCGCCGCCCGCCAGCAGCTCCCGCAGCCGGTCGGCGAACGGGCCAAAGCGGTACTTGAACGCCTCCATCAGCGGGAGACCTGCGCGCTCGGCCGCCGCGAGCACCTTCTCGGTGTCGGCGGCGCTCGTCGTGAGCGGCTTCTCGCACAGCACCGCTTTGCCCGACTCGAGTGCCGCGATCGCGAGGTCGAGGTGGGCGGGGTGCACGGTGCCGATGTAGACGGCGTCGATGTCGTCACGGGCGAGGATGTCGTCGTAGGTGCCCGAGACGGGCGCGCCGAACCGATCGGCGAACGTCCGCGCCGCCTCGGCGTCGCGCGCGCCGACGGCGTGCAGGTGCCCGAGTTCGGCGTCCGGCAGCGCCGACGCGAAGTCGCCGCTGATCACGCCGGCGCCGAGCACCGCCCAGGTCTTCGAATCGGACTCGATGTCGGACGTGCTCATGCGCTCGCTCCTGTCGCAACGGGCCGGTCGGGATGGTTCGCCCACTGGCTCCATGATCCCGGATAGAGGGCCGGCGTGAACCCGGCGATCGCGAGGGCGAGCGCAGCGTGGGATGCCGTCACCCCGGAGCCGCAGTACACGCCCACCTGCTCGTCGGGCCGGGCGCCGAGGCCCACGAACCGCGCCTGCAGTTCGGCGGCGGAGAGCATGCGCCCGTCGGCGTCGACGTTCTGCGCCGTGGGGGCGCTCAGCGCTCCGGGGATGTGCCCGGCACGCGGGTCGATGGGTTCGACCTCGCCCCGGTAACGCTCGCCGGCGCGCACGTCGAGGAGCAGTCCACGCTCGGGCAGCGCCGCCGCCTCGTCGATCGTCAGCTGCGCCAGGTGGCCCGGCGCGAGCGTCACGTCGCCCGGCTCGGGTGGGGTTCCGGCACCGCGTTCGAGCGGCAGCCCGGCGTCGCGCCAGGCCGACAGCCCGCCGTCGAGCACCTGCACGTCGACCCCCGCGTCGGTCAGGAGCCACCACGCGCGGGCCGCGGCGAACGACGACCAGTCGTCGTAGACCACGACGGTGTCGCCGTCGTGGATCCCCCAGCGCCGCGCGGCCTCGTGGAAGGACTCCGGGTCGGGCAGCGGATGACGCCCGTCGGCCGGCGCCCCGTGCCGCGACAGGTCGTCGTCGAGACTCACGTACTGCGCCGACGGCACGTGCCCCTCCGCGAACGCGTCGCGCCCATCGGGGGGGGCATCGAGCCGCCACCGCACATCCAACACCACCGGCGGATCGTCTGACCGGAGCAGCGTGTCGAGCTCGTGAGGGGTGAGGAGCGTCATGCCCCCGACGCTACGCGAACCGTCGTCGCCGGTGCCATCCGTGTGCCGGAGCCCCTCAGGCGATCGCGGTGCGCCGCGTGAGGTCGGGATGCCGGGGCGACACCAGCCACGACACCGCCGTCACCGCGAGCGGCAGCGCGAAAGCGAGCGCGGCGAGCCACAGCCACGGCGAGTCGCTCCAGTAGCGCATGTACACGGTGTGCTGAGCGATCCCCCACATCGGGATCTGCCCCGCGACCGTCCCCACGACCGCGCCGATCCCGACGATGATGAGCGCCTGCCACGCGTTGATGCGGCGACGCACGCTGCGGCTCCCGCCGATCGCGGTGAGAGTCGCGTCGTCCGGGCGCCGTTCGAACCGTGCCAGCCCGAGGCACACGGCACCCGCGCCGACCACCAGCACGATCGTCGCCCCCGCGATGAGCCACAGCCACGGGTCGGCAGGCTGCGGCCCGCGCTCCACCCACATGCTCAGATTGGCGTCTCCGAGCGCGGAATTCTCGGCGTCGGCCGTGATCTTGTCGTACACGCCGTCGGCCTGCACCTCGTCGAACAGTGCGAGCACGGTCGACGGAGCCACCGCGATGCCGAGCCGTTCTGCCGCGGCAGGAGAGACGATGATGCCGAAGCTCTGCTCCGGGGCGTCGTCGATGACCGTCGCGGGAACACGGAGCACATCGTCGGGGTCCGGCACGGCGGCGTCGAGCTCCGCGCGGGTGAGGTCCTGCCGCTCCCACAGCGGCTCGAGCGCGCGGTAGTACTCCTCCTGACTGCCGACCGTCCACTGCGTGATGGCGAGCTCACCCTCCGGCGACACGAACCACCGGTCGGTCGACAGCGCCCCGCCCGCGCGGAACGCCTCGAGAGTCGACTCGGGAAGATCGTGCTGGATGACCGCCTCGACGTCGTCCGGCGCGACCACGACGAAAGACCCGTTGGCGAGTTCCATCGGCCCCCCGCACTCCGGGCACTCCTCACTCGGCTGGCCCGCCACGGCGTAGACGGGGGCGTCGGGATCGACCGGCGCCCCGGTGCTCTCGTCCCAGGCGGGCCACGCCGCCACCTGCACGCGCACCACCCGATCGGCGTGCGCCGCCGCCGCGATCTCCTCAGCACGCGCCTCGGCCGTCGCCTGCGCCTCGTCGCCCTGCCCCGACACCTGGATCACGGCGGCGCCGAGCGGCGCGCTCCAGTAGTAGGTGCGGGCGGCGCCGGCGTTGCTGAGGGCGACGGCCGACAGCCCGAACGAGGCCAAGAACACGCACGCGGCGATCGCCGCGAACGCCGGCACGACCCGCGACGGGTTCGCGGCGGCGTCACGGCCCGCGATCCGCGCCGCCAGGCCGACCTTCGCCAGCAGCTTCGAGGTCGCCGTGATGATCGCGTGCCCCGCGAGGAGCACACCGACCTGGAACACGATCGGCCCGAGCACGATGGCGAGCTGCGACACCGCTCGCCAGGGCGAGAGGTAGTCGATCGGATCCTGAAGGTTGAGAGCCAGGATCGACAGCGCCCCGACGACGCTGCCCGCCACCCCGCCGATGATCAGCACGAGCCCCCAGAGCGGCCTCTTCGTGTTGAGCCGCACCGGACGCCGAGAGCCCCGCAGCGCGCTCAGCACATCGCCCCTCGTCGCCGACCGCGCCGGCGCCACGGCCGAGATCGTCCCCACGACCACGGCGAACACCAGGATGCCGATCACGAGCGGCCAGGGCACGTTGCAACCCCACACGCCCCAGAACGTGTTCACCGCCCCCTGATCGACGACGGCGATCGCGGCGGCGGCGAGCCCCAGCCCCGCCACCAGACCCGCCACGCCGCCGAGTGCCCCCAGCACGGTTCCCTGCAGCACGACGATGCGGAACACGTCCCCACGTGTCGCACCCACACTCGCCGCGACCGCGAGCGACCGCTGCTGCCGGCGAGCGGCGACCGCGAACGCCGCGCCGGCGAGCAGCACGACGAGGTAGCCGCTGAACACCGCCACGATCGACCCCGTCGCGAGCATCCCCCAGGCCTGGCTCGTGTCGCCGCGTCGGTCGTACACCCGGGATCCGGGCGGCGGATCGAGCACGAGGTCGCGCGCGAAGACCACGAAGCCGGCCACATTCATGTCGGCCAGTTCATCGACGGTCGGCTGCCAGTCGGCGACGAACCAGGTCGTCATCCCGCGCGACTCCACGAGCTGCGCGGCCGACTCCGGAAGGAAGAGGTGACGGTCGGACGCGCGCATGTCGAGCCGCCGGACCGTTCCGGTCACCGTGAACGCGCGGTCGCTGTCGGTGAGCACGACCTCCTGTCCGATGCTCAGCCCCAGCCGCTCCAGCATGCCGGGCGTCGCCATCGCCTCGTCGGGCGACGCGGGAATGCGCCCCTCGAGCACGTCGAACCGTCCGGCGAACGCGTCGTTCCAGATGTCGCCCGTCGTCACCTCGACCGAGGCGATGCCGTCGGCCGTCGCGACGCGCGCCCAGCCATACTCGCTCACCTCGAAGATCTCGCTGTCCGCCGGCACGACACCGCTCGGGTCGGCGGGCGCCGGCTGCTCCGGATGCACGGGAGTCTCGCCGTCGTCGCGGGTCGCGACCGACCAGTCCCACGTGCTGTCGACGCTCTGCACCCGGGTGGGGTCTTCGCCGCCGACGATCTCGATGCGCGACGCCATCGAGCCGAGCTCGAAGCCGACCTCCTGCGCACGGGTCGCGATGTGGCTCTGCCAGAACACGGCCCCGCCGGTCATCCCGGCCACGGGAAGCGCCACGAGCAGCAGCACGAGGAGGCTCGACCCGCGGGTGCGCCACACCTGCCGGCGTGCGAGCCTCAGGTCGGCCCGGAGTCGCGCCGCCATCCGCCGGCGTCCGAGCCCCTGCGCGCCCGTCTTCGCCGGCTCGACCTTCTCGGACGGGGGCCGCTCGATCACGCCGGTCACCGGGTCACCCCGCTGCAGATCTCCTCGGATTCCACGGCCCGGCCGCGCTCCCCCGGCATGTCGCGGCCTGCGGCGCACAGATCGAAGGAGTCCTGCAGGTCGAAGGAGTCCTGCAGGCCGGTCAGCCGGCGCCCGGTTCGCAACTCCGGAGACCTGATGCCGCGCGGGGTCGAATCGGCCGGCCCACGCCCTCGGAGGCTCGACCCTCCGGAGTTGTGAACGGCGAGGTCGCGACGCCTCACGACCGGCCCGCCAGCAGACTGTCGGCGCCCGCACGCTGCGACTGGTCGACGATGCGACCGTCGCGCAGGAACACGATGCGGTCGGCCCATGCCGCATGGCGCGCCTCGTGCGTGACGAGGATGCCCGCCGCTCCCTGGTCGACCCGCGAGCGGATCATCTTCATGACCGCCTCGCCCGTCACCGAGTCGAGGGCGCCCATCGGCTCATCGGCGAGGATCAGCCGGCGCCCGCCGACCACCGCCCGCGCGATCGCGACCCGCTGCTGCTGGCCGCCGGACAGGTCGTCGGGGTACGCCTCGATCTTGTCGTCGAGGCCCACCGACGCGAGCGCATCCCGACCCGCACGGCGTGCTGCGCGGGCTCGGAAGCCGTCGAGCTCCAGCGGCAGCGTCACGTTCTCGAGAGCCGTGAGGGTCGGGATGAGATTGAAATCCTGGAACACGAAGCCGAGCGAGCGCCGCCGCAGCTGCGCGAGCTCCGACGCGGAGGCGGTGGAGAGGTAGGTTCCCTCGACGATCACCTCGCCCGTGGTCGGCTTCTGGAGCCCGCCCGCGATCGACAGCATCGTCGACTTGCCCGAGCCCGACGCGCCCATGATCGCGACCAGCTCGCCGCGCGAGACCGTGAGGTCGACGCCCGACAGCGCGGAGACGCTCAGCTCACCCTCCCCGTACTGCTGCGTCACCCCGACGAGCTGCAGCACGGCGGTCACGCCGTGACCTCCTGCGTCTCGGTGGGAGCATCGGACTTGGCGGGGCGGCCGCGCTTGGGCTTCTCGGTCGACAGCTGCAGCGTCATCGCGTGACGCGGATGCATCGCGAGGCGCTGTTCCGTGTGATCGAGCCAGCGCACCTCCGCCTCGGCCGCGAAGATCATCGAGTCGACGACGAGCGACCAGGCGAGCTCTTCGGGACCGTCAGGGTTCGATCCCGCGTATTTGGCGCGGTTGAGCTCCTGCAATTGACGCAGCGAGGCGAGCCGCTGCGTCTGGATCACCTGGCTCACATCGACACCCGGGAGCGTCGCGGCGACGGCGAGCTTGATCGCCAGCTCGTCACGCGTGCCCTGGCTGCGCTCCACAGGCGAGGTCAGCCACGATTGCACGTCGGCCGAGCCGGCGTCGGTGATCTGCCAGTAGACGTGGCCCTGCTCGTCGACGTCGCCCTTCTCGACGAGGCCGTCGCGCTCGAGCCGGTCGAGCGTGTTGTAGATCTGGCCGACGTTGAGCGGCCAGGTCGAGCCGGTGCGACGGTCGAACTCCGCCCGCAGCTGGTAGCCGTAGCAGGGGCCCTGATCGAGGATCGCGAGCAGGCTCTGGCGTACTGACATGGGGGGGGTTCCTCACTGCCGGCAGTAACTGTGTACTGGGTATGTGTTTACCGAGTATATGCATGCCCGGTATGCAGTGCGCAAGCGTGACGCGTCGATACCGGCGCCTGCCCGAAAGACCGGCCCGCGACCTCCCCGGCCGTCGTAACGTGGACGTATGGCCGACGATCCGCGGCTCCACGCCGCCCGATACCGGATGGACAAAGCTGCGCGCGACGCGGGATTCCTCGACGAGGGCGAATCGGTCGCCACGGCGGACACGAGCACCGAAGCAGCGGAAGCCGCGGTTAGGGCGGACGGCCCTGACCTCCCCCGACAGCCGACGGCGCAAGATCGCGCCGCCTATGTCGAGACCGCCATCCAGCAGGCCATCCGCCGCGGCGAGTTCGACAACCTGCCCGGCTCCGGCAAGCCGCTCGAAGGGCTTGGGGACCGCCACGATCCCGACTGGTGGATCCGCCGGAAGATCCAGACGGAGCAGCTCTCGGGACTCGGTCCGCCCGCCCTGCGGCTGCGCGTGGAGCACGCCGAGTTCGACGTCCGCGTCGATGCCTTCTCCCGCGAGCAAGACGTGCGGGACTACGTCGACGACTTCAACCGCCGGGTGATCGAGGCGCGGCGGCAGCTCCTCGGCGGACCGCCCGTCGTGACCCCGACGCACGACGCCGACGAAGAGGTGGCCGCGTGGCGCTCGCGGCGCGAGGCGCGGGCAACGGCGGCCGCGCAGGCTCCTGCCGACGAACGGCCGACGACCGGCCGCACTCGCCGCCGCTGGTTCCACCGACGCTGACCGCCGCGCACCCCGCGAGCAGCGCGCCGGGTCGCCGCCGACGCACGGCGTCGCAACCACCCCTCGACCAGCCGCCGGCCCCAGACGAAGGCCGGTCCGCCGGTCTCAGGCCTGGAGCGCGTGCTCCACGTCGGCGAGCAGGTCGTCGACCGCCTCGATGCCCACCGACAGGCGCACGACCTCGACGGGCACGGCCGCCTCGGTTCCCCGCACCGACGCGTGGGTCATGGCGTCGGGATAGTTGACGAGCGACTCGACGCCACCGAGAGACTCCGCGAGCTGGAAGAGCTGTGTCGACTCCGCGAAGCGCCTCGCGGCCTCGCCCGATTCGAGGGCGAGCGACACGATCCCGCCGAACCGCGACATCTGCCGCGCGGCGATCTCGTGACCCGGGTGCGTCTCGATCCCCGGGTAGTACACCTGCGCGACCCTTTCATGCCTCTGGAGGAATGCGGCGATCGCGGAGGCGTTCTCACTGTGGCGCTGCATCCGCACGTCGAGGGTCTTGATGCCGCGTGTTGTCAGCCATGCATCGAGCGGACCCGACACGGCGCCCACCGCGTACTGCAGGAAGCCGACCTTCTCGGCGAGGGCGTCGTCGTTCAGCACGAGCGCGCCGCCGACCACGTCGGAGTGTCCGCCGAGGTACTTCGTGGTCGAGTGCACGACGACATCGGCACCGAACGACAGCGGCTGCTGCAGCGCGGGGGTCGCGAACGTGTTGTCGACCACCACGAGAGCTCCGGCCTCGTGCCCGATCGCCGCGAGGCCGGCGATGTCGGTGATGCGCAGCAGCGGATTGGAGGGCGTCTCGACCCAGACGATGCGGGGAGCGCGCTCGGCGACCGCGGCGCACACGACATCCAGGTCGCTCATGTCGACCACGCGGAGCTTCACACCCCACGGCGCGAGCACGCGCGCGAGCAGGCGGTGCGTGCCGCCGTAGACGTCGTTGCCGAGCAGGACCTCGTCGCCCGGCTGCAGCACGGCGCGCAGCAGCGCGTCTTCGGCCGACAGCCCCGAGGCGAACGAGAACGCGTGAGCGCCGCCTTCGAGTGCGGCGAGTTGCGTCTGCAGCGCGGTGCGTGTCGGGTTGCCGCTGCGGCCGTACTCGTAGCCGTTACGCAGACCGCCGATGCCGTCCTGGGCATACGTCGTCGAGAAGTGCACGGGCGGGATGACCGCACCGGTCGTCGGGTCGAACTCCTGCCCGGCGTGGACGGCGAGGCTGGCGAAGCCGCGGGCGGCGTCGGAGGCGGTCATGCGAGGCTCCCTGTGGGGTCGGTGGTGGCAGAGGCGAGCGGGGCGGAGGCGGTGGCGTCGTCAACGATCGAGGCGAAACCGCGCTCTCGCATCCAGTCGTCGTCATAGATCTTGCTGAGGTAGCCGCGGCCGTGGTCGGGCAGCACCACGACCACCACCGCATCCGCGGGCAGGTCGCGGGCGACGCGCAGCGCGGCGGTCACTGCCATGCCCGAGGAGCCGCCCACGAGCAGGCCCTCCTCGCGGGCCAGGCGCCGGGTCATGGCGAACGACTCGGCGTCCCCCACACGCTCGTACCTGTCGACCACGGTGGGATCGAACGTCTCGGGGTAGAAGTCCTCGCCGACGCCCTCGACGGCGTAGCCGTGGATCGGGCCGCCAGAGTAGATCGAGCCTTCGGGGTCGGCGCCCACGACGACCACCTCGCCGGCCGACGCCTCCTTCAGGAAACGTCCCGTGCCGCTGATGGTCCCACCCGTGCCGATGCCCGCGACCAGGTGCGTCACGCGGCCGTCGGTGTCGCGCCAGATCTCGGGGCCGGTCGTCTCGTAATGCCCGCGCGGGCCGTTGAGGTTCGCGAACTGGTTGGGTTTGAACGCCCCGGGAATCTCCTTCGCGAGCCGATCCGAGACGCTGTAGTACGAGTCGGGGTGCTCGGGCGGCACACTCGTGGGAGTCATGACGATTTCGGCGCCGTACGCCTTCAGCACAGCGACCTTCTCGCCCGCGAACTTGTCGGGCACGACGAAGATCATCCGATATCCGCGCTGCAGGGCGACGAGGGCCAGACCCACGCCGGTATTGCCGCTCGTCGGCTCGACGATCGTGCCGCCCGGCTTCAGCAGGCCGTCACGCTCGGCGGCGTCGATGATGCGCGAGGCAATGCGATCCTTCGCCGAACTGCCGGGGTTGAAGTACTCGACCTTCGCGAGCACCGTGGCACGGATGCCGTCGGTGACGCTGCTGAGCTTGACGAGGGGCGTGTTGCCGACGAGATCGGCGATGTGCGAGGCGTAGCGCATGAGAAGTGTCCTGTTATGGGGCCGTGCGCACAGAGGCACGGCGATTGTCGGGGTCGTCGGAGGTGCGCGGGAGCGCTCAGCGACAACAACGACAGGTCAGGTGCACGTGACCACCGTAACGGGGGGATGCGCGCACGGCAAGGCGGCGCCGTCACGGTGTGACACGCGGGCGATCAGGTGGCGGATCCGGCTCGCGCCGACTGCCGCGCATGTCGTCGTATGACGACGGCAGCGCATCCGCGGGCCGTGCGGCCCTATCGTTCCGACATGGCCACTGTTCCCGATGCAGCCTCGTCCGCCCCGGCGTCCCGCCCTGCGGGCATCGACCCGCGCGGCCCGCGCTTCGCGGCCGGCATCACGAGCGTGCTCCTGCTTGTGGGGGTGTTCCTGGCGCTGCTGGGCCCGGCCACCGACCCCGCGTCGACCCTCGGCGAGCGGCTGACGGGTCCCGGATTCCTCGTGCTCGCCGTGGTGGCACTGCTGTTCGTGTGGGGTGTCGCATCGCCGGCGACCTCACCGTGGGCTGTGCTGTTCCGCACCGCCGTGCGGCCCCGGCTCGCCCCGCCGACCGACCTCGAAGACCCGCGCCCGCCGCGCTTCGCACAGGGCGTGGGACTCGTCGTCGTCGGGCTCGGCCTTGTGCTCCATGTGGTCGGCGTGCCGTGGGCGCTGCCGGTGGCGGGTGCGGCGGCATTCGTCGCCGCGTTCCTCAACGCCGTGTTCGCGTTCTGCCTCGGGTGCCAGATCTACCTGGCCCTCACCCGCGCCGGAATCATCCGCCCGCGCGGCGGCATCGCGTAAGCCCCGCCGAGGCATGCGTCACGCGATCAGCAGGGGTCGTCGGCGTCGTCAACATGCAACTCGAGACTTCCGACGGCGCGTTGTGCCTCGCCGCGCACGTCAATGAAGGAGTACGAAACGGCCGCAGCGGAACCCGGCGCGTTGCCCGTTCGTTCGAGGACGAACGCAATACTCCAGCTGTCCGGTCCGTCGATGACGGCTCCTATGGCGGGCACGCGCCCGGCCCACGCGTCGTCCGGATCGTCGAGGCTCATAGAACCGATGCCGCCGTTCTCGGTGTACCGCACCGCAAACGCCTCCACGAGTCGAATGCCCTTCGGATCGACGAGTTCGACGGCGGTGAGCTCAACCGGCGATCCGGGGTCTTCGAGTGATGTCTGCTCAGCGATCACGCCCCGTTCGCCTGGCTTCACCGGCAGACACGACACCGCGCCTTCCTGGAGCACTAGTCCCGGCGCTCGCGCGGCCTCGCACGACGACAACAGGAGCGCGAGCACGGCTGCCGACGCGACAATCGCTCCCCGGGTCACGGCACTCATTTGGCCACCAGCCGCTTGGGATTCTTGCCGGGGGAGGCATTCGTCCCGCAGAGCTTTCCGGCGCGCTTCCACTCGAAGCGCAAACTCGCTTTCGTCGAGTAGCCCGTGCGCGCGCTGAGGTTGATACCGATGACAGACGATAGCGATGCCCCCACCGCGTTCTCATACGCAGTCGTCTTGTCCTGCCGGTATCTGCCGTTCTTGGGCTGAGGCACGCAATTCGCGGATTTGGTGGCAGGCGGAGCCTTCACCTTCTTGATGATTCCCCCACCCTCGAAGTTCTTCGGGGCCACGGTGTACTTCACGAACTGTCCGTGCGGGTAGCCGGAGCACTGAACTTTCCACATTCCATATCGGAACTTGGTGATCAGCTCCTTGTATCCCGACACCTTGGGGAAGCCCTGCTCGGCGTTGGCAGCAGTGCTGGTCGTTCCCGAAACCTTGAAGGATCCGTACTTGCCCGAGACCGATCCCGCGATCCCGAGGGCGGACATCGCCCCCTGCCCGTAGTCGAACTGGACGGTTGCCGCGCCGGGAACGGCGTACGCGTAGGCGACGGTGACGTTACGCATGCCGAGGTCCTTGACGAACCTCGAAGTGCAGCCGGAGACGCTTCCTCGCGTGCGCGGCTTGGTCAGAGGCCCGAGCGCGGAGACCTTCGTGGAGCCGTCGAGGAGCGCCGTGACCGACGGCGAGCTCGACGTCGCCGACACGGAGACAGGGAAGCTCCGCGAATAGGTGCTCGTCGCATCGGTGGCGATGAGTTCGACGTTCGCAAAGCCTTCGCCGTCCGCCCGCTGCTTCAACACGTCGGGTCGCGTGACGCGCAGGTCGAGGTGCCCACGAGCGTCGCTGGTCGCGGTAGCAACGGGGATCAGCTTCACCTGATCGCCGAGCTTCATACGCGTGAGGGCGCGCCCGTCGGGCAAGGCGTAGAGCACGGCTTTGGCCCCTCGTGCCGGCGTGCCGTCTGCTCGGATGAGATCAAGACCGATCACGTGGGCGCCCCCACTAAATGGTGTCGGTACCTTCACGGGCACTTGCGCGTCATACGCGGCAGCGGGTGCGGGGACCATCGCAGGGACGAGAAGGCCCGCAATGGCGCACGCGGCGACTCGCGTGATGATCGACCGACGGATAGCGGCTTTCATGAGTTCTCCCTCGAAGCGCGTACCGCGGTCACTCTAGGCGCGGAATCGCACGTCTCCGCGTGAGGCGAGCGGTTCGCCGCGCCAGCTCTGCGAGGTTCCGTGTGCCCCCCGGCGACACTACGAGCAGAAACACAACGGTGCAGTGTCACTACCCGTCAAGTACGTGCTCGATCAGATCAGCGACGGGAAGGAGGGCAGCGTCAGCGCGGGAGGAACGGGGCGGCGGCGGAGACCGCGCGGGAGATCGCCTCGGGAAGCGCGCCCGCCGGGTCGATCTGCTTCTCCCGCGTGAAGTCGACGGGCCGGGCGTAGACGCCGACGGGGAGCGTCGCGGCACGGAAGAACGCGAAGAGCGGACGCAGCTGGTGGTCGATCGCGAGGGTGTGCTGGTCATTGCCGCCGCCGGCCGCGAGCAGCACGGGCGTGCCGACCAGGGCGTCCTGGTGCACGAGGTCGAAGAACAGCTTGAACAGTCCCGTGTAGGTGCCGCGGTAGATCGGTGTCGCGACGACGAGGATGTCGGCGGATCCCACGGACTCCAGCGCCGCCGTCACGGCATCCGACGTGCCCCCGCCCGTGACGGCGGCGGCGAGGTCGGCCGCGAGCGGGGCGAGGTTCACCGTCTCCCGCGAAACGGCACGGTTTCGGACAGCATCCGCGATCCCGTCGACGATGCCGGCCAGCAGCGCGCTCGTCGTGGACGGATCGCGGAAGCTCCCCGACACCGCGACGATCCGCAGCGCACCGGCATCCGCCGCGTGCGAACCGCGTCCCCCGGCGCCCGCCGCCACCTCGGCGTGCGCCCCGGTCACGACGACGCCACCAGGTTCGATTGCGGCACGAGCGGGAACACCTGCTCGGCGATGCGCTCCAGCTCCTCACGCAGCGGCGACGACTGGATGAGCAGCAGCGAGATGCCCGCGTCGCCGTAGGCGCGGATGCGCTCGGCCACCTGCTCGGGCGTGCCGACGAGGTTCGGGCGGAGCCCCCGGGTTCCCACGGAGTACTCGCGCTTGGTGAGCTCGAGCGAGAGCTGCGAATTCTGGCGGAACTGCTCGAACGACGCGTACCCAGGCGAGTTCGGGTCGACGGTGGTGATGCGCTCCAGCTCGCGCTGCGCCTCCGCCTCGGTGTCGCGGACGATGACGTAGGCCGGCATCCCGATCTCGCGCACCTCGCGGCCGTGGTGGCGAAGGGCGCGCTCGTTGATGTCGGCGACGTTCGCGCGCACCTCGTCGAGCGTGCCGCCGTGCATGACGTACGCGTCCGCGAAGCGCGCGATCGACTCCTTGCCGGCCTCGCTCTCGCCGCCGGCGAAGACGACGGGCGGGGTCGACGGCTTCGGCTCGACGATGGTCTCCTCGAGCTCGTAGTAGTCGCCCTGGAATGTGAACGGCGTCCGCTCCCAGAGTCCCCGCAGCACCTGCACGAACTCCTCCGCCTGCACGTAGCGGGCGTCGTGCGTCGTGAAGCGGCCGCCGAACTGGCGCGCCTCCTCCGCCCACCACGCGGCGACGACGTTGAGCGCGATGCGCCCCGGCGCGATCGAGTCGAGCGTGCCGAGCGTCTTGGCGAGCACGGCGGGCAGGTGGAAGCCGGGACGCACCGCCGTCATGACCCGCAGCTGCGAGGTCACGGCGAGGATCGCCGCCGACAGCGCCCACGCCTCCAGGCTCGGCGCTTCGACGCCCTTGCGGTCGTTGAGGTACAGCTCCGGCACGAGCGTGGTGTGGAAGCCGAGGCGGTCGGCGGTGACCGACACGTCGCGGATCGACTCCCAGGTGGCCGCCATCCCCTCCTCGTCGGCGATGTTGCGGAGGAACCCGCCGTACACGGGCGTCCAATAGCCGAGATCGATCGTCATGAGGTGGCCTCCGTTGCTGCGGTCGGGGATGCGATCAGGGCGAGCGCCTGGTCGATGTCGGCGATGATGTCGGCGGGGTCTTCGAGGCCGATCGACAGGCGCACGGTCGTGCGGGAGATACCGGCCTCGGCCAGCTGCGACGGGCTCAGGTGGCTGTGGGTCATCGATGCCGGATGCGCCACGAGGGAGCGGGCGTCGCCGATGTTGGCGACGAGCTTGACGAGGCGCAGCCCGTCGACGAACCGGTGGACCCGCGCGCGGTCGGCGTCGGCGTCTCCCGTCGAGGCGAGGTCGAACGAGAACACGGCCGGCACGCCGCGCGGCAAGTAGGTGCGGGCCGCATCCGCCCAGGGGCTGCCGGCGATCCCGGGGTGGTGCACGGCGGCGACCGACTCGTGGCCGGCCAGGTGCTCGGCGACGGCCAGCGCCGACGCGGAGTGACGCGCGATCCGCAGGTCGAGGGTCTCGATGCCCTGGATCAGCTGGAAGGCGTTGAACGGCGACAGCGAGGGGCCCAGATCGTGGACGTACTTGGTCTTCAGCAGCGCCGCGAACGCCTGGCCCGCCGCCGCGTCGTCGCGATGCGGACCGAAACGGTCCCACAGCACGAGGTCGCCGACGCGGGCATAGGGCTGCGTGAGCTGGGGCCAGCGCGCCGGCTCGGCCCCGAAGTCGAACGAGCCGATGTCGACGATGACGCCGCCCATCGACGTGCCGTGGCCCCCGAGGTACTTCGTCGCGGAGTGCACGACGATGTCGGCGCCGAACTCGCCGGGGCGCTGCAGGTAGGGCGTCGCGACCGTGTTGTCGATGACGAGCGGCACGCGGGCCGCACGGGCGACGGCGGCGACGGCCCGGATGTCGAGCACCTGCGCCGTGGGATTGGTCACCGACTCGGCGAACAGTGCCCGGGTCGTCGGGCGCACGGCATCCCGCCACGCCCCGAGGTCGTCCTGGTCGACGAACGAGACGTCGATGCCCCAGTCGGCGAAGGTGTCCTGCAGGAGGTCGACCGTCCCGCCGTAGAGCTGCCGGGCGGCGACGACATGCTCCCCCGCCTTCGCGAGGGCCAGGAGGGTGAGGGCGACCGCCGCCTGACCGGATGCCACGGCCACCGCGGCGCGTCCTCCCTCGAGCTTCGCGACACGCTCTTCGAGGATGAGCTGGGTCGGGTTGGCGGACCGGCTGTAGAGGTTGCCGGTCTTGCGGAGGGCGAAGATGTCGGCGGCATCCTGCAGCGACGCGAACTCGTAGGCGGTGGTCTGGTAGATCGGCGGGGCGACCGCGTTCTGCGGCGTGCCGGGGGTGTAGCCGCCCTGGACCTGCGTGGACGCGAAACCCGGCACCTGCGTGGACGCGCGGGCAGCGCTCATCGGGCGACCTCCCGCACGATGGGCGTGGTCACGTCGCCCGCTCGCAGGCGTTCGAGCCACAGCACGACGGTGGCGGCGACCGAGCGGTGCGACTGGTCGTTGAGGGCGTCGTGGAGTCCTCCGACCGTTTCGACGAACTCGAGCGTCGGCACGGTCGCGAGTGCGGCGAGCGCCTTGTCTGCGGGCGCGATCACGTCGGCGCCGCCGTGGATCGCGAGCACCGGCACCTTCAGCGATGCGAGTGCGGCGGCATCCGGGACCGAGACGTGCGCCGAAGGCGACACGGTCGCGGTCTCCGCGTCGGAGCGTCGCGCATCGGCGCCCGCCAGCACCCCGAGGTGCACGGGGCAGGCGGTGCGCTCCGATGCGTCGGCGCCCGCGTCGTCGCGGTCGCCGACCGGCAGCCCCGCGATGATCACGCCCTCGATGCCGTCGCCGCCCGTCGGATCACTGTGCGCCGCAAGCGCCAGTACCGCCGCCGCGCCGCGGTCGGACCCGGCGAGCACGCGTGGAACCGCCTGCCGCTCCGCGAGCCACGCCGCGGCATGCGGCGCCTCTCGTGCCTCGAACACGCCCACGACGTACCCGTCGGCGGCGAGGCGCCGTCCGAAGCGTTCGTACACGCGCGCCGTCTCGTCGGCGCCGGCGAGGAGGGCGAGCGTGCCGCGCACGCGCACCGCGGCGGGCGGCTCGTGCAGATCGGGGGCGAGGGATGTCTGGGTCATGCGGTCCATTCCAGTGCAGCCACCCCGGCGGCGGGGCGGATGTTGCGGTCTGTTTCTGAAGGGCGGGCGGGCGCGAGCGGGCGCGCGGAGCGGACGGGCGGAGCGGACGGTCAGCCCGCCGCGCGGGCGACGCGCTCGCGCAGCTGCGCCCGGCGCGCCTGGTCGGCACCGGCCCCGTCGAGCGTGGGTGCGGATTCGATCAGCAGGTGCGTGTACGGGTGCCGCGGGTTCGCCATCACGTCGGCTGTCGGACCTTCTTCGACGATGCGCCCCCGGTACACGACGACGATGCGGTCGGTGACGCCGGCGACCGAGCCGAGATCGTGCGAAATGAACAGCTGCGCGAAACTCCCCTCGGCAGCCGAGAGTCGCAGGAGGTCGAGCACCTGCACCCGGTGAGCGGCATCGAGCGCGCTCACCGGCTCGTCGAGGATGAGCAGCTGCGGCTCGACGATGAGCGCGCGGGCGATCGCCACGCGCTGCCGCTGACCTCCCGAGAGCTCCCCGGGCAGACGCAGTGCGAGGTCGGGATCGAGTCCGACGGCGCCCAGCGTCTCAGCGATGCGCCCGGCGCGGATGTCGCGGTCGAGCCGTCCGCGGACATCGAGCCCTTCGGCCACCGAGTCGCCGACGGGCACATCGGGATCGAGGCTCCGGAGAGGATCCTGGAACACGTACTGCACCACGCCCTCACGACGGAATGCGCGGAGGGCGCGACCGCGGAGACGCCGCAGGTCTCGTCCGCCGACCTCGGCCCCGCCCGCGATCACCGTGGTCAGCCCGAGCAGGGTGCGCGCGAGGGTCGTCTTCCCCGATCCGGTCTCGCCGATGAGGCCGATCGACTCGCCCCGGCCGATGGCCAGGGAGACGTCGTGCAGCACCGGCGTGCGCGCGTGGTAGCCGATCGTCGCGCCTCGGAGCTCCGCGACGGGATGCTCCGCGACGGGAGACTCCGCGCCGGGAGACTCCGCGACGGGAGATTCGGCGACGGAGCGGCGAACGAGGGGACGGTGAGTCCGGTGGTCAGACATGGGCGACCTCCTCGGGCGTGCGGCGCTCGAGACCGTAGGCGCGGTGCGCGGCGAGCAGCGACCGCGTGTAGGGGTGGGCGGGGGCGGACAGCACCTCTGCCGTGGGTCCCGTCTCGACGACGACGCCGCCCCGCATGACGATGATCCGGTCGCACACCTGCGCTACCACGGCGAGGTCGTGCGAGACGAACAGCAGCGCGAGGCCGCGGTCGCGTCGGAGCGCCGCGAGCACGTCGAGCACCTCGGCCTGCACGGTCGCATCGAGGGCCGTCGTGGGTTCGTCGGCGATGAGGAGGTCGGGGCTCCCGGCGATGGCGCTCGCGATCAGCACGCGCTGCAGCATCCCGCCGCTCAGTTCGTGCGGGAAGCGGGTGGCGACGCGGGCGGCGTCGCGCAGGCCGAGGCTCGCGAACAGCGCGACCGCCTCGCGCCGCGCCGCGCGCCACGGAACGCCCGCCGCGACCCGGACCGCTTCGGCCACCTGACGCCCCACCGTGAGCGACGGGTTGAGGTACGACGCGGGATCCTGGAACACCGCACCGATCCGGCGCCCGCGCACGTCGCGCCACGCGCGCTCGCGCATCGTGGTGAGGTCGTGCTCGTCGAACGCGAGTCGATCGGCGTGCACCCGGAGCCCGTCGGGCACGATGCCGAGCACCGAGCGGCACGTGAGCGACTTGCCGCTCCCCGATTCACCCACGATCCCGACGCTCTCGCCGCGGTGCACGACGAGGTCGACCCCACCGACGAGGGCGCGGGCCGCGCCCGGCGCCGTGACCGTCAGACCTTCGATGCGGAGGAGCGGTTCGTGCGTGATGCTCATCGCGTGACCTCCGGACGCGTGTGGATGACCGAGGTGCGCGGGATGGCCGGAGCCGGGCGCGCTGCCGAACCGTGCAGCAGACCGGCGGGGTCGCCCCCGAGGGTCGGGGCGTCCGACGCGTCGTCGTCCGTGTCACCCGCGCCGGGATCCGCCGCCCCCGGCGCCCGGGCATCCCGCAGCGCGTCGGCGAGCGCGTTCAACGCCCAGACGGTCGCGACGATGAGAAGGGCAGGAGCGACCGGGCCCCACGGCCGCTGGTACAGGTACTGCAGGTCGGTGGCGAGCAGCCCGCCCCACGTCGGGTCGGGCGGGGCGACCCCGATGCCGAGGAACGTGAGCGACGACACGATCACGAGCGCCGCGCCGCTCACGCTCGCCGTCGTCACCGCGACCGCGGGGAGCACGTGCCGCCACACGTGTCGGCGGACGATCCACGCGGTCGACGCCCCCAGCAGGGTCGCCGCCTCGACATAAGGGGAGCGCGCGACGCTCAGGGCCGCGGCGCGCGTGACGCGATAGAACGCCGGGGAGATGAGGATGCCGACCGCGACCATCGCCGGCACCACGCCGTTGCCGAGGAGAGCGGTCATCGCGATCGCGAACACGAGGAACGGCAGCGCGATGAGCGTGTCCATGAGCCGCAGCGACAGCCATTCGGCGGCCCGCCCGAGGTACACCGACAGGAGCCCGGGAACGACACCCAGCACGAGCCCGACGGCGACGGCGAGAAGCGCCGCGGCGAGCGAGACGGGCGAACCGGCCAGCAGCCGGCTGAGCACGTCGCGCCCGAGCGCGTCGGTGCCGAGCCAGTGCTCCGCCGACGAGCCCTCCAGCAGCGCGGCGGTGTTCTGTGCGAGGGGATCGGCGGGCGCGAGGGCGGGGCCGAAGACGGCGAGCACCGCGACGACCGAGAGGATGCCGACGGCGATCCGCGCCGAGACGGGGCGCAGCACGGCGCGGGTACGGCCGAAACCGACCCCGGCGCGGAAGCGAGGCAGGCGACTCATGCGGCTCGCCCCCCGCGCCTGCTCGCCGGCTGGAGCGCCTCGAGCGCGACGTTCACGATCAGGCTGAACGCGAGCACGAGCACCACCGCCACCACGAGGGTCCCCTGCACCACCGGCACATCGCCGCGGAGTGCCGAGTCTGCGGCGAGCATTCCGAACCCGGGCATGCTGAAGATCGTCTCGGTCACCACGGCTCCCCCGAGGAGCGTCGGGATCTTCATTCCGAGAACGGCGACCGCGGGCCCGGCGCCGTTGCGGAGCGCGTGCCCCCACAGCACCCGTGCAGGGCTCAGGCCGCGCACGCGTGCGCCGACGATGTAGTTCTCGTCCATCACGTGCACGAGGCCGGTGCGCAGCTGACGCGCGAGTTCGGCCGCCGGATCGAGGCTGAGCGCCGTCGCCGGGAGGATCAGGAAGGTCAGCCACGCCCCCGGATCCTGCGCGAACGGCAAATAGCCCGCCGAGGGCAGGAGCCGCAGCCACACACTGAACACGATGATCAGCCCGATCGACACGACGAACGGCGGCAGCGTTGACACGAGGGTCGTGAACGCCGTGATCGCACGGTCGAGCGGGCGCCCCCGGAACGCGACGGCGAGCAGCCCCAGCAGCACGCCCCCGACGAGGGCGAAGACCAGCGCGAGGGTGGCGATCGAGGCCGTGATCGCGAACCGCTCGGCGATGAGCTGCGCCACCGGATAGCCGTTGTACCAGCTCACCCCCAGGTCGCCGCGGAGCACGCCGCCGATCCACGAGAGGTACTGCACGGCGATCGGCTGATCGAGGCCGAGCTCGGCCTCGATGGCCGCGATCCGCTCGGGGGTCGCCTCGTCGCCCGACAGCGAGGCGGCTGGGCTCAGCCCGCTCGCCGCTCCGAGCGCGAACGTGATGATCGTCGCGAAGACGAACACCGGCACGACGATGAGCCCCGTGCGCCCCACAGCCGTGGACGCGTTCCGAAGAAACCGGCGCCGACGCCGTGCGGGCTCCGGCCGGCCGCCGGACCCCGGGTGCGCGGATGCCGGGAACGCGAGCGGGGCGGCTGTCGCGGTGGTGGTCATGACGACGTCACCCCTCGACCCTCACGCCTTCCCAGCGCACCTGGGAGGGGAGGAGGTTGAGCTCGCCGACGCGGTCGCTCGTCGCGAAGATCCACGGCGAGCTGTACAGGTAGTTGGTGGGCGACTGCGTGACGCCCACCTTCACCGCTTCCCGCAGCACCGACGGGTAGTCGGGCGAATCGATCGGCGTCGCTCGCACGGCGTCGAGCGCGTCGAGGAACTCGGTGGTGGCGTGGGGCCCGCTGAGGTTCATGATTCCTGCGGGGCCGTAGGTCGCGAGCAGGTTGGCGACGGGAGACTCCCGGCCGATCGTGCCGTCGAGGGCCAGCTGCGGTGACTTCGCGACGTACACCTCGTCCTGCCAGGTCGTCGATCCGGCCGGCACGATCTCGATGGTGGAGTTCACCCCGATGGCGGCGAGCTGGGCCTGCGCGAGTTCGGCGGCGACGTCTCCCCCGGCCTGCGCCGTGATCGTGAGCGACAGATCGCCCTCGTCGTAGCCTGCGTCGGCGAGGATCTCCTTCGCCTTGGCGGGGTCGTAGTCCCACAGCTCCTCCACCTCGGGCGAGAACGCGAGGTAGCCCTGGGGGAACGGCTGGTGCGTCACTGTGCCGAGACCGGCCGTGACGACGTCGACGAACGCCTGCCGGTCGAATGCGTACCGGAACGCCTCGACGACCGCCGGGTCGGTGAACGGCTCCTTGTTGAGATTGATCGAGGCGTCGCTCGCCGTCAGCGCCGTCTCGATCGTCACGGGGATCCCTGCGGCTTCGGCCGCTTTCGCCTGCGTCGCGGGGATCACGGCCACGTCGACCGACCCCGACTGGATCGCCGCGACGACCGTCGACGGGTCGAGGCGGGGCTTGAGCGTCAGCTTGTCGATGTGGATGTTGTCGGCATCCCAGTAGTCGGGGTTCTTCTCGAACGTCGCGTGCGATTCGGCGACGAACTCGGTGAGCACGAACGGCCCCGCGCCGACGGGCGAGATCGCGAGCTTCTCCGGGTCTTCGCCGGCCTTCGGGCTCGCGATCGCCCCCGTGCGCCCGGCGACGAGATAGGGGATCTGGTAGTCGACCTCGGCGAGGTGGAGCGTGACCTCGCGTTCGCTGTCGACCGTCACCTCTTCGAGGTCGGCGAGCTGGTCGCGCAGGTGCGAGTCCGCCTGCGTCGTGCCCCGGTCGAAGAACGCCTTCACTGCTGCCGCGTCGAGCGGCTCGCCGTCGCTGAAGGTGAGGCCGTCGCGCAGGGTGAAGGTGATGGCCGTGCCGTCGTCGGAGTAGTCCCACGACTCGGCGAGGCTCGGCTGCACGGCGCCTTCGGCGTCGAGCCGGGTGAGTGAGGCGTACGACAGCGAGATCGTGTTGATGTCGTAGCCGGTGCGACTGGTCACGGGATCCCACGACGTGGGGAGCGCGAGCGCGACCGTGATCTCGGCGGGGCTGTCCGACCCGGCAGGAGCGGGGGACCCCGTCGCGCAGGCCGCCATCGTCATCGCGACGGCGGCGGTGGCGGCGGCGACGGTGAGGCGGCGGGAGGTGCGTGACATGCGGGTCTCTCTCTGTGCGGATAGGTGGTGCGGATGCGTCGTGCGGATAGGTGGTGCGGACAGGTGGTGCGGACAGGAGGTGCGGACAGGTGGTGCGGTGGACCGCGTGCGTGGCCGTCAGGCGGGGAGCAGCGCCGCGTCGGCGTGACGGGCTGCGGTGTGGCGGTTGACGGGTTTCGGGAGGCCGAGGTGGTCGCGCAGCGTGGTGCCCTCGTAGTGGGTGCGCGCAAGGCCGCGCTCGCGGAGGATGGGCAGCACGTCGTCGATGAAGCGGCGGAACTGCGCCGGCGTCGAGACGTAGATGTTGAAGCCGTCGGCCGCGCCCGCCCGGAACCACTCCTCGAGGGTGTCGGCCACGGTCTGCGCCGATCCGACGAACGGTGAGCGGCGCGGCGCCGACAGGCGTTCGACCACCTGCCGGAGCGTCAGGTTCTCGGCGGCCGCGAACCCGGCGATCTGCGTCGCCTGCGTCTTGAAGCTGCGTTCGGCGTGCACGAGCGCCTCCTGCGGGAACGGCGCGTCGAGGTCGTAGGCGCGGAAGTCGTGCCAGCCGAACGGCCTGCCGAGCTCGGCGAGCGCCTGCTCGAACGAGTTCGACAGCCGGTGCTGGGCCAGCTCGATGGCACGGGCGTCGTCGTCGGTGTCGCCGACGATGATCTTCGCGCCGGGCAGGATCAACACGTGCTCGGGGTCACGGCCGAACGCCGCCGCACGGCCCTTGATGTCGTCGGCGAACGCGCGGTTGTGCTCGATGGTCGACGCGTGCGTGAAGATACCGTCGGCGTGCTGCGCGCCGAGGTCGCGCCCCTCGTCGGAGTCGCCGGCCTGGAAGATCACCGGCTGCCCCTGCGGCGACCGCTCGATGTTGAGCGGTCCCGCCACCGAGAAGAACTGCCCGCGGTGTTCCGTCGCATGCAGCTTCGTCGGGTCGAGGAACGTGCCCGTCTCGCGGTCGCGGGGGAACGCGTCGTCCTCGTACGAGTCCCACAGGGCACGGGAGACCTCGATGTGCTCGGCGGCTCGGGCGTAGCGCGTGGCGTAGTCGTAGTGCTCGTCGAGCCCGTAGTTGCCTGCAGTGCCGCCGTCGCCGCTCGTCACCACGTTCCAGCCGGCGCGCCCGCGGCTGATGAGGTCGAGGGAGGCGAAGCGGCGGGCCAGGTTGTAGGGCGCGTTGTACGACGTGGTCGCCGTGCCCACGAGACCGATGCGCTCGGTCCGCGCCGCGAGAGCCGACAGGAGCGTGAGGGGCTCGAGCCGGTTGAGGTAGTGCGGCGGGGAGTCGGGGGTGATGAACTGGCTGTCGACGATGAAGACGAGATCGAGCGCGGCGCGCTCGGCGAGCTGCGCCTGCTCCGTGTACCAGTCGATGTCGACGCTCGCGTCGCCGGGGATCTCGGGGTCGAGCCACCGGTTGTGCTCTCCCGGCCCCCCGGTGCCGGTGAGGATCACGCCGAAGGTGATGTGCCGTGCCATGCGAGGTCTCCTGTCTGCGTCGGATGCCGCTGCCACCCCGGACGGGGCGCAGGATTCGATCGTGCAGGGCGCCGAGGGCGGTGCGCCGGGCGCGTTTCGTCACGTGTACGCACGTTGCGCCGTATGACGCGGCGGCTGGACGGCCCGGCAGACCGGCGCAGGCTCACACCGTCGTGATCACGTCGGCCGGCAGCGGCCCGACCGCCACGGGGCGTCCGGGGCTCCGCGACCACTGGCTCCACGACCCGGGGAACACCCGCGACGGCACCCCCGCGACCGCGAGGGCGAGGGCGGAGTGCGCCGAGGGGATGCCGGAGCTGCAGTACAGCACGATGTCGGCGTCCGCGGCGACGCCGTGGACGGCGAGCGTGTCGCGGATCTCGGCCGGTGCGCGCAAGCGCCCGTCGTCAGCGATGTGACTCACGGTCGGGATGTTGACCGCGCCGGGGATGTGCCCGGCGACCGGATCGACGCCCGTGACGTGCCCTCGGTAGTGCTGGGGAGCGCGGACGTCGACGAGAACCCCGTCACGCGGCGCGCGGGCGGCCTCGTCGATCGTCGCGGCCCCTGCTGTCGCCGGCGACAGCACCGCATCGCCCGACCGCACGCCACGGTCGCTCCGCTCCAGGCGGTACCCGGCGGCGAGCCACGCGCGGAACCCGCCGTCGAGCACCCGCACGTCGAGCCCGTGCCGGTGCAGCAGCCACCACGCCCGCGCCGCCGCGACCCCCTCGTTGTCGTCGTAGACCACGACCCGGTCTCCGCGGTTGAGGCCCCACCGCTGCACCGCCGCCTGCAGGTCGGCGAGCTCGGGAAGGGGATGACGCCCCTCCTCGGGACGTCCCGCGCGTGACAGCTCACGCTCCAGGTCGACGTACACCGCACCCGGGAGGTGCCCCGCCAGGTACTCGGGACGTCCTTCGGGCTGGTTGAGCCGCCAGCGCACGTCGAGCAGGCGCACGCGCCCGCCCGCGGCACCTGATGTGAGGTCGGCCGCAAGCTGATCCACTGCGATGAGGGGGGCCATCACCCCATGGTCACGGCCCGCCGTCGCGGCCGGCCACGAGGGCGCAACACGGCGAAACGCGCGCCGTCACATTCGTTCACAGTCGTTCACACGGCATCACAGAGCGCGTCCCGCCCCTCCCGTCCGGGGTTAGCGTCGAATCATGTCCTCCCCCGCCGCCGCCCGCACCGCCGATGCCGCCCAGCCCGACGCTCCGGCGACGCACGACATCGCCGGGCACCACTTCGCGTCGTCGCTCTCGGCCGACGAGTTCAAGGCGCTGTTCCGCGGGCACCCCGGCGGCGTGGCCGTCATCACCGCCGACGCCGGCGAGGGTCCGGTCGCGCTCACCGCGACGTCGGTGTCGTCGGTGAGCGCCGACCCGCCGCTGCTGATCTTCTCGATCTCCGCGCAGTCGTCGGCAGCCGACGTGCTCTCGCGGGCCGAGACGGTCGTCGTGCACCTGCTCGACGCGCACGACCTCGACATCGCACGGCTCGGGGCCACGAGCGGCGTCGACCGCTTCGCCGACACCGAGCGCTGGTCGCGGCTGGTGACGGGCGAGCCGGTGTACCACGACGTGCGCGCCTGGGTGCGGTGCGCCGTCATCGGGCGGATGGACGCCGGCGGGTCCACCGTGATCGCCGCGCACGCCCTGCAGTCCGGCCTCCAGCGCGACGTCGCACCCGGCGAGGCAGGCGACGCGCTCGTCTACCACAACCGCACGTGGCACCGGCTGGACGAGCACTCCCGTCTGGCCTGACCGCCGGATTCACAGCCAGCCCAGAAACCGCCCCGATAGCGTCGGGAGCATGGAAGCGCGTGCGCAGCAGCTGGCCGTGACCACCGCGGACGGCGTCGCGACGTTCTCACCCGAAGAGCTGCGAGCCCTCCGCGACGAGTTCCAGCGCTTCCTCACCGAGTACCAGTTCGGCCTCCGCGAAGTCGAGACCAAGCTCGGCATCCTCCGCGAGGAGTTCCAGCTCCTGCACGACTACAACCCGATCGAGCACGTCAACAGCCGCGTGAAGACGCCCGACAGCCTCATCGCCAAGATCACGCGCAAGGGCGTCGACCCCACGTTCGATGCGATCCGCGCGCAGATCACCGATATCGCCGGCATCCGCGTGACGACGAGCTTCACGAAAGACGCCTACCTGCTGTTCGACCTGCTCACGGCACAGGACGACATCACCCTCCGTGAGGTGAAGGACTACATCGCCGCCCCCAAGGAGAACGGATACAAGAGCCTTCACGCGATCGTCGAGGTGCCCGTGTATCTGTCGAGCGGCCGCACCGATGTGGTCGTCGAGGTGCAGTTCCGCACCATCGCGATGGACTTCTGGGCGAGCCTGGAGCACAAGATCTACTACAAGTACGCCCGCGCGGTGCCCGACACCCTCCTCGCCGAGTTGAAGGACGCGGCGCGCACCGCCGCCGAGCTCGACGCCCGCATGGAGCGACTGCACGCCGAGCTGCACGGGTCGCCCGAGCGACCGGCGGTCACCGCGCTGCCGGAGAGCGCCGGCCCGGGCCGGATGGTCGCGCTGTAGCGCTCGCGGTCGCCGAGGTCAGAGAGCCTTGCCGCCGGTGACGGCGAGCACCGCCCCCGACACGAACGATGCGTCCTCCGAAGCGAGGTACACGTAGGCGCCGGCGAGCTCGGCCGGCTGGCCCGCCCGCCCGAGGGGCGTGTCCTGTCCGAAGGTGTCGAGCCGCTCGGCGTCCCAGCCGGTGGCGGGGATGAGCGGCGTCCAGATCGGACCGGGCGCCACGGCGTTGACGCGGATGCCCTTCTCACCGAGCTGCTCGGCGGCGGCCTTCACGAACGCCACCTGCGCCGCCTTCGTCATGGCGTAGTCGATGAGGCCTGGCGACGGGCTGGAGGCCTGGATCGACGACGTGACGATGATCGACGCGCCCGGCGCCAGGTGCGGCACGGCGGCGCGCGCCGAGTAGAGCATGCCGTACAGGTTGGTCTGGAACACGCGGTCGAACTCCGCGGTCTCGAGGGTCGCGATGCTCTCGCGGTCCTTCTGGTAGGCGGCGTTGAGCACGACGATGTCGAGGCCGCCGAGACGGTCGACGGTGTCGGTGACGATGCGGGTGGCGAAGTCCTCTTCGCGCACGTCGCCCGCGAAGCTCACGCCGGTGACGCCCGCCTCCTCGATCAGGGCGACGGTCGAATCGGCGTCGTCCTGCTCTTCCGGAAGGTGCGCGATCGCGACGTGCGCGCCTTCGCGCGCGTACGCGATCGCGACCGCGCGGCCGATGCCCGAGTCACCGCCTGTGATGAGCGCGCGCTTGCCGGCGAGCTTCCCGCTGCCGCGATAGGTGCTCTCGCCGTGGTCGGGCGTGGGCGCCGTCCGGTCGGTGAGGCCCGGCTGGTCCTGCTCCTGCGCGGGGAATCCGTCGCCGTGGTGCTTGTCACGGGGGTCGGTCATCGTCCGTCTCCTTCTCTCGTGGCGGATGCACCACGGTAGGAGCGGCGGCGCAGGATCAGGAGGGGCTTGACAGGACTCCCGGCGCAGGGCTTCGACGGCGTATGGTTTCGTCCGTGGGCACTATCTACTACGGCGGATCGGCCACCCCGATCCATATCGAGGATCGGGCGCTCGCCCATCTGAAGGTCGTCGTCGCGACGAAGCTGCGGCGCGGAGAGAGCTTCACCCTGTCGTGGCGTCACCCCGACGACGAGCCCCGCGGGCGCAGCACGATCTGGCTGCACCCGTCGATCCCGCTGCGCTTCGTGTTCGACGAGCCGGAGCCGCCGGAACTGAGCCGCGCCTGGCTGGAGGAGATGTCGCAGACGGCCAACTCGTCGGGCGGCATCACGCTCGTCCCGGAGCAGATGGACACCGGCCCCGTCGATGTGGCCGACAACGCACCGCAGGTGGTCGAGGTCGCCGACGCGGAGTGAGGGCGACCGCGGTGACGACGCTCGTCAGTCGACGGTGGGGTCGCTCGCACTCGACTCGGGCGGCTCGGGCACGATGTGCAGGCCTCCCGTCGAGTTCGCGGTGTAGGTGAGGGCTTCGAGCCAGGCTCGGTTGAGGTTCGGCTGCCGGCTTCCGAAGTACTTGTACACCAGCGACGCGGCAGGATGCAGCCACACCGACGTGCGCCCGTCGCCGAGGCTGGGGTCCTCACGCCACGTGAAGTGGAACGCCTCGCCGCGGCGGAGCTTCTGTCCGATGACGATCTGCACATGCGCAAGCACACGGTCGTCGAGGTCGACCGTGATCGATCCTTCGTAGATGAACTTGCCCACTCAGCCCTCCGGGGGTTCGGCGCGTGCGGTCACTCAGCACCTCCGACTTTATGGCACGTTCGGCGGCGAGGCGTCGCGGCGCGTCGGACAGGCGGCGGCGCCCGGCGGCTCAGCGGAGCGCGGCGGCGCGGCGGGAGATCTCGTCTCGGGCTGCCTCTGCGCCCGGGATGGAGGGCGGGAGCACGTCGGCGTCGACAGTCGCGACGGCGGTCGCCGGCGTCAGCAAGAGGGAGCAGTGCGAGAGCTCCCCGTCGTGGAGCGTGGGGAAGTCGACCACGTCGGACCGCGCATTGTCATGCAGCAGCTGCGCGTAGTCGATCACCGCATCAGCGATCTCATCCGTGGTGAGAAGTCGATGACCCTCGATCAGGATGTCCTTCATGCCCCTCCTCGACCAGGAACGGCACGACCCTCGTGCGCCGTTCGACCTCGAGTCCAGCGTTGGGCGGCGGCCTCGCGCCAGGGGCTTGACACTCCGCGCCGCCCTCGATATCCCCGTACCGGCCTCGCGAAACGGCGCAGACATCGACCTCGCAAAATCTCAAAGACCGGCGGCTTTGTCAACCCCGTTTGTGGAGGAGAGGTGACGGGAGGACGATGACGTCATGACCACTCTCGCTGTCATTCTTGTCGTGATCGGTATCGCCCTCCTGCTCGTCGGCGTCTTCGTCGAAGCAGCGAAGTTCCTGCTGTGGGTCGGGCTCGTCATCGTGATCATCGCGGTGATCGCCTGGCTCATGCGCATGGTGCGCCGGAACGCCTAGCCTCGCGTCGTCTGCTGCGGCGTCGCCGCGGTGGTTGCCGTGCGTCTGGTCGCCTCTTCAGGAGGTTGCCAGGCGCACGGCCACGCGGGCGGCCTCGACCAGTCGCTCGGCCGCGTCGGGGTCGGCCCCCGATGCCGCCGCCGCGGTCCGCAGCATCGAGACATCGTCGCGGGCGATCTCGGAGACCGTGCGATCGGCGAACAGCCGCTCGAGCGCCCGGTCGTCCGCGGCGCCGCGAAGCCAGCGCGCGGGTGCGGTCAGCACAGACTCCCGCAGGTCGCTGTCGACGACCCCGCGCTCGGCGTCGGCGAAGACCGTCGCGAGAACCGACCGCTCCACGGTCGTGAAGCCGGGCCGCCGCTGCTCGCGAGGCGGCGTGCACCGGAACGCGAGTTCGCCCAGTTGCGCGAGGAACCGGCGGTGGGCGAGCTGGTCGACCTCGACCGCGCCCGACGCCGACACGGTGAGGTCGGCGAGCACGACCCACGGCGAACAGCAGTCGGGGCACGGCCGCGTTCCGCGCTCGCGGATCCCGGGCGTGCACGACCACGCCGGCGCGCGATTCGACCGCCGCCTCCCGGCCGCCCTCCGCGTCGCGCGGGGTCTGCGCGTCGCAGTCGGGAAGCTCGTCGAGCACCGCGAGCACGTACGACTCGGCGATCGCGGCTGTATTCGCACGGATCGTCGTCGCAGCCGCACGCGCACCGCCCCGCGCACCGGCCGGCGACTGCTCCTCGGCGTAGCGGATCGCGAGGTAGTAGGTGCGTCCGGGCTCGCGGCGCTCGCCGCACCGGCGCGCACCACGGATCGACCGGGCGGCGCGCAGCCGTCGCTCCCGACGGCTGCGGCTGGCGGATGTCGATGCGCACGTCGACGGGCACGGCGATGTCGTCTCCGCACGCCGAGAGCGCGAATCCCGGCGCCACCGTCACCGACCACGGCACGGGAGCTGCCGTCGTGGCCGAGCGTCGGCTGCACGCCGAGCCCGCACGAGACGCCCCAGCCGTGGATCATCCGGTTGTGTCGCCGGGCACGCCCGAGCACCCAGTGCTGCAGCGCCTCGAGGTCGGCCGGGCCCACGAGCTGCCCCGCGAACCAGCGCGGTCTCTCGAGCGGCGCCGTCGCGCCGCACCGGTCGTCGCATCCCCCGCCGCACCCGCAGCCCCCGCGGCGGCGAGCGCCGTGACGGACGAACCGCAGTCCCGGCATCCCGTGTCGAGACCGTCGCCGCGTGCCCCAGGTCGACGGTCGTGGTCTGAGTATTCATCGTCATCACCTTCGATTCGCGTGTCAGTCGTGCTGGACGAAGAAGGCCCAGTGGGCGAGCCCGCCGGGCGACGCCGTCGCACAGGGCGAGGCTTCGGGACGACGGCCGGCCGCGGGTCGGGCAGACCGTCGGGGAACAGGTCGCCGTCCCAGAGCCGCGTGAGCGTCTCCTCGTCGAGGGTCGTGGCGATCCAGTCGGCGTCGAGCAGGATGCCGGCGGCGTCGCGTGCCGATCGGAGCAGCGGCCGAGTCGGCGCCCGATCGGGCCACACGACGACGACGACCTGCCAGCGCAGGGCGCCGTCGCCGCGCATGCGAAGCGGGAAACGGCAGACGACGGTGCCGTCGGCCTGCTCGGCGGCGGCACCCGGTTCGAGCGCGAGCCTCGGCCAGCGTCGAACACGCCACCGTCGAACTCACCCTCCCAGGCCCGCAGCCACGCGCCGGGGCTCGGCGAGCGCCGCGTCGACGAGCGGCGCCGAGAGCGTCAGGTCGATCGCGCGCGCCTCCTGCGGCCGCCGGGCTCGCGCGCTCGATCCCGGTCGGCAGCACCGCGAGCAGTCGCGGCGGTCGCGACCGGTTCCGGCTCGGGTCGGGCCCGGCTGGGTTCGCGGCTGCGGCTCGCGCTCCGTCACGGGCAGGACGACGTGCAGCTCGCCCTCGGCGTCGCCGTCACCGGTCGGCAGCGCGGGGATGCCCGCGGTCGGCACCGCATGGGCTGCACCGCCGAATGCGGCCTTCCCGCCGGGGACGATCGCCCACAGCGCGGTGCGCTCCGCGGCGTCGAGGTGTGTGGCGTGGAGGTCGGCGTCGAGCGCCGGCGCTCCGGTCGCGCTGCCACGGATGACGCCGCCGTCACCCGAGCGCACCATGACGACCACGGCGACCGGCCGCTCGATCGCAGGAACCGCCGACGATGCCCGCCCGTGCGTCGCGGCGCCGTCGCCGCGCGCGAAACGGAACACGGCGGCACTGCCACCGGGCGGCACGGCGACGCGAGTCGGGGCGGCGCCCGCGTCGCGCGCGAGCACGAGGCGTCCGGCCTCTTCGGACGAGACGACCCACAGGCCCAGCCAGCCGGACGGGATCGTCGAGGTCGGCGTCGGTCATCGGCTGGTCGAACGCGATCTCGACCGCCCCGGTGCGCGCGAGTTCTGCGATGACGGCGGCCGGATCGGCAGTCGGGCCAGGGGAACATGTCGGCGATCCGCGGCGCCGCTGCCGGCGCGGGACGCCCGCAGCACTCCTCGAGGCGCTCGGCCAGGCACAGGATCAGCTCCAGCAGCTCGCGGTTCGATCGGATGACGGTGCGGACGCGCTGATCGACCTGCGGCGGCTTCTGCGCCGCGACGACGACGGTCGCCAGCGGCACGCACGGGCCGTCGCAGCCGCAGTCGCATGTGCGGGGCGCCCCCCGGTCGAAGGCGGCCCGCCGGTCGGCATGCGCGTACCGCCCACCCGTGTCGCCCGAACCACCGGGATCGCGCACGCCGCTCGCCCAGAGGGCCGCGCAGAGCCCGTCGTCGACCTCGCGCGGCGTGCCCTCGGTCACCGAGACCGAGAAGCTCTCGCGGATCATCGCCGGCACGCAGCGGCGCTCGTCGTCGCACGACTCCGCGGGGATCGCGACCGGCTCGGTGCCGCACTCGTGATAGCAGAGCGAGATGGTCACGACGCCCTCGTCGATCCGCCTCCCCGTCGGTCTGCCCGCACGCGTCGGTGAGGAGCGCGGGGTCGATCTCGACGTCGTGCGGCACGACGATCTCCCGCCCGCCGCCGTCGACGGCGGCCCCGGCGCGGATCACGACGGTTCCCGCGTCGGTCGCGAACACGTCGAGACCGCAGAGCACGCCGCATCCGGTCGCCAGGCGCGTAGGAGCTCACGAGCCGCGCGGTGATAGTCCTGCTCGGCTCGCCAGTGGCGCACCTCCATGAGCTTGCGCGGGAAGAACGCGTTGCGCTCCAGCGGCCGCGGTGCGCTGTGCCGCGACCGGCCGCCTCCCGGTGCGCCCGGCCCGTCGGCGTGGGCGGAGACCGGTGCGGCCGTGCGCCGTACGGGCTCGGATCCCCCGCATCCGCAGTCGTCGTCGCGCATGGGCGGACGGACGGATGCGTCGTCTGCGATCGTCATGGCGCTTCTCCTTCGTGAGCGTGCGTTGTGTCGTGAGCGTGCGTTGTGTCGTGAGCGTGCGATGTGTCGTGAGCGTGCGATGTGTCGTGAGCGTGCGATGTGTCGTGAGCGTGCGCGGGCGGGTCGTGCGCGGGACCGCCGTCGGCCGGCAGACGCGCGTCGCCGATGCGATGCCCGGGGCCGTCGACCGCCGGGCTGTGCACCGCATCGTCGGCGAGTCCCCGGGCGCCGGGACCGGGCAGCGCATCGACGCCGACGACGGCGGCCATGTCGGTGACGCGGGTGACCGCGCACGTCCGGGCGAGCACGTGGGCCGGACGCTCCCGCTGCACGACGGCATCGACCGGCGCACCTGCGCCTCCGTCCCGTCGACCACATGCACGCAGATGCGGTGCGCGGCGCCGCCGTGCACGGGGAGCCCCGCCTCGTCGTCGCCGACGAGCTGCGCGGCGTCGAGGAACGCGGTGGTGTCGAGCACGGGCGGTCCCGGATCGGCCCAGCGCAGGCCGGTCGTCAGCCCCAGAAGGCTCGTGGACTCGCGAGCGCCGGGGTGGCCCCATCGGCGGATTCCGGGAGACGCCAGATCTCGGTTGCCTGCAGGGGCTCGACGACGTCGATGCGCGCACGGTCGATCCCCGTGCGCCGCGCGACCTCGTCGACTGAGCCCGTCGCGCGTTCCCCGCCGCCCGTGACGCTGCGGCCGCGGGACGACGGCGTCGCGCCGCCCCGCGGTCGGTCGTCGGGGAGCTGCTCGCCGTCGAGCGACGACCCACCGTGCGAGCCGGGCGAGCCACGGCGAATCCGGCCGATCGGGGGCGAGGACGGACTGAGGAGCATCGTCAGCTCATCGAGCAGGGACGACGTGCGGCGGCGTTCGGCATCCAGCAGCCCGGCGAACCGGCCGAGCAGACCGTCGCCCTCGTCGACCGCGTTCCGTCGCCGGCCAGGCCTGGAGCGGGCCGGTGGCGCGGTAGACGACGGGAAGCCGCGTGATCGGGCCGTCGTCGTCGGTCTCGACGAGGAGGTCGGCGAGCACGCGGCGTCGCGCCGCCTCGGCCCGCCGAGCTCGATCGCGATCCAGAGCGGGAGAGGCGGCGCGGGAACAGCGCGACCGGTCCCGTCCCGGCAAGCACGCGCGCGTCGAGGGCGTCGACGGCGGCTGGCCGCCACACGCCGACGGGCGTCTCGACCGGGGCGTCGTCGGCGATCTCGCGGGGCCACCCGGGGACGGCTCCGGGGGGTGCGGCCGGGACGGTCGAGGCGACCTGCGTCCAGACCCGCACCCAGCCGCCGGTCGGGACGGCTCGGCGAGGCGCACGCCGACCCGCCGCCAGCGGTCGGCGGTGGTCGAGTCGATCTGCGCGGCATCCGGCACATCCGCCGTCGATCACCAGGGCGACGCCGCGCCGGGCAGCGGCGCCGGGCGAGCGGCGCGAGCTCGAGACGCCGCCCTGCGGCCACGAGACCCGTCAGTCGACGCCGCCGCCCAGTCGCCGTGCGCGAGCCAGCGGAACGCGCTCATGACTGCACCCCGATCCACTCGACCGTCCACCGCAGCGGAAGTCGAGCAGGTGCCGAGAGCGCGGCCGCAGCCGACCACCGCGTCGGGGTTGACCTCGATGAGCGCGTGCTGCGACGGGTCGCATGAGCACGCCGCGACCAGCGGCACGACGAGGCGGAAGCGGCCGGGCTCGGCGTCCTCGACGTAGGGCGGTCCGTCGATCATGCACGGAGTGCCGTGCGGGCGACTGCGCGGCGGTCACCGCGCGCGGGCCCACGACGCGGGCGAGATACGCGGGCGTGTCGCCGAATCCCGCTTCCGACGTGTCCACCGTCGTCTCGACGCCCCACGGCGCCAGGCCCTGCGCGTCGCACCGGTCCATGGCGTCTCGCCCGCACGCGTGCGCCCCCGCGCCGCATACGGGGTGGGCGGTGGGTTGAGCAGGCGACGCGCCGCGGGATCGGGCGGACGCCGTCAGCCGGCAGCCTGCACCACGACCTCGGCGAGGACGACCTCGACGCCCGACGCGACACCGCGCCGGGCCTTCCCATCGAGCGTGGGGGCGTCGCTGCGACGCACGGCGCCCTGCTGTGCCGCACACGCCTCGCGCGCTGCCACGATCGCGTCGTCGTCGCTCGTCTTCCTCAGCACGAGCGCGTAACCTGCGCGGGCGTGCCGTCGGCGTCGCCGGCGACCGCCGGAACCGGCACCGTCACGGGCTCGGGCAGCACGAGCTCGCGCCCGTCGAGTCGAGTGCGTAGCCCGCGCCGACCGCGACGGCGACGTCGCCGCGGCGGCCGTGACGACGAGTCCCGACGCGATGCCCCAGCCGTGCAGCATGCGGTGATGCAGCTGTCGGAGCCCCGTGTCGACGTCGTGCGACGCGCTGAGGTCGGCGGCGGTGAGCAGCTGACCCGGAGAAGAACCGCGGCCGGTCCCCATGAGGCAGATCAGGCAGATGAGGCCCCCGGTGCGGGAGGCGGGGTGCGGAGAGCGTCATGGCAGAGCCTTTCGTCGGGCGACGGCCGGGCGGGGAGCGGGTGTGAGCGCGAGCCACGAAACGGCCACGGAGCGACCCGCGAGTGCCGCCGCACGTGGATGCCGGGGACGGCGGGGAGCGTCGTTCCGGCGGCGGCGTGATGGCGCACGATGAGGTCGAAGCCGACCGCGGTCACCGCCTCGGCCGCGAGCGGTGGTCGCCGTGAGGTCAGCCGTGATGGTCTGGGGGAACGTGCCCGCGGCGACGTCGGCCGTCGCGGCGATGAGCGCCCTCGGGGGCGGCTCTCCGGCGACGCCGGCGCCGACGGCGGGGGGCGCGTCGAGCCGGTGCTCGGCGAGGTCGACATGAACGGTCCAGCAGAGCGGTGTCGATCCTGCCGCGACGGGCGCGCCCCGCGGCACGATGCCGCGCGAGGAGGCGGATCGGCCCGGGGCGTCGCAGCCACTGCGCGGTGGCCGTCGCCGGCGTGCGCCACCGCTTCCCCGTCGAGCCACGCGAGCGGCACATCCGTGTCGCGGCCGGTCTCGCCGCGGCGTCGCAGCCGCACGCACGCGGTCGGACCGTCGCCGACCACGCACAGCACCACGTGGGCGGGCAGATCGGCGGCGCGCGGCAGCGGATCGCAGGAGCGGTCGGCGAGGACGGCGACACGCCCGCACCGGTCGACGGCGAAGCCCGGTGTCACGATCACGCGTCCGGCGCGCACGCTCACCCGCAGCCCCGCCGACACACCCCACGTGCGGTGCGCCGCGATGTGGTGCTGTGCGAGGCGCCGCGCCCCGAGGTCCGGCGCGTCGCGCAGATCACCCACGAGCAGCCATTCACCGTCGACGTGCTCCAGCCGCGCGGGCGACGCCGTCATGACGCACCTCCCCCGCTGCGCGTGCGCGTGTCGGGGCGCGTCGTGAACGAGAGCGTTCCCGCGAGCGCGAGCTCGGTGGGGCACAGGTCGATGTCGTCGCATCCCGCCGGGCATCCTTCGCGCGCCAGCGTGAGGCCGTCGACCCGGTCGACGCCCTCGAGAGCGTCGAGCCGCTGCAGCACCTCGGTGCGCCGCACGGTGCGCCCGAACGGCCACCCCCGCTCGTCGGGCGCGGTCGGCACCGGATGAAGGAAGGCGCGAATCGCGGCCTCCGCCGCCGTGACCACCGCATCGGCGCGCGCGCCGCGACGCAGGACGAGTGTCGCCGTCACCGCCATCGAGGCGTAGTCCGGGCCGACGACGAAGACGCGGGTGCCGACGGTGCGACCGGCCTCCAGCTCGGCGCGCACGCGACGGAGGGCGCCCGCGGTCGGGAACGGCCGGGCCACCGGAAGCCACGGCACGACGACCACGGTGAGGCAGCCGTCGGCCACCAGACCCGGGAGCCGTGGATCGACCTGCGGCAGCGCCCGTGCGCGGGCGAGGGCGACGCCGGGCGTCGCGAGCGCGATCCGTTCGGCGTCGCGCGCCGTCACCGACCGCTCCGGCACAGCGAGCGCCCGCGCCTCGGTCAGCGTCAATGCGTCGAGACTGTCGGACGACCGGCGACGCGCGGCGTCGGTGAGCCTGTCGTGGGCCCACAGCGCCGCCTCGGCGCGCGCGGCGGTCGCGGCGACATCCTCGGCAGGTGCGCCGGCGCGCAGGCTCGCCACGAGGCGGAGACCTGCCTCGCGCGCGCCGATGACCCTGGGCGAGTCGCCGATGACCATGGGCGGGCCCACCGCGCCGAGGCCGGCGGTCGTCGTCCACCACCCCGTCGCCCTCACCTCGGCGCCTGCGGGCAGAAGGTCGCCCGTGCGCCCGTCGCCGAACCGCAGCGAGACCCCGTCGGGCTCGCACACGGCGCAGAGCCTGCTCGGCGCCCCGGCGCCCGCGAGCACCAGGTCGGCCACGATCCGCACCGGCTGGCCGTCGGCGGTCACCTCGGGGGGCGTGTCGCACCAGGCGTGCGCGAGCCGCAGCGTCTCGTGCGGCACCCCCCGGGCCACCCCGACGACGTCAGCGCCGACGCCCGAGTAGGTGCGGGCGGCGACAGCCTCCCCTGCGTCGAGGTGCAGGCCGGCCAGCCGGGGCGGTGCGTCGTGCCCCGCGGCCACGACACGACAGCGCAGCCAGTGCGCGACGATGCCCGCGAGCGGGCCGGCGTCGGGATCGGCGGGCGGGCGCGGATCGATGAGCGACGCGACCGGCGCGGGCCACGACACGCGCACGCGGCCGGATCGCGACAGCGCCGCCGTGCCGTCCAGCGCCGGCGTCACGGTCCAGTCGGCGCCGTCCCACACCTCCCAGACCGTGCGTGCCGTGTGATGCCGATCGGGCCCCGGTCGTTCCGCAGCCGTCGATCCCCCGGTCCGACACGACCCACAGGTCGACCTCGCCCGCCGCGAGCCCGCCGGGCCGCACGAGACCGATCACGAGCGCGTCGCCGGCGTCGCGGGTCGGGGCCGAACGGCTCGATCGCGCGGCCCGCCGCGCGGGCGCGCGTGAGGTCGGCGCACGCCGTGCGGTCGTGCGGCGCGCCTCCCGCCGCCGTCCAGGCCACGGCGCCGATCGTCGCGCCCGTCACGACGACGTCGTCGACGAGCGTGAACGGCACGACATCGCCGTCGCGCTCGCCCTCGAACTCGTGCCCGGCGGGAAGGCGAGCGGACAGGGGCGCGGCGACCGGTCCGGGCGCCGCCACCGTCACCTGCACGAGGCAGCGCGCCGCGCGCGGCGGCGACGGTGAGAACCCCGCGAGCGCGAGCAGCAGCCGCCGCTCCCGGTCGGACACCGCGCCCGACCGATAGCTGTCGGTCTCGACGAGCCACGCGATCAGCTCCAGCAGCGCGATCCCCGGGTCGCTCGCGTTCTGATCGGTCCAGTCCGGCGCCACGAGCGGCAGCAGCGAGCGCCCTTCGCGCACGAGGTCGTCCCAGCGGAGCGTGTCGGTGACGGGGGGGAACAGCGGCATCACGCACCTCCCGCCAGTCGCACGGCGATCGGGCCGGCGCACACGAGCTGGTCGTCGCGGACGGCCGCGGTGTCGCCGACGGGCGCACCGTCGTCTGTGAGCACGAGCCCCGTGACGGCGTCGACGTCGCGCTCGTCCTCGAGCACGCGGGCGACGTCCGACACGTGCACGCCCTCCCCGAAGTCCCAGCCGTCGCCGCCGCGTCGCCCGGTCCGCGGGGTCCCCCGCGGAGCGGATGCAGAAACTCCTGCAGGCGTCGCACGACACGCTCCCGCACCTCGCCGGCCACGGCCGACACGACGGGGATCACGGTGACCGCCACGCCGATGGGCCGGTACGACGGGGCCTTCGACCGTGACCCGGGCGACGGCCGGCGAGGCGGCGGTGACGGCCCGCCTCACGAGTGCGCAGCACGGCGCTCGTGGGCTCCGGTCGATCCGTGCCGTCGCGCGCGACGACGACGACCCGCACCGCGCCCGCCTGCGGGCGCCCCCAGCGGTCGCGTGCACCGTGCGCACGCGCGCGCACCACGGCGGGCGACGCCTCGCACGCGATCGCCTCGACGTCGGCCTCGGTGAGGGCGAGCCGGCGGTGCCGCAGGAGGGCGGGCGCCCGCTGGAGCGCGCGATCGAGAGGCTCCACACCGGCGCCGCCCGAGGCGGGGAGCGGGTTGCGCGCTTCACTCACGGGAACGGCGCTCAGGAGGCTCGTGAGCGCGCCCGCCCCCACGTTGCCGGCCTCGCCCTCCGTCGTCGCATACGCGCGCAGTCGCACGTTGTCGCGACCCGACGGGCAGCGCGCCGGCCGTGCACGCCGTCTCCGAACGCGAAGCGTCCCTGCGCCCGGTCGACGAGATACACGCGGTCGGTCGGCCCCGCGGCGCCGAGCGACGGCACCGCACGCCACGGCACCCACACCGCCGTCACACGACCCGACCGCTGATCGGTGTCGATCTGCACCGTCTCCGGGTCGACGCCGTCGGTCCGCAGCGAGCGCGCACGAGCACATCGCGGTCGAGGTCGGCGCGGTCTCCGTCGAGCTCGCGCACCTCCAACTCCGGGTCGCCCGCGATCGGGAAGCGGTGGGCCGTCAGCACCTGGCGGGCCGATCCGTCGCCCGAGCCGAGCACGTCGCCGCGCTGCGTCTCGCTCTGCACGACCTCGACGGCATGCGCTGCGAGCGCCGCCAGCCGGAGGGCGGGCGCCGGCCGGAGCGGATCGAAGGTCGCGCGGATCCACGTGCGCGGGACGCCGAAGCGCGCCGGCGGCGCAGCGCTCAGCCGCGCCCCGGCGAACGCCCGCGGCAGTGCGTCGCGCACCGACACGACATCGCCGCCCGGGCCGCCGACCGCCGCGACCACGACGGGCACCTGCCCGTGCAGGTCGGAGAGACGAGCGAGTCGCCGGGCGCGAACCGCAGCGCCCCGCCTCGGCCGGCCAGCACGATCTCGGTGCCGAGCGCCCCCGCGACGGTCGCGCCGCCGGCGGCGTCGGTGCCGGGCCACAGAAGGCGCACGACCCCCTCGTGCCGCAGTCCGTCTGTGCCGTCCACGGCATCCAGCCGCGCCCAGCCGCGTCCGTCCCAGCCCTCCCACACGGGACGGTGCGCGGGCGCCCAGGGCGAAGGATCCTCGGGCTGCACCCACAGGCCGATGCGGTCGGCGGGCAGCTCGGCATCGAGCCCCAGGTACACCGACGGCGCCGTCTCGTCCATGGGGGTGAACGGCGCGCCGCCCGTCGACGGCCATGCGACCGCCGCCGTGAGGTCGTTCCACCGGTGCACGTCGCGCACCTTGACGGCCGTCGGGTCGACGGCCTCCGACTCGTGGCGGTAGAACACCTCGATGCGGTCGATGGCGGGCGGGCGGGGTTCGATGACGGGGAGGAAGTTGGTGGGGCGGTCGTCCTGCGCCATGTCGACCCAGCTCACGAGCGTCATCCGCGCGTACGTGCCCTCGGCGAGCCGCGCGCGCAGCCACGTGCGCACGTCGCCGTCGACGTCGACGGTCGAGATGTCGTCGGGCACCGTGAAGTGGAGCGCGCCCGAGTCGAGGAGCGCCGCCACCCTCTCGTCGCCCGTGACGCCCAGGTCGCGCCACCGCTCGCCGTCGAAGTATTCCCACGCGACACGCGGCGGGTTCAGCTTGGTCGTCTCGGGCTGAGCGAGCTGCACCGCGAGCGTGGTCGGGTTGAGCTCCTTCAGCCGCGTGATCGCCTCGGCGAGGTCGGCGAGCGCCTCCTCGACGTGCACCTTCACCTGCGTGAGGTCGCCGATGACGAACTGGATGAAGTCGTACGGCTCACGTCCGAGGATCGTCCCCCGCGCGAGCGGCGGCACGACCTGTGTCGAGATGCCGTCGAGTGCGGCGATCGCATCGGTGAGGCGGTCGTTGATCGCGACGAGCGCGGGGATGTCGGCGACCGCCAGCGTGATCGGGGCGAGGCCGCCGGTGAGCACCGAGAGGATCGCGCTCGCCACGTTCATCGGGATCTCGACGTTCTCGACGAGGTTCTTCGCCGTCTGCGCGTTGCCGCGCGCCGTGCCCACGAGACCCGCGAGGGTGGTCCGGAGGGTGTCGAACCAGGCGGTCGCCGATTGGCGCGCGCCGCCCGCGCCGACATCGAGCGCGGTGCCGCGGTAGAGGTCGGGGAGGTACGCCTGGATGGCGACGATCCGATCGCGCGCGTACTCCAGATGCCCCCGCACGCCGCGGTCGGCTGCGCTGTGGCGGGGCGTGCACGCACGTGTCGCTGAGGAGCGCCACGATGGCGTCGCGCTCGTCGATCGTGGTGGCGGCGGCGTCACGCTGCAGATCCGCGTTGCGGTCGGAGTGCTCGGCGGCAGTCTCGGGCCGCTCGATCAGCAGCGTCACGCGGCTGCCGGGGCGCGCGGTCGCGGTCTCGCACGCGAACAGGAACGCGGTGCCGCGGTCGGGCGACGGCCCCAAGGGCGCGAAGGTCTTCGTGAGGTCCACCGCGCGGCGGTCGGCGATGCCCTTGTCGAGCGCGAGCCCCGGCGCGACCGCGATCTCGAAGCGCGTGTCGCCGTCGACGAGCAGCGGCGCGGTGAGGTCGTCGTCGGAAGCCAGCGCCACCCGGCGCGGTGTCACGCGGGTGAGGGCGGTGTCGCCGGAGAGCCGCGACCCTTCCGCGCTCACGCCCAGCCGCACCGTGTGCCCGACCGGCGCGGCGACCGCGAAGGGTCCCGGCGGTGTCAGCCCGCCCTGGAGCTTGCCGGGCACAGGAGGATTTGCGCGGGGATCGCCCGGCGAATAGGAGGGCGCACCGGAGCCGTCGGTGAGGTCGACCGCGTGCACGACGACCTTCGCCGTGGCGGCCGACCCGGAACGGCCGGGCCAGTGCACGACGACACCGGAGGCGCCCTCGCGCCGTGACACGCGCACGCGGCGGTGCTCGTTGACGACCGACAGCCGCACCCGCGACAGCGTGGGAAGCGGCGCACCAGGCGGCAGCACCAGGGGCTCGTCGAGCCGCCCGCGGATCCAGTGCGTCTCGCGCCCGTCGAGCTCGAGCGGCGCCGAGACGGCCACGGGTGCGACGAGCCGCACGGTCCCCGAGCGGGTGAGCCCCTGCGTGCCGTCGGACGAGTCGTCGTCGCCGGCGGCCAGCGGCGATGCCGCGAGCGTCGGTGAAGGCACGCCACTGCGCGCCGTCCCACCACGACCACGTCAGCGCGAGCGGATGCGGCGCGGCGGCCGAGCGATGCCGATCTCGAGCTCGACGACAGCCCGGCCGTCGAAGGCGAGCAGCGCGTCGTGGCCGATGTACAGTTCGCGCGAGACCGCGCCGGGCGTCGCCGAACAGCGTGAAGGGGCGCCCGCCGAGCACGTCGGCGGAGTGGTCGTGCTCGGCGTCGTCGCGCGGCAGCACGCTGTGCACCTCGACGATCGCGGCCGAGCTGATCGCGACGTCATGCTGCGTCTCGAACACCACCGGAGCGTCGCGGCCGGGCACGGCGGCGCCCATCCGCGTCCCCTGCGGGATGCGGCTGCCGCGCGAGCCCGGCGGCGCCGTCAGCAGCACGTGGGTGCGGGCGCCCTGGGCGGGCAGCCGAGAGGCGCCGAGCATGTCGAGCAGCACCGCCAGGCGGTGGTCGGGAACGCGCTTGAGCCGCTCCTCGAGCAGTTCGAGCTGTCCTGCCGCGATCTCGGCGAGACCGCGGCCGGGGCCGCCCTCGGCGGGCAGCCAGTCGGGCGCCCAGGCGGTGCGCGCGGCGAGCAGATCGGCGAGGATCGTGTGGCGGTCGCGCTGGAGCAGCGCGTCCGATCCCGGCGGCAGCGGGCGCGAGGCGGCGGCGTCGGCGGTCATGTCGCGCTCCCCTCGTGGAGGAAGAACGGGTAGACGAGGTTGTAGAAGGTGTTCGTGGCGCGCACCCGGTAGCCGATCGTGATGTCGAGGCGTCCGCGGCGACGGTCGGTCGCCTCCACCCGCACCTCGTCGACGTCGATGCGCGGCTCCCACTGCGCGAGCGCCGTCTCCACCCGGTGGCGGACGAGGGCCGCGGTGGTCGTCGTGATCGGCTCGAACAGGAAGTCCTCGAGGCCCGCACCGAAGTCCGGCCGCATCACGCGTTCGCCGCGCCGCGTGCCGAGGATCAGCCGGATCGACTGGCGCACCTTCTCGGCGCCCGCCGCGAGACGCAGCTCCCCGGCGCCGTCGACGACCGTGGGCGTCGCCCACCCGCGCCCGAGCACACGCGCGTCGAGCGCACCCCCGTCGGGGGTGGCGGCGGAGAGCTCCTCGACCATGTCATCCCCCCACGATCACGCTCGTACAGCCCGTCAGAATGGGGGCACCGCACGCCGGCGGTGTCGCCCAGCCGTGCCGCGGGGCGGCCTCCGATCAGCACCGAGCCGCTGCCCTTCGCGAGCGGCGTGGGCGGGTGCACGGCCGGCGGCGGGAACGCGCACGTGTGCATGTCGCCGAGCACGGCGGCGGGCAGGCCGCCGATCAGCACGGTCGCCACACCGGGGCCCGTCACCACGCCGGGGTGGCCGGTCTGGTCGGTGAGGCGTGCGGCAGGTGGCATGTCGTCCTCCGGGTGTGTCAGTTGATGGTCACGAGCGAGCCGCTGATGCGGAGGGTCGCGTCGGCGGCGACGGTGGCGGTCGCGCCCTTGACGTCGAGGGTCACGTCGCCCGTCACGGTGGTGCGGGGCGAGTTGACCTCGGCCGAGGTCTTGCCGGTGACGGTCGCGCTGCCGTCGAGGGTGAGGGTGATCGACCCCATTCCCTGGGCCAGCGAGATGGTGATCTCCTTGAGCCCCAACGAGATCTCGTGCCCGGCCATGTGGGTGAGGGTGATCGACTTCTTCAGGTCGTCGAACACGAGCGCGTGCCCGCCCGGGGTCTTGAGCACGCGCTTGAACTGCGCGTCGAGCGGCTGGGTGATCGGCGGATCGCCCGCTGAGGTCCAGATGCTGCCGAGCACCACGGGCAGCTCCGGATCGCCGTGCTCGAAGGCGAGGATGACGGTGTCGCCGACCTGCGGCATGCACCACAGGCCGTAGCCCTCGCCGGCGAACGGCGCGCACACGGGCGCCCACGGCTCGATCCCGAGCGACGGGATCGACACCCGCACCCGACCGCACATGAGCGAGTCGATGATCTCGGTCACCTCGGCGCGGACGACGCCGCTGAGGCGGCCGTCGGTGCGGCGGCCACCCGGCTCGAAGTCGACCAGGATGTCGCTGAGACCCATCGTCTTCCCTCTTTCTCTCGTCGTCCGCCGGTCACACCGGCTGGGGCGCCGCCTCGTCGAGGAGCGCCTGCGACGGCACGGTCGCCGCGCCGCGCGCCGACGGCGGCACCGAACCGAACCAGATCTCCTTGCGCGCCTCGAACGCGGTGCGCCAGCCCCCGCCGTCGACCGTGTGGGTCACCGAGGTGAGGCGCCAGAGGCCGCCGTATGTCTCGCCGACCCCCTCGATCCGCAGCACGTGCCCCGCGCGCAGCCGCACGTCTCCCGCACAGGTGCCCTTGGCCGTGAGCCGCTTGTTGAGCCTGGGAAGGAGCTTCCCGATCACGGTGCGAGCCGCGTTCGCGGGAGTCACCGGCTCGTCGACGAGCGTCATGTCGCTGTCGCCGCCCATGCGCATCCCGAACCCCGGCGTCACCTCGACGGTGAGACGACTGACGCTCCCAGTCGTAGCCGACCGTCACCGTGAGCTCGAGCTTGATGGCGGGGAACCACACACGCACGCTCACCTTCGCGATCTGTCCGACCGTGCTCAGGCGGGGGGTGAACTCCAGCAGCGAGCGCCCGTACCGCAGGGTCGCGTCGGGGGCGATGTGGGCCGCGGGCGACATCAGCCGCAGCACGAGACCCGCCGGGTCCGCCTCGTGGTCGATCACGAGCTCCCAGGCGTTCTCCTCCGCGACCGTCTTCAGGAAGTCGAGGCTCGTCTGCCCGCTCTGCTTGCGGATGAGGCTCTGCGCCACCTGCGGATCGCTGAGCGCGGCGGGCACCGCCGCCGCTCCGACGGCCGCCGAGATCACCGCGCCCAGCGGGTCGAGCACGGGAAGCAGGCCGTGCTCCAGGGCGGGGACCGGCGCGACGAGCGAGGTCGGGCAGCGGCATGATCCCGACGGTCGGGATGGGCACGGCGAACGCACCGCGAGGGCGCCGACCGGCCAGGCGGGTGCGCCGGTCCTGCGCGACGACGGTGAGCGTCGGCATGCCGCCGCTCGGGAAGGTCGCCTCCGCGCCGACCACCTCGCCCGCGAACACCCGCTGCGGGTCTGTCCGGTGCGTAGCCGAGCCACAGCTCCACCGGCGTGTCGAGGCGGAACAGGTCGTCGTCGAGCCACCGCAGCCCCTCGTTGGCGAGGGCGACCTCGAGGCGGTCGGCGTCGCCGAAACCGCACGTCGCGCTCACCGATGTGACCGACGCCCGCAGGGTCGCCGGCGCCGGTCGGCCGTCGAAGACCAGCCGGAACTCGGGTGCATAGCCGGGGACGGTGCTCATGACGCCTCCCGTGCGGTGCGGGCGACGTGCACGACGCCGTGCGGATCGGTGTACGGAAGCCGCGGCATCGACGAGCGTCGTGCCCGATCGCGAGCACACGCGGGTCGACGATGCCGTTGCGCACCGCGATCGCCCGCCAGGCGGTGGCGTCCGCGTACTCGCGGTAAGCGAGAAGCGGCAGGCTGTCGCCCTCGGCGACCACGTGGGTCTTGGTGTAGTCGACCGTCTGCCGCTTGATCTCCTTCGCCTCGAGCTCGATGTTGCGGTACTCGCTGAGGGTGACCTTGAGCCGGGCGCGCAGCGGCGTGCCGTCGGACGCGGAACAGCACGAAGTTCTGCGAGACCTTCTGCACGACGCACGTGAACGTGAAGGTCGCCCCACGCGAAGATCACGGGCGGCGGCGCGTGGAGGCCCGGGTCGATGTCCATGAGCGAGGTGACGTCGCGGACGAGCCGCCGCACGTCGGCGCCCGCGGCCCCGGCGAGGCTTGCCTCGGTGGTGTCGACCAGCAGGTCGAGCTGGATCGTCTGCGCGTTGCCCGCGACGAACTGCACGACGGGCGCCGACAGCCCCGGCACCGCCAGCTGCGCGAACGTCGTCTCGCGGTCGAGGGTGTACTCCTCGGGGTTGAACTGCACGCTGACGCGGCGGCCCGTGACCGTGTTGGTGAGCGTGGCCTTCTCGAGCCCGGTCATGCGGTCCACCCCCTCCGTTCCCGGGCCGCCGTCACGCGCCGGTCGATCTCGCCGACCACGCGGTCGACGACCCGGGGAAGGTCGGCCGCTGTCAGCGGCAGCGCTCCGGGGGCGACGCCGACCCCGACGGCGCCCGGAGCGGCCGGTGCAGCGACGGGCACGTGCTGCGGCGCGCGATGCACGAACGCCACGGGGGCGGGAACCGGACCTCTCGCGCGGCCCGCCCGTGAGCGGCATGCTTGCCGCGGGCGCCGCACCCGCGGCGAGCGGCTGCTGCCGCAGGGGCGTCAGAGGCACCGACGACGCCGGGGCGTGCAGCAGCCCGGCCGTCGGCTCCGTCCGACGAGCGTCGCGGGCTCCCTGTCGCATCGACGACCCCCGGTCGTCCCGAGCGGCCGCGACGCGCGCGGGCCCGGCGGCCGCTGTCGCCTGCCGCCCGCAGCACGCGCGCAGGCCACGGCACCCCGTGGCGACCCTCCACCGTCCGCGCGCTGCCGTCGGCGAAGGCGACGCGCAGCCCCAGCGTCACGCGCACGTCGATCCGCGATCCCGCGGCCTGACGGGGAGCCGGCGTCCGCGCCCCCGTGCGCAGCACGCGCTCCACGGCAGAGGCGGGCCGCACCCGCGACCGCCCGCGCCTGCGCGCGGCGATGCGGCGGCGCACGCCGGCGGCGAAGGCCGCGGCACGAGGCGGCGACGGATGTCATGTCACGCTCCGGGTTCCGATTCGGGTGCGGGGTCGAGGTGCCGTTCACGGCGACGCCGCGAGGGTGTTGAGCGTCGTGTTCAGGGCCGACACCTCGCCCACCCACGCGCGCCGCTCGCGGTGCGGCAGGTCCATCAGCTCGGCCAGGGGCCAGTGCAGGTGATAGGCGAGGAAGGCCATCTCGCTCCTCAGCTGACCGACGGGGTAGGCACGGGTTCCCCCAGGCGGTCAGGCCCGGCGGCGAACTCCTCCCCGCACGACGGGGCACACGGCGACCGTGGCGCCGCTCGTCGACGTCGTTGATGCGGTTGTAGAGGTCCTGGAGGTAGGCGAGGTCGGCCGCGAAGAGCGACTCGATCGTCTTCGGCGTGACCGGCTCGACGCCGTCGAGCCGGGTCACGACGCGGCTGAGCAGGATCACCGTCAGGTACGCCGGGTTGCGCTGCACGCGCGGGTCCTGCAGAGGCAGGATCTCGTCGGCCGCGGTCGCGAGCCGCATCGTGCCGTCGCGGTGGAGCGCCCCGTCGTCGCCGAGGAGGCCGAACGGAAGCGTGAAGTCGTGCTCGATCTGGAGCATGTCAGCTCACCCGCTCCAGTCCCTCGTGGACGATCTCGAGGCTCTCGATGGCGACGTCCGAGGCTTCGGCGCTGAGGCTCGGCCCCGTGTACTTCGTCGGCCAGGCCCGGACGAAGTTCCATCGCGCGACCTCCTGTCCGCGGCGGTCGAGCAGCACGACCGAGCCGTTGCGGCGGTCGATCGTGCCCTCGACGATGCTCTGGTGCCACGCCGCCAGCTCGGTGTCGGCCGTCATCCCCCACTTGAGGGTGATGTTGGCGTGCTTGGTCTGGCCGGCGAGCTTGCGCGGGCTGGTGTTCGATCCGCCCTCGCGGTGCTCGATGACGTCGACGGTCGAGTCGAGGCCTCCGACCTCCTGGAACGCCCGCGGGCGATGCCGTCGATCTCGACGAGGTAGTTGAAGTTGACGAACGGATCCTGGACGGTTCCGGTGACGGGCATGATGACATCCCTTTCTTGTGATGACGCGGGGCCGGGTCGAAGGCGACTCAGGACTCGGCGACTTCGGCGCCGCCGTCCCAGATGCCGATGCGGACGACGATGAACTCGGCGGGGTAGACCGGCTGCACCCCGATCTCGATGTAGAGCCGGCCGAGCTTGCGGGTCGACGGCGGGTTGAGCACCTCGTCGATCCGTACGTAGAACGCCTCCTTCGCGGTCGCGCCGAACAGCGCGCCGTCGCGCCAGACGCGGGTGAGGAAGTCGGTGATCGTGCGCTTGAGCTTCTGCCACAGGGCGAGGTCGTTCGGCTCGAACACCGAACCCATGAGGCTCTCCTGGATCGACTCCTCGAGGAAGAGGAACAGCCGCCGGATGTTGACGTACTGCCAGTTGCGGTCGTTCGCGGTCGTGCGGCGCCCCGAACACGACCGGCTGGCCGCGTCCCGGGCAGCATGCGGATCGCGTTCACGCCCTCGAGGTTGATGAAGCCCTGGTCGGTGTCGGTGAGCTGCCGCTCCAGGCCGGCGGCCCCCGCGATCCCGACGTTGGCGGGCGCCTTGTGCACGCCCCGCGTCGCGTCGGTCTCCGCGTAGATGCCCGCGACGTGACCCGACGGCGGGTGGGGGACGAGCTGCCTTGCGCTGCGGGTCGAACACGGTGATCCACGGGTAGTACAGCGCCGCGAACCCCTTGTCGAGCGTGCCGGTGAGGTTGTCGCGCTGCACGAGCACATCGTCGAGCTCGCGGGTGCGGATGCCGTCGAGCAGCGCGAACCGATCGAACAGGCGCTCGCAGTGGCTCGATGATCGCCTGCTGCGGCACCGTCTCTGTGACGCCCGGGGCGACGACGAGCGAGATCTCGTCGATCGGCGCGAGCTTCTCGAGCAGCTGCGGCATGCCGGTGAGGATCGCGTTCCACGAGGCCGCCGCGTTCTCGTTGACGGCACCGGCGAGCGCCGTGTCGGCGGCGACCGGGCGCGGGTCTCCCGCCGGGAGGGCGGTGTCGTCGAGCACGACGTGGAGGTAGGGGTCGTCGATGACCGATCCCCACCAGCGCGGATGCAGCGGACTCGTCGACAGTCCCGCGGAGGTGCGCACCTTTCCCTCGGGGTCGGTGACGGTGAGCGAGAACTCCGCCGTCGTGAGGCGTGTGGTCGCGGCGGCGAACGTCGCGGCGACCGGACGGGCGAAGGTGAGGGTATCGGTGCCCACCTCGCTCGCGATGTGCCATTCCGTCGTTCCCCCGTCGACCACCGAGACCACCGACCCGGCGGGCACCGCCGCGCGCAGGCTCACGCCGTCGGGCACGTCGACCCGGATGCGCCGCGTGCCGGCCGCAGCATCGGCGGTCGTGACCCTGTTCCACTCCCCCGCAGCAGGGGCAGCGGGGGCGGCGGCGACGAGCCGCACCGACGTCGGCGTGACCTCGGCGACAGTGGTGGGCGGTGCCTTGGAGTTGCCGCGCGAGACCACCACGAGGTCGCCCTCCTGCAGTCCCGTCGAGTCGGCGACCGTGAGCACTCGCCGTGTCGCGTCCACCCCCGTCACCGTCAGCTGCGTGCGGTGCGCCGACAGCACCGCCGGCGTGACCCCGGCATTGGTGAGGGCGGTGGCGAGTGCGCTCGTGTGCGCGATCGTGACGCGCCCGCCGAGGCCGGCATCTCCGTCGGCGAAGGCCCGGGCCGCGGCGAGCACCGTGCCGTCGGCAGCGGCGAGGTCGGCGTGGGCGGCCACGGCATCCGAGACGCGCGTGACGAACGCGATCCTGCCGCCGTTGGCGAAGAACCCATCGACCGCCAGTGGAAGGTAGTACGGGATGTCGGCGAGCACCGGGCCGCCGAACACCTCGCGGTACCGGTCGATGCTCGTGATGAGCGTCGGCTCGCCGATCGGGCCGCGCTCGGCGAGCCCGATGAACGCTGTCACGCTCGTCGAGACGCCCTCGATCGGGGCCGCCGGAGTGAACTCCTCGATGTACACCCCGGGATATGAGACTTGCGTCGCCATGACTGCCTTCCTTTCGCAGCGGGAATCGTGGACGTGTGAGATGTGCGGGTCAGGGGAACGTCAGGGTGAGCTCGCCGCCCACGGCGACGGGCAGGGTCACCGCCACCGACGCCGCGGCGGGATGGGCGGCGGCGCGCGCCGTCACGCTGTACTCGCCGGGAACGATTCCGGCCAGCACGAAGCGGCCGACGCCGTCGGTCTCTGCTCGGGCGACGAGCCTGCCGGACGAGTCGGCGAGCAGCACGATCGCCTCGGTCACCGGACCGGAGGCGTCGGCGACGGATCCGCCGACGGTGAGGAGGGCGTCGTGGTCGCCGCCGGCGCCGACGCTCGTGAGGATCGTCAGGACGATGCCGTCGACGGCCGTCGGTTCGGGAGCCACCGGCACGGTGACGGCCAGCCAGACGACCGGGCGCCACGGTGTGCCGCGGCCCATCGTCCCCCAGTACTCGGGGATCTTCGCGAACCCCTCGGGCGGCAGGATGTCGAGCTCGAACGCCGACTCGCGCCACGCCGTCGGCAGTGTCGCCAGCTCGGCCGGCAGCAGCACGTGCGACGGCACCAGCGCCCCCGTCTGCAGCAGGGCGGCGACGACACGTCCGAGGAGCGCGTGCTCCTGCATGCTGGCGGCGACGGCGGCGCTGTCCTTCGCGCTGTTCCACGCCGACAGCAGATAGTGGCAGCGCAGCTGGAAGGGGGCGTGGACGCGGCGCAGCGGATCACGCTCCAGCCGGATCTCGGTCGAACGACGCACCCGGTCTTCCCGAAGGTCGACGAGAGCGCAGTTGAGCCATACCCCCGAACCCGCGCCGACGCGCTGACGCCAGGCCTCGTCGGGCGGCTGGAACCCGACGCGGTTCACCAGCCCCGGGACGGCCGCGGTGATCGTCTGACGGAGGACGAGGTCGAGCGAGTCGATCATTTCGATCCCGATCCTTCGACCTCGAACACCCGCGCACCGCTCACCGTGCCGTCGGCGTCGACCGTGACGGTGAACCCCTTGCGCCCGCCACCCGGGAGGTCCTCCCAGACCGTGTAGACCGCGTGGTCGAAGACGTGCGGCTGGTGCGGCTTGGACACGCCCACGAACTTCATGCGCGGCGTGTTGCCCTTGTCGAGCGAGTCGGCGGCGAAGTTCACGATCGTGTTCTCCAAGCGCTTCTGAAGCGAGAGGTTGACGATCTCCGGGGCGTTCATGATGCCTGCCGCCGCTTCTTCGCCGAATCGCCAGGTCCACGCGTGTGCGCGGTGCATCCCCTTCTCCTGCGGCACCGACTTCTCCAGGCCGCTCCTTCCTTTCGTGCTCGGGCGTGCGAGCCTGCCCGTGAGCTCCCAGGTGGTCTCGCCGCCGCGCAGCACTCGTGGCGGCATGATCGGGTCGATCAGCCCTTCGCCGCTTGTCCGCGCATGCGCATCCTTCGGAGCCCCCGACCGCTTCGTGCGTGTCGTCGGCTTCTTCCCGGGGTCTGTGGTCGCGGCCGTGGTCGCGGTGGGCGCACCCTTCTGCGCGACGGTCCCCTTCGCGACGGGCGCGTTCGCGGCGGCGGAGGACTTCGCGGCGCGGGACTTCGCGGCGGGCGCCTTCTTCGCAGCAGGCTTCTTCGCAGCAGGGTCCTTCGCAGCTGGCTTCTTCGCAGCAGGGTCCTTCGCAGCAGGCTTCTTCGCGGCAGGCTTCTTCGCAGTAGGTTCCTTCGCGGCGGCCTTCTCGGCAGCGGGCTTCTTCGGCCCCGGGTCCTTCGACCCGGACTTCGTCGTGCCGAGCCCCGTCGCGCGCGCCTCGTCCACCGCGACTGTCGGCGCATCCTTCGGCTTCTCCGGCAGCGCGCCTTTCTTCGGCTTCTCCGGCAGCGCGCCCTTCTTCGGCTTCTCCGGCAGCGCGCCCTTCTTCGGCTTCTCCGGCAGCGCGCCCTTCTTCGGCTTCTCCGGCAACGGCGCCTTCCCCGGCAGAGCGCCCTTCTTCGGCTTCTCCGGCAACGGCGCCTTCCCCGGCAGAGCGCCCTTCTTCGGCTTCTCCGGCAACGCGCCCTTCGGCTGCTCCGGCAACGGCGCCTTCTCTCGCAACGGCGCCTTCTGTGCCGCCGGCACGGGCTTCTTCGCGGCGGGCGCCACCGGGGGCGGCGTTTCGGGCGATCCGGGCTTGTCCGGCAGCGACTTCGCCGAGGGCGGGATCCCCTTCTTCTTCACCGGCGCGAGGGGAACGGCCTTGGTCACCGCCGGTGCGGACGCCGACTTCTGCACGTTCGGCTTCGGGTCGGTGGTCGCAGCCGGGGCCGACGGCTTCGCCGGGGCGGCGGGCTTGGCGTCGACAGCCGGCGGGGTCGCCGAGGGCTTTCCTCCGCCCGCTCCCCCGGGCTTCGCGGCAGGCGCACGATTGTTCGTCATGAACTGACGGATCGCCGACACGACCACCTGCAGCAGCGCCTTCACGTCTGCCTTGAGCGCCTGGTCACGCTCGGGCGAGTCGGGGCGCGCGAAGTCCTCTGCCAACTTCATGGCTGCCGATACGAGAGCCACCCCGCTGCTCAGGATGGTCGAGACGAGCATCACGATCTTGGCGCGCAATCGTTGTGCGCCGATGCCGACCAGATACAGCAGAGCCTGCGCGATCGCCACCCAGAAGTCACGCGATCGGTAGAACCCCTGGGGATTCGCCATGACCGCGTCGTAGATGGCCTTCCCCACCCCCGCTCCTCCGACCACCTTCAACGCCAGCACGATCTCCTCGACCGCGACGAACGAGAGCGCGACGTCGATCGTGATCGTGGTGGCCAGAAGCGACAGCTCGCGATCGGTGAAGAATCCCTCTTCCTTCGGAAGGCCGAACGCGTCGTCGACGTAGCCCTCCACCGCATCGCCGCCGCGGCCGACCGCCAGGGTCAGGCTCGGGACCCCGGAGTTCGGGTCGGCGAGGCCCTCTGCCTTCGCATAGTCGCGCGCGGCGCGCATGGCCAGCGCACCGGGCACGGCGTTCTTCACGAACCCGCGGGCCTCCTCGCTCACCCCGAGGTACCCGCCTGCCGCATCGACAGCCTTGTCACCCGCATCCATCGCGGCATAGGGGATCCATGTGACCGAGTCGACCGCGCCGGCCGCGTATGTGGGCACGGCCTCGACCGCGCCGACGGCTGACTTCACCGTGCTGCGGGCACGACGCTTGAGGAAGGTGGCCCAGTCTTCCTTCTCGGCCGCCTCGTCCTGCCGCGCTACGCCGACCGCGGTCGCCCCGCTCCAGCCGCCGCCTCCCCCGCCGTGCGCCGCGGCGTGTCCCGCCGCCGACGCGTGCGCTTCACTCGCACCCCCGTGCCGTGGAAGAGCCGAGACCGGCATCCGGAAGCCGGCGTCGAGGTCGCCGCCGCCGCGGCGCTGCTGCTGCACGTGCGTGAGCTCATGGGCGAGCAGGGCCCGGCCGCGCGCCGACGCCGGATCGTATCGGCCCTGGTTGAAGACGATGTGACGCCCGACGGTGAACGCGGCGGCGTGCTGCTGCTCGGCGAGGCGCGCACTGCGGGGCCCCGTGTGGACGACGACATCCGACCATGCCGCGCGGGGGACCGCGCGGAGCGCCGGCGCATCGAGGTGCCGCGCCTCGCCGCGCACAGGTTCGAGCAGCGCCTCCGTCACTCCCATCGACCTGCTCATGACAGCACCCCCGCGAGCAGGTCCCCGGTCTGGCCGAGCTTGGCGTACTCGCGCTCGATCGCGCGCTGCAGACAGGCCGCATCCACGACACCCGCCCGCGTGTGCGCCAAGTGCACGGCAGCGACGGCGATATTGCGGATGTGCCCACCCGCGAAGGGGTGCCGCACGGCGACCGCCGCGAGGTCGACGTCGGGGGCGAACGCCGTGCCGGCCGGCCACACGCCCTGCCACAGCAGGAGGCGCTGCCCCTCATCGGGGTAGGGAAAGCGCACGCAGAACGACAGTCGCCGGGCGAACGCCTCGTCGAAATGATCGAGGAGGTTCGTCGCGAGGATCGCCACACCGTCGTAGCGCTCGACCCGCTGCAGCAGGAAAGCGATCTCGATGTTGGCGTACCGATCCCGCGCATCCTGCACTTCGCTCCGCCGGCCGAAGAGCGCCTCGGCCTCGTCGAACAGCAGCACGGCGTCGGCGCGTTCCGCGGCCGCGAACACGGCGTCAAGGTTCCGCTCGGTCTCGCCGATGTACTTCGAGACGACCGTCGCCAGGTTCACCGCGTAGAGCGGCAGCCCCAGCTCACCCGCCACGAGCCGCGCCGCCATCGTCTTGCCCGTGCCGCTCGGGCCCGCGAACACCGCCGAGACGCCCAGCGACTGTCCCGGCGCGTCGAAACCTGCCGCGCGGAGCACCGCGACGCGCGTCTCGGCCTGCAGCACAAGCTCGCGCAGGTCGCGCTGCAACTCGGCCGGGGCGATGAGCGAGTCCCACGCGCGCGAGGTCTCGAGCGGCGTCGCGAGGCGCGCGAGATCGTCGTCGGCACCGCCCGCCACGAGCATCGCGACGTCGCGCGCCGACACTGCCTGCCGGCCCTCGCGCGGCACCCTCGCCCGGAGCACCGCCGCGACGTGCGCGAGGTCTTCGTGCCGCAGATGCTGCCACCGTCCCAGGCGTTCGGCATCGTCGGGCGACACTGCCAGACCGCGCGTGCGCAGCAGCTCGACCAGATGCGCTCCCACCGCCGCACCCTGCGCCGCCGTCACCGTGAGCGAAAGGACGTCGTGGCCGCAGCCCGCGGTGACCACCGGCTCGGCGCCCACCGCGACGATCGATGCGAAAGCGTCCCAACGCTGCGGCAGCACGCCTGCCACCGCGCCGACGGCGATCACGACGGCATCCCGCAGCAGCGCCTCGGCCGCCACCCGGCAGGCGAGGCGCGGATCGGCGAGTGCAGCGGCATCCACGCGCAGCGCCGGCCGTTCGGCGCGCCGTGCGCCGTGGAGGGCCGTGCTCAGCAGATCGGCGTCGGCAGCGCCGAGCAGGGTCGTGACCGAGGGATGAGGCCGGCCGAGCCGCAGGGCGAGCGACGCGGCCACGGTGGCGTCGGGCGGCTCGGACGGTGCCGTGAGGTCGTCGCGCACCAGGGGGAACAGGGTCGGATCGAGCTGGGTGACACCGAACATCCACCGCAGCAGCGCGCCCGAAGCGGCCACGATCTGCAGGAGCGACGGCCCGCCGCGGTCGGCTGAGGGCGCGTCGGCGGGGGCGAACAGCTCCACGAGCCCCATGCGCGCCAACGGCGCGTCGGCGCTCAGCCGCGACACCACCGCCACCCGCTCCGCCTCGCGCGCACCCAGCAGGTCGGCGATCACCGCGACCGTCGCGTACCGCGAGCCCGGCACGCCCGTCAGCTCGCTCATGCCGAGGCCCACGACGGGATCGAGGTCGGGTCCGACGATCAGGGCGAGGGCCGCCTCATCGAACACGTCGAAGCCATGCCGGGCGAGGGGCCGTCGCACGTGCTCCGGGAGCGGAGGCCGCGTCGTGACGACATCCGCACCGCCCGCGAGTGCATCGCGGATCACCCGCCCGCACCAGTCCACGAGCGCATCGAGCGACAACTCCGGCGCGCCATCGTTCGCACCCGCGCCCACGGCGCCAGGATCGCCGGCGCCAGGATCGCCAGCACCCGCGCCCGTCGCTCCGGTGCCGGTCGGCTCCGAAGCGCGCGCTGCGGCGGCGCGGGTCTTGGCACTCGGCATGCGGCCAGCCTGATCCGGTGCGCGCGCGCCGGCATCGTCCGCGGCGATCGAGACGCGGGCGATTTCGGGGGTGGAGGCCGACCTGCACCTCCACTCCACCGGCCGAGGAACCTCCACCGGTCGAGGCGGAACCGTCAGGACGCCCCGATGCCGGCGGCGATCTCACTCCTGCGCGTCACGCCCACTTTCGCGAGGATCGAGTGCACGTGCGTCTTCACGGTCGACTCTCCCACGATGAGGTGCGCGGCGATCTGCCGGTTCGTGAGCCCGCGCGCCACGAGCTCCGCGACGATCAGCTCGCGCGGGGTGAGCGCCACGGTCGCGATCGCCCCGGCGGGATGCCGCGGGGGCTCCGGATGCCGCTGCATCGCCGCCAGCAGTAGCGCGGCGATGCGCGGACTGCACGACGACTCGCCGCGCAGCGCCAGCCGCACCGCGCGCGGAATGTCCTCGAGCGGCTGATCGGCGTCGATGAACCCCGCCAGCCCCAGTTCGGCGGCGCGCACCACAAGCTCGGAATGGTCGCGGCGCGGCTCGATGCCGAACCCCACGAGCGCGCACGCCGGGGCGATCCGCTGCACCGCCGTGAGCACCCCGAGGAAGTCGGCCACGGCGAAGTCGACGACGGTCACGGCGGGAGGATGGCGCACGATCGCGGCGAGCGTGTCGGCGTGAGCGTTCTCCTGCGCCACCACGCGGAAGTCGTCGTGCGAGTCGAGCGCCGTCGCCAGGGCGTCGCGGTAGGCGCGGACCGGCACGATGAGAGCGATGTCGATCATGCACGTCACCTCCGTGGCGCGCGTCCGCACGCGCGCGACCGCAGTGCACAGGAGGCACCGGCCCCCGTTCCAGATACAGTCGCGATCACCCCCGGCACTCCCGCCGGCCCCCACGCGGGTTCAGTATCGCGCACGGCACGGGGGTGCGGTAGACCCTCGGCTGTCTCCCCCTCTCTCCCGTTCCGACACCGGCGGGCCTCGTCGCCACGCGCTTGCCATGCCTTGTTGTCCTGCGCCCGACGGCAGTGTTTCCGCACCGTTACGGCACCCCGGACGATCTGTCAGGCCGGCGGTGATCCCGGGAGGATTCGTCCGACGCCGCCGCGCGATCATTGCGCCCGCCGAGGCCGGACGGATTGAATGTGGCAACGCGTCAGAGCGGCGCGAGGAGCGGAGCACGCGTGACGTCGGCACCCGAAGCCACGATCGACCGGTCCGGCTCTGCGGAGGCGGGCGCCCCCGGTTCCGTGGTGCTGGCCGGCATCACCAAGAACTACGGCGACCAGCGCGTCGTCAACGACCTGTCGCTCACGATCCAGCCCGGCGAGTTCCTGTCACTCCTCGGACCATCCGGATGCGGCAAGACGACGACGCTGCGGATGATCGCCGGCTTCGAGCACCCCGACGAGGGCGACATCGTCATCTCGGGCCGGAGCGTGCTCGGCGCCCCGCCCTTCAAACGCGACGTCAACACGGTCTTCCAGGCCTACGCGCTCTTCCCGCACATGACGGTCGCCGAGAACGTCGCGTACGGGTTGCAGCAGCGTCGCACGCCCAAGAGCGAGATCCGCGAACGCGTCACCTCGGCCCTCGACATGGTGCAGATGCGTCGGTTCGCCGACCGCAGGCCCACACAGCTCTCCGGCGGACAGCAGCAGCGCATCGCGCTCGCACGCGCCCTCGTCAACCGCCCGTCGGTGCTGCTGCTCGACGAGCCGCTCGGCGCGCTCGACCGGCAGCTGCGCGAAGAGATGCAGCTCGAGCTGAAGCTCCTGCAGTCCCGTCTCGGGATCACGTTCGTGTTCGTCACGCACGACCAGGGCGAGGCGCTCTCGATGAGCGACCGCATCGCCATCATGCGCGACGGCCGGATCGAGCAGCTCGCCGATGCGGACACCGTGTATGCCCGCCCCGCGTCGGCGTACGTCGCCGCGTTCGTCGGCCAGCAGAACTTCTTCCGCGGTCAGGTCTCCGCGGGCGGCGATGCCGTCGCCTCCGCCCACGTCGTCGCCGCGTCCGCCTCGGCCGGCCTCACGCCCGGCGCCGCGGGAGAGGCTGCCGTGCGTCCCGAGAACGTGCGGATCGAGGCAGACATGACCGGCGCCGCCCTCCCCGCGGTCAACGCGGTGCGGGGAGAGCTCATCGGCGTCTCGCACCTCGGCGAGACCATGCAGTACCTCGTCCGCGTCAGCGGAACAGAGGGCATCAACGGGACAGAAGGCATCGGCGGAACAGAGGGCGTCAGCGGAACAGAAGGCATGAGCGGCAGCCAGAGCCTCATCGCGCGGCGCCCGACACCCGAAGCGCCCGCACTGCGCGTCGGCGACCGCGTCGTGTGCACGTGGGAGCCGCGCCACGTGCTGCTGTTCCCTGCCGACGACGCCGCCTCGGCCGCCGGGTACATCCCTCCGCCGACCGTCTGACGCTCGCCCGACGACCCAGCGCCCGCCCTCACCCGACCCCGATACACCCGACCCCCGACCTCACCCGACCTAGGAGGCCACGATGACCGACTCCCGCACCCCGCTGCGCATCCTCGCCCACGACAGCGCCGTCCCGATCATCGCGAACGAGCTCTCGCGCCGCCGCTTCCTGTCTTTCGCCGCGATCGCAGGCGGCACCGCCCTCCTCGCCGCATGCGCGCCGGGAAGCGGAACGACCTCTCCCGGCTCCGAGCCGCAGGCCTCCGGCGGGGCGCTCGAGAGCTCGCTGTCGGTGTACACGTGGGGCGACTACGACGCCCCCGAGGTCGTGTCGGCCTTCACGAGCGAGCTCGGCCCGAAGGTCACACTCGACTCCTACAGCTCCAACGAAGAGCTCATCGCCAAGCTCATCGCCGCGAAGGGCACGTCGGGCTACGACATCGTCGTGCCGACGGGCGTGTTCATCCCGCAGATGATCGAGAACGGCCTCCTGATGAAGTTCAACAAGGACCTCCTTCCGAACATCGTCAACATGGACCCGTCGGCCCTCGGCCGGGCATGGGACCCGAACAACGACTACTCGATCTGCAAGGCGTGGGGCACGACCGGCTTCGTCTACGACAAGACCGTGATCACGCGCGAACTGAAGACCTGGGGCGACTTCTTCGACGCCGCCCAGAACGAGGCCAGCGGCAAGACGAGCATGTCCGACGACCCGGCCGGCATCATCGGCGCCTACTTCTGGGCGAACAACATGGACTGGAACACGCAGGACGCCGACGAGCTCGAGGCGTGCCGGGCGTTCCTCGTCGAAGAGATCGCACCGCACGTCTCGGCGTTCGACTCCTACCCCGGCAGCAACGCCATCCCGCAGGGCACCCACGTGCTCATGCAGGCGTGGAACGGCGACGCGCGGCTGGGCCTGCTCGAAGCCGACCCCGACCGCTGGCAGTGGGTGCTCCCGGGCCCCATCACCGAGCTGTGGATGGACAACTGGGCGATCGCCGCCGGCGCGCCGCACCCCGAGGCGGCGCACGCGTTCATCAACCACTCGATGACGCCCGAGAGCCTGCTCGCGAACCTCGACTACATCGGCTACAACGTGGGCGGCAAGGACGGCGAGGCGGCGGCGGCCGAAGTCGGCATGGAGATGACCGACCTCATCTTCTTCTCCGACGAGCAGCTGGCCACCATGAAGGAGCAGGAGCTCAACGAGTCGCAGACGCAGCGCGTCGCCATCTGGAACGAGATGAAGGCCGCCGCGGGTGCGTAAGAGGTCTCTCGGAGGTCTGCTGGCCGTCCCGGCGTGGGCGTGGCTGGCGATCTTCTTCGTCGCGCCCGTCGCGATGGTGATCTGGTTCAGCTTCGGCTACAAGCCCGGCATCTTCGGCACGCACGCCAACGACATCCTCTCGTTCGACCGGTATGCGGAGGCCCTGTCGCCGACCTTCTTCGCGACGTTCGTGAACACCCTGTGGGTGGGCGTGCTCGGCACGATCCTGTGCTTCGCGATCGGGGCGCCGGTGGCGTACTGGATGGCCTTCAAGGTGCGGGCCGACCGCCGCGGGCTCCTCATCGCGCTCGTGCTCATCCCGTTCTGGACCAACTTCCTCATCCGCACGATCGGCTGGCAGGTGATCCTCGCCCCCGAGGGATGGCTGTCGTCCGGGCTGCAGGCGATCGGGCTGCTGGGCGGCCCGCTCGACCTGCTGTACACGCGCACGGCGGTGCTCATCGGCGTGGTCTACAACTACCTGCCGCTCATGATCCTGCCGCTGTTCGTCGCCTTCGACCGCGTCGGCCCGGCCGTGCGCGAAGCCTCGAAAGACCTCGGAGCCGGCAAGGTCAGCACGTTCCTGCGGGTCACGCTGCCGCTGTCGCGCCCCGGCGTGATCGCGGGTGTCCTGCTCGTGTTCATCCCGCTCATGGGCGACTACATCACCGCCACCGTGCTCGGCGGCGCGAAGGGCAACATGGTCGGCCAGCTCGTCGCGAGCCAGTTCCAGACCGCGCAGAACTGGGCGCTCGGATCGGCCATGGCGGTGGTCCTCATGCTCGTCATCGCCGTCACGATCGGCGTCGCCGCCGTGCTGCTGTGGCTCATCGCCCTGCCGTTCCGGGCACGCAACCGGCTCGTGCTCGGCACCGCCGCCCCCGCGGCAGAGTCCGGGACACCGGCAGCGACCGCCGACGCCACCCCCGCCGCCGCCGGTACCACGGAGCCCGACACCACCGAGCCCGACACCACCGAGCCTGCGGAGGTGCGCTCGTGACCACCACGAAGACCGAGACGATCCTGCGCCAGCGCGATGGGTCGATGATCGGGAGCGGGAGGCGCCGCGCCCGTTCGTGGAGCGACCTCGCACTGAACGTGTGGGGCGTGCTGGTGCTGCTCTTCCTGTTCGCGCCGATCATCGTCATCGTGATCTCGTCGTTCAACACGGGACGCCTGCTCGTGTCGTTCGACGGGTTCGGGTTCGACGCGTTCCTCACCATCCTCGAGAAGCCCGCGGTCTCGAATGCCGTACGGGTGTCGCTCATCACCGCGCTCATCTCGGCCATCATCGCGACCACTCTCGGCACTCTCGCCGGCATCGCGATGGCCCGGCACCCCGGCCGGTGGGTGTGGTGGTTCCTCGGTCTTCTGCTCATGGTCTCGGTGACGCCCGAGATCGTCGACGCCATCGCGCTCCTCCCCTGGTTCGTCACCCTCGGCCAGGACTGGGGCATGCCGATCTTCAACGACGGCATCGTCCGCCTGTCGATCGGCAGTTCGCTGTTCGCCACCGCCGTCGTGTCGTACATCGTGCGGGCGCGGCTGGTCGGGCAGGACGTCAACCTCGAAGAGGCCTCCGGCGACCTCTACGCCACCCCGTTCACGACCTTCCGCCGGGTGACGCTCGCGCTCGCGATGCCCGCCGTGCTCGCCGGCTTCCTCCTGGCCTTCACGCTGAGCCTCGACAACACGATCGTCGCCAGCTTCGTGCAGGTGTCGGGCTCGACGCCGTGGCCCGTCTACGTGCTCTCCGCCGTTCGCTCGGGCCTGCGCCCCGAGGTCGCGGCCGTATCGACGATCATGCTCGTGCTGACCCTCATCGCTCTCGCCGTCGTGGCTCTCGTGCTCAAGCGCGCCGGCGACTCGGCCACCGACATCGCCCGCACCATGGGCGGCGCCTGACCCCCTGCCCAACCATGACCGCGAGACGACTCCTGGCCGCCGAGAGCATGGGTTCCACCCGCGTTCTCGGCCTCCAGCCGTCGTCTCGCGGAAGGGAGATCGGAAACGGATGACGTACGCAGACCTCGTGTTCACGGGCGGAGCCGTCTTCACCGCCGACACCGTGCGATCCCGGGCGACAGCGGTCGCCGTCACCAACGGGCGCATCGTCGCGGTCGGCGGCTACGGTGTGCGTGATCTGATCGGGCCGTCGACCGAGGTCGTCGACCTCGGCGGACGCCTGCTCGTCCCCGGGTTCCAGGATGCGCACGTGCATCCCGTCTCGGGCGGACTCGAACTGCTGCGCTGCGACCTGAACGACGCCGCGACCGAAGACGAGTACCTCGCCACGGTCGCCGCCTACGCCGCCACCCACCCCGACGAGGAATGGATCCTCGGAGGCGGCTGGGCGATGTCGGCGTTCCCCGGAGGTACGCCGACGGCGGCGGCGCTCGACCGCGTGCTGCCCGACCGGCCCGCGTTCCTCCCGAACCGCGACGGGCACGGCGCCTGGGTCAACTCGGTCGCGCTGCGACGCGCGGGAATCGACCGCGACACCCCCGACCCCGCCGACGGCCGCATCGAGCGCGATGCCGACGGCCACCCCACCGGCACGCTCCACGAAGGCGCGATGTCGCTCGTGAACCGCCTCGTGCCCGACCCGTCGCCCGAGTTCCTGCGCGACGCGCTCGTCGCCGGGCAGCGCTACCTGCACTCCTACGGGATCACCGCGTGGCAGGACGCGATCATCGGCGACTACAGCGACCTCGTCGACCAGGGCGAGACCTACCGGCAGGCCGCGGCCGACGGCACCCTCACCGGACGCGTCGTCGGCGCCCTGTGGTGGGACCGCACGAAGGGCCTCGAACAGATCCCGTCGCTCCTGGAGCGGCGCGACCGCTTCAGCCACGGCCGGTTCCAGGCGACGAGCGTCAAGATCATGCAGGACGGAGTCGCCGAGAACTTCACGGCCGCGATGCTCGAGCCCTACCACGACGGGCACGGGCACTTCACCGACAACTCCGGCATCTCGTTCGTCGACCCCGCCGTGCTGAACGAGGCGGTGCCGCAGCTCGACAGCGCCGGGTTCCAGGTGCACTTCCACGCGATCGGCGACCGCGCGGTGCGCGAGTGCCTCGACGCGGTCGAGCACGCGATCACCCGCAACGGGCGCAGCGACAACCGGCATCACATCGCGCACATCCAGGTCATCCATCCGGAAGACATCCCCCGGTTCTGCGCGCTGGGGGTCGCCGCCAACATGCAGTCGCTGTGGGCGACGCTCGAGCCGCAGATGGTCGAGCTCACGCTGCCGTTCCTGGGCTCGCCGCGCGACGCCTGGCAGTACCCGTTCGGCGACCTGCTGCGCTCGGGCGCTGTGCTCGCCGCCGGCAGCGACTGGTCGGTGTCGTCGCCCAACCCGCTCGCCGCGATCCACACCGCCGTCAACCGCCGCGCTGCGCCCGGGTACGAGGAAGGCGACTACGCGCCGTTCCTTCCCGAGCAGGCGATCGACCTCGGCACCTCCCTCACCGCGTACACCGCAGGGTCCGCGTGGGTGAACCACCTCGACCGCCTCACCGGGACGATCGAGGTCGGCAAGTACGCCGACCTCGCCGTGCTCGACCGCGACCCGTTCGACGGCCCCGCCGACCAGATCGGCGCCACCCGCGTGCTGCAGACGTTCGTCGAGGGCCGTCGGGTGTTCGCCGCCGACGACGCGTGAGCAACCGGGGGCGTGGACGGGCCATCACGTGGCGAGGTCGCCACGACCGCGTTCACAATTCAGTCTCCGCGGTTCGCGCACCGTCCCTTCCGCCCCCGGGTCCGCGTCGTGGCGGCACTCCCGCACCGGCACCCGATCGCACAGACTGAGTTATGAACCGACACTGAGGAAGTGATACCCGTGGGCACCACGGTCTTCGAACGCAACCCGCCCGCCGCCTCGGTGGTGCGGCACAGTCTGGCCGCCACCGAGAGCCGCACCTTCTGGATCGACGACCTGCCGCCGGCGCTGCGCCCCGATCGCGCCCCGCTCCGCGGTGGCGTGTCGACCGACCTCGTGATCGTCGGCGGCGGCTACACGGGACTGTGGACGGCGCTGCTCGCGAAGCTCCGCGACCCGCAGCGCGGTGTGGTCGTGGTGGAGGCGAACCGGGTGGGCTGGGCCGCGTCGGGCCGCAACGGCGGCTTCTGCGAGTCGAGCCTCACGCACGGCCACGAGAACGGTCAGCGCCGGTGGCCGGACGAGATCGACACCCTCGAACGCCTCGGGCGCCGGAACCTCGACGAGATCGAGCGCACCGTGGCCGATCTGGGGCTCGACGTGCAGTTCGAGCGCACGGGTCAGCTGGCCCCCGCGATCGAGCCGCACCAGCTCGCCTGGCTCGATGAGTGGCGCGACGAGGCGGCGGACGACCCCGACATCGTCTACCTCGACGGCGACGCCGTGCGCGCGTCGGTGGACTCCCCCACGTATCTCGCCGCCATCTGGGAGAAGGCGACGTGCGCGCTCGTGCATCCGGCGCGGCTGGCGGCCGAGCTCGCCCGCGCCGCCGAGGAGCGCGGGGTGCAGATCTTCGAGCGCTCCCGCGTGACGAGCCTCGACACCTCCGGCAGCGGCGCCGCGGTGATCACCGAGCAGGGGCGGGTGCAGGCGTCGCACGTCGTCCTCGCGACGAACGTGTTTCCGTCGCTCCTCACGCGCAACCGCCTCATGACGGTGCCGGTGTACGACTACGCGCTCATGACCGAGCCGCTCACCGCCGAGCAGCAGGAAGCGATCGGGTGGCGCGACCGGCAGGGCATCGGCGACATGGCCAACCAGTTCCACTACTACCGGCCTACGCAGGACGGGCGGATCCTGTTCGGCGGCTACGACGCGCTCTACCACTATGGCCGCCGCGTCGACCCGCGCTACGAGGAGCGCCCGGACGTGTGGGAGAAGCTCGCGAGCCACTTCTTCACGACGTTCCCGCAACTGGAGGGCCTGCGGTTCTCGCACCAGTGGGCGGGCGCGATCGACAGCTCCACGCAGTTCACGGCGTTCTTCGGCACGGCGCGCAAGGGTCGTGTGGCGTACGCGGCGGGGTTCACGGGTCTCGGCGTCGGGTCGACGCGGTTCGCGGGGAACGTGATGCTCGACCTTCTCGACGGCGCGGAGACCGAGCGCACCGCGCTGGAGATGGTGCGCAAGCGCCCGCTGCCGTTCCCACCGGAGCCCGCCGCGGCGATCGGCATCAACGCGACGCGCTGGTCGATGGACCGGGCCGACCACAATGGAGGGAAGCGCAATCTTCTGCTGAAGACCCTCGACGCGCTCGGATTGGGGTTCGATTCATGACCGACATGGATCCCGGTGTGCTCGTCATGGCCGCCGACGTCGACGTTCCGCTCACGCCCGTGCCGGCCGCGCAGGTGGTCGCCGGGTCGCCGGCGACGGGGTCGGTCGACCTCGACGAGGACATGGGCGTCGGCATCTGGGAGATGACGGTGGGCACGATGACCGACGTCGAGGTCGACGAGGTGTTCGTCGTGGTGGCAGGTTCGGCGACGGTCGACTTCGTGAAGCCGTCGCTGCCGTCGATCGAGCTCGCCCCGGGCGCGATCGTGAGCTTCGAGGCGGGGATGCGGACGGTCTGGACGGTGCGCGAGACCCTCCGCAAGGTCTACCTCGCCTGACGCGCCTCAGCCCGTGGCCGACCGGCGCACGAGCAGAGCCAGGTGCAGCGCGGTCTGCACTTCACCGTCGTCGAGATCAACGCCCAGCAGCTCCTGGATGAGAGCGATCCGCTGGTAGAAGACCGAGCGCGACAGGTGCGACGCAGCTGCGGCGGCCGTGCGGTTGCCCGGGTGCGACAGCATCGCCGCCAGCACGTCGAGGAGGTCGCCGCCGCGCGCGAGGTCGTACTCGATGAGCGGTGCGAGCATCCGCTCGCCGTGGTCGAGCACGCGATGGTCGTCGCGGAGCGCGGTGACGAGCCGGGCGAGCGGCCGATCCTGTGCGCGGAGCACGCGGGGTCCGCGTGCGCCACGCACCCCGGGCGTGCGCGACAGGTCGATCGCCTCCTGCAGCGACGCGAGCGCCGATTCGACGCCGTGCGCGGCGGTGCCGATCGAGAGCGTGAGTCCGGCGGGCGCCCCCGTGAGGGCGTTCGCGAACCGTGCGGCCTCGGCGGCGTCGAACGCCACCCGCGGGGGGAGCGACAGCAGCATCGGCTGCGGTCCGGAGCCGGTCGCGCCGGGACCTCCTCCGACGAGCACGCGCCCGCCGAGTTCGGCCGCCGCCGCTGCCGCGCCCTCTGCGTCGACGGGCGCCCCGAGCGCCACGAGTCCGTACAGGCGGGCCCCGTCGATGGGGAGCCCGGCCGCTTCGAGACGCGCCGTGGCGCCCCCGAGGCTCGCGAAGCGGCCGGCGAGCAACGCGTCGACGAGCTGACGCTGACCCACGCGCGCCCACTCGTCGGCGTCGCCCGCCGTGAGCCGTCCGAGGGCGAGGGCGATCGCGCCCTGCTCGAGCACGCCCGCCCGCCCGGCGGGATGTGCGGGGCCCGGCAGCGCGACGAGATACCCCCAGCGGATGCCGCGGGCCTCGACCGGCACGATGAGCCAGCCGTCGCCGTGTTCGTGTTCGGCGTCGCGGTGCGCCAGGCGCGACCGCACCTGCCAGCGGGTGAGCAGCTCCTCTTCGCGCGCCGGTGGCACCTCGGCGACGATCACGTCGTGCGCGAGCGATTCCAGCACGACGGGGGCGGCGAGAGTCTGCGCGAGCTGATGGACGATGAAGTCGGCGGGAGATCCGCGCAGGGCGAGCGCCGTGAACCGGGCCCTCACATCGTCGCGTGCGCGCAGGGCCGCGCTCTGGTCGGCGATGATTCGGCGGTGCACCGCCTCGGTGACGGTGACGAACTTCACTTCTCGCCGGAGCGCGACGACGGCGAGCCCCTCTTCGCGCGCGGTCTCGACCACCACGGCGGGAACGTACCGGTAGTGCGCGCCGAGCTCCACGAACAGGGCCGAGAGCCCCGCGGCAACGAGGGCCCGCACGAAGGCTGACAGCTCGTCGGGTGCCGCGGGCCACGACGATCCCGTCGAGAGCAGGAGCTCGCCGCCGTCGAGCAGGCGCGCGACGCCCGAACTGTCGGACACGTGCACCCAGCGCACCGGCGCGTCGAGGGCCGCATCGCCCACGAGCACCTGCGGCATTCCCGCCGCGACCGCCTCGAGGGCTAGCACCTCGCGCACGGTGGGCAGACTCGCCGACGCGCCCGGACGATCCGTCTGGATCGCTGATTCTTCGCGACGTTCAGCCACCGAGACGATCCTCCTCGCTCTGCAACACTGGGACGAGGCACAGCCTAGAGGATGCCGGTCGTTCTGTCCGGATCCGCGCTTCCGCCCGATCCCTTCCCTCGACAAGGACATCTCATGGCCCTTCTCCGCCACCACATCGTGGGAGCCGAGACCGGCTCCGCCGAACGCACCGGCGCCGTGTACGACCCGGCCACGGGGGCCGTGCAGCACGAGGTCGCCTTCGCGTCGACCGCCGAGACCGAGGAGGCGATCGCGGCGGCCGCCGCCGCTCTCCCGAGCTGGCGCGCGACGAGCCTCATCAAGCGCGCCGATGTGTTCTTCCGCCTGCGCCACCTGCTCGTCGAGCGCACCGACGAGCTGGCGGCCATCATCACGAGCGAGCACGGCAAGGTGCTCTCCGACGCGAAGGGCGAGATCAGCCGCGGCATCGAGAACGTGGAGTTCGCCGCGGGCCTCGTGCACCTCCTCAAGGGCGAGCACTCCGAGCAGATCTCCCGCGGGGTCGACGTGCACTCCGTCAAGCAGCCCGTCGGCGTCGTCGGCTGCATCACGCCGTTCAACTTCCCCGTCATGGTGCCGCTGTGGATGACGGCGTCGGCCATCGCCTGCGGGAACACGGTCGTGCTGAAGCCGAGCGAGAAGGACCCGTCGGCGGCATTGTTCCTGGCCCGGCTCTACGAAGAGGCCGGCCTCCCCGCGGGCGTGCTCAACGTCGTGCAGGGCGACAAGGTCGCCGTCGACGCGATCCTCGACTCCCCCGACGTGCGTGCCGTGAGCTTCGTGGGCTCGACGCCGATCGCGAAGTCGATCTACGAGCGGGCCGCCGCGAACGGGAAGCGCGTGCAGGCCCTCGGCGGAGCCAAGAACCACATGGTGGTCATGCCCGATGCCGATCTCGATGCTGCGGCCGACGCCGCGGTGTCGGCCGCGTACGGCTCGGCCGGCGAGCGCTGCATGGCCGTCTCGGTGCTCGTCGCGGTCGGCGACGACGTCGCCGACGCTCTCGTCGCGAAGGTCACCGAGCGGGTCGCCGGACTGAAGATCGGCCCAGGCACCGACCCGTCGAGCGAGATGGGGCCCCTCATCACCCGCGAGCACCGCGACAAGGTCGCCTCGTATGTCGCGGGCGCGGCGGCCGAGGGCGCGACGGTGGTCGTCGACGGCACCCGGCAGCAGTTCGACGCCGCGGGATTCTTCCTCGGCATCTCGCTCGTCGACAACGTGCGTCCCGGCATGAAGGTGTACGACGAGGAGATCTTCGGCCCGGTGCTGTCGGTCGTGCGCGTCGCGTCGTACGACGAAGCGGTCGCGCTCATCAACACGAGCCCGTTCGCCAACGGCACCGCCGTGTTCACGCGCGACGGCGGCACCGCGCGCCAGTTCGAGTTCGACATCGAAGTGGGTATGGTCGGCGTGAATGTGCCGATCCCGGTGCCGGTCGGCGCGTTCTCGTTCGGCGGGTGGCGCAGCTCGCTGTTCGGCGACTCGCACATCTACGGCCCCGAATCGATCCACTTCTACACGCGCAGCAAGGTCGTGACCACGCGCTGGCCCGACCCGAGCGAGAGCCAGATCAGCCTCGGGTTCCCCAGCAATCACTGATCCCCTCCCGCTGACCCCACCCCAGACCGCTGACTCCGGAGACCACGTCATGACCACCGCCGACACCCTCGTCCCCGCCGCCGATCCCGACGCCGACGCCCGCGTGCGCGCCGACGACCGCGGGCACGTCTTCCACTCGTGGAGCGCGCAGGCCCTCATCGACCCCGTGCCGGTGGCGGGCGGGTCGGGCGCGACGTTCTGGGATCTGCAGGGCAACAGCTACCTCGACTTCTCGTCGCAGCTGGTCAACCTCAACCTGGGTCACCAGCACCCCGACCTGGTCGAGGCGATCCAGCGTCAGGCGGGCCGCCTCGCGACGATCCAGCCGTCGATGGCCAGCGACGTGCGCGGCGAACTCGCCCGGCGCATCGCGGAGGTCGCCCCCGACGGCATGAACAAGGTCTTCTTCACCAACGGCGGGGCGGATGCCGTCGAGAACGCCGTCCGCATGGCGCGCCTCGTCACCGGCAAGCGCAAGGTGCTGTCGATGTACCGCAGCTATCACGGCAACACCTCGACGGCGATCACCCTCACGGGCGACCCGCGCCGCTGGGCGAACGAGCCCGGCGACGGATCGGTCGCGCACTTCTTCGGCCCGTACGCGTACCGGTCGCCGTTCCACTCCGACAGCCCCGAGCAGGAGGCCGAGCGCGCCCTGCAGCACCTGGAGCAGACGATCGTGCTGGAGGGCGCCTCGACGATCGGCGCGATCATCATCGAGTCGGTCGTCGGCACGAACGGCGTGCTCGTGCCGCCGCCGGGCTATCTCCCCGGCGTGCGGGACCTGTGCGACAAGTACGGCATCGTCTACATCGCCGACGAGGTCATGGTCGGCTTCGGCCGCATCGGCGAATGGTTCGCATTCCAGGCCTTCGACGTCGTGCCCGACCTCATCACTTTCGCCAAGGGCGTCAACTCGGGATACGTGCCGCTCGGCGGCGTCGTCATCTCCGACCGGATCGCGGCGCATTTCGACACGGTCGCTTTTCCCGGCGGCCTCACGTACTCGGGTCATCCGCTCGCGTGCGCGCCCGGCGTCGCCACCTTCGAGGTGTTTGCACGCGACGGCATCCTGGAGCGGGTGCGCGACCTCGGCGAGCGCGTCGTCGCGCCCGCGACTGGCGGCGATGGCAGAAAGGCACGAGTCGGTCGGCGAGGTGCGGGGCCGCGGCCTGTTCTGGGCGATCGAGCTCGTGACCGATCGCGAGACACGCGAGCCGCTCGTGCCGTTCAACGCGGCCGGGTGCCGACGCCGCCCCGATGGCGGCGTTCGCTGCCGCCTGCAAGAAGGCGGGCCTGTGGCCCTTCACCCACTTCAATCGCGTGCACGTCGCGCCGCCGCTCGTGATCTCGGAGGACGATCTCGTGCGCGGCCTCGACATCATCGACGAGGCGCTGTCGATCGCCGATGCCGCGGCGGCCGACGCCCGCACCGCACGAGCCTGACCGGCGGCGGTCGATGACGGTCAACGGCGGCGTCTCGTTCTGGTGGGCGCAGGAGGGGGTGCCGTCTTCGCGTGCGCCGCTGCCCGGTGACCTGCAGGTCGACGTCGCGATCGTCGGAGCGGGATACACGGGACTGTGGACCGCCTACTATCTCGCGTCGCTGCAGCCCGACTTGCGCATCGCGGTGCTGGAGCAGCGGTTCGCCGGCTTCGGGGCGTCGGGGCGCAACGGCGGCTGGCTGACGAACTCGGTCACCGGCGGGCGCGAGCGTTACGGTCGCGAAGGCGGAACGCGCCAGCAGGCGGCCATGAACGACACCGTCGACGAGGTCATCCGCGTCGCGGCGGCCGAGGGGATCGACGCCGACATCCGCAAGGGCGGCGAGCTGGAGGTCGCGCGCAACGCGGCGCAGCTCGCGCGCCTGCGGAACGCGTACCAGGCAGAGGCGGGATGGCGGCACACCGACGTCGAGCTGTGGGATGTGCGGCGCACCGCCGCGGAGGTGCGCGTCGGCGGCGCCGTGGGTGGTCTGTGGCATCCGCACTGCGCCCGCATCCACCCGGCAAAGCTCGTCCGCGGCCTCGCGGAGGCCGTCGAGCGGCGCGGCGTGGCGATCTACGAAGACACGACCGTGCAGGCGATCGAACCCGGACGCGCGGTGACCGCCCGCGGCACGGTGCGTGCCGACCACGTCATCCGTGCGACCGAGGGCTTCACCGCCGCTCTCGCTGCGGAGCATCGCACGTGGCTGCCGATGAACTCGTCGATGATCGTGACGGCGCCCCTGTCGCAGGCTTTCTGGCAGGAGGTGGGCTGGGAGAGTGCCGCGACGCTCGGCGACTTCGCGCACGTCTACATGTATGCGCAGCGCACCGCCGACGACCGCATCGCGTTCGGCGGGCGCGGCGTGCCCTACCGGTACGGTTCGCGCGTCGATTCCGACGGGCGCACCCAGGATCGCACCGTGCGAACGCTCACGGCGCTGCTGCGGGAGTTCTTCCCGTCGGCGGCGCAGGTGCCCGTCGAGCACGCCTGGTCGGGTGTGCTCGGCGTGCCGCGCGACTGGGCCGCGACCGTCGGTCTCGACCGGTCGACCGGTCTCGGCTGGGCGGGCGGCTATGTCGGCACGGGAGTCGCCACGACGCACCTCGCCGGGCGCACCCTCGCCGACCTCGTGCTCGGCCGCGACACCGACCTCGTCACCCTCCCGTGGGTCGGGCACCGCGCCCGGCGCTGGGAGGTGGAGCCTCTCCGGTGGATAGCGACCCACGGGCTCTACGCCGCGTACGGTATGGCCGACCGCCTCGAGGCCCGCGGCGGCGAGCGCACGTCACCGATCGCCCGCGTCGCCGACCTCGTCGCCGGGCGGTAGGGCGCGGAGCCACCGGGGTGCTCAGGTGCGCAGCGACGCGGGATCCACCCCGAGGAGTCCTGCCACGGCGCGCAGGGTGAGCGCGCCACGGTCGGGGCCGGCGTTCCACCGCACGAGCGAGTGCGCGTTGAGGCCGTCGATCATGGCGAGCAGGTGCCACGCGAGGGCGCGGGCGTCGTCGCGGGCGAACTCGCCGGCGTCGATGCCGCGGTCGATCTCCGACGCCAGCGCCTCTTGCCAGCGGTCCATCTCGGCCCGCACGCGGGCGGCGAGCGCGTCGTTGCGGGCCCCCATCCCCCACGCCTGCACCCAGACGAGCGTGATGTCGCCCCGTGAGCCGTCGAGGAGCGTTCCGAGCAGGACGGCGAGCCGGCGCGTCGCGGATTCCTCGCGCTCGATGAGCGACACGACCTCGGCGAGTTCCTGAGACACCAGCTCGCCGAAGGTGTCGGCGACGAGGTCGTCCATGCTCGGTGCGTAATGGGCGACGAGTCCCGGGGCCACGCCCATGCGTGCTGCGACCGCGCGGAGCGTGACGGCGTCGAGCCCCTCGGCGAGCGCGATGGCCCGGGCCGCCCCCGCCATCTCGATCCGGCGCTCGTCGGGACTCTTCCGCACGCGACGGGTGGTTGACGTCTCGCTCATCCGCTCGGTACGCTCCCTTTGTTGATCGCATGATCAATACTAGCCCCCGCTCCCGGCGGGATGCCAGAGGAGAACACGATGGCCTGGCGAATGCCCGCAGAGACGGCGCCGCACGACCGCATCTGGATGACGTTCCCCGCCGCGGGCGAGACGCTCGGCGACACCGACGCGCTCCGCGCAGAGGGATATGCGGCGTGGACAGCGGTCGCCGCCGCCGTCGCGCGATTCGAACCCGTCACGATGGTCGTCGATCCGACCGAGACGGCACGCGCACGCCGCATGCTGCCCGGCGAGGTCGACCTCCTCGAGGCGCCCGTCGACGAGTTCTGGATGCGCGACTCCGGTCCCACCTTCGTCGTCGACGACGAGACGGGCGCGCTCGGCGCAGTCGACTGGGTCTTCAACGGCTGGGGCGCGCCCGCGTGGGCGCAGTGGCGGAAGTCGGCCGCGCACGGCCGGCTCGTCGCGGAGGCGACCGGCGCCGAACTCGTGAGCTCGCTGCTCGTCAACGAAGGCGGCGGCATCCACGTCGACGGCGAAGGTACGGTGCTCCTCACCGAGACGGTGCAGCTCGACCCGCGTCGCAACCCGTTCGCCGACAAGGTCCGCGTGGAAGCCGAGCTCGCCCGCACCATCGGCGCCACGACGGCGGTGTGGCTGCCCCGCGGCCTCACGCGCGACTACGACGACTTCGGCACCAACGGGCACGTCGACATCGTCGCCGCGATCCCGTCGCCCGGCCGTGTCCTGCTGCACGACCAGCGCGACCCCGCCCACCCCGACCATGCGGTGTCGGCGGAGCTGCGGGCGCTGCTGGCCGAACAGGCCGATGCGGCCGGCCGCCGCTTCGAGATCATCGACCTGCCCGCCCCGCACACCCTCCGCGATCACGACGGCTGGGTCGACTGGAGCTACGTCAACCACCTCGTCGTGAACGGCGGGGTCATCGCGTGCGGGTTCGGCGAGGCAGACGCCGACGCCCGCGCGGCGGCCGTGCTCGCCGACGCGTACCCCGGCCACGAGGTCGTCACGGTCGACGCCCGCCCGATCTTCGCGCGCGGCGGCGGCATCCACTGCATCACGCAGCAGCAGCCCGCTGTGCCGCCGACGAGAGTGCGATCATGAGCGGGGTCGACGTGGTCGAGGCGTCGATCGCCGACCTGCAGGATGCCCTGCGGACGGGCCGTGCGACGGCCGTCGCGCTCGTCGACGCCTACCTCGCGCGCATCGACGCGTTCGACGCACCAGGCACCCCGACGGCGCTCAACGCGGTCGTCGTCCGCAATCCCGGGGCGCGCGCCGAGGCCGCCGAGAGCGACGCCCGCCGTGCGCGGGGTGAGCTGCGCGGCCCGCTCGACGGCATCCCCTACACCGCGAAGGACAGCTATCTCGTCGCCGGACTCACCGCCGCGTCGGGCTCCCCCGCCTTCGCCGATCTGGTCGCCCAGCGCGATGCGTTCACGATCGAGCGCCTGCGGGCGGGCGGCGCGATCTGCCTGGGCCTCACCAACATGCCGCCGATGGCCAACGGAGGGATGCAGCGCGGGCTCTACGGCCGCGCGGAGAGTCCCTACAGCGCCGATTGGCTGACCGCCCCGTTCGCATCGGGGTCGTCGAACGGCTCGGGAACAGCGACAGCCGCCAGCTTCGCCGCCTTCGGGCTCGGCGAGGAGACGTGGTCGAGCGGGCGCGGCCCCGCCTCGAACAACGGGCTCTGCGCCTACACGCCGTCCCGCGGCGTGATCTCGGTGCGCGGCAACTGGCCGCTGGTGCCGACGATGGACGTCGTCGTGCCGCACACCCGCACCATGGCCGACCTGCTCGCCGTGCTCGACGTGATCGTCGCCGACGACACGCAGCCCCGCGGCGACTTCTGGCGCGTGCAGCCGTGGGTGGAGATCCCCCGGGCGTCGCAGGTGCGCCCCGCGTCGTACCCGGCGCTGGCGGAGGGTGCGACTCTCACCGGCATGCGCCTCGGCATCCCACGCATGTACATCAACGCCGACCCCGACAGCGGGACGGGCACGACCATCGGCGGCCCGACGGGCCAGACGATCGAGACCCGCCCGTCGATCATCGCCCTCTGGGAGGCGGCGCGCGCCGACCTGGAAGCCGCGGGCGCCGAGGTGATCGAGGTCGACTTCCCTGTCGTCAGCAACTACGAGGGCGATCGCGCCGGGGCGCCGACGATCGGCACGCGCGGCTTCGTGGACCCCGGATTCCTTCGGCGCGAGATCGTCGACCTCTCGGCCTGGGGGTGGGAGGACTTCCTCGCCGCCAACGGCGACCCGGCCCTCTCGTCGCTCGCGGACGTCGATGGTGCGACGATCTTCCCGCACCCGCCGGGCGCCCTGCCCGACCGGTACACGGGCTTCGACGACGACATCGCCGAGTATCCGGCGTGGGTGCGCGAGCATCCGGGCGCCGGACTCGACGACATGCCCGAGCTCGCCGACGGTCTTCGCGGCCTCGAGCGCACGCGGCAGGTCGACCTCGAGGACTGGATGGACGACCTCGCGCTCGACGCCGTCGTCTTTCCCGCCGTGGCCGACATCGGCCCGGCCGACATGGACGTGAACCCCGCATCGGCCGACCTCGGCTGGCGCAACGGCACGTGGATCGCCAACGGCAACCTCGCCATCCGCCACCTCGGCATCCCGACCGTGACCGTGCCGATGGGACTGCTCGACGACATCCGGATGCCGGTGGGCCTCACGTTCGCCGGACGCGCCTACGATGACACCGCGCTGCTCCGGCTCGCCACGGCCTTCGAAGCCACCGGCAGCCGCCGCGTCGCCCCTCCCCGCACGCCGCGCCTTCCCGTCGCCTCCCGCCGGAACCGCCCGGACCGCACGACCCGCCCGAACCAGGAGTTCTCATGACCGAACCGCACGTGCGCATGCACGAGGTGAGCGACGAGGCCCGCACGATCGTCGACCTCGTGCTCGACTACTCGCGCCGGCGCCTGCTCTCCAGCGACACCCCGCTCGACAAGCCGCTGCCGCCCGCGGAGCTGTCACGACTCGCAGGTCGCACGATCGACGAAGACGGTATCGGCGCACGAAAGGCCATCTCGGTCTTCGAGCACGTGCTCGCTCCCGCCTGCATCACCACCGACGACCCGCAGTTCCTCTCGTTCATCCCGTCGGCGCCGTCGAAAGCGGCGGCCGCGTTCGACGTCGTCGTGTCGGCGAGCGCCCTGTACGGCGGCTCGTGGCTCGAGGGAGCGGGAGCCGTCCATGCCGAGAACGAGGTGCTGCGGTGGCTCGCCGACGAGTTCGGCCTGCCCTCGCGCGCCGGCGGCGTGTTCGTGCAGGGCGGCACGCTCGGCAACCTGTCGGCTCTCGTCGCCGCCCGCGAGGCGGCGATCGCCACCCGCGAGCGTCCCGACCGGTGGCGCGTGGTGTGCAGTGCGGAAGCGCACTCGTCGATCGCCTCGGCCGCCCGCGTGATGGACGTCGAGGTGGTCGCCGTGGCGCCCACCGACGACGGCGTGCTGCGGGCCGGTGCCGTGCGCGCCGCGCTGGAAGAGCACGGGGCGAGCGTCTTCGCCGTCGTCGCGACCGCCGGATCCACGAATTTCGGCATCGTCGACGACATCGCCGGGGTCGCCGCCTTGAAGGACGAGTCTCGACTTCTGGCTGCACGTCGACGGCGCGTACGGTCTTGCGGCGATGCTCGCGCCGGCCGCACGGCCGCTGTTCGCGGGCGTGGAGCACGCCGACTCGCTCGTCGTCGACCCGCACAAGTGGCTGTTCGCCCCGTTCGACGCCTGCGCCCTGCTCTACCGCGATCCCGAGCTCGGCCGCCGCGCCCACACGCAGCACGCCGAATACCTCGACACCCTCACCGAGAAGAGCGACTGGAGCCCGTCGGACTATGCGGCGCACCTCACCCGGCGCCCCGCGGACTGCCCCTGTGGTTCTCGCTCGCCACGTACGGCGCGCGGCGTGTACCGCGAGGCGGTCGCCTCCTCGCTCACGCTCGCGCAGCGGATCGCCGACGAGATCGACGCGCGCCCCGAACTCACCCTGGTGCGGCGCCCGCAGCTGTCGGTGGTCGTCTTCGAACGCAACGGCTGGGAGAAGAGGGACTACGACGCGTGGTCGTCGCGCCTGCTCGACGATCAGCACGCGTTCGTGACGCCGAGCGGACACCGCGGTCGCACGAACGCCCGGTTCGCGCTCGTGAATCCGCGCACCACGTTCGAGCAGCTCACGGGCATCCTCGACACCATGAGATGAGACCCGGACGCCGGGGGTGCGTGCGGCCGGCCTGTTCCTGTACAGGAGAGGTCCGGAACAGGCGAGGTCGGGAACAGGAGAGGTCTCGGAAACGGGAGAGGTCTCGGAAACGGGAGAGGGCCCCTGCCGAAGCCCGTGACGGCGGGACCCTCTCCGGCGGATCACAGGAGCGCGCGGTGACCCGAACACCACCCGCTCGACCGTGTACCACCCGATGTTGCAAGGACCACGTTAGGGGCTCTCCGGCAACTGGGCCCACCCGTTGACGGGCTCACCGACGTTCTGATACGCACACGCAGAAGGCGTCCGCCTGGGCGCAGTCGCCGCTGTCGGGAGACGCACGTACGATCGCCGAGTGGCCGACGTGACACTGCTCCCCCACCGGTGCCTGCTGTGCGGGCACACGGCGGGTGAGCGCCGCGGCGAGCGCTGGTACTGCGCCGTCTGCGGCTGGCGCGTGGGCGATGTGCCCGATGCCGATCTGCCACCCCCACGCGTCGACGTCGTCTACTACCTGCGCTGGGCCGACCGCATCAAGATCGGAACGTCCCACCGTCCGCGGCAGCGGCTGGCCGCGATCCGTCACGAGGAGCTCCTCGCCTTCGAGCCCGGCGGACGCGATGTGGAACAACGACGACATCGCGAGTTCGCCGACCTGCGCGAAGGCGGTGAATGGTTCACGGCGGCGCCGTCGCTCCTGGCGCACATCGCAGAGGTGCGCGCGCAGGCCGCTGCCGAGCCTTGGCACGCCTACTCCCGCTGGATGGCCAGGGCGTACGGCGCGGACTGAACGGCGATCAGACGTCGACGACCGGCCCGGATCCCTGGCCGACCCCGGATCCCTGGCCGAGCCCGGCTCCCTGGCCCTCGCCCTGACACCGGGGGCAGTACTGCGCCGCCCCTTTCGAACCGGGGATGTCGGCGACCGTGCCGCCGCACACGGGACACGCCTCGCCGGTGCGCCCGTGCACCCGCATCGACGCCGCCTTGTGCGCCTTCAGATCGGCGATCGGCACCCCGGTGCGTGCCGCGAGCGCTCCCGACAGCACCTCCTGTATCGCCGCGAACAGCCGGTCGCGCTGAGCATCGTCGAGCGAGGCGGCGTGGACGACGGGCGACAGACGCGCCACGTGGAGGATCTCGTCGGAGTAGGCATTGCCGATTCCGGCGATCGCCTCCTGCTCCTGCAGCAGGGCCTTGAGCTGCTTCCGCCGTCCTCGCGTGACCCGGTCGAGGTCGTCGCGCGTGAAGGCGCCCGACAGGGGATCGGGGCCGAGCTTCGCGATGCCCGCGACGTCCTTCGCATCATCGACGATCGACAGCCCGAACGACAGCCAGTCGCCCGCGTCGGTGAACGCGAAGCCTCGCCCCTCCCGAAAGGGCATCACCGCGACGGAGGCCGCATCGGCGACCCCCGCCGCCGGAACGACGGCGGCATCCGCGTGCTCGGGGAGTTCGCGCATCCATCCGGCCCGCCCGAAGCTCGCGACCAGCACGGGACCATCGGTGGCGAATGCGAGGTGCTTGCCGAAACGGGTCACTCCGCGCACCACCCGCCCCGCCAGCTCGTCGACGAGACGGGACCGTGTCTTGAGCACGCGGAACTCTTCGAGCTCCAGCGCCTGGACGGTACGACCCACGGATCGATCGCGCACGAAGCGCGTCAGGACCTCGACTTCAGGTGACTCCGGCATGCGCCTCATCCTGGCGCGCAGCGCCGACCGTCACCACCCCTCATGGGCCGAGCCCGGGTCGGGGCCGATTCTTTCCCGGCCGAACGGGTGGTTTACAGGTGAAGGCCGCATAATGGAGGGGTGCCCGCCCCTCGGCACATTTCCCCGAAGAGGTCTCATGCCATATCGCGATCAAGCGACAGTCCGCTCTTGGGTCGACGAGTTCAGTGGTCGCGAGACTCTGACGACCGACGTCACCGTCCTCGAAAAGGAATTCACCGCCGGCCCCGAATCGGGAATGGTGGTCGTGTCGCTGCGCACCGCCTCGACCGTGACCTACATCCAGCCCGTCATGCAGGACGGTGCTCCGCACTGGGTCGTGACCTTCGAGGCCCGCCACGACAGCTTCGACCTCGACAGCGCCGGCGTCGCCGCGCTGGCCCACGATCTCGGGACGCTCGCGCGGCTTCTCGATTTCCTGCAGCTGAAGACCGACGCCGTGCTGCAGCAGCGCACGGAGTCCCGACCGGGGATCTGACGCCTCAGGTCAGCTCAGGTCAGCTCAGATCAGCCCAGGTCGGCTCAGGTCGGCTCAGGTCAGCGGGCCGGCCGCGTCAGCGGTTCGATCAGAGGTAAGGGGCGACCGCGCCCGCGGTCAGCGCGACACCACCGGCGATGACGCCCGTGACGGCCGCGGCCCGCTCGAACACTCTGCGGGTGCGCGACGACCGCTGCTTCGCGGAACGCGCGCCCTCCACCGAGAGCACGGCGCGCTTCGCGTCACGGAGGGCGTCGTAGCGTCCCACCGGCGTCGACCGGCCGTCGAAAGCGAGGAAGCTGCCGTCGGTCGCCTGGTCGATGTAACCGAGGAACTCGCCGTCTCGCGAGGCGACGTGGAATCCCGAGTCGACGCGTGCCCAGGTGGCCCGGACGCCCGTGCGCTTGGCGGACGACACGGCCGCCGGGGCGCTCATGCCGCCCTCCGCAGGTCGGAGGCGAGCGTGACGGGGGCGACGGGCTCGGCGTGCTGCTGGACGTCCTCGTCGGCGAAGTCGAGCACGATGCCGCCGGACGACGCCGCAGCCTGCGCGAGTTCCTCCAGGTAGCGGCGGTCCATCGAGACCTCGTCTGCGCGGTCGAGTTCGAACCGCAGCGGGATCGAGCAGTGCAGCCAGATCGTCGACCGGCCGGCGGGGTTCCCCGGCTGAGGCCACGAGATGGTGAAGCTCTCCGACCGACGCAGCTTCGTCGAGGCCACCACCTTCAGGTGAGCCAGTACCCGGTCGGGCATGACGAACGACTCTGTGCTGTTTCCGTAGTACAGGCGACCCATGATGACTCCTTCTCAGGTGATCCGCAGATCACTCCAACTGGCTTGCCAGGAATGTTACTCACACAAAAAGTAGTTAGTCAAACGAGATACTTGCCGATGTACTATGTTTGTGAACGAGGCTCCAGGTCGAGAGGAGCCGAGGAGGTGTCATGAGCGATATCGATATCGACAACTCGGTGGAAGCCGTGCTCGACGCGTACCGCCGCTTCCGGGCGGCAGACACCGCCATGCTGTCGCGCATCCGCAGCGACACAGGCATGAGCGACAACGAACTCGCCATCCTCCGGCTGCTGCTGCGCGAAAGTGCGGGCGGCCGCGACGTCATGCCGCGCGAGATCTCCCGTCACCTCGGAATCAGCTCCGCCTCCACCACCGCGCTCATCGATCGCCTCGAGCGCAACGGCATGGTCGAGCGTGTCAGTCACCCCACCGACCGCCGCAGCATCCTCATCGCCGCGACGGAGGAAGCCGAGGCGACCATCGCGCGCACGCTCGAATCGTTCGAAACGCGCCTCGTCGACCTCACCACCAACCTCGACAGCGCGGAGCGCCGCGACGTCGTGGGTTTCCTGGCGGCCCTCGCGGATGCCGCCGACGCGACCGCGGAGACCGTCCGGGTCCGCTGACGACGGAGCTTCCCCGCGTACGCGTGGCTGCTGCGAGCCTCGCTCGCGGCGCACGATCCTTCCGTTCAGAACTCCGGAAGCGTGCACGGCGCGGGGGCCGGCAGCGGCGCTCGCGGCCGTCCGCGCTGCTTCTTCCGGAGTTGTGAACGGCGGCTCCACCCGCGGCGGCCGGCGACGAGTCGCCCCGGCTCCCTCAGCAAGCGGCGGTCGCCCCCGCCTCGGCGGCGTGATACTCGCGCTCGTAAGGGTGCTTCGGGTAGCCGTCGGTCGAGTCGTAGCGCGCGACCGCGACGCCCTTCTGCAATTGCCGCAGCGCGACGTCGACGCCCTCGGCCGTGAACACGTGGCGCAGGAGGCGGCCGTACCGGTCCTCCGCATTCTGACCGGGAGGGAGCTCGAGAGTCAGCTCGTCGCCCGGCGTCATCAGGTCGGCGAGAAGGGCCGACGCTTCGGCGTAGCCGCACTCATCGCGCTCCGGGGTGTCGATGCCGATGATCCGCACCTTCCCCCGATCGGTCGCGATGGTGTCGCCGTCGATCACGGCCACGAGGATCGCCACCTCCCCTCGCACCTCCCGTGGCGCCTCCCCTGTCGCCTCTCCGTCGCCCTCCGGGGCGGAGGTGGTGGTCGGAGCTGCGTTTCCTCCGCGTTCGGTGCGCTCGGAGAAGACGCCGCACGCGGTGAGGCTCATCAGCAGCGCCACCGCAGTGAGCGCTGCCGCCACGCGGGTGAGCGCCGCGCGCCTCGTCGTCATGAGGATCAGGACGCCGCGTCGTCGTCTGCGGGGAGCGCGCGCACCGCGGTGCGATCGGCGATGAGCGTGTCGCGCACCCGCCGTCGCAGCACCTTGCCGATCAGCGAGGTCGGCAGCTCCTCCCACACGAGGTAGGTGGTGGGGCGTTTGTACTCCGCGAGGTGCTCACGAGCGGCGGCGCGCGCCGCCTCCTCATCGAACGACGCACCAGGGTCGAGCACGACGACCGCCGTCACGACCTCGGCCCCTCCCCCGCGTGGCACCCCCACGACCGCCGCCGCGGCGACGCCCGGCACGGCCGCGACGACGCGTTCGACCTCGCTCGGCGACACGTTGAAGCCGCCCGTGATGATCAGCTCCTTCTTGCGGTCGACAACGGTCACGAAACCCTCCTCGTCCTGCACCACGAGGTCGCCGGTGCGCAGCCACCCACCCGCCATCAGCGCGGCCGCTGTCTCCTCGGGCCGCTTCCAATACCCCTGGAACACCTGCGGACCCTTGATCTGCAGCTCGCCCACCTCGCCCTGCGCGACCTCTCTCGTGGGTTCGTCGGCGTCGACGACGCGGATGTCGGTGGAGGGGAACGGGATGCCGATCGCCCCGATCTTGCGGTGATCGGTGAACGGGTTGGCGAGCGCCACCGGGCTCGTCTCGGTGAGCCCGTAACCCTCGTTGAGCATGCTCCCGGCGAGATCCTCCCAGCGCTTCACGACCGCCGGGGTCAACGTCATCGCACCCGAGATCGCATAGACGACGCCGCTCAGGTCGAGCGCGCCGTCGCGGGCGACCCGCGCGAGGCGATCGAACATCGGCGGGACGGCCGGCACGAACGCCGGGGGGAACTTCTTCGCCGCCTGCACGACGAGCTGCGGGTCGAACGTCGGGAACAGGACGGCACGCGACGCGGTCTCGACCGAGTAGATCACCGACAGGAGGAGCCCGAACGAGTGGAACATCGGCAGCAGCCCGTAGATGTTGCTCTCGCCGTGGGGGAAGTCGGGCATCCAGGCCGCGCCCTGCCGCGCGTTGGCCCACAGGTTGCCGTGCGTGATGATCGCCCCCTTGGGGGTGCCGGTGGTGCCCGAGGTGTACTGCAGACACGCGACATCGGCCACCGCCGGGCGCGGCGTCGCACCGTCCAGCGGCGGGGACTTCTCCAGCTGCGCGAAAGGCACGGTGCCGGGCGCCGGCGCCGTCAGCTTCTCGCGGGAGGCGCGGGCCTTCGCGACCGGCAGACGAAGGGCGAGCCGGGTGGCGAACGGCATCGCTCGCGTGATGTCGACGGCGATGACCGCGCGGATTCCGAGGTCGTCGGGCATCGAGCGGATGACCGGGGCGATCTTGTCCCACGCGATCACGTGCTGCGCGCCGTGGTCGCGGAACTGCACCTCCAGCTCGTCCCGCGTGTAGAGCGGGTTGTGCTCGACGACGACCGCGCCCAGACGCAGCACGGCGTAGAACGCGACGACGTGCTGCGGTGCATTGGGGAGCACGAGCGCGACGCGATCGCCGCGGCGCACCCCCAGGTCGGCCAGCCCCCGGGCCACCCGCGCCACGCGCTCGCCGAGCTGGCGGTAGGTCAGCGTCGCACCGAAGAAGGTGATCGCCGGACGGTCGCCGAAACGGGCGACACGGTCATCGAGCAGGTCGACGAGCGATCCGGTAGGGAGCTCGATGTCGACGGGAGTGCCGGCGGCGTAGAAGCGGTTCCAGGAGCGGGTCTCGTTCAGGTCCACTCCGTCAAGGTTACGCGGCCGTGCGGGCCCGGCAGCGCCCGATCGATGGGCGTCGGATGATCTCGGCGACGTCGGCGGGGAGGCCTGAGGTCTGTTCAGCCGAGGCGGTCGCGGGCCGCTTGCGCCTCGTCTCGGGCGGCGCGTGCCGCCTCCTCCGCCTCTGCGGCCTGCGTGGCCGTGCGCTCGGTCTGGTCCAGGTCGTCCTGGGCATCCGCCGCCTCGGCCTCGGCCCGTGCGAGGTCGGCGCGCAGCGCCTCGACGCGCTCGGCCAGCCGTCCGGCACGCTCCTGAGCGCGTCCGTGCTTCGCCTGTGCCTGGGTGCGCTCCCGCTCAGCGCGCTCGACCGCCCGCTCTGCGTCCCGCACCGCCTGATCGGCCGCACGGCGCGCCCGCCGCTCCGCGAGCTCGTCGGTCGGCGGCGAAGCGACCGCTGCCGCGGGCACCGATCCCGTGACAGCCCCGGCGAGGTCGAAGTCGCCCGCCGCGCCCGCTTCGAGCGGGACCGCCAGGCGCGCCGTCGCGACCGCGGCGGCCGCGTCGGCATCGATGAGCGCGGCATTGAGCGTCGACTCGATGTCGGACTGCGCCGCCGCGCTCACCGTCACCCCCTGCTTCTCGGCCGCGGCGGCAGCCTGCCGTCCGAGCGCCGCCACGAGTTGCCTCCGCTGCTGTCCGAGGCGCGACAGTTCGGCGGCGTCGAGGTTGTCCTGCGCCTCACGCAGCGCCGCCCCCAGCTCGAGCGCCTCGGACAGCATTCCCTCGCGGGCGAGGAGGTCGACGACCCACGCCGCCACGACCGGCTTGCGGATCTTGCGGATGCGCGCGGCGAGCGGACCCTCGGCCTCCTTCGCGCGCGCGGTCCGCGCTGCCGTGAACTCGGCCGGCACCACCGCATAGAGCTCGCCGACGATCGTGTCGAACGTGTCGACATCGGCGTCGACGGCGTCGTCGTCGTCGGCTGGCATGGGTCCATTCTCACCCAGCGACGAGACGGCGCCGCAAGTGGCCCCCGCGGGCCGCGGACGTGGTTCGGGGATCTGCGCCCCGGCGACGTGTTCACAACTCAGTCTCGGCACGCCGGGGCCTCCCGCACATCCGTCGCCCGGCGCGTATCGGCGCGCCGTCTGCCGGATGGCGGCACCGCGCAGACTGAATTATGCGCACGCGACGTCCAGCGACGACGGGGTGGAGGACGGCAGGCGTTCAGCGGGGCGGGTGGGCCAGGTGGTGACCACCCGCCCCGCACGGAGGAGAACGGCGGGGAACGTCAGGACCGGGCGACCGCGACGGGCGACGCGGCCTTCTCGATCGTGTCGGCCACGACATCCGGCTGGGTCATGAAGACGGCGTGACTGGCTGCGACCTCCGTGATGTCGGCACCCGCACGGGTCGCCATGTGCCGCAGCATCGCGAGGTCGAAGGAGTGGTCCTCGGTCGCGATCACCGCGTAGCTCGGCACGCTCCGCCACGCCGCCTGCGTCACCGCGTCGCCGAACACAGCCATATTGATCGGCACCTGGCTGTCGCGGAGGAATGCGGCGTCGGCCTCGGTGGCGTCGTGGGCGAAACCTGCCTGGAAGCGGTCGTGGTCGAGGAATCCGAAGCCGTCGTCGCCGACGTTGATGACGAAGTCGGGGGTTGCGGCGAACCCTTCGTACTGCTGCGCCGTGGTCTCGCCCGTATCGGGCGCGAGCGCCGACACGTACACGAGCGACGACACGTTCGGGTGCGTGCCGGCCTCGGTGATGACGGTGCCGCCCCAGGAGTGACCGACGAGGACGGTCGGGCCGTCCTGCTGATCGAGCACGCGGCGCGTGGCGGCGACGTCGTCGGCGAGCGACGTGAGCGGGTTCTGCACGATCGTCACTCGATAGCCGCGAGCGGTGAGACGGTCGTAGACGCCGCGCCAGCCGGATCCGTCGGCGAAGGCGCCGTGGACGAGCACGACGTTCGTCGCGGGGGTGTGGGTGGTGGAGGAGGTGGAGGTGGACATGAGTGTGCTCTCTCGTCGATGTTCGGGATCCGGGGCTCCGTGATCCCGTGCCCTGTGTAACGCGAGCGATACGCAATATATTGCATATCGATCGTGCACACCACCCTTCCGCTGCCTCACAGGCCACCCGGCCGCCGCGACGGAACGGGCGTCAGCCGGCGAGCGCGGGCGCCCCCAGGCGGCCGTCGACCATTTCGAGGATGCGGTCGCAGTGCTCCAGCACATCGCGGTCGTGCGTGACCATGACGACGGCGACCCCCGAGTCGTGGGCGCGGTCGGCGAGGAGCTGCACGACCTCATGGCTGCGACGACGGTCGAGGGCTGCCGTCGGCTCATCGACCAGCAGCAGGCTCGGATCGTTCACGAGTGCGCGGGCGATGCCCACCCGCTGACGCTCACCGCCCGACAACTCGCCGGGACGATGCCCCGCACGGTGCTCCATGGTCGCGCGTGCCGAAGTAGTCGTAGAAGCTCGACCGTGCGAGCCCTGCTCGCTCGGTGACACTGCGGGGCGTCACCGACGCGAGGCCCGTCGCCACCAGCGCCTCCTCCCCCGCACGCAGCAGCGCCGCACGCTGCGACGCGCGGTGCTCGGCGACCGTGGGAGCGGAGATCTTGGGCATCCCTCGATTATCCCCACCCTCACGGCCGAAGGAACGCGCCCCTTCCGCTTCCGCTGCAGCTGCGACGTGTCGTTCGGACCGCAAACGACGCTCACCTCAGAGACCTCGGTGGGCTTCCACACCCCCGTGCGGTTCGCAACCCCCTGTCCGACCGCCGCAGGTGGCGGGATGCTCTGGCCATGAGCGATCGAGACGACATCCGGCAGCCGCTGGATCACCTGCAGAAGAAAGAGGAACGCGACCCGGCGATCGAGGTGGAGGAGCCGCACTACCCCGACACGGGCGCGGGCGCTGGCGAAGGCGCATCGAACGTGTCGCCCGACACGGCGGCCGAGCCCGACAAGCCCGCACGCCACGGCGTCGCGAAGCTGCCGCCGACGTCGCGGTAAAGCTTCTGGCGCGCGTGCGCGGCTCTCATGTTCCGCGAGGTGAGTGAGGGAGGACGAATGCGGAGCGTGTCGACGCTGGCGGCGCTTCTGCTGCTGCCGCTGATGCTGCTGCTGGCGGGATGCGGTGTGCCCGCCGACCCCGACGGAACGCTCGACCGTGTGACGGGCGGCGTGCTCCGGGTGGGCGTGAGCCCGAACGGCGGTTTCACGATGGTCGACGACGGCAAGGTCTCCGGCTCTGAAGCGGACCTCGTAGCGGAGTTCGCCGCGTCGATCGACGCCGATGTCGTCTGGACGGTCGCGTCGGAAGAGGCCCTCGTCCGCGAGCTCGAGCACGGCGGACTCGACCTGGTGATCGGCGGACTCACCGACGAGACCCCGTGGATCGACAAGGCCGGGATGACGCGCCCCTACGCCGAGCACACAGACGAGCGCGGCGAGACCCACAAGCTCGTGATGCTCGTGCCGCTCGGCGAGAACGGGTTCCTCGTCGAACTCGAACGCTTCCTCCACGACGCGACCCCGACCGCGACCGCGAACGACGCGGCGGTGACATCGTGAGCATCAGCTTCGGGAAGACCCCGCTTCCGCAGAAGCAGGTGGAGGTGCTGCGCCGAGCCGTGCGGCTCGAATGGATCACGATCGGGTTCCTCACGGTCACGGTCATCCTCGTGTTCCTCGTGCTCGGCAACTCGCAGGCCATGAAAGCCGCGTGGATCGAGGACCTGCTGTCGTTCATCCCGCCGATCGCCTTCCTCATCGCGGTGAAGATCAACCGCAAAGCCGCCCACGAAGGATCACCCCTACGGGTTTCACCGATCGGTGGGCGTCGGCCACCTGGTGTCGGCGGTCGCGCTCACCACGATGGGCACGTTCCTCATCATCGACTCGGCGTCAGGACTGATCCGTGCGGAGCATCCGACGATCGGCAGCGTCGTGCTGTTCGGCCAGGTGGTCTGGCTCGGGTGGCTCATGATCGGCGTCATGGCGCTCATCGCGCTGCCTCCCGTCTTCATCGGCCGCGCGAAGCTGAAGCTGGCGCGCGACCTGCACAACAAGGTGCTGTATGCCGATGCCGACATGAACAAGGCCGACTGGATGACGGCGGTCGGTTCGATCGTCGGCGTCGGCGGCGTCGGGCTCGGACTGTGGTGGCTCGACGCGGTCGCAGCGCTGTTCATCGCCGGGAGCATCCTGTGGGACGGGCTGCGGAACCTCCGCGCGGCCGTGCTCGACCTCATGGACGAGCGCGCCACGACCTTCGACGACCGCAAGCCCCACCCGGTCGGCCTGAAGGTGGAAGACTACCTGCGGAGCCTGCCGTGGGTCCAGGCCGCCGGATGCCGCGTGCGCGACGAGGGGCACGTGTTCCACATCGAAGCGTTCCTCGTGCCGCGGCGTGGGCGAACACCGTCGCTCGAGAAGCTCAGGGCTGCGCAGGAGGCGTGCATCGAGATCGACTGGAAGGTGCAGGACATCGTACTCGTGCTCGTCGACGACCTTCCCGACGTGGTCGAGCAGGAGTGATCAGCGGCCGCGGGCGGGCCCCGGCGCGCACCCGCCTCACGCCGTGAACTGCTCCCATTCCCCCTCCGAGATCACCCGCACGTCGTCGCCGACGACCGCGATCGCGGTCTGATCGTCGATCGCGTAGGAGGGCACGCCGATGCCGGCCGCCCACGCGCGGGCCTGCGCCGTCGTGTTGCCGCTCCACCCCGGATAGTTCAGGTGGGGGAAGATCGAGAACCCGACCACGCCCAGGGTCTCGTCGCTCTCGTCGGGCTTCCAGTCGGCGAAGTGGCGCCCGATGCGAGGCGTCAACACCATGCTCCCCGCGCTCACACCCACCCACACGGCGTCCCCGAGCGAGGGCAGCAGGTCGGCGAGGCCCGACTCGACCATCCAGTGGCGGAGGTACACCGCCTCTCCCCCATCGACCAGCAGCACGTCGGCGGCCCGCACCCACGACTCCCAGCGCGTGCGGTCGATGCTCGGGAGGGCGGTCAGCTCCAGCACGCCGACCGATCTCCACCCGAGGCCGGTGAGCCCCTGCATCCCCTCCCAGGCGTCGGCGGTCGACCGCCACACCGACTGCGGCGAGCAGGCGGGCTGACCCCATTGCGCTGTGGGCACGAACAGGGCGTCGGCCTCCTCGATCGGCTTTCCGAGCATCTCGACGAGCGCGGCGCGGATCGACGGATTGGTGATGCCGCCCGACGTGAGGAGGAGTTTCATGGGGACCTTTCGGTTGCCGACGGCGGCCCGTGCGGCCGGGCGCCATCTCCATCTCAGCGGCGCACGCCCGTCGGGGCAAGGGCCAGGCAGGGAAGGGGGCCCGGGCGGGGCCAGAGCCCGGAACCGCGGGCGCCCGGGAACTCATCGTGAGAGCATCCACCCCTTCGTCTACGACGACGATCGCGCCGGCCGCGCAGGGAGCGAGTGACGGCGGCCTTCAGCTGGCGATCACCCGGAACCGGGCGCTCAGCAGCGTCTCCGCACGCGACGACGGCCCGATGAGGAGGTCGAAGTCGCCGGGCTCGACGATACGGCGCGCGGCCGCGTCGACGATCGTGAGGTCGGCGACGGGAACCTCGACGGCGACGGCCGCTTCCTCGCCCGGCGCGAGGTCGAGGTGCCGGTAGGCCTTCAGCTCGCGGTCGGCCCAGCTGGCCGACGTGACGGTGTCGCGCACGTACGCCTGCACGACCTCGTGCGCGGGGCGCGACCCGGTGTTGCGAACGACGACCGTCGCCCGCACGACATCGCCCGCGTCCACCTCGATGTCGTCGATGCGCAGATCGGAATATGTCACCGTGCTGTACGACAGGCCCTCACCGAACGCAAAGGCGGGCCGCTGCGTGAGATCGGCGTAGCGGTCGCCGTGCTGGCCGCGCACCTGGTTGTAGTACGTCGGCTGCTGCCCGACGTGCTCCGCGAACGAGATCGGCAGGCGTCCGGTGGGCTCGATGAGCCCCAGCAGCAGTTCGGCGATCGCCCGGCCTCCCTGCATGCCGGGGCTGGCGGCCCACACGAGCGACGCGCGAGAGACGGCGGCCGGCAGCACGAGCGGTTTGGATGCCAGGAGCACCACGGTCATCGGCACCCCGGTCGCGGCGAGCGCCTCCAGCAGCGCGACCTGCCCTCCGATGAGTTCGAGCGTCGCCGTGGAGCGGCCTTCGCCGACGAGCTCGATGCGGTCGCCGACGACCGCGACCACGTGGTCCGCCTCGCGCGCGGCCCTCACGGCGCGCTCGATGCCGTCGCGGTCGGGCGCCGCGGGAGCCACCACCTTCGGCCGCGGCTGCCCGTCGGGGAAGAACCCTCCGGCCGGGTCCTCCGTGAAGGTGAGGATGTCGGCACCCTGCTCGTGCGCGACCGCCCAGTCGTCGGGCGCGAACGCCCGCAGGCCGTCGAGCACCGTGACGATGCGGTCGCGAGGGTGCCCGTCGGGCATCCAGTCGATCTGGCCCGACGACCCCGCCCAGTCGCCGAGCTGCGTCTGCGCGTCGTCGGCGAGCGGCCCCGTGACCAGCACGCGACGGGGCGCATCGAGCCGCCCGGCGCGGCCGTCGGCCCCCGCGACCGCGCCACCGGCCAGCGGCAGCGTGCCGTCGTTGCGCAGCAGCACGAGCGATCGACGCGCTGCCTCCAGGTTGAGGCCGGTGTGAGCCGCCGTGCCGATCTGCGTCGCGATCCGCTCACGGTCGGGAAGGCGCGGATTCTCGAAGAGCCCGAAACGAAACTTCAGGTCGAGGATGCGCGCCACGGCGCGGTCGATGTCGGCCTCGGCGAGGAGCCCGCGCGCGACGGCGTCGATCGCCCCGTCGAAGAAGCCGGGTGTCGTCATGATGAGGTCGTTGCCGGCCCGTACCGCCGCCGCAGCGGCGCTCGCGTAGTCGGGCTGCACCTTCTGCTCCCACACCATGCGGCCGACGTTGTCCCAGTCGGTGACGAGCGTGCCCGTGTAGCCCCACTCGCCACGCAGGACCTCGTCGAGCAGCCAGCCGTTGACGGTGATGGGCACGCCGTCGGTGGTCTGGTAGCCGAGCATGAACGTCGCGATCCCCTCGCGCGCCACCCGTTCGAACGGCGGCAGGAACCACGACCGGAGCTTGCGGCGAGACAGGTCGGCCTCACTCGCGTCGCGCCCGCCCTGCGTCTCGGAGTATCCCGCGAAGTGCTTCGCGGTGGCGAGGACCGCCGCGGGGTCGTGCAGACCGTCGCCCTGGTAGCCGCGCACCATCGCCGACGCCAGCTCGCCGATCAGGAAGGGGTCTTCGCCGAAGGTCTCGCCCACACGCCCCCAGCGCAGGTCGCGCGCGATGCACAGCACGGGTGAGAAGGTCCAGTGGATGCCGGTCGCCGCCACTTCGACGGCGGTCACCCGCGCGACGCGCTCGAGCAGGTCGACGTCCCACGATGCGGCGAGCCCGAGCTGGGTGGGGAAGATCGTCGCGCCCTGCCAGAAGGAGTGCCCGTGTATGCAGTCCTCGGCGACCAGCAGCGGGATCCGCAGCCGCGTGGCACCGGTCAGCTCCGCCGCCCGCAGCACCTTCTCGGGCGATGCGTGGAGGATCGACCCGGCGTGCCGCGCGAGGATGTGCTCGTCGAGGTCGCCGCGGGCGTCGTACTGCATCATCTGGCCGACCTTCTCGGGCAGTGTCATCCGGCTCACGAGATCGGCGACACGCTCGGCGGTCGGAGCTGCCGCGTCGAGGTAGACGGGCACGGCGGACGCCTCGGGGGTCTGCGACGCTGTCACTGTTCGTTCCTTTCTGAGCGCGCGACGGCGCACCCCGCGAGGCCACCGGTGCGCGTCAGCGCGCGATGGCGCCGTGGATGAGGGCCTCGATCGGCATGAGCGCCGACCCGAGCGCCACCGTGTCACCGCCGAAGGTGGCGGGCACCAGCTCGAACTGTGCGGCGGCGCGCTGCAGGCTGTTCTGGCGGATGAGGTCGAGGATGCGCTCGGAGTGGCGCTCCATGAGCCGCAGCCCCACCCACCCGCCGAGCACGATCCGCTGCGGGTTGGTGAGATTGACGAGGCTCCCGAGGCCGGCACCGAGCGCGTCGATGCCCCGTGTCGAGCACGCCGGCCGCGGCCGCGTCGTGCTCCGCGGCGTCGAGGAGCTGACCGATCGCGGTCCAGCCGGTGCCCTCGAACGATCCGCCTGCGCGTTCCCACGCGGTCAGCAGCGCGTGGGCGCCCACGTACGCCTCGACACAGCCCCGCGCGCCGCACCGGCACCTCTCGCCGCCGAAGCGCACCTTCGTGTGGCCCCACTCGGTCGCGCTGCTGAACGCCCCGCGGTACAGCTCGCCGTCGGTGACGACGCCGAGCCCGACACCGCGGCCGAGCAGCGCGACGAGTGCGTGGTCGACGCCGCGCGCGCCGCCGAACCACAGCTCCGCGCGGGCGAGCGTGGTCGCCCCGTTCTCGGCGAACACGGGGAGCCCGTCGAGTTCGCCCGGGATGCTCCGGGGCTCCCATCCGAGGCTCTGCGCGTACAGGGTGTGGCTGCCGTCGGCGTTCGCCTCGACGACGCCCGGGAGGCCGAGGCCGATGCCGCGCACGCGCTCCCACCGGTGACCGTTGCGGGCACGGACGGCGGCGACGGCGTCGCGCAGGTCGGCTTCGATCGCCTCGAAGCTCTCTTCGTGGCGCGCCGCCGCGGAACTCACGGTCGACCATGTTGAGGCCGAGGTCGAACAGCTCCACCGCCACACCGCGCTCGCCCACATCGACGCCGATCGCGTACGCACCCTCGAGGCTCGGGCCGATCATCGCGATGGGTCGACCGCCGCGCGACGCGACCGTGCGGGTCTCGACCACGAGGTCGTCGGCCAGCAGGTCGCCGACGATGTTCGCCGCCGAGGCCGACGAGAGGCCGCCGTGGCGGGCGACGTCGGCACGCGTCGTCTCCCGCTCGCGGATGATGAACTGCAGCGCGGCGGCTCGGTTGCGCTGGCGCAGCCCCGTCACGGTGAGCGACTCGCCGCCGTCGGCAGCGCGCGTCTCACCCCGGGCCATCCCTCGACCGTACCTGTTCACGGCTCCACCGTGACCTCGGAGATCCGGGCGTCCCCGTCGGCGGTGACGCGGAGCTTCCCCCCGGTCCAGGTCACGTGGACCCGCTCGGAGGGCTCGGCCGAGACGCGCCAGCCTCCGGGCTCGTCGGCGAAGGGGAACGACAGCCCGCTGCCGGGGCCGATCGGCACCGCGACGGCCGCGTCGACGGCGTAGCCCGCACCCGCCTCGTGCTCCCACGCGGCGTCGGCGATGCCGTCGACCACGGTCGAGGTGACGGGCCTGCCGTCGTCGCGCGCGCCCGCCCAGGCCGGGAGCGAGAGGCGCGGGCGAGCGAACAGCGCGTCGAGGATCGGGGTGCGCACGGCGCACGCGTCGGCCGGGATCGCGTCGAGATACTCTTCCAGCACAGCCCAGGCCTCGTCGGCCGCCGGGGTGCACGCCGGGTCGGAGATGATCTCCCAGCGGGCCGGTTCGGCCGCCGACAGCGGCGACGTGAACGTCGACACCTTCTTCCAGGGCCAGAAGTTCCAGCCGATGTCGTGACGCTCGTACAGCCGCGTCGCCGCGTAGACCCACGCGGGCGTGTTCTCGCCGCCCTCCCCCATGTAGATCGGGGTGCCGAGCCGTTCCCGCGCCTCGAGGAACGGGGCGATGCTGGTCTCGTCGGGCGCGCACCAGTAGCGGTGGAACTGCAGCACCTGGTTGTCGTCGAAGCGCTCCGCGAGCGGCGTCCAGTTGGTCGCCCAGTGGCTGCCTTCGTACATCAGCAGGTGCCGGTCGTCGATGCGGCGGATCGCGGCGGTCAGCTCGCGGTACAGACTCACGAGCTCGTCGTTGTAGCGGTGCTGCCACTCGTGCGGCAGCGGCTCGTTGAGCAGGTCGTAGCCGAGCACGCTCTCGCGGTCGCCGTAGCGGCGCGCGATCTCCTCCCACAGGCGCACGGTCAGGGCGCGGTAGCGGGCGTCCATGAACAGCTCCGGCATCCCGCGGGGCGAGTCGTCGATGTTCGTGCCCGTCTGTCCTCCCGGTGCCCCGTGCAGATCGAGCAGGACGCGGAGGCCGTGCGCCTCGCTCCACGCGATGGCGCGGTCGACGAGCGCGAACCCGTCTTCCTGGAAGGCTCCGTCGTCGTCGATGAGGTACCGCGCGTTCATCGGCAGCCGCACGTGGTCGAAGCCGAACCGGGCGATCAGCTCGATATCGCGCTCCGAGACGAAGTCGTCGCGGAACCGCCGCCAGAACTCCGCCGCCCGCTCCGGCCCGACGAGCGTCTCGATCCGCGCCTCGATCTGGCGCGGCGAGGCGAGCTCGTCGCCGAAGCGCCACATGTACCCCTCGGGCAGCAGCCAGTTGCCGAGCCCGACACCGCGCAGCAGCAGGGGGCCGGAGTCGTCGACGATGCGCGTCCCCTCCGCTCGCACGAAGCCGCGAGGGGCGCGCGCCTGCTCGCGCGCAGAGCGCGCGGGGCCGTCGGAGGCGGCGGCGTGCGGGGGGACGACTGAGGTCATGGGCGATCCCTACTTGAGGCCGGACAGGGCGAAGCCCTGCACGACGTAGCGCTGGAAGATGACGAAGACGATCAGGATGGGCACGACCATGAGGGTCGACGCGGCCATCTGGAGCGACGGGTTGGTCGCGATCTGCTGGTTGAGGAGCGACAGGCCGACCGACAGCGTGTACAGCTTCTGGTCGTTCGCGATGATCAGGGGCCACAGGAAGCTGTTCCAGCCGGCGATGAAGGTGAGCACCACCTGCACAGCGAGGATGGGGCCCGACATGGGGAGCACAATCCGCAGGAAGATGCGCCACTCGCCGGCGCCGTCGACACGGGCGGCTTCCAGCACCTCCGTGGGGATCGTGAGCATGAACTGCCGGAACAGGAACACGCTGAACCCCGACACGAGCATCGGCAGCGCGATGCCGATGAGGGTGTTCGTGAGTCCCATCCCGTTGATGATCAGGTAGCTCGGGATCATCGTGACCTGGCCGGGGATCATCATCGTCACGAGCACGAGGAAGAACAGGGCGTCGCGCCCGGGGAACGAGAACTTGGCGAAGCCGTAGCCTGCGGCCGCCATCAGGAGCAGTCCCACCATGCAGATCACGACGATCGCGAGGGTGTTGACGAGGTAGCGGCCGAAGTCGAGCGTCACGAACAGCTCGACGTAGTAGTCGAACGTCGGGTTCTGCGGCAGCAGCTGGGGCGGGTATGCCACCGACTCGCTGCGGGGCTTCACCGACGCGAACACCATCCAGATGAAGGGGAACGCGGTCAGCAGCGCCCCGACCGTGAGCACGACGCCGATGACGACGTGCCGGTGCGCACCTTGCGGCGGCGCTCGCGCCCACGTCGTTCGGTCGCACCGGATCGACGAGCCGCTCGACGCCTGTGAGCACCGCCTCCCTCGTCGTGTCAGTGATCGACATCGGCCCTCCTCAGGCGCAGCTGGACGACCGTGACGATCGCGATGATGGCGAACAGGACCACCGACCCGGCGCTCGCGTAGCCGAACTGGCTCGCAGAGAAGCCCTTCTGATACAGGAAGAGCGAGATGGAGGTGGAGGCGCCGAGCGGCCCGCCCTTCGTGAGCACGAACGGCTCGTCGAAGAACTGCAGCCACGCGATGATCGTCGTGATCGTCACGAAGAAGATCGCGAAGCGCAGGAGCGGGATGACGATCGACACGGTCTGCCGGAACTCCGACGCTCCGTCGATCGACGCCGCCTCGAGGTACTCGCGCGGCACGCCCTGGAGCGCGGCGAGGAAGATGATGACGTTGAGCCCGAGGCCGCGCCAGACGGCCACCATCACGACCGAGAACTTGACGATCACCGGATCGGAGAGCCACTGCACAGCGGGGAGGCCCACGCTCGTGAGCAGGTGGTTGAAGAGGCCGAACTGTGTGTTGAACATGTAGCCCCACACGAGCGCCACTGCGACGATCGCCGTGATCGCGGGCACGAAGTAGAACGACCGCAGGGCCGTGAACAGGCGCCCCTGCGACCGGTTGAGACCGAGGGCGATCATGAGCGACAGGCCGATGACCACGGGCACGCCCAGCACCGCGAACAGCCCCGTGTTGCCGAGAGCCTGCCAGAACGCCCTGTCGGCGAACAGCTCGGTGTAGTTGTCGACGCCGATGAACTGGATGCGCGACCAGTTGCCGAGACCGGCGAGGTTCATGTCGGTCAGGCTGACGACGATCGCCACCGCGATGGGCAGCACGCCGAACGTGATCAGCAGCGCCATCGCCGGGGTGATGAAGACGTACGGCGTCAGTCGGAGTCTCATGCGGTTCCTGTCAGGGGCAGGAAGCGCGCGGCGGGATCGGGCGTCCCGCCGCGCGCCTCCGTCCGGTCACTTGGCGGAGGTGCCCGCCGTGGTCTCGACGAGCGAGGCGATCGTCGACGCGCGGTCGGCTCCCGTGAGCACGATCGCGTTGAGCGCGTCGAGCAGCGCCTTCCCGGTCTCGCCGTCCCAGTTGGGCACAAGCGGCAGGATGCGCGCGTTCTCCAGCTGCTCCGAGTACACGGCCACGAGCGGGTCGGCCGTGACCTTCGCGTCGGCGAGCGCCGCCTTGGCCGTCGGCAGCTGGCCGTCGATCTCGAACCACGACACCTGCGTCGCGGGGTCGGACAGGAAGTCGAGCAGCTTCAGCGATCCGGCCTGTGCTGTCGGTGTCGGCCCAGACGCCGAGGTTGGAGCCGGCGAGCAGCGAGGTGTTCGTCCGCGGCCGAGGGGATGGTCGTCACCTGCCACTTGCCGTCGAGCTCGGGGGCAGCATCCTTGATCGCCGCCGCCAGGTACGGACCGCTCACGAGCATCGGCGCGACGCCCGAGATGAAGCCCTGCGTCTGGTCGAAGTCGCTGTTGACGGGCACGCTGCCGTCGGCGTAGAGGCCCGTGTAGAGGTCGACCGCCTTGTCGAGCTCGGGCGTGCCGAAGTCGATCTCGCCGTCGGCGTTGACGATGTCACCGCCCTGGTCCCACGTCATCAGGACGGGGAGCGCGCTGTCCCACTGCGGGATGTAATACCCGTACTGGCCGTCGCCGCGCTCGGCGAGGGTCGCGGCGTACTCCCGCAACTCGTCCCAGGTGGCGGGCGGGGCGTCGTATCCGGCCTCGGCGAGGATGTCGGTGCGCGTGAAGAGCACGCGGGTGTCGGCTACCCACGGCATCGACACGACCTCGCCGCCGATCGCGGTCGCCTCGCCGGCCACGCCGTCGATGAAGTTGGCGGCAGCCAGATTCGGGTAGTCGGCGATGGCGGCGTCGTCGAGGGTGAGGAGCGCGCCGCTCTCGGCGAACGTGCGGAGCTTCGAGATGCCGATCTGCAGCAGATCGGGGCCGTCGCCCGAGGCGACCGCCGTCGTGAACTTCTGATCGATGGCGTCCCACGGCACGGCGACGGTCTCGACGTCGATGCCGGTCTCGTCTTCGAAGGGCTTCACGAGGCTGTCGAAGTTGGCCGAGCTGTCGCCCATGACCCACACGGTGAGTGTTTCGGGCATCTCCTCGGCACCGTCGCCGCCGGGTTCGGTGGGGGTCTGCGCGGCGCAGCCGCCGAGCGCGAGGGCGGCGACGGCGAGGGCGGCGCCGACCGCCAGGCTGTTTCTCTTCATCGAGCTTTTCCTTACATGTCGGGTGCAGGTGCGCCCACGTCGAGCGCCGCGCGAAAGACGCGCAGAAAGCAGGATGACAGCCGGCTGGCTACTTTGTCAACGACTTAGAATAAGTCGTTGTCTAACTACCTCCGCCTCGCCCGTCACGCAGACTGCCCCGCGCCGGCGAGATCGGTCTCGGCGAAAGCGGCGGCACGGGCGACCGCCGACATCAGCGTCGCGGCGATGCGGGGCACCTCTTCGCGGGGAAGGCGGCTGGTGGGGGCGGAGAGGCTCACGGCCACAGGAAGGGTCATCCGCGGCACCGCGACGGCGATGCAGCGTCCGCCGATCTCGTTCTCTTCGTCGTCGACGGCGTAACCCTGTTCGCGCACCCGCTCCAGCTCTGCCATGAACTCGGGGACCGTCGTGATCGTGTGCTCGGTGAGGCGCGCCATGCCCTCCTGCTGGAGGATCGACTCGACGGCGCTCTCGGGCATCTGGGCCGCCAGCACCTTGCCGAGCGCGGTCGCATGGATCACTTCGCGCTCGCCCGCGCGGGGGGCGTTGCGGATCGACGCCCTGCTCTCCACGATCTCCAGGTACGCGACACGCGTGCCGTCGAGCAAGCCGAGGTTCACGGTCTCGCCCAGGGTGTCGCGCAGGTGCATGAGCTGAGGCAGGAGCCGCCGGGCTACGGTGTCGATGCGGTCGCCGCTCAGCGCGAGACCGATGCGGTAGTCGCCGTCGGCGTTGCGCTCGACGTATCCGCGGCCCTCGAGCGTCGCGAGGTATCGGAACACGGAACTTTTGGGAAGCTCGGTCGCCTGAGCGAAAGCCATCAGGCTGAGGCCATCGGGGTTCGCCTGGACGAGATCGAGGATGTCGCAGACCCGCTGCACCGACCTGATCGAGTAGTTCGCCTCGCTCATGACGCGCTCTTCCCTGCTTGTGTTGCGATCACATCGGACGTGGTGACACCGACGGGGTTCATCCTACTGCGAAGTCTCAAAAATCCGCCGGATTAGTTCCACTGAACAAAACCCTCCGGCGCGAAACGTTGACGACGACAGACGGGCGCTCGTATTGTGAAACGGAGCGTTACACACACTGAAACGCGGGCGCCCCACGATAAGGACTGAGAGACATATGCCGGACGCACAGTGGCCCGAGTCGAAACGGATGTGGGAGCGCGCGAAACGCTCCCTGAGCGGCGGGGTCTCCACGGGGCTCCGAGCTGCCGCCAAACCGCATCCCATCTTCTTCACGGGCGGGGCCGGCGCGACCCTCACCGACGTCGACGGCAATGTGCACATCGACTATGTGCTCGGCTGGGGCCCGAACATCCTGGGGCACGGCAATCCCCGACTCGTGGCCGCGGTCACCGAACAGATCGCGCGCGGCGCGACCTACGGCTCCGGCCACCGGTACGAGTTCGACGCCGCCGAAGCGCTTCTCGCGCGGTACCCCGACTTCGAGCGCGTGCTGTGGTCGAACACCGGAACCGAAGCCGACCTCGTCGCCCTGCGGATCGCCCGCGCCGCGACGGGGCGCCACCGATTCATCAAATTCACCGGTCACTACCACGGGTGGTCCGACACGATGCTGCTCGGATACCGCTCGTTCGGTGACGATGGGCAGGTCGTGCCGGAGTCGCGCGGCCAGTCCGGCGACGCCCTCACCGCCATGGATCTCGTCCCGTGGGGCGACCTCGATGCGCTGCGTGCGGCGCTCGACGACGGCGACGACATCGCTGCCGTCGTCCTCGAGCCCGTGCTCTGCAACACGGGTGTCATCGCGCCGAGCGAGGGATTCCTCCAGGGCGTCCGGGATCTGTGCACGGAGCACGGCGCGGTGCTGATCTTCGACGAAGTCATCACGGGGCTGCGGATCGCGCCGGGCGGCGCGGTCGAGCGCTTCGGGATCGTGCCCGACCTCGTGGTGCTGGCCAAAGCCATCGCCGGGGGCCTGACGCTGGCGGCGATCCTCGGGTCGGCGGACCTGCTCGACCTGACCCAGCAGGGCGTGACGCACGCGGGCACCTACAACGGGAATCCGCTCGTGCTGGCTGCGGCGCTCGCGACGATGCAGGAGCTCAGCCTGCCCGGCGTCTACGACGAGTTCGAGCGGCGGAGCGCCCGGCTCGCACAGGGCATCCGCGATGCGCTGCGCTCGAACGGCGTCGTGGGTGCCGTCAATCAGATCGGCCCGGTCATCCAGATCGGCCTCGGTGTGGACCAGATCGCGACCACCGACGACTTCTTCGCCGCCGACACCGCCCTCTACGACCACGTGGCGGTCGAGATGCTGCGCCGCGGCATCTTCCTCATGCCGGGCGGGCGCCTCTATCTGTCCACGGCCCACACCGACGAGCAGATCGAGAAGACCATCACGGCGTTCGCCGACGTCTTCGCCGAGCTCCCCGCACCGGCGGCCGGGAGGTCAGAGGCATGACCGGCCACCGGGTCGCGCTGATCGCCGTCTTCCACGAGACCAACACGTTCGCTTCCCGACCGACCGGGCGTGCCGCCTTCGCCGCCCGCTGGTACCACGGAAGCGAGCTGATCGACGCGTTCGCCGGCACGCGCACCGTCGGAGGCGGCTTCCTCGACGGCGCCGCCGAAGCCGACCTCGCCGTCGTACCTGTGTTCGGCGCGTTCGCCACCCCGTCCGGCCCGGTGCGCCGCGACGTGCTCGACGCCATCCTCGGCGAGATCGAGCGGGGCCTGCGCGGAGTCGACGTCGACGGCGTGCTGCTCGAACTGCACGGCGATCTCTTCGTCACCGGCTCCGACGACGCCGAGGCCGAGATCCTCGCTCTCGTGCGCCGACTGCAGCCCGGCCGCCCCGTCGCCGTCGTGCTCGACCTGCATGCGAACATGGCCGTGCCACGCCTCACCGACGCCGATGTCCTCGTGGGGTACCGCACCAACCCGCACGTCGACACCTGGGACACGGGGCGCCGCGCGGCGCTGCTGCTGGCCGACGTGCTGGGCGGACGACTCACACCGATACGCGAGCACGCGGGCCTGCCCGTCATCGCCGCCCCCTCGGCCCAGCAGACCGCCGAAGAGCCCCTCCGCAGCCTGATCGCCCTCGCCGACGAGCTCGAGACCGATCCGCGACTGCGGGATGTGACGGTCCACGCCGGGTACGCCTACGGCGACTCCGCCGCAACCGGGCTGGGGTTCTCCGCCACCGCTGACGTCGCGCACCGCGCCGTCGCACGCGAGGCGGTGCACCGGCTCGCCGCTCTCGCCGCCCGCACCGCCGGCGCCTTCCGCACCGACTTCCTCGACCCGTCCCAGGCGATCGACGACGCCGTCGCCGCACCCGGGCTGGTCGCGATCGCCGACACCGGCGACAACATCAACGGCGGCTCCCCCGGCGACAGCACGTGGCTCTCGCACCTCGCCCTGAAGCACCCCGGCCACCGGTTCCTGACGACCATCGCCGACCCCGCTGCGCTCCAGGCTGCGCGCGCCGCAGGAATCGGTGCGCGCCTTCACCTCCGGTTCGGCGGGTACACGTCCCCGCGCAGCGGCCCGCCCCTCGCCGGGGAGGCCACCGTGCTCGCACTGGGCGACGGCGTCTTCTTCAACGAAGGACCGATGGCGACGGGCAACCGCATCGACATGCAGGGCGCCGCCCTCGTCCGGCTGGCCAACCTCACCGTGCTGATCCAGGGGACGGCGACGCAGCCCAATGACAGCGCGATGTTCCGCTCGCTCGGCGTCGACCTGAGCGCTGTCGACGTCGTGCTCCTCAAGGGGGCTGCAGCGATCCGGGCCGACTGGGCCGACCGCGTCTCGCTCATCCTCGAGGCGGGCACGCCCGGCGAGACCGATCAGGTGCTGTCGCGCCTGGAATACCGGCGGGCGACCCGCCTGCCCGACCCGGCGCAGCTCGTCGACCACCAGGATGTGGCGGCGGCGCCGTCGATGTTCCCCTCCGCCGCGCGGATCGGCGACCGCATCGTCGCGGTCTGGTGCGACACGCCCGACGGATGGCCGGGTGGTCGGGCCCTGGGCTCATGGTCGGACGACGACGGACGCACCTGGGCTGCTCCGATCGTCGTAGCCGCTCCACCCGCCGGCGAGGACTCGGTGGGCAGCGCCGTGTCGCTGACGGCGCGCGCCGACGGCAGCATCCGGTTCGTCTTCAACGGCATCACGTGGGCGAGCCCGCAGGCCTCTGATCGCGTGTCCACCGTGTGGTACACCGACTCCGTTGACGGGGAGCACTGGAGCGAGCCCGTGAGGGTGTCGTCGCCCTATGCCTTCGCCGCGGTCTACGGCGAGATCGTGCCGGTGGCCGGCGGAGAGATCATGCCCATCTGGGGGCGGCGCACGGACGACGAGCACTGGCGCTCGGGCGTGTGGTTCACCGCTGACGGCCGCGACTGGCAGGAGCACGGAACGGTGGGGTGGGCTCCCGTCACCGCCCTCGCGGAAGACTACGTCGACGGCGGCAGTCAGGTGGTGCAGGACGACGTCGCCGAGCAGGTCTCGCAGCCGAGCTTCCGGCCGCACGATGCGACGGGCGGCTTCAACGAGACCTCCATCCAGCGTGACGGCCAGGGCCGACTGCGGGCGATCGTGCGACAGCAGGGAGTCGCGGGGGCGAGCGACCCGCTCATGCTGTTCACCACGGCATCCGATGACGACGGCAGGACGTGGTCGGAGCCGGTCGAGCTCGGCTTCTGCGGGATGTCACCGTGTCTGCGCGTGCTCCCCGACGGACGCCTGTTGCTCGCCTACCGGCGGACCGTGCCTACGGCGGCCGACACGGCCGCTGTAGAAGTGCGCATCGGCACTCCCGACGCTCACGCGTGGTCGCCGGCGCTCGCGCTTCCCACCGGTGGAGACGAACCACTGCCCTACGAGTATCAGGTCGGCTACCCCGCCATCGTTCCGTCCGCCGTCGCCGGCGAGCACCTCGTGCTGCACTACAGCTACCGCGAGGGCGAGGGCCGCATCGTTCGGCTCGCGCGGATCCGAGTGCCCGATGGCGCCTGAGATGTCGACGGGAGGCGTCGCGCTCACCCCCTCGATCGCCCTGGTCGGCGGAGGCCGGCTGGGCGCGGAGCTCAGCCACCCGTGCGACTCGAACATCTACCTCGTGCACGACGGCGGTGAGGGGGTCCTCATCGACGCCGGGTGCGGGCTCGGGTCGGCGGACGTGCTCGCGAATGCGGACGCCGCCGTGCCCGGCGTGCGGATATCCACCATCATCGTGACCCACGCCCACGCCGATCACGCCGCCGGTGCGGCGTCGCTGGCGGCCGCGACGGGCGCGGTCGTGGTCGCGACCGCTCACGTCGGCGCGGTGCTCGACGCCACGGACACCACACCCTCGGGTCTGGCCGGCGCGAAGGCGCAGGGGATCTACCCCGAGGAGGTCGCGTTCACCCCCGTGGCGCCGCAGATCGTCGCCGACGGTCACGAGGTCACGGTCGGGCGCCTGTCGATCACGCTTCTGCTCACGGAAGGTCACGCCGACGGGCACCTCACGGCACTCGTGCGAGACGCGGACGGCACCGTGTCGGCATGCACGGGGGACCTCGTCTTCGCGGAGGGACGCGCCGCCCTGCTCGACGACTCACCCGAAACCGACCTGACGCGCTGGGAGGCCTCCGTGCGTCGCATCGCGGCAGAGGCCCCGACACGCCTGCTCCCCGGCCATGGCACGCCGGTGCTGCGGCGCGGCACGGAGCACCTCGCACGGGCTCTCGATCGCCTCGACCGCGGGATCGAGCCCATCCGCCTGATCGACCCGGACGTCCGACCGCGGAGGGACCGCCCATGACCGTCATCGCCGTCAGCGGCTTCGGCTCGATCGGCCGTCGGCACGCACGCGTGTTCGCGGCCATCGACGGCGTCGACGTCGTGATCCACGACCCCATAGCGAGCAGCGACGAAGCCGGGTTCCCCGTGGCGCGGAGCCTCGACGAACTGGACGCGCGGCGACCCGACGGCCTCGTGATCGCCAGCCCCGACGAGCACCACCTGGCTGGAGCACGCTGGGCGGCCGCACGGAGCCTGCCCGTTCTCGTCGAGAAGCCGCTCGCCCACACGGTCGAAGCCGCCGAAGCGCTCGTGGCGGCCACCCGCGAAGACGCTCCCGGCACCGGCGCCGTGCTGGTCGGATACGTCCTGCATCACTCTCGCGTGTTCCAGGAGGCGGCCCGGAGCATCCATCGCGGCGATATCGGAGTCCCGGTCTCGGCGCACGCGGATCTCGGCGCGTACGAGACCCTCGTCGTCGCCCGCAACCGCTTCGCCGAATCGCGTCGCGACCGCCTGTTCGCCGACTACAGCCACGAGTGGGACTACCTGCGCTGGTTCCTCGGCCCCCTCACCCCTCTCGCCGCGCACGCCCGCACCATCGACGGCATCCGGGAGCACACGGAGCACCCGAACACGCTCGATGTGCTCCTCCGGGCGGGCGATGTGGGGATCACCGCACACCTCGACTACGTGCGACAGCCCGGTCATCGTGGATGCACCGTCATCGGGTCGGAAGCGAGCCTCACCGTGGATGCCGCCGGCGACCTGACCCTCCGCCACGAGCGCACCGGCGAGGTGCGCACGACCTTGTACGCCGAACCCCGCGACGCGATGTTCACGCGCCAGGCGACGCACTTCCTCGACGTCGTGCGGGGCGAGGCGCGTCCTGCGGTGACGGCAGCGGACGGGCTCGCGGCGCTCCGCATCGCGGATTCACTCGCGCGGCTCGCGCGCGGCTGACGGCTCCCCGCGCCAGGGGTGCGCTGCCTTCGCGTCGCGATCAGAGAACGTCGCGGAGCGCCCGAACGACGGTGTCGCCCCTCGCGGTGTCGATCATGACGTTCGTCAGGTAGGCGAACCCGACCTCGTGATGCGGATCGGCGAAGGCCACCTGCCCTCCCGCGCCGTTGTGACCGAAGGCCGCCGGCGACGTGAGAGGGCTCAGCTCGGAGGCCAACGCCACCCCGGCACCCCATCGGTGGTACGGCGGCGGCGTCGTGACGAACACGGGCGCGCCGTCGCCCCGGAGCGCGGTGAGCGCGGCTCGCGCCGACGGCGACAGCAGCGGCCCGTCCGGATCGACGACCGCGGCCCAGAACCGGGCGAGTGCGTCAGCTGTCGCGAGGCCTGCCGCGCCGGCCAGGCCCGCAGCGATCACCCTCGGGTCGTCGAATCCCGTGTCGCGCTCGGTGAGGCGAAGGGGGAACGCGCCACCGAAGGTGGCGAAGTGCGCGACCTTCGCCGCGACCTCCGGATCGACGGCGAACGCCGCCGGAGGGAGTTCGCCGAGCACCGGCCGCGCCCGTGCGGCCGACACTTCGGCATCGGCCCCGATCCACAGATCGATCCCGAGGGGACCGGCGATCTCGTCGGCGACGAAGCGGCCGAGAGAGCGCCCGTCGATCCGCAGCATGAGCTGCTCCGTCAGGACGCCGTGCGACAGCGTGTGATAGCTGTGGCCGCTTCCCGGAGGCCACAGCGGAGCGCGGCGGGCGATGTCGTCGGCGAGAGTATGCCCGTCGAGCACCTCCGCGAGCGTGAGGTCGCGGTCGGGTCCGGGCACGCCCGCCCGGTGCGCGAGCGCATCGCCGATGGAGATGTCGGCCTTGCCCGCCACCCCGAATTCCGGCCAGTAGCGCGCGACGGGCTCGTCGAGCGACGAGAGCGACCCGCGGTCGAGCAGCATCGTGATCGCGACGGCGGCGATCCCCTTCGTGCACGAGAAGATGACCGTCGGGGTCGCCGCCGTCCAGGGCCGGCCGACGTCGGCGAGGCCGCCCTGCACGCTGACGACCGTCTGTCCGCGGTGGGTCACCGCCAGGGCCGCACCCCCGCGCTCGTCGCGGAGCGTGCCGGCGAACGCCGCCACGACTCCCTCGAAGCGGGGATCCCACTCGCCTCGGAGATCTCCGTTCACGACCGGGCGACGACGGCGACGGCGTCGAGCTCCACCTTGACCGACTCGAGGGGCGACACCCAGGTGGTGCGCGCGGGCCGCGGGTGGGCGAACAGCTCACGGTAGATGCGGTTGTACTCCGGGAGCTGGTCCTCGGAGGTCACGAACGCGCCGATGCGCACGATGTGCCGCAGCGACGATCCCGCGGCGACGAGGATCGTCTCGAGGTTCGCGACGCAGCGGCGCATCTCCTCCTCGAAGGTGCCCGAGATGATCGCCCCCGTCTCGAGGTCGACCGAGGCCTGTCCCGACACGTGCACGAAGCCGCCGGCGATGACGGCGGGCGTGAAGCTCCTGTCCTCCCGTGCGCCGAGATAGGTGATGTCTCCGACGGTCGTCAGGTCCACGACGATCCTCCTTCTGCTGTGTTGTGTGATCCGCGCGTGTCCGGTCTGCGGGTGCCGAGTTCGAACAGCACGTCTCCCCGTGCGACGATCGCCTGCCGGCGCAGCACCGTGACGACGCCGTCGGCCGGCGCGGTGCAGACGAAAGCCTCGGCGCCTGCGCGATCGATCACGCGGCCGATGACGTCGCCGGCGGCCACGTCGTCGAGCAGGGCGCGCTCGGTGACGAAGTAGCCCGCCGACGGCGTCGACGCGGCGCGGTCGACGTCTCCGTTGCCGTGGAGGCGCAGCGACGTGACGCGACCGGGAGGCGCCGAGGCGACCATGCCGAGGTGAGCCAGGATCCGCAGCACCCCGTCGCGGTAACCGGCGAGCGTCTCGGTCGTGAGCACCCCGCCGCGGGGCGATTCGACGTAGAGCGCCGGGATCCCGAGCTCCTGCGCGTGCGTCACGGTGCGGCCGGGGCCGTTGGAGGGATGCGTCCACACCACTCCGGCCCCGAACGCCTCGCAGAGTGCGACGGCGAGGTCGCAACCGGGCGAGCCGTCGTCGAGGCAGCCTGCGAAGAACGGCATGTCGGTGTCGGGCGACGACGTGTGCAGGTCGATGAGCACGTCGGCGCCGTCGATGACGTGCGCAGCGATCGCCGCCGCGACCTGCTCGGTCGGCCGGCCGTCGACGGCGCCCGGAAAGACGCGCGCGAGGTTGAGCCCGTCGACAGGACTGACGCGCAGATTCGCGTCGTGGGCCGCAGGGTGCGCAACCGGCAGCAGCCGCACCCGTCCGGCTGTCAGCGGAAGGCCGTCGCGGGCGAACTGCGCGAGCGCGACGATGCCCGCTACCTCGTTGCCGTGAACACCGGCCAGGATCGCCACGGTCGGGCCGGGCACGCCGCTGTCGAGGTGGACGACCTCGAGCGCGCCGCCCTCGGCCGTCTGGATCCGCTGCGCGGTCGGCGCCGGCATCACGACGCGACCTCGTCGGTCTGGAAGGCCGTACGCCCGGCGTCGTAGACGACACGGGTGCGGGTGCCGCGCGCGCGAGGATCGCTGATGGGCACCGACGAGAGGAGGGCCTGCGTGTACGCGTGCTGCGGGTCGCTGAAGACCCGCTCGACGGGCCCGCTCTCCACGACGGCGCCGAGGTGCATGACGAGCACCTCGTCGGCGATGTGGCGGACCACCGACAGGTCGTGCGAGATGAAGATGTACGCGACTCCGGTCTCGGCTTGGATGTCCTGCAGCAGGTTGACGATCTGCGCCTGGATCGACACGTCGAGCGCGGAGACCGGTTCGTCGAGCACGAGCAGTTCCGGCTCGAGCGCCAGAGCGCGCGCGATCCCGATGCGCTGTCGCTGACCGCCCGAGAACTCGTGCGGGTACCGGGCCCCTTGCGCCACGGTGAGTCCGACGACGTCGAGCAGACGCGCAACCCGGGCACGCTGGGCCGACGCGTCGCCGAGGCGGTGGATGCGCAGGCCCTCGCCGATGATCTCGTTGGCGGTCATGCGCGGATTGATCGCGGAGTACGGGTCTTGGAACACGAACTGCATGTGCTTGCGCACGCTCGTGCCGAGCTGCCGGTCGGACAGCGTCGTGATGTCCTGGCCGCGGAACTCGATGCTGCCCGAGCTCGGTTCGTAGAAGCGGTTCACCGTGCGGGCGAGCGTCGACTTCCCCGATCCGGACTCCCCGACGACGGCGACGGTGCGTCCGCGGTCGACCTGGAAGGACACGTCCTTCACGGCCTGGATGACGCCCTTCCGGCCGGCCTCATCGCGCACCGTGAAACTCTTCGACAGCGCTGTCACCTTGAGCAGCGGCGCGTGCGTCATCGCTCATCCTCCCTGTCCGGCGCCGGGGTCGTGACGGCGCTCACGCGCCGGAGCCGACGTTCGGACGCGTCGAGCCGCGGCCTGCACTCCAGCAGCTCGCGGGTGTACTCACTGGTGGGGTCGGCGAACAGATCGAACACGTCGCTCGTCTCCAGCACGCGACCATGCCTCATGACGACCACCCGGTCGGCCATCTCTGCGATGACGCCGAGGTCGTGCGTGATGAGCACGAGACTGAGTCCGAGATCGCGCTGCAGATCGCGCAGCAGATCGAGCACCTGAGCCTGCAGCGTCACGTCGAGGGCGGTCGTCGGCTCATCCGCGATGATCAGCGGAGGATCGTTCGCGATCGCCATGGCGATCATCGCGCGCTGGCGCATCCCGCCCGACAGCTCGTGCGGGTACTGTCTCACCCGCATCTCGGGGTCGGGGATGCCGACCTTCGTGAACAGGTCCACGACCCGCGCCCGCGCCGCGCGCCGCGTGACGCGACGATCGTGCGTGCGGATCACCTCGGCGACCTGCGTCCCGACGCGGGTGACCGGGTTGAAGGAGCTCATGGGGTCTTGGAAGACCATCCCGATCGCCGCGCCGCGCACCCGGTCGAGCTCGCGCGGGCTCAGCGTGTAGAGGTCGGTGCCGCGGAACACCGCCGTTCCGCTGCGGCGCACGGCCGTGTCACGGGGCAGCAGCCCCAGCAGGCTCGACACCGACACGCTCTTACCCGAGCCGGACTCCCCGACGATACCGAGGCACTCGCCGCGGGCGACCTCGAACGAGATGCCGTCGACGGCCGTGACGAGTCCCATCTCGGTGCGGAAGTCGACCGACAGGTCGGTGACCTGCAGCAGCGGTTCCGTCATTTCATCCTCCTCGGGTCGGCGGCGTCGCGCAGTCCGTCGCCGACGAAGTTGACCGCGAGCACGGCGATGGCGATGAGGATGCCCGGCGGCAGCCACAGCCACGGCATGGACTGCAGGATCGTGAGCGACTGCGCCTCGTTGAGCATGTTTCCCCAGCTCGCGGTGGGCGGCTGCACGCCGAGACCGAGGAACGACAGGGTCGCCTCGAGCAGGATGGCCTGAGCGATGAGGAGGGTCGCCACCACGGTGAGCGGCGGGACGACGGCCGGCAGGATGTGGCGTCCGAGCACCCAGATGCCGGATCCACCGAGGCCCTTCGCCGCCACCACGAACTCCTGCTCCCGCAGCGACAGCGTCGCGCCGCGCACGATGCGATAGGCCTGAGGCCACTCGAACAGCGCGAGCGCGATCACGAGGGTCTGGAGGCTCGGTCCGACGAAAGCGACGATCGCGGTGAGCACGATGAGCGTGGGGAACGACAGGACGACGTCCGCGATCCGCGAGAGGGTCGCATCGACCGGTCCGCGCAGGTAGCCGGCGGTCGCTCCAGGATCGCACCGATGGCCGCCGCACCGATCGTCGCGGCGAGCGCGACGGTGAGCGAGACGCGCCCTCCCGACAGGAGCCGGGCGACGACGTCGCGGCCCGCCGAGTCGGTGCCGAGAGGGTGCTCGGCAGAGGGCGGCTTGCGGGAGGCGAAGACGTCGACGGCGTTCGGGTCGACCGGGTACAGCAGGGGGCCGAAGACGGCGACGAGCACGAGCAGCAGGAGCACGATCGCGCCGGCGACGGCAAGACGATGCTGGGTGAAGCGCCGCACGGCGAGGCGCGTGGGCGACAGGGGTGCGGTGACGGGAACGACGCCCGTGGAGACGATATCGGTCATGTCATTTCACCCGGATCCGTGGGTCGATGAGCGCGTACAGGACGTCGGCGAGCAGATTGCATGCCAAGACGAGGATGGCGACGAACAGGACGAACGCGAGGATGATCGGATAGTCGCGCGCCATGATCGAATCGATCGCGAGCTTGCCCATGCCGGGCCACGCGAACATGGTCTCGATCACGACCGTGCCTGCCAGCAGCACCGGGATCTGGAGAGCGATCACGGTGATGAGGGGGATCGACGCGTTCTTCAGCGCGTGCCCGAAGAGCACCCTCGTGCTCCCGATTCCCTTCGCGCGGGCGGTGACGATGTACTCCGAGTTGAGGGCCTCCAGGATGCTGGCCCGCGCGTAGCGCACGTACGGCCCGAGCATGACGAGCGCCAGGATGCCTCCGGGGAGGATGAGGTGCCGCAGCATGTCGCCGATGTCGCCGTCCGAGCCGAGCGACTGCATTCCCGATGTGGGCAGGAGCCGGAGGTTCAGGCCGAAGATGAAGATGCCGATCAGCGCGAGGAAGAACGGCGGAACCGAGATCGCGAGAAGGCTGAGCCCGGTGATCGTGTAGTCGACCCAGGTGTTCTTGCGGATCGCCGCGAGCATGCCGAGGACGATCCCCAGGATCACCGCGACGACGAGCGCGGCGACGACGAGGCGCGTCGTCCCGCCGAGCCGTTCGATCAGGACGGTGCCGACGGGTCGGCCGTTCGCGAGCGAGAAGCCGAGGTTGCCGCCGACGAGTTCGCGCAGCCACGCCAGGTATTGGATGACGAGCGGCTGGTCGTAGCCGAGTCGCTCGCGGATGGCCGCGAGTGCCGCTTCCCGGTCACCGACGAAGTTGACCGGATCGACCATCACCTCGATGGGGTCGCCCGGCATCATCCTGAGCAAGGCGAACAGCAGCATGCTGATCCCGAGCAGGACGACGATCGCGGTGAGGACGCGGATGGTGATGTAGCGAAGCACGGTGGGACGCGGTTCCCTTCTTCCCCGGGACGGGGCACGGTCTGGCGGGGCGCGGTGCGGGGAGGCATCGGAGGGCGGATGCGAAGCTTCGGGGCTCCGCATCCGCCCTCGTCATCGTGCCCCTCAGCCGGCGAGCGACCAGTTCGGCGCGCTGAAGAACATGTCGGTCAGGAGTCGCCGGGGCTCGAATCCCTGCAGCTTCTCGCTGATCCCGTAGATGGAGTTCGGCGAGGAGAGCAGGATGATCGGCACCTCCTCGTTGACGATCTTCTGCGCTTCGGCGTAGATCTTCGTGCGCTCGTCCTGGTCGGGCTCGCTCATGGCCTGGTTGAGCAGCTCATCCAGCTTCGGGTTGCAGTAGGCCTGGATGTTGGTGGCGACACCGCACATCAGGCGGATGTTCATCGACGACGGGTCGACGACGAAGTTTCCGTAGCCCGAGATGAGCAGCTGGAAGTCGCGCTCGCCGATCGCTGCCGCCTGGCCTGCCGCGTCGAGCTGACGGACGACGGCGTTCATGCCGACCTCCTTCAGCTGCGCCGCGACGATGTCGAGCGTGAGGTCGCGGTCCTTCTGCCCGGGGACGACCTCGAGGGTGACCTCCCGGCTCGAGTCCCAGTTCGCCTGCTTCAGCAGATCGCGTGCCTTGTCCGGGCCGTAGTCGTACGTCTCGAGTCCGCTCGGCACGGCCCATTCGGGTCCGTGGGCGAGCACGTTCACGACAGAGCCCTCGCCGTGGAAGGCCTCATCGATGATCGCCTGGCGGTCGATGGCGTACATCATCGCCTGGCGCACGCGCGGGTCGGCGAGCTCGGGGTGGGTGTCCATCGCGGTGTGCAGCGCGAGCACACCCGCGCCCGGGGCGCTCTCGACCGTGACGCCGGCGATGCCGCGAACGGTCTCGACGTCGACGGCGGGGACGTTGGTGAGGTGCAGCTCGCCGGTCTGCAGCTGCGCCTGCGCGACGTCGCTCGTGAGCGTCGAGGCGAAGACGCGGTCGAGCTTCAGCTCGCTCCGGAACTCCGGGTTCGCGACGAACTCGATCTGCGAGTCGGACAGCCACTTCGAGAAGACGTACGGGCCCATGCCTGCCGTGGGCTCGCGGAACCATTCGAGCTCCCCCATCGCTGCGGGGTCGACGTCGGCCAGGGCGTGCTCCGGCAGGATCCATCCGAAGTTGAACGCACCCGGGATGAAGTTCCCGATGAAGCTCGAGTCCGGCTTGGTCAACGTGAACGTGACGGTGTCGTCGTCCTCGGCCACGACGCCTTCGAGCGTGTCGGCGCTGCCCGACTGAACGTCGGCGAAGCCCACGACGTTCGACAGGAAGCCCGCCGTCGAGGATGCCGCTGCCGGGTTCGCGTGCAGGTTGTAGGTGAAGACGACGTCGTCAGCCGTGAAGGCCTCGCCGTCGCTCCACTTCAGGCCGGGGATCAGATCGAAGGTGAGGGTGAGTCCATCGTCCGAGACCGTCCACGATTCGGCGAGACGGCTCTCGTACTCGCTCGTTTCGAGGTTCCATCCGAGGAGGGTGTCGAAGTGCAGCGACTCGATGAGCTGGTCGCCACCGATGCCGGGTTTGAGCGTGTTGAAGCCGACGGGCTGCTGGTAGAGCGAGATGCGCAGATCTCCGCCCGCCGCCGGCTCGCCGGACGTCGGCGGTGTCGTCGTCGACGCGGGGCCACACGCCGCGAGGGCGAGCGTTGCTACGGCGACCACGGTTGCGAAGACCGTGGCCCTTTTCAGTCGTGTCACAGAATTCTCCTCGGGTGCGTGTCGTGCTGCGGGACGAGAGGTGGCGTCGGACTCAGTTTCGTCTAATGGAATAAACCGTTCCGATTGGCATGAATCTATGAGAAGGGACCTCTCGCCCGCAAGTGTTTGATGCCAATGTCCCTTTACACCTCGTCCCACCGACTGCAATGATCGGTTTCTGTAGATGAAATACGGCCCTTGACCCGGAGGACACGCGCGATGTCGACAGCAGGACCCGCCCGCCCGCACCACATGCCCACGAACGTGGTCATGCCGCCGATGGTGACCCCTCTTCTCCCGGGCGGAGAGGCCGACACGGCCTCCACCGCCTCGCTCGTCCGTCACTTCCGCCAGACCGGGCTCGACGGCGTGCTGATGCTGGGATCGTCCGGTGAGAACGCGCTGATCCCCCTCGACCAGAAGCTGAAGGTCCTCGAGGCGGGCGTCGCCGTCCGCGGTGACGCCGACGAGTTCCACATCATGGTCGGGATCACGGCGATGGGACCGGCCGACGCCCTCGTGCAGGCCCGCGCCCTCGCCGAGCTGCGCCCCGACTCGCTCCTCCTTCCCGCGCCCGTCGGCTTCCCGTTCTCTCCGTCCGAACTGCACGACTACTACGCACGCGTGTGCGACGCCACCGACGTGCCGGTCTTCGCGTACGAGGTGCCGGCACGCACGCACACCACTCTCGGAGCCGCACTCCTCGGCCGACTCGCCGACGAGGGCCGCATCGCCGGCATCAAGGACTCCTCAGGCCAGATCGGCCTGACCCAGCAGTACACCGCGCTCACCAAGACGCGCCCCGGCTTCGTTCTCTACACGGGCATGGAAGACGCGATCGACGCCGCGCTCCTCGCTGGAGCCGACGGCGCCATCCCGGGACTCGCCAACCTCTTCCCCGAGTTCCATCTCGCGCTGGTGCGTCTCGCGCGCGACGGCCGCTGGAACGAAGCCCGTGCCGTGCAGGAGCGGATCAACACGCTCCTCGGCATCTACTTCGCGGACGTCACGCAGGCGTCCTTCTCCGCCGCCTTCTTCGCGATCGTGAAAGAGGCTCTCGTTCAGCGGGGCATCATCGAGCACGCCGTCGTCGAGCGCTCCGTTCACCCCCTGCGCCGATCAGGTGCGTGACCACGTCGCCCGCTTCCTCACTCTGGGCAGCGAACTGCTCTCCGAGCTCGGCAGTCTCGCCGAGCTCGACAACGCGGGCGCGACCGTATGACGACGGGCGGGAGCGAGCGTCGCGTCGTCGTGGTGACCGGCGGGGGAACGGGGATCGGCGCCGCGATCACGCGCGCCTTCGCCGCGCTCGGCGATGACGTCGTCGTGTGCCAGCGTGACGACGACGACGCGGCGGCGGCCCGCACATCGCTGGCCGACGCCGGCCCCGGCCGGGTTCACGTCGTGGCTCACGACCTCAGCCGTCGCGAAGCCCCGGCAGCACTGATCGCCGAGGCCGTCGACGCGTTCGGCACGATCGACGTCCTCGTCAACAACGCGGCCGTCACGGGACCCGGCTCGGGTCAGAGCCTGCTCGACCTCACCGACGACGGCATCGACCAGACCGTCGCCGTCAACCTGGCGAGCCCGCTGCGCCTCACCCGCGACGCTGCGCGCGTCATGGCGGCGCACGGTCGAGGCGGGGTCATCGTGAACGTCGGTTCGGTCGCCGCCGCCGCGGCGCAGATGAACGCGAGCGTATACAGCGCGACGAAGGCGGGCATCCATTCCCTCACCCGGTCGATCGCTCTCGAGCTGTCACACCACGGCATCCGCTCGGTAGCCGTCGCGCCGGGCGACATCCGGACGCACCGGGATGCCGCGGGCGCGCCGGCCGACGACGGAACCGTCGGGCCGGATGCGCCGTACTGGGCGAGAACGACCCCCCTCGGACGCCGTGGCACACCCCGCCGACGTCGCAGAGACTGTCGTCTTCGCGGCCTCTGAGCGCGCGGCATTCATCACCGGCACCGTCGTCGGCGTCGACGGCGGCTGGCTGTCGTACTGAAAGGGCGGTCATGACCGACGCGCACGATGTGAGATGCCGTGACTGCGGCACGTCCCGGGACTCCGCCTCGGCGTTCCGATGCGCCCGCTGCGGCGGCGAGCTCACCACCGTCTACGCCGGAGCGCCCGTCTCGGCGGCGGGCGAATCAGGGATGTGGCGCTGGCGGTCGGTGCTGCCGGTCGACCCCGCCGGCCCGCGCATCACCCTCGGCGAGGGCGACACCCCACTCGTGGCGCTCGCCTCGCCGCCGGGCGCCCCGGTGGTCTCGGTCAAATGCGAACACCTCAACCCGACCGGGTCGTTCAAGGACCGCGTGCTGGCCGTCGCGGCGACGCTCGTCGTCCAGCGCGGCCTTGGCGGCTTCGTCGGCACCTCGTCGGGCAACGGCGGCGCGAGTGCCGTCGCATACGCGCGCCGTGGCGGCTTCTCGACCCTCCTGTTCACCCTTTCCGACGTGGTGGCGCAGAAGCTCCTCCAGATCCGAGCACTCGGCGGCCGCGCGTTCATGCTGCAGGGCATCGGCCACGATGCCGCGACCACGCGGGCCGCAGCCGAACGCATCGCCGACGTCGCCGCCGAGCACGGCTTCGCACCGGTCCTGACCGGCGGCAGGTACGCGCCCGAAGCGATGGACGGTGCCACCACGATCGCGTATGAGATCTGGGAACAGGATCCCGGCACGACGCACGTCTACGTGCCCGTCGGCGGCGGCGGCCTGCTGTCGGCCATCGGACGGGGTTTCGAACGTCTCGGCGCCGCCGGGCACACGGTGCCCCGCGTGGTGGCGGTGCGAGCCGGCGGGGTGCCCAACGCTTCGGGCCTCCGAGGCCGGCGACTACTCCGGCATCAGCGGCGAGACCACCACAGCCATCTCGGGACTGCAGGTCGCCGTGCTGTTCGACGGCCCGGGAGCCTGGCAGGCGATCCGCTCCTCCGGCGGGCACGTGGTGGAGGTGACCGACGCTGCCGTGGGCGAGGCCCAGCGGCGCCTGGCCGAGCAGGGGCTGCTCGTCGAGCCCGCGGGCGCCACCGCCTACGCGGGCGCCCTCGCCGACATCGCGGCCGGCGTGCACGACGCCGGTGCACGGGTCGTCGTCGTGGCGACCGGCGCCGGATACAAAGACGAAGCAGCGCTGCACCGCCTCGCCGACGAGGCCCCGCCGCCCGAGCGCATCACCATAGACGCCCTCGACGGCGTGCTCGCGTCGTACCAGGAGGGGATCTGACATGTCCGACGAACTGGAGGGACGCGTCGCGATCGTCACGGGCGCGGCCGGACAGTACGGGCGCCACATCTCGCGCGCCCTCTCGGGGGCCGGAGCGACCGTCGTGGTCGCCTCGCGGCGGCTGGACGCGTGCGAGGAGTTCGCCGCCGAGCTGCGCGACGAAGGGGGCTCCGCGATCGCCGCCGCCGTCGATCAGGGTGACGAAGCGTCGATCACCGGTTTCGTGGCGGAAGTGAAAGATCGTCTGGGACGCATCGACGTGCTGATCAACAATGCTGTGCTGCGACGCGGCGGAGAGCCCGAGAAGACGAGCTACGCCGACTGGGAGGCCACGACCGCCGTCAACTCGACGGGTCTGTTCTGGCTCACGCGGCTCGTGGCCGAGCAGATGGCGGCAGCAGGACGCGGCTCGATCATCAACATCTCCTCGATCTACGCCATGATCGCGCCGGACTTCTCGCTGTTCGACGACACCGCGATCTCGCCCACCCCGCCCTTCTATGCCTTCGACAAAGCCGGGATGGTGGGACTCACGCGCTACTTCGCGGCCTACTACGGGCCGTCCGGCGTGCGGGTGAACGCGATCAGCGCAGGCGGCCTGCTCTCGCCCGCGATGGATCCCGCATTCATCGCGGGGTACTCACGCCGCACGGCGCTGCGCCGTCCGGCCGGACCCGACGACATCAAGGGACCTCTCCTGTTCCTCGCCTCCGACGCGTCCGCGTATGTGACCGGCGTCAACCTTCCCGTCGACGGCGGCCGCAGCCTCTGAGGTCCGGGCGAGGACGCGGTGGTCAGTGCTCGACGAGCTCGACAGCGCCGGAGGCCACGGAGCGGTACGCGGCCTCGATCGTGCGCACCGCGACCGCGGCGTCGAGCGCGTCGTAGCGCAGCCGGCCCTGTGCGTTCACGGCGCGCACCAGGTCGTCGAACACGGCGTCGACCGGCGACCTGTCGAGTCGCACGATCCGTTCCCCCTCCCGCCCGTACTCGCGCACGAAGGGACCGTCGGCGTCGAACTCGAGGTGACCGTGCGACCCGATGACCCGCACGGTGAAGGTTCCGACGCCGGGAGCCGGCACCACCGGCACCCGTCCGGCGAGCACCGAGACGACGAGGCCGTTCGTGAACTCCAGCGAGGCGGTGCCGATGTCGTCGACGCCCGCCTCGATGTGCGACGGGATCGTGAGAGCCCCGGCCCGGGCGTACACGTCGACGGGCTCGCAGCCGGTGATGGCGCGCACGACGTCGATCGGGTACCCGAGGAAGTTCATCAGCTCACCGCCGCCCGACAGGGCGGGGTCGATCACGAGGTCGAGCTCGTCGGGGTGTTCGACGAGGTATGCGCCGTCCGAGAGGAATTCGATGTCGACGCTTCGTGGCAGCCCCAGGCGCCCCGAGGCCACGATGGCCGCGGCGGAGACGACCGCCGGCGAGAGCGCCCGCGTGACGACCGCGCAGACACCGCCGCCTTCGCGCGCGGCCTCGACGACGGCCGCCGCGTCGGCGCCCGTCGTCGCCATCGGCTTGTCGCACAAGACGTGGAGGCCCTGGCGGAGCGCGGTCGCCGCCAGCCGCGCGTGCCTGGTCGGCTCCGAGCAGATGAGTGCGAGGCGCCCCGCGCTCGAGACGTCTTCCGCGTCGAGGAGCGGTACGTGTCGCTCCTGCGCGAGCTGCTGAGCCGCCGCCCGCGCGCGGGGAGATGCGTCGGACTCCTCCGCCACCGCGACGATGCGCAGGTCGGTGCGCCCGTCGATCACCTCCGCGTAAGTCCGCGCGTGCCGTACGGCACCGACCACGACGACGTCGATCGGCTCCGCACTCTCCATCGGCTCAGGCATGCTGCTCCACCTCCGAGATCTCCACGGGTCTTCCCTGTTCGAGCGACCGCTGCCCCGCCAGCGCGGCGGCGAGCGCGGCCCGAGACTGCGCCAGGGTGATGAGCGGCTCCGCTCGGCCGGCGAACACATCCAGCGCATGCTGCGCCTCGTGCACGAGTGCGTCGGCGACCGACGGGAACGCCGCAGGCTCGGGGCCGCTGGGAACGTCGTCGTCGTCGGTATGGTGCCGCAAGGTGCCCTCGGTCCCGATCAGCACGCTGCGCCGGAGGGCGGCACCGCGCTGCGCGAGCGCATACGACACCTCGATGAGCGCCAGAGCGCCATTGTCGAACTCGACGGTCAGCTGGAAGCTGTCGGGCGTCGGCATCTGCGGCGCGTGGGTGCACCAGCCGCGTGCGAACACACGCACGGGGGTGCCCCGCAGCAGCCAGACGGCGAGATCGATCGGATGCATGCCGTTGTGCAGGATGTGCCCGCCCGAGCTGGCCGGGTCGAGTTGCCAGCTGCGCCACGCCCCCGGCCAGACGTGTCCGACGTACCACGACAGGTGGAGTACGCGCGGAGTGCCGATCGCGCCGCTGTCGGCGCGGGCGGCCATCGCCGTGACGGCAGGCTGGAAGCGCACCGTCTGACCGACGAAGAGACGGCGCCCTGCTGTCTCGGCGGCGGCAGTCATCCGGTCGAAGTCGGCCAGCGATGCCGCGGGCGGCTTCTCCACGAGCACATGCTTGCCCGCGTCGAGCGCGGCGATGGTCCGGTCGCGGTGGGTCTGAGAGCGTCCGCACACGACGACGCCGGTCGTGTCGACGTCGCGCAGCACGTCGGTGAGCGATGTCGTCGGCCGCATCCCTGCGCTCCCTGCGGCGAGGTCGGCCGCCCGCTGGGCATCGGTCCCGTACGCCCAGCTGAGCCTCGCGCCGGCTCCTCGGAACGCGCGCACATGCGCGCGGGCGATGTCTCCACTGCCCAGCACCGCCACCGCGGCGGGTGCCTCATGCGTCATCGCTTTCTCCTTCGGTCGTCGTGACGGGGGTTCCTGAGGAAGATGCGGCCGTTGCCGAGGGAGACTCCGCGGCGGGAGGATCTGTCCAGGCCGAATCTGACCAGGCCGACCCTTCCCAGGCCGACCCTTCCCAGGGGGTGCCGCGGAGGCCGGTCTCGGCGCAGCGGGAGAGCATCGGGATCAGCGTTCCCAGCGCGCGGTCGCGGTACTCGCGCACAGCGACCGCCGCCGTCGGTGAGTAGTCGGCGAATCCCGCGCCGCTCTTGACTCCCAGGCGATCGTCCGCCACGTGATCGTGCAGCGCGCTCGATGCGGGATAGCGCGGGCCGAGTCCGTCGTGGAGCACGCGCAGGATCTCGGCGTACACGTCGAGTCCGCCCAGATCGGCGTTGGCGAAGGGCCCGAGCAGCGCAAGTCTGGGGCCGAAGGACGTTCGCACGATCTCATCGATCTGCGCCGGTGTCGCGACGCCCTCCTCCACGCAGCGCAGCGCTTCCGCGAGCAGTGCGAACTGCAGTCGATTTGCGACGAAGCCCGGTGAATCCGCGACGACCACGGGGGCCTTGCCCGCTCGCTGCGCAAGGGCGCTGAGCGCCGCAACGGTCTCGTCGGAGGTCTCGGCACCCCGCACGATCTCCACGCACGGGATGAGATCGGCGGGCGTGAACCAGTGCATCCCGGCGAACCGCTCGGGAATGGCGATCTCCCGCGCCAGATCGTCGATGCTCAGCGACGACGTATTGGTGGCGAGCACGGCGTCGGGGCGGGCGGTGGCGCTCACTCGCCTCCACACGTTCCGCTTGGTCGGGGCGTGCTCGGTGATGGCTTCGATGACGATGTCGGCGTCGGTGACCGCGCCTTCGAGCGTCGCCAGACGCCGGCCCACGACCGCCTCATCGCGGACCAGGGCGGCGGTGGGGATGTCGGGCTCGACGACGGCGACGTCGAACCCACGGAGCGCGAGTCGCGCCGAGATGCCGCGGCCCATCAGCCCGCCGCCGATGACGGCGACGCTGCGCACGGTGACCGGCATGCTGTCCTCTCCCGATGGCGCCGCTTCGGCGCGACGCGCACCACGCTAGCAGTCCGTTCCACTGGATGGAAAGTAGTGATTCATTTGATGAGATGGAAGAGGTCTCTTGACGCATCAGGAGCCCAGCCGCTAGCTTCCGTGCTGTTGGATGAAATACCGGTTTCAACGAGTGAAACGGAAGACCCATGCCACGCACCCACCACCCGGCCCAGATCGTGTCCGTCGGCATCGTCGCCGGCGTCGTCGCCTCGCTGCTGATCGGAGTCGGTGGATCTGCCACCGCCGCCGGGCCAGCCATCGACATCGTCAGCAGCGGTGTCATCCACACCGGCAGCAGCTCGTCGCCGGTGGTCATCTCCACCCTGGCCAAGGCCGCCGACGGCGACCTCATCGCGTTCTACAACACCGGCAACGACGGTGCCGCCGACGTCGGCGTGATGATGACGCGATCTGACGACGACGGTGCGACGTGGACCACGCCCGTCGAGTTCGCGGCACCCGACGACCCCGCCTCCCGCATCTCGGCCGGCTCGGCGACCACCCTCGCCGACGGCACGATCCTCCTGCCGTACAACCTCCAGACGATCCACCAGGCCTACCTCAACCGCGAAACCGACATCTACATCGCACGGTCCTCCGACGGTGGCACCACCTGGACGGGCAAGGACACTCCGGTCACCCTCACGCCCGACTGGTACGGCGCGTTCCAGTTCGGCGAGATCGTCGAGCTCGGCGACGGGACCCTGCTCATGCCGATCTGGGGCAGTGACGAGCCGCCGGCGTCGACCAACTACGCGACACTCAACCCCAAGCAGCTGCTGAGCGGCGTCGTGAGGTCGACCGACGGCGGGCTCACGTGGGGCGAGTTCAGCGCCTTCGATGCGCAGCTCGACGCCCCGCTGCGTCCGCTCGGATCGTCGTGGATGCCGGCCGGACTCAACGAGACGAGCATCGTGGCCCTGCGTGACGGCCGTCTCATGGCCGTCATGCGATACGACTCACGCAACGTCGACCGCACCGGATACCTCGCGTACTCCAATGACGGCGGACGCAGTTGGTCACAGCCCGTCCCCACGGGTCTCGGCGCGCGCGGACCGGCAGCCTTCGTCGCCTCCTGCTCGGCAGGCCTTCCCGGCACCGACTCCAAGGTCATCTTCACGACCGCCGACGGCAGCGCGCTGAAGATGTACACGACCTACGACGGAGGCGTGACCTTCGGCAACGCGACCAACGTCCAGCTGCCGACCGGGGTCACCAACCCGATCTACGCCGACGCCGAATATCTGTCCGACGGACGCCTGCTCGTGCTGTTCACCGGCAACAACCGCCTGGCGTTCAACATCCTCGAGGAGTCCGACGCCACCGAATGCGCCGCCGAACTCGCCGCAAGCACCGCCGCCAGCGACGCCACCCCGACGCTGTTCGTGCGACGGGCGGACTCGGAGACGTGGGACTATCCCTACGCGTACCGCCGCACGACGGTCGCCGCGACCACGACGATGGCGTCGCTGAAGTCCACCGCGACCACGCTGCTGTCCTCGGGTGTGTCCCCGCTCTCGCTCAGTCACGGCGACGTCCCGCTCCCGACGACGGGCACGGTCGCGAGCGCCGGTCTGCGGTCGGGCGATGTCATCGCGGCGGCCTCGCCTCGCCTGGTCGACCCCGAACTGCGCGTGGGCCTCGTCGACTACGACGATCGGCCGCTCACCCGCCGAGCCGCCAACTTCGACGACGCACTCGGCACCAATGCGGGCTGGGACATCAAGCGGCGGAGCCTCGTCGTGCACCACCCGCTCGACCCCGGGGAGACCATCGCGGCCATCCACCTGCGCGACTCGAACAGTTCCAATGCCATCACCGCCGCGAACATCGAGGTGTATCGGAGCGCCGACGGCGCCACGTGGACCGCGATGACAGGGTTCACCGTCACGAAGACCCTCGTGTCCGGGAGAAGCATCGTGACCATCGACCCGCCGGACACCACGTCCCCGTACGTCAAGGTGCGCTTCTCCGACACCTCGGGCGGCTACACGCTGGTGACGCACACGCACGCCGACGTGAGCGTGACGCTGGGGTGACGCCGACGGGGCGGATTCAGTCCGTATACACGGCGTAGGGCTCCGGCTTGTCGGGCTCGGTCATCCGGAAGGCGTCGCGGAGACCGGCAGCGGCGAGCGCGCCGCGCTGCCGATCGAACGCGACGCTCGTCACGAACGAGGGGTGCGAAAAGCCCCAGTCGTCGCGCAGCCACCGCCGGAGCACCGCGAGGAGGAGGCGATCCGATCCGTCGGTCGCCCGCGCCGCCCGCACCCAGTAATAGACGACCACATCGGTGTCGTCCCAGTCGTCGTCACCGGTCGGGGTGAGCGTCGCGGACTGCAGGAAACGCGCGGAGGTGGGAAACAGGTACACGCAGCCGACGCACTCCAGCGTCGCGGCGTCGAGCACGGTGAAGGTGAACGCCCGGTGCGCGGCGTGCCGCTCCTCCAGCCCCCGGAGATCGTCGCGGTTCTCCTCCACCGTGAAGTCGTCGGCGGGCCAGCCGGTCTGCTCCCAGCCCCGCAGCTCGGCAGCCGTCTCCATGACGGCCTCCCAGTCCGCCCGCGCATCGTCCACGGTGAGCGGGCGCAGGGTGAAGCCGCCGGCGTGCAACTCCTGCGGCACGGTCAGAGCCGGATCGGTGAACGTCATCGTTGCTCCCAACGGAGGGCGGGGACGGGTTCACCCTACGGCCGGCATCACGCGAGGCGCGTGTCTCCTGGCGGCGACATCCGCATCCACCGGTGCCCGTAGGCGGGGAGCTCGAATTCGACGCGGCGTTCGCGGCCGACGTCGATGGTCTTCCGCTCGTCCATGTCGATGAGCCGCGTGCCGTCGTCGTGGTCGCCGATGTCGACCGTCAACCGCACGGCGACATCGGTGAAGTTGTGGAGCACGATTATCCGTCCCATGTCCGACGTCACGGCGTGCGCGATCACTCCTGGCGCATCGTGGTCGAGGATCTCCAACGCCCCCCACCCGATCTCGGGACACGAGCGGTATCGGGCGATGAGCCGCCGGATGAACGACAGCAGCGAATCGTCATCGGTGCGCTGCTGCTGCACGTTCACGTGCGCGGGGGCGTATCCGTCTCCCGGCAGCGGAGCGACCAGGCGGCTCGGCGGCGCTGAGGAGAAGCCTCCGTTGCGCTCGTCGCTCCACTGCATCGGCGTGCGGACGGCCCCCCGCCCCTCCACCTCAGGGTTCTCCCCCATCCCGATCTCCTCGCCGTAGAACAGCACGGGCGTGCCGGGCAGCGAGTACATGAGGCTGTAGACCATGCGCACGCGCCGCGGGTCGCCGCCGAGCATCGGAGGAAGACGTCTCGTGATGCCCCGCCCGTACACGCGCTGCTTCTCGTCGGGCGCGAAGGCCTCGAACACCTCCTCGCGCTCCGCGTCGGTGAGCTTGTCGAGGGTGAGCTCGTCGTGGTTGCGCACGAAGTTCGCCCACGCCGCGTCGGAGGGGATCGCCGGACGCGAAGTGAGCGCCGTGATGAGGGGCGACGGGTCGCTGCGCGCGAGCGACAGATAGAGCGCCTGCATCGACACGAAGTCGAACTGCAGGTCGAGCTCCCCGCCACGCTCTCCGCCGAAGTAGGTCAGCTGTTCCTCGAACGGGAGGTTGACCTCGCCCAGCAGCGCCGCGTCACCTGCCCGGCGTTGCAGGAACCGCTTGAGGTCGCGGAGCAGTTCGTGCGGGTCGCCGAGGTCGACGCCGTCAGGCAGATCGAGGAAGAAGGGAACGGCGTCGATGCGGAAGCCGCTCACCCCGAGCGCCAGCCAGAAGCCGATCGTCTTGGCGATCTCGTCGCGCACCCGCGGGTTGGCGACGTTGAGGTCGGGCTGGTGCTTGTAGAACACGTGCTGGAAGTACTGGCCGGACTTCTCATCGAGCTCCCACACGCTCGCCTCCTCGCCGGGGAACACGGTGGGCTGCTCATTCTTCGGCGGCTCGTCGCGCCACACGTAGAAGTCGCGGTAGGGCGAGTTCACGCTCCGCCGCGCCGACACGAACCACGGATGCCGGTCGGAAGTGTGGTTGACGACGAGGTCGACGATCACCCGCATCCCCCGGTCGTGTGCCGTGCGCAGCACCTCCACGAAGTCTCCGTGACTGCCGAGCCGCGGGTCGACCCCGTAGAAGTCGCTGATGTCGTAGCCGTCGTCGCGGTCGGGCGTCGGATAGAAGGGCATGAGCCAGAGGCACGTCACCCCGAGATCGGCGAGGTAGTCGATGCGGCGGGCGAGTCCCGTGAAGTCGCCGACGCCGTCGCCGTTCGAGTCGAAGTACGTCTCGACGTCGAGGCAGTAGACGACCGCGGTCTTCCACCACAGGTCGCTCGTGTCGGTGATCTTCACAGCACCCTCCTCAGCGCGGGCAGCAGGTCGCGTTCGGCGCGCGCCAGGAACGCGGACTGGTCGGCCGTGACACCGTGGACGTACACCCGGTCGAAGCCGATGCCCACGAGCGCGGCGATGCGGTCGGCGAGCTCAGCGGCGTCGGTCGACACGAGCACGCCGCGGCGCAGATCGGCGTCGGCCGGGTCGCCGGCGAGGGCGTCGAAGTCCTCCGGCTGCTCGATGTCCCACATCGACACGCCCTGGATCGCCGACTGCCGCCACTGGTCCCTCACGGCAGCGAGGGCCTCCTCCTCGGTGTCTTCGAGTGACACGTGCACCTGCAGCACAGCGGGGCCCGAGCCTCCCGCGTCGCGGTACGCCGCGACGACGCGGGCGAGCGCCTCGGGCGTCTGGTTGACCGTCGCGAGTCCGTCGGCCCAGCCCGCGAGCCATCCCGCGGTCTCCGCCGTCACGGCGGCCCCGAACAGGGGAGGCGGGGAGTCGGGGCGGCTCCACACGCGCGCGCGGTGAACCGTCACGTGGTCGTCGCGCGTCACCTCCTTGCCCGCGAGCAGGTCGCGGATCGTCTCCACCGAGGCCTGCAGCCGGGCGTTCCGCTCGGGCTTCGGCGGCCACGGATCGCCTGTGACGTGCTCGTTCATCGCCTCGCCGCTGCCGAGTGCGGCCCAGAAGCGCCCCGGGAACATCTCCTCGAGGGTCGCGATCTTCTGGGCGGCGATGGCCGGGTGGTAGCGCTGTCCCGGCGCTGTCACGACGCCGAACGAGAACGAGGTCGACGCGAGAGCGGCGGCGAGCCAGCTCCACGCGTAGCCCGAGTGCGCCCTGGGCGACGCCCCAGGGCGCCAGGTGGTCGGAGCACATCGCCCCGTCGAAACCCACCGCCTCCGCCTGGATCGCCGCCCGCAGGAGTGCGCTCGGCGGCAACTGCTCATGCGATGCGTGAAATCCGATGAACACCATCCGCCGAGTCTCCCGACCGGGTCGACCGCGCCGCAACGGCCTTGCGCGCCCGCCGAAAGGCCTCTAAGACCGTGCGCGACCGCGAGGCCATGGAGCGTCAGCGACCGCCGGCGGCGCGGGCCCGGATGGATCGGCCGGTCCACGGGAGGCGGAGGAAGGGCGCGACCACGCACACGTCGAGCGCGCCGGCGAGCAGGACGACCGCTCCGAGCGGCGCAGCGACCCACAGCGCGGGGGCGTGGAGCACCACGCCCACGGCGATCAGGGCGGCACCGGCAACGACGCGGAGGATGCGTCCGGCGGGCGAAGACATGAAGAGGGCGAAGGGCATGTCGGTGAGTGCTTTCTCATGAGGGCCCGTCAGGGGCGCATGGGTGATCGGCGCACGGCGTCCCTGCCTTTACGAGGGTCCTGCGCCGACGACGCGGCAAGACGCGGCGCCGCACGGCCCGCCGTGTCGCTCGAGGCAATGCTCCCCGGAGATCACCCCTGTGCGGCGGTCGAGGCCCAGGTTTCCGTAGCGTGCCACGACAATTGCGTCCAGCGGGACGCAGGGATCCGTACGCGAGACGCCGGACTCCGCACGTCGATCGGCTCGAGGTCAGTCCGTCGAGACGGCGCCGGCCCGCTCGGTCGCGCCGTCCCGCTCGGTCGCGCTGTCCCGGCCGAGAGCATCGAGCACGGCGAAGGGGAGTTCGGCGGCGAGCTCGCGGGCGAGGAATCCGTGACCCATGCGCGTCGTGAGGCGGTCTCCCGCGCGGCCATGGCACCAGGCGCCCCATGCTGCCGCCCGCTCCAGGGGCATCCCGCGCGCCGCGAACCCCGCGATCGCGCCGGCGAGCACGTCGCCCGAGCCCGCCGTGCCGAGACCAGGACCGCCGGTCCGCACGCGCCAGACCTCGCCGGAGGCCGTGGCGACCGCCCCATAGCAGTGCACCACGGCGTCGAGCCGCGTCGCGATCTCCACGGCATCGTCGAGGGGGTCGTCGATGTCGTGACCGAGCACGAGGGCCGCCTCGTCGAGGTTCATGTTGACGATGAGAGAGGCGGGGAGCGCCGCGCGGTCGATGCGATCGAGCACGCCGACGGCGAAGGCGTCGAGCACGGCGCACGAGACGTCGTGCCCGGCGAGCAGGCCGAGCCGGGCGACGGCGACGTCGGGATCGTCGATGCCGGGGCCGACGAGCACCGCGTCGACCGCATCGAGCTCGCCGGCCCACGCATGGCCGATCGGCCGGCCGTCGGCGTCGATCTCGTGCACGCCGGCCTCGGGGAATGCTGAACGCACCGCGTCGGCTCCCTCTGGCCCGATCGCGAGGCCGGCCTTGCCCGCGCCGACGCGCAGCGCCGCCTCCCCCGCGAGGATCACGGCACCCGGCGATGTCGGCGACCCACCCACCACGAGCAGCCGGCCGCGGGAGTTCTTCGACATCCCGGGTTCGGGCAGGCCCCACTCGCGCAGCAGCGCGGGCGTCACGTCGACAGGGTCACTCCGGTTCGACATCAGGGCTCCCCGGGTGCACGGTGACGTCGGCTCCCGCCCGCTCCAGGTGTCGCACGTCGGAGAACTCCGCGACCTCCCAGCCGGTGCCGTTCCACACGACCCGCGTCACCGACGCGTTCAGCACGGTGTGGGAGGCCGCGAAGTCGAGCAGGCTCGGCTCGTCCATGCCGACGAGCAGCGACATCAGGAGCATCACGACCGCGTCGTGAGCGACCACGAGGCCGACCTCGACATCGGCGTCGGACGCATCACGCAGGAACGATCGCAGCCGCAGCGACACGTCCGCCCACGACTCGCCGCCCGGAGGCCGGTGGTAGTACTTGCCCAGATGGGCTCTCCGCGCCGCCTCCTCAGGATGCCGGGCCGCCACGCCGCGGCGGGTGAGGAGATCGAGCACCCCGAGCTCCCGGTCGCGCAGGCGCTCGTCTATGAGCGCGACGGACGGCACGGAACCGCCGTCGGTCGCCAGCGCGAACGTCTGCTGCGCCCGCACATACGGCGACACCCACGCCACCTTCGGCGCCGGATCCAGGGACGACAACCGAACTCCGAGAGCGCGCGCCTGTTCCCTCCCCGTCTCCGAGAGCGGCACATCGGCGTCGCGGATGTCGAGCTCGATCACCTCCGCGCCGAGAGCCTCCGCCCGCGTCGCCGCGACGTTGCCCTCGCTCTCGCCGTGCCGGATGAGCACCCACTCCGTCTGCCGCGCCATCGCACCTCCGCCCTTCACGGCAGAGCATCGCATGAGCACGCCGTCTCCGACACGGGGTTGACGACGGCCCGGTCGCCGCCGACGTGCCGGACGTCGATGCGCGGATGAAAAGATGGGCGGATGCCACTCCCCCTCGCCGACACCGCCGTCTCGTACCCCGATGGAGCCACCGCGTCGGCGGGAACGGTGCTCCACGTCGAGCCGCTCACGGGCGGGCGGACGGCGATCCTCCTCGACACGACGGCGTTCCACCCTGGCGACCGGGCGTGGCCGGATCAGCCCGCCGACCGCGGGACCATCACCACCGCTGCGGGCACACGTCCGGTCGTCGACGCCGTCACCGGCGGCATCCACGAGGGCCAGCTGTTCCTCGGCGCCGACCTGCCGGTGCGCACCGGCACCGAGGACTGGATCTTCGTCGTCGGGCACATCGTCGACGGTGACGGCATCGCGGTGGGTGACAGCGCGCAGATCGACGTCGACGCCGACCACCGTCTCGCCCTGTCGGCCGGCCACACCGCCTGTCACCTGGCGTCGCTGGCACTCGACGCAGCGCTCGCCGACGCCTGGACCAAGCCCGTCGCCACAGACGCACTCGGCCACCCGGCCTTCGATGCGCTGGCCATCCAGACCTCGAAGATCGGCGAGTTCGGTTCGATCGACGTGTACCGCATCGGCAAGTCGCTGCGGCGCAAAGGATTCGTCACGGCGGCGCTCGACGATCCCGCCGCCGTCGCCGCGCGTGCCGACGCGCACCTGGCGCGGTGGATCGGCGCCGGCGGGAGCGTGAGGATCGAGCGCGCAGCGTCGGGCCTGTCCGACCGGCGCACGTGGGTCTGCGAACTCGCCGACGGACGCACCGACATCCCCTGCGGCGGCACGCACCTCGACGATCTCGGCCGACTGTCGGCCGTCACCACCTCGCTCGTCCGAACCGAGGTCGACGGCGGCCTCGAGCTGCGCATGGAGACGACCGCCAGACGAGCACACCCCCGTCCTCGTCCCGTCCCGCCGGCCGAGACGCCCTGAGCTGGACGGCGTTCGGTGTCGCCGTCCGACTTCGTCGTGATCGAGGGGGCGAGCCACGCGCAGTTCGGCGACTACGGCGTGCAGCCGGGCGACGGCACCCCCACCTTGAGCAACGACGACGCGCGCAGCCGGATCAGCGACGTCGCGCTCGCCTTCATCGACGCCGCCGCTCGCTGACCCCGCTCCGAACCCGACAGCTCGTCAGGTGAGCGGGCGGGAGGCGTCGGCGATGCGGCTGAGGTACGCGACCGCGTGCGCCTTCACGAGCATCCGGTCGACTTCGGCCGAGCCGTCATCGCGGAGGTAGGCCGCGATCGTGAGGTCGGCGTCGCGCAAGCGATCCCCGGCCTCGTCGGCACCCACCGGCGTTGCCACCAGTCGCGCCGCCGCAGCGATCGCCTCGGCGAGCAGCAACCGCTCCCGTGCCTCGCCGCGCGAGAACTCCGCCGCGAGGTCGGCGAGATGGATGGTGCTGCGCACCGTGTCGTCGAGGGCGCGGAGCCGACGCACGTTCTCATCCTGGCCGCGCCGCCGCCACCCGAGAGGGTTGCCGCGGCGGCTGCGTTCCGCCTCCTGCACATCTTCGGTCACGGCCTCCAGGAGCGGCGTGAGGTCGGCTTCCGGTTCGTCGCCGCCGTCACCGCGCGCCACCCGTGCCGCCACACTGTCGAGCGCCGCAGCGGTCACGTCGCGCAATTCGCTCAGCCGTTCCGACGCGCGCGTCAGGTACAGCGGCGGCAGCACGACGAGGTTGGTCGCCAAGCCGACGATCGTCCCGAACGCCATGGTCAGGAGGTACGACGACGAGAACCCGTCGGGATCGGTGGCGCCCAGGAGCAGCACGAAGAGCGCGGCGATCGAGATCCAGTCGCGGCCCGCCCCGAGCACCCGGATGCCGCCGAGTGCCACGCCACCGGCCACGACGATCGCCAGCACGACCAGTTCCGGCAGGCCCTGCTCCGCCAGCAGCAGCCCGGTGAGCCCGCACGCGATCCCCAGCGCCAGCCCCGCCACGGCCTGCGCGCTCGAACGCAGCGAGTCGATGAGCGTCGGGTTCATGCTCACGAGCACGCCGAGCGGCGCGTAATACGAGTAGTCGGCGTCGGCGAACGGCACCCACGGCGCGAGATACCACGCGAGGGTCGCCGCGACCGCCGTCTTGGCCGCCAGGATGAGCCGGTCGCGGTTGAACGCCTCGCGGCGCACGGTGCGTGCGGCGGCGCGCAGGCGCGGTCTGGTCCTCACGCGGGCGAGGCTACTCGACGTGGGCGGCGGGCCGCAGCCGCTTGACATCCCGCCGAATGCGCCTCTTGCCGCCGAGAGCGCCCGCCGTTGGGGCGCAACGTCCGGCGCCCTCGGCAATGGACGGCGCATTCGGAAGGCCAGACGGGCGCGCAGCGGTCACGCACGACCCTGGAGGATCAGGTGCCAGTACACGTGCGGGAAGATGTGCCGGTCGATGATCCAGGCGAGCCGGCTCTCGCGGTACGACGTCTTCCAGAACGGGATGCTCGGGGTGAGCCGCAGGTGGTCGTCGAACTCCGCGAACACGGCGCTCGACCGTGACACGGTGAATGGGCACACCCCGTAGCCGTCGTACGCCGCCCCAGGCTCCACCCCTCGCAGCACCGACACGAGGTTCTCCGCCAGCACCTTCGTCTGCTTCCGGAGCGCCCCGCCCGACTTGGAGTTCGCGGTGGCCGCCGCATCGCCCAGTGCCCACACCTCCCCGTATCGGCGGTGGCGGAGCGTGCGGGGGTCCACGTCGACGAAGCCTTCGGCGTCCGGGCTCGACAGACCGCTCTCGGCCAGGAAGGGATGCGCCGACTGCGGCGGCTCGGCCATCAGCACGTCGTAGGTGACACTGTGAGCGCGGGTGCCGCCGCCCGTCCCGTCGGTCGTGAACAGGACCGTGCGCTGCTCGGAGTCGATCTCCTGCACCCGCGCACGGGTATGCACCTCGATGCCGTACTCCGCGACTTTGCGCTCGAGCTCCGCATCGATCTCGGGGATGCCGAAGATCGTCGCATCGGGCACGAGCAGCACGACGCGGATGGAGGACAGCACGCCGGTGCGCTTCCAATACGCGCACGCCTGGTACATCGGCTTCTGCGCAGCGCCGGCGCACGATGCGGGCCCCGGCGGCTGGATGAACACGGCCGTGCCGCTGCGCAGGTCGCGCAGCAACGGCGACGCCTTCGCCGCGAGGTCGAGCAGGTAGTTGGACGCGCCCGCGGGTGACATCATCGCGGCGGTCAGACCGGGCACCGCGTCCCAGTCCTGCCGGATCCCCGCCGCCACCACGAGGTGTGCGTACCGGAGGGTCGCCCCGCTGCCGAGTTCCACGCGGCGTCGGTCGGGGTCGACGCGGGCGACGGCATCCTTCACCCATGTCACTCCCGCGGGCGTGACATCGGCCTGAGGGCGGACGGTCTCGGCGGCGCGCGCGGTGCCCCCCGCGACATGCGACAGGAGAGGCTTGTAGCAGTGCTCGGTCTGCGGTTCGACGACGACCACATCGGAGACCCCGCGGCGCCGCAACCGGCCGGCGACCGACAGTCCCCCGTTGCCGCCGCCGATCACGACGACGTCGGCGCGGTCGGGAAGCGGAGGTGAGGATTCAGCCATGGCGCGAGGCTACGTCGCGCACACGCCGCCACCATGCGCCTTGACACGCAGGGCCGATGATGTCAGGGCGCTGCGGGGATCAGTTCGCAGCGGATCCGCCGCGCGCTCCCGAAACGACGTTCCCGTCGGCGTTGCTCTGCGGGGTGGAGTCGTCATCGGGCTCCCAGCGCAGGAGGTCTCCGGGCTGACACTCCAGCACCTCGCACAGCGCGGTGAGCGTGGAGAAGCGGACCCCGCGGGCACGGCCGTTCTTGAGCGCCGCCAGGTTGGCGGGGGTGATGCCGATGCGCTCCGCCAGCACGCCCACGGGCATCTTCCGCCGCGCGAGCATCACATCGATCTCGACGACGATCGGCATTCAGATCATCTCGTTCAGTTCGGTGCGAAGCTCGACCACCTCGCGCTCGCGCTGGATCGCCTGGGTGAGGAGCGCCTTCATCACCACGACGAGGAGCGACACCCCGCCGAGCACCAGCGACGCGCCGCAGACGAGTCCGACGACGCCGGGCGCCGCCTCGCCGAGCGCGAGCAGCACGGCGATCACCATCACGATCACGGCCGCGGCGGCGATCGCCCCCACGATGACGTTCACATAGACGAACGATGACGCCGAGAACACCGATCCCCGGCGCACCTTCGTCAGCAGCCGCCACACGCAGACGGCGAACACCTGCATCGCCACCACCCCGAGCACCAGCAACACCACGAAAGCGGCCCGTCCTCCCGGCGAAGCGCCGTGGAGGTCGGCCCACACGGCGGGAACGATGAAGACCTGCACGATCACCGACCCGGCGAGGGCCAAGGCGATCACCACCTGCAACACCACGACCGTCATCTTGGCCATTGCCGCACCCTTCTCGTCTAACAATCGAAATCTATCGTTTAACAAACGATTGCACAAGTGTCGCACCAGAACAGCGCGCGGATATGCGGCCCCTCGAGTCGGCTACCTTGCGACGCGCCGCTTGACAACCCCCCTGCCTTTCCTGAGCGGACTGCCTACAGTCAAGAGCGGTTCGGGAAGTACCTGATCGGAAGGAGAACCTCATGGGACTCGACGACAAGATCAAGAACACGGCCGAAGACCTCACCGGCAAGGGGAAGGAAGCTGTCGGAAAGCACACCGACAACGAGCGCCTCGAAGCCGAGGGCCAGGCCGACCAGACCAAAGCCAACCTCAAGCAGGCTGGCGAGAACGTGAAGGACGCCTTCAAGTAATCGGCGCGTTCGCGAAGCTGTGCCCCGCCGTGTTCGCGGCGGGGCACAGCTGCGTCAGGCACCGAACCTGGTGGCGAGGCTTATGTCCCTAGCTCGAACCCCACCACCAGGAGCTCCTGGACCCGCGACGACCGACCGACCAGCAGCTCGAACGAACCTCGTTCGACACGGCGCACTCCGTCGGCGCCGACGATGCTGCACATGCTGACCGGGACCTCGATCCGCACGCGAGCCGCCTCGCCCGGGGCCAGATCGACCTGCTGGTACGCCTTCAGCTCCCTGTCGGCCCAGCTGACGCTCGTGACCGTGTCGCGCACGTAGGCCTGCACCGTCTCGCGAACGGGCCGGTCTCCCGTATTGGTCACCGTCACTGCAGCGACGACCACGTCCTCCGGGCCGAGCGCAGTGCGCTCCAGCGCCAGGTCCGCGTACTCGACCGACGTGTACGACAGACCGTGCCCGAACGCCCACGCCGGCTCCTGATCGAGGTCGGCGTAACGGTCGCCGTGCTGCCCCCGGATCTGGTTGTAGTAGGTGGGCTGCTGACCGACATGCCGGGCGAAGGAGATCGGGAGACGACCGGAGGGCTCGATCCGCCCGGTCAGGAGTTCGGCGACGGCCCGGCCGCCGAGCATCCCCGGGCTCGCCGCCCACACGATCGCCGCGGCCTGCGCGGTCGAGGCCGGCAGGACGAGAGGCTTGGAGGCGAGGAGAACCACCACGACCGGCTTCCCCGTCGCGATCATCGCATCGAGCAAAGCGTTCTGCCCGCCGATCAGCTCGAGGGTCGCCGTGGAGCGCATCTCCCCCACCAGTTCGATACGGTCCCCGACGACGGCGACGACCACGTCGGCAGCGGATGCCGCGGCGACCGCCTCCGCGATCAGGGTGTCGTCGGGGTCGCACGGCCGCACCAGCGGCGGTCGCGGCTGACCGTCCGCGAGCGTCGGGCCGCGCGGGTCATCCTCGACGGTGAGGATGTCGGCGCCCCGCGCCCACCGCACGTCGAGGTGAGGGATGCCGCGGAGCCCGTCGAGCACGGTCGTGATCATCTCGCGCGGCTGCCCATCGATCCACCGCGCCTGCCCGGAACCGCCGGCCCAGTCCCCGAGCTGGGTCTGGGCGTCGTCGGCCAGGGGGCCGACGACCGCGACGCGCAGGGGCTCGGTCGCCGGGAGGGGCAGCGTGCCGTCGTTCTCGAGCAGCACGAGCGAGCGCCGCGCCGCTTCGAGGTTGAGAGCGGCATGCGCCGCGGTGGCGACCGCCGTCCCGACATCGACCCTCGGAAGACGCGGGTCTTCGAACAACCCCAGGTCGAACTTGAGCGTCAGGATCCGCGAGACGGCCGCATCGAAGGCGTCGTGGCGGAGGAGACCCCGCGCGACAGCAGCCAGAGCCCCCTCGTAGAACTGCGGAGTCGTCATGATCAGGTCGTTGCCGGCCTTCACCGCCGCGGCAGCCGCATGCGCATGATCGGGCTGGACCCGCTGCTCGCGCACCATTCGGCCGACGTTGTCCCAGTCGGTGACCAGCGTGCCGGTGTAGCCCCACTCGCCCCGGAGGACGTCGCCGAGCAGCCAGTCGTTGACGGTGATCGGGACCCCGTCCATGCTCTGGTAGCCGAGCATGAAGGTGCGGCATCCCTCGCGGGCCACGCGCTCGAACGGCGGCAGGAACCAGCTGCGGAGCTTGCGCCGGGAGATGTCGGCCTCGCTGGCATCCCTGCCGCCCTGCGTCTCCGAGTACCCGGCGAAATGCTTGGCGGTCGCAAGGATCGCCGTCGGGTCATCGAGACCTCTGCCCTGGTAGCCGCGCACCATGGCGGCGGCGAGCTCCCCGATGAGGTGCGGGTCCTCGCCGAACGTCTCCCCGACGCGCCCCCACCGCAGATCGCGGGCGATGCAGAGCACGGGCGAGAAGGTCCAGTGCACCCCGGTCGCCGCGACTTCCTCAGCGGTGGCGCGGGCGACCCTCTGGAGCAGCTCCGGATCCCAGGACGCGGCCATCCCGAGCTGCGTCGGGTAGATGGTCGCGCCGGGCCAGAACGAGTGTCCGTGGATGCAGTCCTCGCCGATGAGAAGCGGGATGCGGAGCCGGGTCTCGGTGGACAGCTGGTATGCCTCACGGATCCCGTCCGGAGACGTGTGCAGCAGCGAGCCCACGTGACGCCGGACGATGTGGTCGCGCAGGTCGCCGCGCGCCTCCAGCTGCAGCATCTGCCCGACTTTCTCCTCCAGCGTCATGCGGCCGAGGAGGTCCGCCACCCGCTGCGCGGTGGTCAGAGACGCGTCGCGATACGGGAGGCTGCCGATCGCCACATCGCCGGCGGCAGGAGATGCAGTCCTCACTGCCGGACCCCCTCACCGGCGTCCGCCGGAGGGGCGGCCGGGGGCGGAGACGTGCGCACCTGCGTGACGCCGTCGTTGACGCTCAGGCCCTTCCGCTTCAGCGCCCGGGCGCGCTCGCCTGCGGATCGGAGCCGCGGGTTGACGTACTCGTCGATGCCGAAGTTGATGAGCGACAGGGCGACGCCGAGCAGGGCGATGCACAGGCCGGCCGGCACGTACCACCACCAGTAGTCGGGGAAGGCGTTGTTCTGCTGCGCCCAGAAGAGGATCGTCCCCCAGTTGAGGTTCGACACCGGGATGACCCCGATGAACGCGAGGGTTGTGAGCCCGAGGACCGCGGCGGTCATCGTGCCCACGATGCTCGAGGCGATGATCGCCATGAGGTTGGGGAGCATCTCCACGAGGATGATCCGCGACAACGGCTCGCCGTTGGCGCGGGCTGCCTGCACGAAGTCGCGGTTGCGCAGCGACATCGTCTGCGCGCGGAGCACCCGGGCACCCCACGCCCACCCGGTCAGCCCCAGCACCGCCGCGACGACCACCAGCGGCGGATCCTCGAACTGCGACGCCACGATGATCATGAGGGGAAGGCCGGGGATCACGAGGAACACGTTCGCCAGCGCCGAAGCGCCTCGCTCCTCCAGCCGCGGAGATATCCGGATGCCGTCGACCTCGGGGCCGCCAGCGAGTTCGCCATCACCGCGATCGTGAACGGCGTGCTGCATCCGCAGCCCGGGCTCGACCCGCACGAGCGTCACAGCTGAGCGGGCTCGTTCACGAAGTCTTCACCGGGCCAGCTCGCAAAAGAATAGATACTTGTCTATGCTTTCTGCAACGAGAAAGCGAGACCTCATGACCTCCAAGCCCACCGTCCTGTTCGTCTGCGTGCACAACGCCGGACGCTCGCAGATGGCCGCCGGCTTCCTGCAGCACCTCGCCGGGGACCGGATCGACGTGCTCTCGGCGGGCTCGGAGCCCAAAGACCAGATCAACCCGGTCGCCGTCGCCGCGATGGCCGAGGAAGGCATCGACATCGCGGGGAACACCCCGAAGCTGCTGACCGTGGATGCGGTGAAGGAGTCGGACGTCGTGATCACCATGGGATGCGGCGACGCGTGCCCGATCTTCCCCGGCAAGCGCTACGAAGACTGGCAGCTCGACGACCCCGCGGGGCAGGGACCGGACACGGTCCGTCGCATCCGCGACGAGATCCGCGGGCGCGTCGAGGCGCTGATCGGCGAGCTCGTCCCCGCCGGAGACGCGGCGTGATGTCGGCGCGCGGCCAGGACGGACTGCTCGCGCCCGACCAGCTGCTGCACCGCGCGGCGGAACGACTCGCCCGCCAGTTCACCGGAATGGTCAACGCGGAGACGGTCGAACGGGTGGTGTTCGAGTCGTGCACGGCGCTCGCGCGCACCGCCACCGTGTCGACGCATCTGACGTCGCTGGCCGAGAAGTTCGCCCGCGACCGGCTCACGGCGCTGGCGCAGTCGCGCGGGCTGATCGCCAAGCCGATCCCCGAGATCCTCTATGTGTGCGTGCAGAACTCCGGCCGTTCGCAGATGGCCGCCGCCCTCACCCGCCACCTCGCCGGCGATCGCGTCCACGTGCGATCGGCGGGTTCGCAGCCGAGCGGCGGCATCCTCCCCCGTGTGATCGAGGTCCTGGCCGAGATCGGCATCGACGTCGGAGAAGAGTTCCCGAAGCCCCTCACCGACGACGTCGTGCGTGCGGCAGATGCCGTCGTCACGATGGGATGCGGGGATGCCTGCCCGTTCTACCCCGGGAAGCGCTACCTCGACTGGCAGCTCGACGACCCCGCAGATCTCGACCTCGACGGCATCCGGCGCATCCGCGACGAGATCCGCGCCCGCGTCGAGTCGCTCGTCGGCGAGCTCGTCCCTCCCGGACACGCAGCGTGACCGTCGACGTTCCCGCTGTCACCGGCGCACCGCTCTGGCGGCGTGCCGCGGCGGAACTCCTCGGCACGGGCATGCTCGTGACCGTCGTGGTCGGCTCGGGCATCGCCGCACAGCGCCTCTCCGCCGATGCGGGCCTGCAGCTGCTGGAGAACTCCATCGCCACCGCCCTCGGACTCGGCGTGCTGATCCTGCTTCTGGCGCCGCTGTCCCAAGCGCACTTCAATCCTGTCGTCTCGCTCGTCGACTTCTCCCTCGGGCGGCGCGACCGCACGGGGCTCACCGTCGGCGCGCTGGCCGCGTACGTGGTGGCGCAGGTCGGCGGCGCCGTCGCCGGCACGCTCCTCGCCCACGCGATGTTCGCCGCCCCCACGACCCTCTCCGCCACCGACCGGGCGACTCCCGCCACCTTCGTCGCGGAGGTCGTCGCCACGTCGGGACTCGTCCTCCTCATCGTCGGGCTGACCCGCACCGGCCGGAGCACCGCCGCGATCGCCGCCGCCGTCGGGTCGTACATCGGCGCCGCCTACTGGTTCACGAGCTCGACGTCGTTCGCCAATCCCGCCGTCACCGTCGGTCGCATGTTCACAGACACCTTCGCAGGCATCAGCCCCGCCTCAGCGGCGGCGTTCATCGGCGCGCAGCTGCTGGGGGGTGCCGTGGGCGCTCTCGTCGCTGTCGCCCTCTTCCCGCGGCCCCGTCACGAAGGCGGCGTCGAACGCCGCTGAACCTCGGTCTCGGCGGCTCCTGCGGGTGGGGCGCTGAGGGAACGCACACGTCACGGCAGCAGGAAGGCCCCGTTTCCCGCGGAATCTCGCGGAACTCGGGGCCTCATCTGTGGCGGAGACGGAGGGATTTGAACCCTCGGTCCCCTTACGGGGACTCCACCTTAGCAGGGTGGTGCACTAGGCCTGACTATGCGACGTCTCCAGGTGCTCGGCCGGCAGGCGGCTGAACACACTCGGCAATCATAACTGCTCCGCGGCCCGCTTCCGAACGGATGGCCGCATCGCCGCTCAGCGCTCGGCCTGCGTGCAGGTGACGTCGGCAGCGGTCGAGCCCGAGATGTCGGTGGGCAGGTCGATGGCCGTCTCATCCGGCGTGGGGGTGCCGCTCGGCGTCGGCGTGTTGGACGCATCGGGCGAGGCCGTGCCGGTGGGGGTCGGCGTCTCGGGTTCCTCGGCCTCGCCGACGATCTCGACGCCGTAGCCGGAGCTGGCATTGCCCGTGAGCTTGAGAGGCTTGTTCTCGGTGAGCGCGTCGAACAGCACGTCGGCGGCCTCCGTCACCGGGAGCACGCGTCCGCCTCCGGGGGCGTAGCGCGTCGGGTACTGCACGAACACGATGTCCTTGTACTTGACGTTCTTCACAGCCATCGCGATCTGCACCATCCGCTGCGGGTTGGCGAGCGACTCGCTCAGGATGAGCTGACCGTTCTGCACCTGCGACACCGCGGTCGTCGCGATGTTGAAGAGCACGCTGGGGTTGGCGAGCACGCCGTCGGACTGCAGCTTGCGCACGAGCGACCCCATGAACTGCTGCTGGTTCGAGATGCGTCCGAGGTCGGACCCGTCGCCGATCCCGTGACGGATGCGGAGGAACTGCAGGGCCTCGGCGCCGACGAGAGTGTGCTTGCCCGCCTTCAGATCGAGGCCGGTGTGACGGTCCTTCACGTCAGCCGCGAGACACACGTCGACGCCGCCGATCGCATCCGACATGTTGATGACGCCGGTCCAGCGGATGGCGGCGGCGTACTGGATGTCGATGCCGGTGAGCGCCTCGACCGTGAGCACGGTGCAGGGCAGGCCGCCGTACATGTACGACGAGTTGATCATCTGCGCGCTCATCGCGGAGTATGAGCCGCCGCCCTCGGCGGGACACGACGGGATCGGGACGACCATGTCGCGCGGGAACGAGACGACCGTCACACGGCGCGGGCTGTCACTGATGTGCACGAGCATCGTGACGTCGTTGCGCTCCCCGCCCGAATTGGCCTTCTTGCAGCGAGGGAACAGCTTGACGTCCTGGCCCTCGCACGAGTCGGTGCCGACGACGAGCATGTTGACGCCGCCCTCGATCTCGCCGAGGCTCGGCGGCAGGGTCTCGTCGCCGATCGAGATGCTGTTCTCCTGCAGGGCGCGCGCGGCGTCCCACACGTAGAACGCCCCGACGGCACCCACGCTCAGCGCGACGACGGCGACGACGGCCCCGAGGATCGTCAGCACCTGACGCAGCGGCGACGGCGACGGCAGGACGCCGTGGCGCGCCACCGGCTGGCGGCCGCGTGCGGGCGCGGCGGCGTCGGATGGCGTCTGGCTCACGAGCATCCCTTTCTGAGTGCGGAGGGTGTGGGATTCGAACCCACGGGACATTGCTGCCCACCGGTTTTCAAGACCGGGTCCTTCGGCCGCTCGGACAACCCTCCCGGAACGCATGCGCGGGGCACACGACCGACGAGGGTCGAGTCTAGTGGAACGGGCTGAGCCCATTTTGGCGGAAATCGCCTGTGCGCTGGCTGTAAACCCTGTTCAGCCTGCAAAACCAGATCAGCCCGTGGATACGTCCGCGTGACACAGCGCGGTCAGAGGCGACGCAGGATCTCGGCGACACCTCCGGCGTGCACCGACCCGGTGGTCTCCGATGCCTCGCGGCGGACCTCGTCCGGCCCCTGCGCCATGGCGATCGCCCTGCCGCCGTGCTCGCGCGCCCAGCGGAACATGCCGACGTCGTTGCGCCCGTCGCCCATCACGAGCACGTTCTCGGATTGCACGTCCAGAAGCGTGCGGACCCGCTCGAGGGCGGTCGACTTGTCGACGCCCTGCGGCGCGATGTCGAGCCACGCCGACCAGCCCACGGCATACGACACCTTGTTGAGCCCGATGCGCGCGACCAGGTCGACGAAGTCGTCGTCGGTGTCGTCGGGCGACACCACGACCACGCGGCACACCGGCTGCGCGGCGAGCTCGTCGAACGTCACGCGCTTCGCCGCGACGAGGTTCCACTCATCCATCTCTTCGGTGTACAGGCGTCGCCCGTCGGCGAGCTCGACCATGTACTTCGCGTCGGGAAGGTGTTCCCGCAGCAGCCGGAGCACTTCGGCAGGATCGAAGGTCTCGACGTGAAAACGCTCGTACTGGTGCTCGTCGGACAGATCGCCCGCGAGCCGCCGCATGATGACGGCACCGTTCGAGCACACGACGTACTCGGGTGCGAGACGCAGGACGCGGAGGATGCCGCGCGTGCTCTCCCACGACCGTCCGGTCGCGAGCATCACCTCGTGACCGGCGCGATGCGCATGTTCGACCGCGCCGACCACACCCGGACTCAGCGTCTCGTCTTCGAGCAGCACCGTGCCGTCGACGTCGAGCGCGATCAGCAGGCGCTCGGTGGCGACGGCCGGGTTCTCGGTGTCTTCGGCGATCTCCTCGACGAGCTTCGCCGCCTTCTTGGGCTTGACGACCTTCACCGACCCCGTGGGCGGAAGGTGGGAGCGCGACTCCCCCGCTGCCGTCACGCGATCGGCTCCGCCACCTCGAGGCCGCCCAGGTACGGGCGGAGCACCTCGGGGATCACGACCGAGCCGTCGGCGCGCTGGTGCGTCTCGAGCAGCGCGACGATCCAGCGGGTGGTGGCGAGCGTGCCGTTGAGCGTCGCGACCGGTGCCGTCTTGCCGGCCGTGCCCCCCTCGACGACCGGACGGTAGCGGATGTCGAGGCGGCGCGCCTGGTAGGTCGTGCAGTTCGAGGTGGAGGTGAGCTCGCGGTAGGCGCCCTGCGTGGGCACCCACGCCTCGACGTCGTACTTGCGCGCGGCCGACGAACCGAGGTCGCCGGCGGCGACGTCGATCACGCGGTAGCTGAGCCCGAGGTCTTGCAGCATCCGCTCCTGCATCTCGACGAGCCGCAGGTGCTCGGCCTCGGCATCGTCGGGCGTCGTGTAGACGAACATCTCGAGCTTGTTGAACTGGTGCATGCGGATGATGCCGCGGGTGTCTTTGCCGTGCGAACCGGCCTCGCGGCGGTAGCACGTGGACCACCCGGCATAGCGCTTGGCGCCCGCCGAGAAGTCGAGGATCTCGCCCATGTGGTAACCCGCGAGCGGGACCTCGCTCGTGCCGACGAGGTAGAGGTCGTCGTCGTCGAGACGGTAGACCTCGTCGGCGTGCTGGCCGAGGAACCCGGTGCCGCGCATGACCTCCGACCGCACCAGCGTCGGAGGGATCATCGGGATGAAGCCCGCGGCGAGCGCGCGTTCCATGCCGAGGTTCATGAGGGCGAGTTCCAGCCGGGCACCGATGCCGGTCAGGAAGGTGAAGCGGGCACCCGACACCTTCGCACCGCGCTCCATGTCGATGGCGCCGAGCAGCTCGCCGAGGGCGAGGTGGTCGCGCGGCTCGAAGTCGAACGTCGCCGGCTCGCCGTGGGTGCGGAGGGTCACGAAATCGTCCTCGCCGCCCGCCGGCACGCCCTCGATCACGATGTTCTCGATCTTCGCGAGCGCGTCGGCTGCGGCTGCTTCGGCGGCGGTGACCGCCTGCTGCGCCTCTTTCACGCGGTCGCTCAGCGACTTCGCCTCGGCGACGAGGGCCGGCTTGTCCTCCTTGGGCGCCTGAGCGACCTTCTTGCCGTGCGCGTTCTGCGCAGCCCTGAGCTCTTCGAACGCCGTGATCGCGGCACGGCGGACACGATCTGCCTCGATCGCCGCGTCGACGGAGTCGGACGATTCGCCTCGCGCCTCCTGCGAGCGCTTGACGAGGTCCGGGTTGTCGCGGAGAAGAGCGAGATCGATCACCCGTCAATCCTACTTACGGGCCCCGTCAGACCGCTTGACCCTCACATCGCCGGTGGGTGGCACCGCGTCCGCCGCATTCTCCGGTTCTCCGACGGCGACGACCACTATCCACAACTCTTATACGCGCTGCCAGCGTTCGCGCTAGATTCGCGCCGTGAAGTCCTCTTCTGCGTGGCGTGCTGCCGCCGTGCTCGCACTCGTCATCCCTCTGTCCGGGTGTTTCGCGTTCCTGGCCGTGCAACCGCCGTCGACCTCGACACCCGGAGCCACCGCCGCCGGCACGCCGCTTCCGACGCCGCTTCCCACCTCGACATGGTCGGTCACGGTCCCGGCCGAGGCACTTCCCGCGGAGCACGAACCGGGCGAACCGCTCCTCGGGTCGGTGTCGTCGGCGCGCGGCACCGCAAAGTTCTCGATCGAGCCGAGCACCACGGGGCGCGTGGCCGTCTACATCCGGTGCGCCGGAGACGGAGAGATCAGCGTGAGGGTCGGCGACTTCGCCGGCGTCACGCAGCAGTGCGCACCGGGCACCGACCCCACGCCTACTCGCGATGTCGTCGAACACGAGGCGCTGGCCGGCGATCAGCCCGTCACCGTCACGGCGGAGGCCAGCGACGCACGCATCTGGGCGGTCGCCGTCACCGAGCTCGCCGGGGGCTAGCCCGCAGCACCCCGGAGCCGAACCGCGCAGCGTCCCCGCGCCGAATCGGACGTGCCGCGCAAACGGCATCCGCACACCTTCGCGTCAACCCCTCCGCACCACTTCGGATCCGGGCAATACTCTGTACCCATGGCGACCGATCCCGGCACGACGCGCGACCCCTCGCACACCGACCCGCGCCCCGATGCCCACTCCGATGTTCCCGCGGGAGCCGAAGCGAATCCGGCTGCGCCCGACCCGGAAGAGGCTGCCGCACCCGACGAGGTGATCCGCGAGCCCGAAGACGTCTCGCCCGACACCACCGACGGCGAGACCGGCGAAGCCCGCCGCGTCGATGAGCAGGGCCGCACCGAACCCCTCGCCGACCAGGAGGGCCGTCCGAGCCCCAAAGCCGCCCTCGTATACAACCCGATCAAAGTCGACGGCGACGCCCTGCGCGAGCAGGTGGCGTCCGCGGCGTCGGCCGCGGGATGGTCGGAGCCCCTCTTCTACGAGACGACCGTCGACGACCTCGGCGACGACGTCACCCGCCAGGCGCTTGGAGAAGGTGTGAACGTGGTGCTCGTCGCGGGCGGCGACGGCACGGTGCGCGCGGTGAGCGAGGCGATGACCGGGTCCGACGTGCCGCTCGCCATCGTCCCCAGCGGCACCGGCAACCTGCTGGCGCGTAACCTCCGCCTTCCGCTCGACGACGCCGACGCGGTGATCGCGGCCGCGTTCGACGGCGACGTCCAGGCGATCGACGTCGGCATCGCGACGCTCGCCCGGCCCGACGGCAGCAGCGACAAGCGGGCGTTCGTCGTCATGGGCGGCATGGGCCTGGACGCGGCGATGATCGCGAACACGAGCGGCACGCTGAAGAAGAAGGTCGGCTGGGTCGCCTACGTCGACGGGGCCGCCCGCTCTCTCGTGAAAGCGAAGCCGTTCCCCGTCATCTATCAGGTGCCCGGCCACAGAGTGCACCGCTCGAACGTGCAGAGCGTCGTGTTCGCCAACTGCGGGTCGCTTCCCGCCGGGCTCGAGCTGATCCCCGAAGCCTCGGTGACAGACGGAGCCCTCGACATCGCGATCTTCCAGCCCAAGAGCCCGCTCGGGTGGCTTCTCGTGTGGCGCCGGGTGGCGTGGGACAACAGCTTCCTGCGGCGCTTCCGCGCAGGACGCAAGATCCTCGCGCTGAGCACCCGCGACAACTCCGTGCGGTTCACGCGCGGCATCGGCATCGACATCGCCTGCCAGGCGGCGCAGCCGGTGCAGCTCGACGGCGATGAGTTCGGCGAGGCCACGCACGTGACCGTGCGGGTGGACGCCGGAGCCCTCAAGATCGCCGTGCCCCGCGGTCACACGACCTCCGATCTCTGACCGGCGCCGCCGATGACCTCCGCTCGTCTGGCTGCGCGACGACCTCCGCCTCGCCGACAACCCCGCGCTGCGGGCCGCGGTCGACCGCGGCGAGCCCGTGGTCCTGCTGTTCGTCCTCGACGAGGAATCGCCTGGCATCCGCCCCCTCGGCGGCGCGACCCGCTGGTGGCTGCACCACAGTCTGAAGGAACTGGGCGAACGGCTCGCCGACAGGGGCGCCTCGCTCGTCCTGCGACGCGGGGCGGCGGGCGAGGTCGTCCCGCAGACGGTCGCCGACGCGGGCGCCGATGCCGTGTTCTGGAACCGACGGTACGGCGGCGCGGAGCGCGAGATCGACACCCGGTTGAAGCAGCGTCTCCGCGACGACGGACGGGAGGTCGATTCGTTCGGCGCCAATCTCCTGTTCGAGCCGTGGACGGTCAAGACGGGCTCGGGCACCCCCTATTCGGTGTTCACACCCTTCTGGAACACCTGCCTCTCACTCCCCTCCCCGCGCGCCCCGATCCCCGAGCCGCGGAGCATCGACGGCGCCGCGCTCGCGGGCGACACCCTCGACGACTGGGAGCTGCTGCCGACGCGCCCCGACTGGGACGGCGGCCTGCGGGAGGCCTGGGAGCCGGGAGAGCTCGCGGCGCGGCGCCGCCTGCGCGACTTCCTCGACGACGACCTCGGACACTACGACCGCGCCCGCGACGAGCCGGCCGCCGGCGCGACGTCGCTCTTGTCGCCGCGCCTGCGGTGGGGCGAACTCAGCCCGCACACCGTGTGGCATGACACCGTGACGGCGGCCGGCTCGGGCGCGCACGCGGCGTCGGCCCACCGCTTCCTGTCGGAGCTCGGCTGGCGCGAGTTCGCCTGGCACACCCTCTTCCACTTCCCCGACCTCGCGACGCGCAACTGGCGAGCCGCGTTCGACGCGTTCCCGTGGCCGCCGCTGAACCCCGAGCACCTCGAGGCGTGGCAGCACGGAGCGACGGGCGTGCCGCTGGTCGACGCGGGCATGCACGAACTGTGGACGACGGGCTACATGCACAACCGCGTGCGGATGGTGACGGCGTCGTACCTCGTGAAGAACCTCGCGATCGACTGGCGGCGCGGCGAGGAATGGTTCTGGGACACACTCGTCGACGCCGACGCGGCGAACAATGCGTTCAACTGGCAGTGGGTGGCCGGGTCGGGTGCCGACGCCGCCCCCTACTTCCGCATCTTCAATCCGGAGCGGCAGGCGGCGAAGTTCGACGCCCAGGGCCTGTACGTGGCGCAGTGGGCGCCCGACAGCGCCGACCGCGAGCCGATCGTCGACTTCGCGACCACGCGCCGCGCTGCCCTCGACGCGTACGAGCACGTCAAGCGCGCCCGCTGAGCCGGGGTCGGGCGGCCACCCGTTCACAACTCCGCCGATCCGCACTCGGGCGGGTGACCGCTCCGCGGAAACCCGCGGCGGCGCCATCGGGCCCACTCCGGATTTCCGGAGTTGTGAACGCCGCCCCGCGGACAGGTCAGCCCTTGACGGCGCCTCCGAGCCCCGCCGACCGCAGGAAGACCGACTGGAACAGCAGGAACAGCGCGATAGGGATGAGCGTCGCGATCGCGAGCGCCGCGAGGAACACGTCGAGCTCGGTCTGGCTGGCGACGTCGGGGAGCCGCACCGACAGCGGCTGCACCGCCGGGTCGGGAAGCGCGAGCTTCGGCCACAGGTAGTCCTTCCAGGCGGCGATGATCGCGAACACCGAGACGACGCCGAGGATCGGCTTCGACATGGGAAGGACGATCGACCAGAACAGCCGGAGCGGGCCGGCGCCGTCGGTCTTCGCGGCCTCGAACACCTCGCGGGGAAGGGAGTCGAAGAAGCGCTTCACGAGCAGGATGTTGAACGCGTTCGCCCCCATCGGCAGCCACACGGCCAGATAGTTGTTGAGCAGCGACCCGATGCCGAAGGGCGGGTGGACGATCGTCAGGTACAGCGGCACGAGCAGCACGATCCCCGGAATGAACAGGGTCGCCAGCACGAGGGCGTTGAGGATCGGCGCGTATGCCGGGCGCAGCACCGACAGCGCGTACCCGGCGGTCGTGGCGATGAACAGCTGCGTGAACCAGGCGCCCGCCGCGATCACGATCGTGTTGAAGAAGAACTGGTCGATGTGGATGTCGTTCCACGCCGCGGCGAGGTTCGCCCAGTCCATGCCGTTCGGCCAGAGGGCGAACGGCTGCGAGATGGTGTCCTGCGAGGGCGTGATGGCCGCCTTCATGAGCCACAGGATCGGGCCGAGACCGGCGACGACGAGGGTCGTGAACAGGAAGACGTGGACGACCCGCATCCCTGCCCGCACGGCGGGACGACGCCGTTCGGCGCCGCCGACGATCGAGCGTTCCGAGAGGTCGTCGACGCTGGCCCTCCCGGCGCGGCGGGCGGCCAGCCGGGCGCGCAGGCCTTCCTTGCGCTGCGTCTGTGCGAGCGTGGTGGTCATGTCGTGCCCCAGCGGTTGGTGAGTCGGAAGTACAGCCACGACAGCACGGCGAGCACGACGGCGAGCAGCACCGACACCGCGGTCGCTTCGCCGTAGTCGCCGCCGAGGCTGTTGCGGAAGGCCTTGTCGTAGATGTAGAGCAGCACCGTCTTGGTGGCCCCGGCCGGCCCGCCGCCGGTGAACAGGAACGGCTCGAGGAACACCTGCGCCGTCGCGATCACCTGCAGGATCAGCATGATGAAGAGGATGCCGCGCAGCTGCGGCAGCGTGACGTGCCACACCTTGCGCCAGATGCCGGCGCCGTCGACCTCGGCGGCGTCGTAGAGCTCGGGCGGCACGCTCAGCAGCGCCGCCAGGTAGATGATGATCGACCCGCCCGCGGCCGCCCACGTCGCCTCGAGGACGAGGGCGGGCATCGCCTGCGCCGCCGACGACAGCCAGGGCTGCGGAGGGATGCCGATCCAGCCGATGACGGTGTTGAACACGCCGTTGGGCGACGCGTCGTAGAAGAACTTCCACAGGAGCACCGCGACGACCGGCGGGATGACGACCGGCAGGTACGCGAGCGCCGAGTAGAGGCCCTTGCCCCGCCGCACCTCGCTCATGAGCACGGCCATGAGCAGTGGCAGCGGGAAGCCGAACACGAGCGCCAGCACGGCGAAGTACAGCGTGTTCACGACGGCCCGTCCGAGTTCGGGATCGCTCAGCACGGCGGCGTAGTTGTCGAAGCCGACCCACTCCGAGACGATCAGGTTCGTCTTCTGGAGGCTCATGACGACCGACTGCACGATCGGCGACCACGAGAAGAAGACGAACACGATCAGCATCGGCAGCACGAACAGCAGGTTCGTCAGTCCCCCGCCGCGGAGCCACGTCAGCGGCGACCGGCGCGGCACGCGGCGCTCCGGGTGGCGGGGCGGGGGCGCGGATGCCGGGGCGGGCCGCTCCATGGTGGTGGTCGTCATCATCTGTCTCCGTCGCGGTGGACCCGCAGGGCTGGTGGACCCGGGTGGTGATGGTGCCGGGCGGTGGTGGTCTCCGGGCCTGCCGAGGGGAGGCGGGCAGGCCCGGAGACCGGGAGGGCTACTCGTCGAGCTTCGCCTGCGCGTCGGCCTGCGCCTGCGCGAGCAGCGCGTCGATGTCGGCGCTCTCATCGGTGAGCACGGACTGCACGACGGTGTCGAGCAGGGCGTACACCTCCTGCGTCTTCTTCTTCGGCTCGCCGACGGGCGTCTGGTCCCAGATCGAGTCGATGAACGGCGCCATCTGGTCGCGCGGCACGTTGATGTACTCCTCGATCCAGCCGAGCGACTCCTCGTACAGCTCACGGCTGAGCACCGGGAGCACGGGCGTGCCGACGGCCTGACCCGAGTCGCTGAGCGTCTTGGCGTCGGTCACCGCGGCATCCTCGTCGAGGAGCTTCTGCATGTAGTACCAGTCGATCCAGGTGACGGCGGCCGCCTTGGTGGTGTCGTCGACGGTCGGGCTCACGACCGCGATGTCACCGCCGCCGAGCGTGCCCGGGTCGGCGCCCTCGGTGGGGACGACGCCCAGACCGTACGAGTCGGGGTTCATCCCGAAGTCGCGCACGAGCGCGGTGTAGACGTCGGAGCCCGACGTGTACATGCCGATGTTGCCGGCGGCGAACTCCTGATTGATCGTGCCCCAGTCGAGGTCGACCTTCGATCCGAACGAGTCGTCCTCGAAGCGCAGGTCGTGGAGGAACTGCAGCGTGGCGCGCGTTGCATCGTTGTCGATCGTGGAGGTCGCGGAGCCGTCCTGCTCGTCGGTCTGCGTGCGACCGCCGCGAGCGACGGTCTGCGCGGTCAGCTGCCATCCGCCGGTGTTGTTCATCGCCATCTGGGCGTAGCCCGCCTTGCCGGTCTTCTCGGCGATCTGCTTCGCGTACTCGCGCACCTGGTCCCACGTGGTCGGCGGCGCATCGGGATCGAGGCCCGCCTGCTCGAACAGGTCGCGGTTGTAGTGCAGGCCCATGGCGTACGCCTGGCGGGGGAAGCCGTAGATCTTGCCGTCGCTGCCGGTGACGCCGTCGAGGATGACGGGATTGAAGCTGTCCGTGTAGCCGAGCTCGTCGATCTCCGCGGTGACATCCATGAGCTGCCCGTTCTCGAGCAGCGTCTTCGAGTCGGTGAAGGGCACCGTGAAGACGTCGGGAAGGCTGCCGCCGGCGAGCTGTACGGCGAACGTGGGGCCCTCCCACTCGTACTCGACGCCGATGATGTCGATGTCGGGATGGTCGTCTTCGAACTGCTTCTCCTGGGCGGCGAACGCCTCGTAGGCGGCGGCGTCCGCTCCGGGTGGGAACGTCGCGACCCGGAGCTCGATCTTGCCGGCGTCCGCCTCGTCGGCGGGGGTCGCCGAGCATCCGGCGAGAGCGCCGATCGTCGCAGCGGCGGCGATGCCGGCGACGAGAACGCGTCGTGGTGACCTCATTGTCTTTTCCTTTCGTGCTGTTTCGGGTGTTGCAGGTTCGGCGTTGTGCATCGAGGCGTGCGGCTCAGACGTCGAGCCACACGGTGGTGTCCGGAGGCAGCGCGCCGTCCTCGAGCGGCGCGCTGCTGAGGATCACCCCGCGGTGGGCGGGGAGGGCGAGGGGCGCGGACCCGAAGTTGGTGACGGATGCCGTGCGCTCTCCGCGGCGGAAGGCGAGCACGTCCGCACCCAGCTCGAGCCATTCGAGCGTCTCGGTGCGCAGGTCGTCGGACCGGCGGCGGGCGGCGAGCGCGGTGCGGTACAGCCGGAGCATCGAGTCGGGATCGGCGAGCTCGGCCTCGACCGTGAGGTGCCGCCAGTCGCCGGGCTGCGGCAGCCACGACCCGGCCGGCCCGAACCCGTACGGCGGCCGATCTCCCGACCACGGCAGGGGCACGCGGCATCCGTCACGACCGGGGTCGACTCCGCCGGACCGGAAGTGCATGGGGTCCTCGATCACGTCGAGCGGCAGCTCGACCTCGGGGAGTCCCAGCTCGTCGCCCTGGTAGACGTACATCGTGCCGGGGAGCGCTGCAACCAGGAGCGCCGCGGCGCGGGCACGGCGTGTGCCGCGGGCGAGGTCGGTGGGGATGCCGAAGCGCTTGCGCTCGAACGCGAAGCCGGAGTCGGCGCGGCCGTAGCGGGTGACGGGTCGTGTGACGTCGTGGTTCGACAGCACCCAGGTGGCGGGCGCGCCGATGGGCGCGTGCTCGGCGAGCGTGCGGCGGATGGAGTTCCGCATCGGCGCCGCCGCCCAGGGCTGGGTCATGAAGTCGAAGTTGAATGCGGTGTGCATCTCGTCGGGGCGGAGGTACCGCGCGAACCGCTCCGCGTCGTCGAGCCACACCTCCCCGACGAGGATGCGGGTGCCGTCGTACTCGTCGGCCACCGATCGCCACGCGCGGTAGATGTCGTGCAGCTCGTCGCGGTCGACGTGCGGATGGGCGCCCGCAGGAAGCGTCGCCGTGCCGCCGGCCGGAGCGGGCAGCTCCGGCAGCGCGGGATCCTTCACGGGCAGGGCCGCGGAGTCGATGCGGACGCCGGCCACCCCCCGGTCGAACCAGAAGCGCAGGATGTCCTCGTGCTCGCGTCGGACGTCGGGGTGGTTCCAGTTCAGGTCGGGCTGCTCCGGGGTGAACAGGTGCAGGTACCACTCTCCGGGCGTGCCGTCGGGGTTGGCCGTGCGGGTCCACGTGGAGCCCTGGAAGCTCGACACCCACTGGGTGGGCATCTCGTCGCCGCCGGGGCCCTTGCCGGGGTGGAACCAGAAGCGCTCCCGCGCCGGGCTCCCGGAGCCCGCGGCGAGCGCCTCCTGGAACCACGGGTGCCGGTTGCTGATGTGGTTCGGGACGACGTCGATGATCGTGCGGATGCCGAGGGCGAGCGCGTCGCGGATGAGGTCCTCCGCCTCGCCGAGACTCCCGAACTGCGGGTGGATGTCCCGGTAGTCGGCGACGTCGTACCCCCCGTCGGCGAGCGGGCTCGGATACCAGGGCGTGAACCAGATGGCATCCACACCCAGCTCCTGGAGATACGGGAGGCGGGTACGGACACCGGCGAGGTCACCCGTGCCGTCCCCGTTCCCGTCGGCGAAGCTGCGCACGTAGACCTGGTAAATGACGGCGTGCCGCCACCATGTCGGGTCGGTGTGCGGGACGGGCGCGGGCGCGTCGCTGCGGGTCTGGACCTCGATGTCCACGGTGCTCCTCGGTGTGCGGGGCCGGTGATGCCCCGGCGGGTCCGAATGTAGTGAAGTCGCGCTTCTCGCGCAAGAACTCGACAGCGCAATGCAAATTTGCGCTTAACGCAAGCGCGCGCAAGTTTTGCACCGCTCGACGCCGAGCGGGGCCGGTGACCAGCCGTGCAGAACTCCGGAGATGTCGGCACCCGGCACGCTCTTCCCGCGCTCGTCGGCGGCGCGGGGGCGACGGCTCCGGAGTTGTGTACCGCGCGACCGGGCGACCGGGCGACCGCGCGACCGGGCGACCCGCGACCGGGGCGCGGCGACGACGCGGGCTAGGCCCGGAGAGGCGCCGTCGAGGAACGCAGCACCAACTCGGGCTCGAAGAGCAATTCGTCGCCGGCGCCGACGGCACCGTGGATCTGAGCGAGCAGCAGCTCGATGACGGTGCGGCCCATCGACTCGATCGGCTGGCGCACGGTCGTCAGCGGCGGCTCGGTGCAGCTCATGAGGGCGGAATCGTCGAAGCCGACGACACTGAGATCACCCGGCACCGACCGGCCGTGCCTCCGTGCGGCACGCACCGCGCCGAGGGCGAGGAGATCGCTCGCGCACACGATCGCCGTCGCTCCCGCCGCCATCAGGCGAGTGGCGCCGGCCTGACCGGACTCGAGGGAGTAGAGGCCCCGCACGATGAGCTCATCCGGCAGGGGCTCACCGGCCTCGGCCAGCACGCGGCGCGCGGCGGCGAGCTTCCGCTGCGAAGGCACGTGATCGGCGGGACCGAGCAGCAGGCCGATCCGACGATGCCCGAGCTGGCGCAGGTGGATGACGGCCTGCTCGGCCGCCGCGGCGTCGTCGGTCGAGACGGTCGCGAACTCGAGCGCGTCGATGCGGGCGTTGACGAACACGGTCGGCAGATTCACGCGCCGCAGGCGCTCGTAGTGCTCGTGCGGCGCGTCGACCTGGCTGTAGTTGCCGCCCAGGAAGATGACGCCCGACACCTGCTGCTGCAGGAGCAGGTCGACGTAGTCGGACTCGGTGATGCCGCCCGCGTTCTGCGTGCACAGGAGCGGCGTGTAACCGTTCTGGGTGAGCCCGCCGCCCACGATCTCGGCCAGGGCGGGGAAGATCGGGTTGGTGAGCTCGGGGAGCACGAGCCCGACGAGGCGGGCGCGCTCTCCCCGCAGCTTGGTGGGCCGCTCGTATCCGAGAACGTCGAGCGCCGTGAGCACCGCCTGTCGCGTCGCCTCCGACACGCCGGGCTTGTCGTTGAGCACGCGGCTGACGGTCGCCTCGCTCACGCCCACCTTGCGTGCCACCTCGGCCAGACGTTTCGACATGCGCGCCATCCTACGCAAGTGCTTGCAGGATCACGCAAGCCCTTGCGTGACGTGGGCCCCGTGCGGACCGATTCGGAATGCCTGTCCGCGCCGCCGCGTTGCGGATGTCGATGAGCGCCTCCGAGACCCCTGCCCTGTCCGTCCTCGATCTGATCCCCGTCCGCACCGGACAGACGAGCGCGCAGGCGGTCGCCGCCTCCCTGCACCTCGCCCAGCGCGCTGACGACCTCGGCTACCGGCGGTACTGGTTCGCCGAACACCACAACATGCCCGCGGTCGCCTCGACCACCCCGCCCGTGCTGGCGGCGGCCGCTGCGGCCCGCACCTCGCGCATCCGCATCGGCAGCGGCGGCGTCATGCTCCCGAATCACGCACCCCTGGTGGTGGCCGAGCAGTTCGCCGCTCTCGAAGCCGTCGCCCCGGGTCGCATCGACCTCGGCATCGGTCGCGCACCCGGCAGCGATCCGGTGATCACGCAGCTGCTGCGGATGACGGGCACGACGAGCGATGTCGACCGGTTCCCCGAGCACATCCGCGACATCCTCGGCCTCGTCTCGCCCGAGGGTGCGAGCGTGCGTCTCGTGAGCCGTCCGGGTGCGTCGTCGGGCGAGCCGTATGCCGTGCACGCGACACCGGCGGCGACGACGACGCCGGAGGTGTGGCTGCTCGGATCGAGCGACTACTCGGCTTCGCTCGCCGCCGCGTTCGGCCTGCCGTACGTGTTCGCGAACCACTTCTCGGGCGAAGGCCTCGACCGCGCGCTCGACCTCTACCGATCGCAGTTCCGCGAGAGCGAGCACCTGAGCGCCCCCCGGACGTTCCTCACGGCGAACGTCATCGCCGCCGCGACCGCAGCAGAAGCCGAAGAGCGGATGCTGCCGCAGGCGCGCATGATGGCGCGTCTGCGCGGCGGACGCCCCCTCGTGGCGCTGGAGACGGTCGAGGAGGCCGCTGCAGCCGAGGAGCACGACGGACTCTCCGCCCCGATCCTCGACGGTCTGCGCCGCCGCTGGTTCGTCGGCACGGGCGACGAGGTGCGAGATCGCCTCACGGCCTTCGCCGGACAGCACGGCGTCGACGAGGTCATGGTGTCGCCGGTGGCCGGTGCGTACACCGCCGAGCCCTTCGACACCGCACCCAGCCGCGTGCAGACGCTGGAGCTCCTCGCCCCCTGAACCGCCCCCGCGCGCACGGCCGGCCTCAGACACGACGCTGCCGCGGGGACCGACCTGAAGGCGGCCCCCGCGGCAGCGTGCGAATCGCCTACTCGGCGACGGGGATGGACTGCGCCTTCAGCGTCGAGACGGTCGACGCCTCCGCCGCGGTGAGCGCGTCGAGCAGCGTGCCCTGACCGGTGACGGCCTTCTGGAAGCCGTCCGAGACGTCGGCGTACGTCTGCGTCATCGTCGGCCCCCACACGAAGTCGGGGTTGACCTGCTCGGCCGCCTCAGCGAAGACGTCGTAGATCTTCTGGCCCCCGTAGAACTCCACGCCTTCCTGCAGCGAGGGCAGCGTCAGCCCCTCAGTGGTGGCCGGGTAGATGTTGGCCGACTCGTTGAGGGCGGTCAGCGCCTCCTCCGACGTGTTCAGCCAGAGCGCGAACTTCGACGCCTCGTACAGGTGCTCCGAGCCCTTGAACACGGCGATCGACGAGCCGCCCCAGTTGCCGGCGCTCGATCCGCCCGCTTCCCACTGCGGAGCCGGAGCGACAGCCCACTTGCCGGCGGTGTCGGGAGCGCCCGACGAGATCGAGTTGGCGCCCCAGACGGCCGAGGTCCACGTCCACACCTCGCTGGAGTTGTAGGCGTTGTTCCACTCCTCGGTCCAGGCGGGGTGCGTCGCGACGAGGTCGTCGTCGAGGAGCTTCTGCCAGTAGTCGGCGACCTTGGCGGACGCGTCGTCGGTCAGATCGACCGTCCACTGCTGTCCGTCGTTCGAGAACCAGTCGCCGTCGGCCTGCCACACGAAGCCCGCGAACTGGTTGATGTCGGCGGTCGAGAAGTTCGTGATGTACCCGCCGGCCTCGCGCACCTTCCTGGCGGCTTCCTCGTACTCCGCCCACGTCGTGGGCACGTCGATGCCGTTCTCCTCGAACAGGTCGGCGCGGTAGAACAGCGCCATGGGGCCGGAGTCCTGCGGGATGCCGTAGACGCCGTCGCTGCCGAGGGTCACCTGCCCCCAGGTCCAGGGGATGAAGTCGGCTTCGGCGGCCACGACGTCCTCGCAGACCGAGAGGTCGGCGAGGCCGTCCTGCACGCGGAAGCTCGACAGCGCGTCGTACTCGATCTGGCCCAGGTCGGGGGCGTTGCCCGCCTCGAGCTGGCTGAAGAAGCTCTGGTAGGTGCCGGAGTTGCCGTTGGGGCCCGTCTGCACCGAGACGGTGATGTCGGGGTTCTCCTCATTCCACATGGCCACGACATCCTCGATGCCGGGGATCCACGACGTGAACTCGAGCGTGACCTTGCCGTCGGACGGTGCGCAGGCGGCGGCGTCGCCGTCCGGCGTCGTGTCGGAGCCGGACGACGTGCAGCCGGCCAACGTCACGAGGCTGAGCAGCGCGACGCCGGTGACGGCTGCCCTCTGTGCGTTCTTCATTGATGCTTCCTATCTCTTGGGTTTTCGGGGATGGGTGCGGGGTGTGTGGTGCGGGACGGCGGGCGCTCACTTCACGGAGCCGGTGCCGAGGCCGCCGCGCCAGAAGCGCTGCAGCAGCAGGAACGCGACGATGAGCGGCACGATCGACAGGAACGAGCCGACGAGCACGTAGGTGCGCAACTCGGGGATCTGGTTGAGCTGCGTGTTCCACGTGTAGAGGCCGTAGGTGATCGGGAAGAGGTCCTGGCTGCGCAGCATGATCAACGGCAGGAAGAAGTTGTTCCAGATCGAGACGAACTGGAAGAGGAAGACGGTGATGAGGGCCGGGACCATGAGCCGAACCGACACCGTGAAGAACGTCCGCACCTCCCCCGCGCCGTCGATGCGGCCCGCCTCGATGAGCTCGTCCGGAACCGACGCCGCCGCGTAAATGCGGCTGAGGTACACGCCGAACGGGCTCACGATGCTCGGCAGCAGCACGGCCCAGAACGTGTTCGTGAGGTTCACCTGGCTGAACAGCAGGAACAGCGGCAGCGCGAGCGCCGTCGCGGGGACGAGAACTCCGCCGAGCACCGTGTTGAACACGGCTTCGCGGCCCGGGAACCGGTACTTCGCGAGGGCGTAGCCGCACATCCCGGCGAAGATCGTCGCCAGCAGCGCGCCGAGGCCCGCGTAGCCGAGGCTGTTGAGCAGCCAGCGCCCATAGATCCCGTCGTTGTACGCGAGGAGGTCGCCGATGTTCTGGAACAGGTTGATGTCGGCGAACCACAGCGCGTTCGTGGTGAGGAGGTCGCCGCGGTCCTTCGTGGACGCGATGAACAGCCACCAGATCGGGATGAGGAAGTAGAGCGTGAACACCCCCATGACGAGCAGCGCGGCTCCGCGCGAGAGGAGACTGTCGCGCGGTCCGCGGCCGCGGCCGAGGTCGTCGGGCGTCGCGCCCTGGGTGCGGGTGAGGAGGGTCATTGTTCCGCCTTCCGCTGGGTGACCTTGAGGAACACGAACGAGAGCACGAAGGTCGCGAGGGCCAGCACCACCGAGAAGGCGGCGGCCAGCGACGAGTTGGGGATGGAGTTGGTCGCGTAGATCGTCATGTTCGGCGTGAACGTCGACGACACGGCCGCGCTGAACGACCGGAACACCTGCGGCTCGGCGAGCAGCTGCAGGGTGCCGATGATCGAGAACACGGCCGTCAGCACGATCGCGGGGGCCACCATCGGGATCTTGATCGACCACGCGATCCGGATCTGGCCGGCGCCGTCGAGCCGTGCCGCCTCGTAGACCTCCGACGGGATCGCGAGGAGGGCCGAGTAGATGATGAGCATGTTGTAGCCGACGAACACCCACGTGACGACGTTCGCGATCGACCAGAGCACGAGCTCCGGCGACAGGAAGTCGACGGCACGCGTGACGTCGGTGAACGGCGACAGATTGGGCGAGTAGAGAAAGCCCCACATGATCGCGGCGATCACGCCGGGCACCGCGTACGGTGCGAAGAACGCCAGCCGGAAGAACCGGCGCCCCCGCAGCACGGGCGAATCGAGCAGGAGCGCGAACAGCAGCGCGAGGCCGAGCATCACCGGCACCTGCACGACGCCGAACAGCAGCACGCGGCCGACCGAGTCCCAGAACGGCGCGTTCTGGAACACCTGCACATACTGCGACAGCCCGCCGAACACCGTGCGCGGTTCGCCGAACAGGCCGTCTCGCTCGACGACGAGCAGCGACTGCCACACCGCGTAGCCGATCGGGATCAGGTAGAAGAGCAGGTAAAGGATGCCGAACGGTCCGACGAACACGCCGATCGCGCCCTTGTGCGGTGTCTTCCGCCGGCGGCCGGGCCTCTTCCGACTTCCTGGCTCCCCGGCCCGGCGGGTGCGCTTCACACCTCGCCCCGGCGCGACGAGCGCCTCCGTTGCACTCATGCCGCGGCCTCCTCTCTGACGACGCGGACCGCGCCCGCGGGCACCGTGAGGTGCCCGTCGACCGCTGCGCCCGTGATGAGCTCGAACCCCGGCGAGACCAGCCGCACCGCGGATGCGCCATGGTTGATGACGAACAGATACGACGCTTCCGTCGAGCGGCGGCGGACCACCTCGACGGCGCCGTCGGCACCGTCGACCGCAGCGGCCGGGGTGACGCCGGCGTCGGCGGCGATACGTGCGACGAGGTCGCGGAAGGCGTCGGGTGACGGGAGGGTCGCGACGTACCAGGCGGCTCCCTCGCCCCACGGATTGCGCGTGACGGCCGGGTGCCCGGCAGCGGGGCCGTCGACGAACGTCGCTTCGACCACCGCCGTCGTCACGCGTCCGCGCTCGGCCCACAGCGACGCCGATCGGCCGTCGCTGAGCGTGAGGGCCACCCCGGGTCCGACGGGAGCGAACTCCTCGATGCGGATGCCGAGGGCCTCACGGAACGGGCCCGTGTAACCGCCCGTCCAGACGCGGTCGTCCTGGTCGACGGTGCCGCTGAAGAACGTCACGAGCGCGGTTCCGCCGGCAGCGATCCAGTCGGTGACGACGGCCGCTTCCTCCGCCCGCACGAGGTGCAGTCCCGGCACCACGAGCAGGCGATACGCCGACAGGTCGGCGCCGGGTGCGACGACGTCGACCGTCAGCCCGGCCGCGTAGAGCGCGCCGTACGCGGCGTGCACCTGGTCCAGGTATCCGACGGCCTGGCTCGGACGGCTCTCGTTCTGTGTGGCCCACCACGCCTCCCACGAGAAGACGAGGGCGACGTCGGCCACCACGCGGGAGCCGGCGACCTCACCCAGCCGCGCCACAATGCCGCCCAGCTCGACGACATCGCGCCACATCTGGGAGTCGGTGCCGGCGTGCGGAAGCATCGCCGAGTGGAACTTCTCGCTCCCCTGCACCGACGCCCGCCACTGGAAGAAGCACACCCCGTCGGCTCCGCGCGCGACGTGGCCGAGCGAATTGCGCAGCATCTCGCCCGCGCCCTTCGGCTTGTTCAGCGGCTGCCAGTTGACGGCGCCGGTCGAATGCTCCATGAGCAGCCAGGGCGCGCCGCCCCCGAGCCCGCGCGACACGTCGGCGGCGAAGGCCAGCTCGACGGTCGGGTCGTCGAGGCGGTGGTCGAGGTAGTGGTCGTTGGCGATGACGTCCATGTCGGCCGCCCACGTCCAGTAGTCCATGTTGTCGATGTGCGCGGCGACCATGAAGTTCGTCGTGATCGGGATGTCGCTGACCCGACGGATCACCTCCGCCTCGGCGCGGTAGTGGGCGAGCAGCGTGTCGGAGCTGAAGCGGTGGAAGTCGAGCACCTGCCCGGGGTTGCGGCTCGACAGCGTCGCGCGCGGCGGGAGGATCTCGTCCCACTCGCGGTAGGTCTGGCTCCAGAAGCTCGTTCCCCACGCATCGTTGAGCGCGTCGATCGACCCGTGGCGCTCGCGCAGCCAGACGCGGAACGCCTCGGCGCTCTCGTCGCAGTAGCAGAGGGCGTTGTGGCAGCCGAGCTCGTTCGAGACGTGCCACAGCGCGACGCCCGGGTGATCGCCGTAGCGGCGGGCGACGGCGTCGACGAGACGCAGCGCGGCGTCGCGGAACACGCGCGAGCTGGGGCAGAACGCCTGGCGGCCGCCCGGGTAGCGCCGCGTGCCGTCGTCGACCATCGGGAGGATCTCAGGATGCGCGCGCGTCAGCCATGCGGGCGGCGATGCCGTGCCCGTGCCGAGGTTGATGCGGATGCCGGCCGCATGCAGACGCCCGACGATGTCGTCGAGATCCGTGAAGTCGAACTCGCCCGGACGCGGCTCGACGGACGCCCAGCCGAAGATGTTGATCGCGACCAGATCGACGCCCGCCTCGCCCATGAGAGCGATGTCCTCGTCCCACACCGCCGCGTCCCACTGCTCGGGGTTGTAGTCGCAGCCGAAGGCGATGCCGTCGTGGACGAAGGGGCGGGATTCCATGGTCTCCTCAGATCTGTGAACGTGCACAGACCTGCACCGCCAACCTCGACGCTGAAGTTCTGTGAACGTGAACAGAGTAAGAAACGTCGTCGGCCGTGTCAATAGTCTTCGCGAATCTGTGCACGCGCACATACCATGGGCCGTATGGCGAGCGGACATCTGGACAGCGTGCGGCGGCCCCGTCGGGCGACGGTGAAGGATGTCGCGCTCGAGGCCGGCGTCTCGCGCGGCACGGTGAGCCGCGTGCTCAACGGTCAGCGCTACGTCTCGGACGATGCGCGCACCGCCATCGAAGCGGCCATCGCGAAGGTCGGCTTCGTCCCCAACCGCGCGGCGCGCTCCCTCGTCGTCCGCAGCTCGCAGGCCATCGGCCTCATCGTCCACGAGCCCCACTCGCTCTTCCTCGAAGACCCGAACATCGGATCGATCCTGCTCGGCGCCAACGCCGCACTGTCCGACGCCGACTACCAGCTGTCGTGCCTCATCGCCGACTCCCCCCGCGACGTCGAGCGGCTCGCCCGGTACCTCAGCGGCGGGCTCATCGACGGCGTCATCGTCGTCTCGGCACGCGAAGCCGACCCCATCACGCGCGCCGTCGCCGAGCTCGGCATCCCCGCCGCCTTCGTCGGCCACCCCCACGACATCGGCGACGCGGCCCACGTCTCCATCGACAACCGCGCCGCCGCCCGCGAGATCACCGCGCGGCTCGCCGCCACCGGCCGCCGCCGCATCGGCATGATCGCCGCCGCCCTCGACCGCGACTCCGGCGCCGACCGTCTCGCCGGCTTCACCGACGCCCTCGGCGACCGGTTCGACGACGACCTCGTGCAGCGCGTTCCGCTCTACTCCTACTCCGACGGACAGGCGGGCATGCGCGCACTGCTCGCCCGGCATCCCGACATCGACGGCGTCTTCGCCTCGAGCGACGCCGTCGCCGCCGGCGCGATGGAGGTGCTGCACGCCGCCGGGCGCGTCATCCCCGACGACGTGGGCATCGTCGGCTTCGACGACAGCTCATGGGCGCTGCGATGCGACCCACCGCTGTCGACCGTGCACCAGCCCGCCGACCAGCTCGGCCGCGCGGCCGCCGAGCTGGTGCTCCGCCAGGTTCGCGGCGAGGAGCCCACGCCCGGCAGGCACCTGCTCGAGACGCCCATCGTGTGGCGCGGTTCCGCCTGACGCGGCCTCCGAGCCGCAACGCGGGGAGCGCTCAGGACTCGGGCTCGCCCGAGATCAGCCCGCGCAACCAGTCGCGCGCCTCGACGAACACGTCGTCGGAGTAGCGCTCCGGATACCGCACGATCGCGCGATCGGCCCGCGGGTACGACCCGAGGAAGCTCACGCGCGGGCTGAACCGGCGAAGCCCCATGAGGGCGTCGGCCATGCGCTCGTCGGCGACATGACCGTCGGCGTCGATGATGAAGCGGTAGCGGCCGAGAGCGTCGCCGATCGGCCGCGACGCGATGAGCGACAGGTTGATCCCGCGGGTCGAGAACTGCTCCAGCAGCTCCAGCAGGGCGCCCGGATGGTCGTCCGGAAGCTCGGCGATGAGCGACGTCTTGTCGGCGCCCGTCGGCGGCGGCGGCGCAACGGTGCGGCTCACGAGCACGAAACGCGTGACGGCGTCGGGATTGTCGCCGATGTCCGACGCGAGGAGCTCGAGGTCGTAGTGCTCCAGGATGCCGGGAGGGGCGATCGCCGCCTGCGCCTCGCTCACGCCGTCGACGATCCCGACAGCCGAGGCGACATTGCTCGCGGCGGGCAGGTGCGCGTGCTCCGGCAGCGCCTCGGTGAGCCACTGCAGACACTGCGCGTAGGCCACCGGGTGCGCCGACACGAGCGACACCTCGCTCAGCCGCGTGCCGGGCCGCCCCACGAGCACGAAGTTCACAGGAACGAGGTACTCGCCGACGATCCGCAGCCCGGGGATGGTCGCGAGGGCGTCCTGCGCGGTCGAGACACCGCCGTCGACAGAGTTCTCGATCGCGATCATCGCGGCATCCGACCGACCCTCGGCCACATCCGTGAGCGCCTCGCCGACGTTGCGCACGGGGTGCCAGATCTGGTCGCGCGCCTCGGGCACCTGGCTGAGCGCCGACTCGGTGAACGTGCCGGCAGGGCCCAGGTAGCTGTAGGTGCGACGGGTCGGCTGCGCGGGGTCGGGGCTCACGGGGGTCAAGCCTAGCGGCGGCGGTGCCCGGCCGGCCCCGGCCCACAACTCGGCCCGGTGCACGATTCAGCCCGGTTCACAATTCAGTCTCCGCGGCGACGGCACCTGTCGCGAGCCGCGAACTTCCGCCCACCCGAGCCGCCCGCGCACCACGTTCAGACTGAATTGCGTCCCGGGCCGCGTGTCAAGACCGATGCAACATCCCTCCGGGCCAGGCAGACTGGTGCGATGAGCCGCGCAGGACAGCCCGCTGAAGCATCCGATCTCATCGACGTCGACGGCCTCATCGCCGCCTACTACGACCGAAAGCCCGACCCGTCCGTCGCGGAGCAGCGCGTCGTGTTCGGCACGAGCGGTCATCGCGGATCGTCGCTGTCATCGAGCTTCAACGAAGACCACATCCTCGCCACCACGCAGGCGATCGTCGAGTACCGCGCCGCGCAGGGCATCGCCGGCCCCCTGTTCCTCGGCCGCGACACCCACGGACTTTCGCGGCCTGCCGAGCGCACCGCGATCGAGGTGCTCGTCGCGAACGGGGTCGACGTGCGAGTCGACTCCCGCGACTCGTGGGTGCCGACACCCGCGCTCAGCCACGCGATCCTCACCTACAACCGCGGCCGCGACGTGGACGACGCCGGCCGCAGCGACGGCATCGTCGTGACCCCGTCGCACAACCCTCCCCGCGACGGCGGCTTCAAGTACAACCCTCCGCACGGCGGCCCCGCCGACACCGACGCGACCGGGTGGATCGCCGACCGCGCGAACGCGCTGATCGCCGCGAACCTGGACGGTGTGCGACGCACCCGTTTCGCCGACATCTCGGGCGACGCGATCGGCTCGTACGACTTCCGCGCCGCGTACGTCTCCGACCTCGGCAGCATCATCGACCTGGAAGCCATCAAGCGCTCCGGCATCCGCATCGGCGCTGACCCGCTCGGCGGCGCGTCGGTCGAGTACTGGGCCCTCATCGCGGATCACTACGGGATCGACCTCACGGTCGTGAACCCCGAGGTCGATCCGACGTGGCGTTTCATGACGCTCGACTGGGACGAGAAGATCCGCATGGATCCGTCGTCGCCGTCGGCAATGGCGGCGCTCGTCGCCCGCCGCAACGAGTACGACATCCTCACCGGGAACGACGCCGACGCCGACCGCCACGGCATCGTCACGCCCGATGCCGGGCTCATGAACCCCAACCACTTCCTGGCCGTCGCGATCGACTATCTGTACGCGCACCGGCCGGGCTGGCGGGCCGATGCGGCGGTCGGCAAGACCCTCGTTTCGTCGATGATCATCGACAAGGTCGTCGCGGCGCTCGGCCGCCGCCTCGTCGAGGTTCCTGTCGGCTTCAAGTGGTTCGTTCCGGGCCTGCTCGACGGCTCGGTCGCGTTCGGCGGCGAGGAGTCGGCGGGTGCGTCGTTCCTGCGCACCGACGGTTCGGTCTGGACGACCGACAAGGATGGCATCCTGCTGTGCCTGCTGGCGTCCGAGATCCTCGCTGTGACGGGGAAGACCCCGTCGCAGCGGTACGCGGAGCTCGAGGCGGAGTACGGTGCGTCGGCGTATCAGCGGGTGGATGCTCCCGCGACGCCCGCGCAGAAGGCGGCGCTCGGCAAGCTGTCTCCGGACGCGGTGACCGCGACGGAGCTGGCGGGCGAGCCGATCACGGCGAAGCTCTCTCACGCGCCCGGCAACGGCGCGGCGATCGGAGGGCTGAAGGTGCAGACCGAGCACGCATGGTTCGCGGCGCGGCCGTCGGGCACCGAGGACGTGTACAAGCTGTACGCCGAGTCGCTGCGCGGCCCCGAGCACCTCGCCGCCGTGCAGGCTGAGGCGCGCGCGGTGGTCTCCGAGGCCCTCGGCGGCGTCTGACCCGCACTCCGCCGCCCGCGTGTGGTGCGCGTGTCCCACTTCCTAGCGGGGCGTGTCCCACTTCTGGTCGCTCAGCACGCCTCGAACCAGCCGAAAGTGGGACATGGGGTGGCAACAGCCGCGCTGGTACCATCGTGTTATCGTCAACATGAACGAAGGAGCGACATGAGCTGGCTCGTCACGGGTGGTGCCGGATACATCGGAGCGCACGTCGTGCGAGCCCTCGCCGAGGCGGGGATGTCGCCCGTCGTGATCGACGACCTCTCGAGCGGGCACGAAGGGTTCGTCCCGGAGGGCGTGCCGTTCGTCCGCGGCACGATCCTCGACCGCGCGCTCCTCGTCGACACCATGCGGACGCACGACGTGACAGGCGTCATCCACGTGGCGGGGTTCAAGTACGCCGGAGTGTCGGTGCAGCGCCCCCTCCACACCTACGAGCAGAACGTGGAGGGCACGCGGATCGTGCTGGCGGCGATGGCCGACGCCGGCGTCACGAACGTCGTGTTCTCGTCGAGCGCCGCCGTCTTCGGAACGCCTGACGTACCGCTCGTCACGGAAGACCTCCCCAAGCGCCCGGCGTCGCCGTACGGCGAATCCAAGCTCATCGGGGAGTGGCTGCTGCGCGACCAGGGAGTCGCCACGGCGGACACCGACGCTCCCCTCCGCCACACCTCGTTGCGGTACTTCAACGTCGTCGGGTCGAGCGACCCCGCCGTCTACGACAGCAGCCCTCACAACCTGTTCCCGCTCGTGTTCGAGGCGCTCATCGCCGGCAAGACGCCCAAGATCTTCGGCGACGACTACGACACCCCCGACGGCACGAACGTCCGCGACTATGTCCACGTGGGCGACATCGCTGCGGCCCACGTCGTGGCGGCACAGCGTCTTGCCGACGGTCGCCCTGTCGAGCCGGCATACAACCTCGGGTCGCAGAACGGCCTGTCGGTGAAGCAGATCATGGATGCCATGGCGCGCGTCACCGGGATCGACTTCACCCCCGAGGTATCGGCACGCCGGCCGGGCGACCCCGACCGCATCGTCGCCACGGGTGAGCTCGCCGCCCGCGACCTCGAATGGGCGAACCGCTACACGGTCGACGAGATGGTGCGCTCCGGCTGGGAGGCCCGTCGCAACGCCGACTGACCGCACGGACGCGCCGGACATGGTGGAGGTTCCCGAGCGCGCCGGACATAGCCGGGTGCGCCGGACGTTGCCGCACAACGAGGGGCGCGGTCGGCAATAGCGCGATCCCCGTCGGCGAGACGCAAGGCGCAAGGCGCGCGGGACGCGTCAGGCGGAAGCGCGGCGCACGAGCGTGGGCACAAGCGTCTCGGCGCGCGGCGCGGACCCTTCGATCGTCGCAATGAGGGCGCGCACCGCGGCGGCGCCGAGTGCATCGAAGTCCTGACGCACGGTCGTGAGCGGGGGGCGGTAGTCGGCGGCGTCTGCGACGTCGTCGAATCCGACCACCGCGACCGCCGCGGGAACGGAGCGCCCCGACTCGGCGAGGGCGCGCAGCGCGCCGAGCGCCATCTGATCGTTGGCGACGAAGAGAGCGGTGGCGTCGGCGGGAAGCTCGCGCACGGCCGCGTATCCGGATGCGGCGGTCCAGCTGCCGCGCAACACGCGCGGCACGGTCGCTCCGGCTGCCACGAGGGCTTCGCGCCAGCCGCGTTCCCGCTCGACGGCGGCGTACGAGTCGGTGGGTCCGGCGAGGTGCCACACCGTCGCGTGGCCCGCAGAGAGCAGGTGCTCGGTCGCCAGGCGAGCGCCCTCGGCGTGGTCGGTCTGCACGACGGCGTACCGGTCGTCGGGCGGCGAGTCGACCACCACGAGGGCGAGCCGCTCGGGGAGGGCGATGCCGCGCGCGAGTGCGGAGGCCTCGTTGAGCACGATGGCGCCGTCGACTCCCTGATCGTGGAGGCGCGCGAAACCGTCGGCGACGGCGTCGCGCCCGACGGCGGTGACGACCGTGAGGGCGTAGCCCTCAACCGCCGCTGCTTCGGCGATCGCCTCGAGCATGCGCGAGTTGCCCACCGTCGCGAGGGTCTCGACGACCAGGCCGATGGTGTGGAACCGGCCGGTGCGGAGCGCGCGCGCCGTGCGGTTGACCTGGTAGCCGAGCGAGGCCATCGCGCCTTCGACGCGGGCACGGGTGGCGGGGTCGACCCGGGGACTCCCGTTGACCACGCGCGACACCGTCTGCGCCGAGACGCCTGCGGCGGCCGCGACGTCTCCCATCGACACTCGCCTCTGCATGCGCTTCCCCGTTCGCAACTCCGGAAAGTCGGTACATGTTGACGATAACACGACCTGCGACTACCGTGTTATCGTGAACACTCCGGAGAACCGCACGGACGACGTCTTGCAGCCCCCGGCCGAACTGCTCGGCGCCGGCGTCGTCAAGCGCACGACGCGCCTGGCAGACGGACGCGAGCTCATCTACTTCGACGACCCGGGCACGACCCTCGGCGCTGAGCGCGCCGTCGACACGAGGCCCCTCGATCCCCGACCGGCGACCGCGACGATGCGGCAGGACATCCTCACGGGCGACTGGGTCTCCATCGCCGCCGCACGCCAGAACCGCGCCTTCCTTCCGCCCGCCGAGCTCGACCCGCTCGCACCGCAGACGCCGACCAACCCGTCGGAGGTGCCGTCGCTGTACGACGTGGCCGTGTTCGAGAACCGGTCGCCGTCGTTCGGCCCCGCCCTCGCGGAAGCCGTCGGCGACCTTCCCGAGGCCGCCGACCCGCCCCGGGGCCTCGACGATCTCACGCACCTCGGTCTGGGACGCACCCGCACGAGCGTCGGCCGCTGCGAGGTGGTGTGCTTCTCCCCCGATCACGAGGGGTCGTTCGGCACGCAGTCGGTCACGCGCGCCCGCACCGTCATCGAGGCGTGGGCCGACCGCACCGCGGCGCTGTCCGCCCTCCCGGGCATTCAGCAGGTGTTCCCGTTCGAGAACCGCGGCGAGGCGATCGGGGTGACCCTGCACCACCCGCACGGGCAGATCTACTCCTACCCCTACATCACGCCGCGCACGACGCGACTACTCGAGTCGATCGACCGCACGGCGCCCGACCTGTTCCAGCGCATCCTCGAATTCGAGCAGGCCGGCCCCCGCGTCCTGCTCCGCGGCGAGCACTGGACGGCCTTCGTGCCCTTCGCCGCCCGCTGGCCGATCGAGGTGCACCTCATGCCCCATCGCCAGGTGCCCGACTTCGCCGCCCTCACCGAGGCCGAGCGCGACGAGCTCGCCCCGCTCTACCTGCGCCTCCTCCGCGGCGTCGACGCCCTCTACGATTCACCGACCCCGTACATCGCCGCCTGGCACCAGGCGCCGGTGCATGTCGGCCGCGACACCGCGCGGCTGCACCTGCAGCTGACGAGCCCCCGCCGCGCAGCCGACAAGCTCAAGTTCCT
>CAWBJK010000006.1:0-264759 GCA_963789095.1 uncultured Actinomycetota bacterium
CGCCGGTTCCGAGGCCGCCATGGGCGCCTGGATCGGCGACGTCCCGCCTGAGGCCGCCGCCGACCGGCTCCGCACCGCGATCGAAGGGATCGACCTGTGACCGCCGCCGACGACGCCCGCGCCCTGTTCGCCGACCTCGCGGGAGCCGCGCCGGAAGGCCTCTGGTCGGCGCCCGGACGGGTGAACCTCATCGGCGAGCACACCGACTACAACGACGGGTTCGTCTTCCCGTTCGCGATCGCGCACCGCACGCACGTCGCCCTCGGCCGCCGTGACGACGCGCGCATCCGGGTCGTGTCGACCTTCGACCGGACACCGGTCGAGGTGCCGCTCGCAGACCTCGACGAGCTGTTCCCCGCCCGCCGCGACGAGGTCGTGGAATGGGCACGGTACCCGCTCGGGGTCGCCTGGGCGCTGCTGGCCGCCGCCGAGACGGATGCCGCGTCGGTCACCGGTGTCGACATCGCGATCGCGTCCGACGTTCCGGTGGGGGCAGGGCTGTCGTCATCCGCCGCGATCGAGGGCGCGACCGCATCCGCCCTCAATGACGTATGGAGCCTGGGCCTCGACCGCGTCACCCTCGCCCGCGCGGGACGCGTGGCGGAGAACGACGCCGTCGGAGCGCCCACCGGGATCATGGACCAGATGGCGACGATGCTCGGGGAAGCGGATGCCGGTATCTTCCTCGACTGCCGCAGCCTCGAGACGCAGGTAGTCGAGCTCGGCTTCGCTCCGGCGGGCCTCGCCCTGCTCGTGATGGACACGGGTGTGAAGCACGCCCATGCGACCGGCGGCTACGGCGAGCGCCGCGCCGCGTGCGAGCGCGGGGCGGCGATCATGGGCGTCCCCGCCCTGCGCGACGTGAGCGTCGCCGATCTGGACCGTGCGAAGGAGCTCATGGACGACGTGACGTTCCGCCGCGTGCGGCACGTCGTGACCGAGAACCAGCGGGTGCTCGACGCCGTCGACACCCTGCGCGCGCACGGCCCCCGGGCCATCGGGCCGCTGCTCGACGCCTCGCACGTGTCGATGCGCGACGATTTCGAGATCTCGGTGCCTGAGCTCGACCTCGCCGTCGACACGTCACGGGCGGCGGGCGCTGTCGGCTCGCGCATGACGGGAGGCGGATTCGGCGGTGCGGCGATCGCGCTCGTCGACCGCGAACTCGTGCCGTCCGTCGCCGCCGCCGTCGAGAAGGCGTTCGCCGATGCGGGCTTCGCCGCACCCCACGTCTTCACGGTGCAGCCATCGCCCGGTGCCGACCGCGACACCTGACCCTCGCCCCGCCCCCTCCCCCCTGCCCCCTCCCCTGACCGCGAAACGACGTCTGGCGGCCGAGCACATGGGGTTCACCCACGTTCTCGTCGGTCAGTGGTCGTCTCGCGGTCAGGGTCAGCGGCGCACACGCAGCGCGAGCACGCCGCCGGCGGCGATCGCGACGACCGTAACCGCCAGCAGGATCCGATAGTCCACGGCCAGCAGCAGGGCGGCGCCGGCCACCGACATGGCGGTCTGCGGCAGGTTGAACGCGACGTTCGCCGCAGCCGACGTGCGGCCCTGCAAGTGGTCGGGCGTCACACGCTGACGGAGCGTCACGAATGCGACGATCGTCACGGGGATGCCCACGCCCATCACGACCATCCCGACGACCGCGAGGGCGAACACCGGCAGGATGAGGCACGCTGTGCCGGCGCCGAGGAGCGCCATGCCGAGCGCGGCCGCCCGCGCCTCCCCCAGCATCGTGACGATCTTCGCCGAGAGGATGCCGCCGACCACCGACCCCACACCCTGGATCGGCACGAGCACCCCGATCATCGCGGGGTCGACGCCGACGCCGTCGAGCAGGGGGAACACGACGACGTTGAGGAGTCCCGTCGCGCCGAACGCGATGACGATCGACACGGTGAGCAGACGAAGGTCGTGCACGCGCCAGAGCTGCGCGAACCCGGCCACGAGTTCACGCACGATCCCGCCGGCGTCCTGGTCGCGCTCGGGCGCGGCGGCACGCACCGGCAAGGCCGCGAACACGACAGCTGCAATGGCGAAGACCGACGCCGTCATGATGACGACGGCGTGCGGGCCGATGCCCACGTACAGCCCCGTGCCCATGAGGGGCGCGATGAGCCGGAAGGCGTTGTCGATCGTCGAGAGGGTGCCGTTGCCTGCGGCGAGCTGCTCATCGCGGAGCATGCCGCGGATGATTCCCGACTGCGCGGCCGCCGTGAGGTACCCGGCGGCGCCGTAGACGAGGATCACGAGGTACACGATCCACACCTGCGCCGGACCGCCGACGAACAGCAGCGACAGGACGACCGGCACGAGCAGCGCGTTCGTCGCGACCACGAGGAGCTTCCGCGACACGCGATCGGCGAGGAGCCCGAGGAACGGCGCCAGCAGCGCCGGGACCCCCAGCCACACGAACACGAGGGCGGCCTGCACGTCGGACCCGGTGAGCTCCTTCACCCATACGGCCGCCATCAGGTAGAGCGCGCTGTCGCCGAGGTTCGTGAACACCCACGCGGTGGCGAGGTGCGGGAATCCGCGTGCCTTCCAGACCGACGGGACGGGAGCCGGATCCGACTCGGTCTCTGTCTCGGTGCGAGCGGTCATGACTTCTCCTGAGCCTCGGCCGCGGCGTCCACGGCGCTGTCAAGGTGAGCCGGGCCCGGCTCCTCACCCACGGCGAAGCGCGGGTCGGGGTTCGCGATCGCCATCATGCGCGAGTACCGCGCGCCCGGCGGACGGACCGACGGATCGGTGTGCCGCCCGGCGAAGCGGTCGGTGATCCGCTGCAGGTCGCGACTGAGCTCTGCGAGCTCGTCGGCCGTCGCCCAGAACGTCGACCGCGTGAACGTCGTGGCCTGCACCCACTCGTCGGGTTCGGCTTCGGCGTGCTGGAAGTACTCCCGCGCCCGCAGGAACTCGCTCTCGAGCCCGAGCATCGCGACGGCCTGCAGGGCGTGCATAGACCCGGGCACGTCGGGGTCGGGCCGCATGTCGATGCCTGCCGAGACGACGCGCCAGGGCTTCTCCCGTCCCCGCGCCTCGGCGCGCTCGATGAAGCCGTACTTCTCGAGGGTGCGGAGGTGGAACGAGCAGCTGGCGGGCGACTCGCCGATCGCCTCGGCGCATTCGGTCGCGGTCGCCTCGTCGACGTCGCCCAGGTGGTCGAGCAGGGCGAGGCGCACGGGGTGCGCGAGCGCGCGGATCCGCTCGGGATCGGTGATCCGCTCGGATGTCTTCCGGCGCGGGAACGGGGTGGTCATGCCCCGAGACTAGGACGTGAAAGAAACCTTTCGCAAGACTTCTTTAGAAACAGGTCATCAGACCGGCTCGGGAGGAGCAGCCCCCGTGCCGACGACGACGGCGCCCGGCATCCGCGTGCGCATGACCGCGATCGCCTCAGGGTTCGCATCCACGAGCACGGCATCCCGCCCGAGCGCATCGGCGACGGCACCGGTCGTGCCGCTCCCGGCGAACAGGTCGAGCACGCGGTCACCCGGGCGGCTCGACGCCTGCACGATCCTGCGCAGAATCCCTTCCGGCTTCTGCGTCGGATAGCCGGTCTTCTCACGGCCACCCGTGGGCACGATCGTGTGCCACCACACATCGGTCGGAAGCTTGCCGCGCGCCGCCTTCTCGGGCGTCACGAGGCCCGGCGCCATGTACGGCTCGCGATCGACCGACTCGGAGTCGAACCAGTACCGCGCCGGATCCTTCACGTAGACGAGGATCGTGTCGTGCTTCGTCGGCCAGCGCCTGCGGCTCTTCGCTCCGTAGTCGTACGCCCAGATCAGCTCGTTGAGGAAGCAGTCGCGGCCGAACAGCGCATCCAGAAGCACCTTGGCGTAGTGCGCCTCGCGGTAGTCGAGGTGCAGATAGAGGGTGCCGTCGTCGGCGAGCAGCCGCCACGCCTCACGCAGGCGCGGCTCGAGGAACTCCCAGTAGTCGTCGAACCGGTCGTCGTAGGTGCGGAGATCGCCGCGCAGGCGCTCGTAGCGGGTGCCGCGGAACCCCGCCTTCACCTCCCCCGCCGGAGCGGGCGGAGGCACTGCGGGGTCATGACTCCGGAAGGCTGGAGCATCCCCGGCTACCTGGCCCCGGGATGGCGCGGTCGCGTCTGCGGGAGCCCGCGACTTCTCCGGAGTTACGATCGCCGTCTCGACGGCTCGGCCCTGTCGCCGACCCGTGTTGAACGGGGGATCGAGGTAGACGAGCGTGAACGAGCCATCGGCGAAAGTGCGCGCGACCTGCAGATTGTCGCCGTAGTGGATGTCGACGGTCACGGCACGCGGTGAAGCCAGGCGTCGGTCGAGAACTTCGACGCGACCAGTGCCTCGGCCTCGGCGTACTCGTCGTCGGTGATGCGACCGGGCTCGGCGCCGTAGAGCTTGGTGAACGTGTCGATGAACCGCTCGATGATCGCCTCGCGCGGGAGCCCCGTCTGACTGCGGAGCGGATCGACGCGCTTCGCCGCCGACACGGTGCCCTTGTCGCTGAGCTTCTCGCGCCCGATGCGCAGGACGTCGGTCATGACCTGGCCGTCCATGTCGTACGAGAGCGTCGCGTGGTGGAGCACGCCGCCGTTGGCGAGACGCTTCTGTGCAGCACCGCCGATCTTGCCCTGCGGTGACGCGATGTCGTTGAGGGGCTGATAGACCGCTTCGATGCCGAGCGAGCGCAGCGCGTGAAGCACCCAGTCGTCGAGGAAAGCGTACGAGTCGGCGAATGTCATCCCCGCGACCAGGGACGCCGGCACGTACAGCGAATACGTGACGATCGACCCCGCCGCCATCAGCATGGCGCCGCCGCCGGAGATGCGGCGGACCACGTCGAACCCGTGGCGCGCGGCCCCTTCGGGGTCGACCTCGTTGCGGTACGACTGGAACGACCCGATGACGACGGCCGACTCGTCCCACTCCCAGATGCGTAGCGTGGGCTTGCGGCGGCCGTCGCCGACGCGCGTCGTGAGCACCTCGTCGAGGGCGAGGTTCATGCGCGGCGAGACGGCCTTCTCGTGCACGACCTCCCACTCGAAGTCACGCCAGCCGGCGGCGGTGACGAGCGCGCGACGCACCGCCGTGCCCACGGCCTCCGGAGTGAACCCGAGCAGCTGCGCACCCTCGGGGAGGGCGGCGCGCACGGCGGCGGCGATCGTCGCGACATCGGCTTCGACGGGGAGTCCCGTGACGGCCGCGTCGATGTCGGCGAGCGCGTCGTCGGGCTCCAGGAAGAAGTCGCCGGCGAGATGGAAATCGGCGATGCGGCCCTGCTGCACGTCGAGGTCGACCACGACGAGCTTTCCTCCGGGGACTTTGTACTCTCCGTGCATCCCCCCAGACTACGGGTGCATGCACGACGGCGGACTGCACGGGCGACGCGCCGGGCGTCGGCCGGTGACCGCGGCGTGGCGGGGGGCCGGGGGCGGGGGGCCGCGTCCGCCGACGTGTCGGCGCGGCACCGACGCGCGATGTCATCGGAGGCCGCCGACTCCCTCAGTCGCGCGGGGGGAACCGGCGGTCGAGCCAGGCGAGGAGATCGGCGCGCACCTCGGCCTGCGACACGTCGTTGAAGATCTCGTGGCGGGTGCCGGGATACACGAGCGTCGTGACGTCGGTGAGTCCCGACCGGGTGCGGTAGGCGTCTGCCAGCCGGTGGACGCTGCGCGGTCCGCCGACGGTGTCGTCGCGCCCGACCATCAGCAGCACGGGCAGGTCGCGGCCGAGGTTGCGGCGGGGGCGGCCGAACAGGCGCGCTGCCTCGAGCGGGCCGAACAGGCGCAGAAGCGGCGTGGAGGTGGTCATCGGATCGTCGAGGAACGCCTGCCCGACGGCCGGATCGGTCGCGAGCCATTCGGTGCCGTTCGATCCCGGGCCGTTCCACGGTTTGTTGAGGTCTCCGGAGTTGAGGCTGCCCGGCCAGCGAAGGGCCGATCCCGACAGCACGAGACCGTCGTACGCTTCGGGTCGGCGGTCGACGAGCATCTGCGCGAGGAAGGATCCCCAGGAGTGCCCGATGAGCACGAGCGGCAGGTCGGGATGCGCCTCGCGGATGAGGTCGGTGAGCTGCGCGCACGCGGCGACGGCGGCGCGGACGCCGCCCGGCCCGAGCCTGCCGAGGCGGCGGGCGTCGCCGCCGTGCTGAGCAAGACCGGTGCGTCCGTGGCCGCGGTGGTCGTCGGCGTAGACGACGACGCCGGAGGCGGTGAGCGACTGGATGAGCGCTCCATAGCGGCCGGCGTGCTCCCCGACGCCGTGGAGCAGCTGCGCGACCGCGCGCGGTGTGCCGGTGGCGGGGTACACGTCGTACGTGATGGCGATGCCGTGCGCATCGGTGAACTCGGGCATGAGCCGATCCTAGGGGCGGCGGCGAATCCGGCACCCGCCGTTTTGATTAGCAAAACTAATAAGCTATGCTAATCAAATACATGAGCGCCACCGACACGACACCAGACACCGCATCCGACACGTACCCCCGCCAAGTCACCCCCGAGGGCGTGTCCCTCGCCTCCGACGTGCGCATGGCCACCTTCCGCCTGGCACGCCGCCTCCGCTCCCAGCGCGCGATCGACAGCATGAGCGACGGCCAGTTCGCCGTCCTCGCCGCCCTCACGGTGCACGGTCCGCACACGCTCGGAGACCTCGCTGAACGCGAACGCGTCTCGGCCCCCTCCATGAACCGCACCGTCAACTGCCTCGAAGAGTCGGGCTACGTCACCCGCACGCCCGACGAGACAGACCGTCGCAAGGTCAACATCGACCTCACCGACTCGGGGCGTGCCGTCGTCGACGAGACCGTGCGCCGCCGCGACTCGTGGCTCGAAGAAGCGCTGCAGTCACTGGACGCCGCCCAGCGCGATGTGCTCGCCAAGGCCGCGCTGATCATGAGCGAGGTGGCCGCCAAATGAGCGCCATGTTCCGCTCCTTCTCCGTCTTCAACTATCGCGTGTGGTTCATCGGCGCGCTCGTCTCCAACATCGGCGCATGGATGCAGGCGACCGCGCTCAGCTGGGTGGTGCTCACGCAGCTGACCGACAACGACGCGGGTGCGATGGGCGTCACCATGGCGCTGCAGTTCGCGCCGCCCCTGCTGCTCGTGAGCATCACCGGCTGGGTCGCCGACCGCTTCGATCGGCGCCGGCTCCTCATGGTGACGCAGGGTCTCCTGCTCACCGTGGGCGCCGTGATCGGTGTGCTGCTCCTGCTCGACCTGATGACCCTCCCGCTCATGTACGCGTTCGCGCTCGGACTGGGCGTGATCTCCGCTTTCGACAACCCGAGCCGCCAGGCCTTCGTCTCCGACCTCGTCACGCGGGAGAACGCGTCGAACGCCGTCGCCCTCAACGCCGCCTCGTTCAACGGCGCGCGCATGATCGGGCCTGCCGTCGCGGGCATCCTGATCGTCGCTGTCGGCACCGGCTGGGTGTTCCTCGTCAACGCGGTCACGTTCTTCGCGATGATCATCGCCCTCGGACTCATCCGCACCCACGAGCTCATCCCGCGCGCCAAGGCGCCGGGAGCATCGCGCCTGGCCGACGGATTCCGCTACGTTGCGGGTCGCCCCGACCTCGTCGTCGCCTTCTTCATGGTGTTCCTGCTGGGCGCGTTCGGCATGAACTTCCCGATCTTCGCCTCGACGATGGCGCTGGAGTTCGGGCAGGAGGCCGACGGGTACGGCCTGCTCAGCTCGATCCTCGCGGTGGGTTCACTGGCCGGTGCGCTGCTGGCCGCCCGCCGCGACCGGGCGCGCATCCGCGTCGTCATCATGGGCACGGGACTGTTCGCCGTCGCGGGCGCCGTGTCGGCGTTCATGCCGAGCTATTGGCTGTACGCGGCGACGCTGATGTTCACCGGCTTCGCGATCGTCACCACCCTCACGACCGCCAACGGCTACGTGCAGACCACCACCGACCCGGCCCTCCGCGGCCGCGTGCTCGCCCTCTACATGGCCATCCTCATGGGCGGCACTCCGATCGGTGCGCCGATCGTCGGATGGGTGGCGGCCGAGTTCGGACCGCGCACCGCCATCATGCTCGGTGCCATCGCCGCCTTCGTGGCATTCGGCATCGGCTTCGGCTGGCTGCTCATCTCGGGCCGCCTGCACCGCCACGAGAGCCGACGCTTCGCGCTGTCGATCGACGAGACCCGGCCCATCACGGTCGTGGCGCCGGAGGAGTTCAGCGACGAGGTGGCCGCCACGACGCCCATCCGCCTGCCGAAGGACGGCGTGCGCACCCCGGTCGCGCGCGGCTGACGGGAGCGCGCCGCCCCTGGTCGCGAGGGCGTGACAGGCTGGGGGGATGACGTTCCTCGGTCTCGACGTCCCGATCGTGCTCGGCCCGTTCGGCGGGATGTCGTCCGTCGCGCTCACCGCGGCGGTGAGCGACGCCGGCGGCCTCGGCAGCTTCGGCCTCTACGGCTACGACGCTTCCCGCATCGCTGAGACTGCCGCCGCGCTCCGTCGCGCGACCGACCGCCCGTTCGCCCTCAACCTGTGGATCCCGATCGGCACCGAGGTCGCACCCGGCGAGGTCGACATGACCGACGCCCTCGCGACCGTCGCCCCGCTGTACGACGAGCTCGGCATCCCGGCGCCCACCGGCACCCCCGAACGGTTCCTCGTCGACATCGAGGAGCAGCTCGACGCGGTGCTCGAGGCACGGCCGGCGGTCGCCAGCTTCGTGTTCGGGATGCCGCCGGCCGCTGTCGTCGACGAGTTCCACGCCCGTGGCATCCGCGTCGTCGGCGCCGCGACCACGGTCGCTGAAGCGGTCGCCGTCGAGCGTGCCGGGGCCGACGCCGTCGTGGCGAGCGGATTCGAGGCGGGCGGGCACCGCGTGAGCTTCCTCGGCGAGGCGGAGCGCGCGCTCGTCGGCACGTTCGCGCTGGTGCCGCAGGTGGCCGATGCCGTGCGGATCCCGGTGGTCGCCGCCGGGGGCATCGCCGACCGGCGCGGGGTGGCGGCGGCGTTCGCGCTCGGGGCGCGCGGCGTGCAGGTGGGAACGGCGTTCCTCCGCACCCGCGAGTCGGCGGCGAGCGCGGCGCACCGTTCCGCCCTGGCCGCCATCGGCGCCGACGACACCGTGCTCACGCGCGCCGCGACCGGGCGGCTGGCGCGCGGCATCCGCAACCGGCTCATCGACACGGTCGAGGCGGGAACGATCGCGCCGTTCCCCGCGCAGAGCTGGGTGGGCGGGGCGCTGCGGGCGGAGGCGAACCGTCGCGGCGAGGGCGCTCTGCAGTCACTGTGGGCCGGGCAGTCGGCCGCCCTCACGCGGGGCGACACTGCCGCGGCGGTCTTCGCCGAGCTCGCCGCCGGCCTCCCCCGCTGACACCTTCCTGCTCCCTCTTCACTTCTGGCGAGAGCGACGGAGAACACCGAAGGCAACAGCGGACGCGTAGACAGTCCGGTTACTGGGCGCTAACCTGAATCACAGTTATCCGACGTTAACCGAAACGAGGATGCCGTGTCGACGACGACCACCGACGGCTACCGCGCGCTCGTGGCCGACCTCCACGCGCGCCTCGACCTCGCCGCCGAGGGAGGCCCCGTCGCCTCGCGCGAGCGCCACGTGTCCCGCGGCAAGCTCCTCGCCCGCGACCGGATCGACACGCTCCTCGACCGCGGCAGCCCGTTCCTCGAGATCGCCCCGCTCGCCGCGTGCGACCCCGACGACGCCGACGCCGCCGGCGACTGGCCCGCCGCCGGTGTCGTCGCGGGCATCGGTCTCGTCCACGGCCGGCACGTGATGGTCGTCGCGAACGACGCCACGGTGAAGGGCGGCACGTACCACCCACTCACCGTCAAGAAGCACCTGCGGGCACAGGAGATCGCGGCCGAGAACCGTCTCCCCTGCGTGTACCTCGTCGATTCGGGCGGCGCGTTCCTGCCGATGCAGGACGAGGTGTTCCCCGACCGCGACCACTTCGGCCGCATCTTCTACAACCAGGCGCGGATGTCGCGCGACCGGATCCCGCAGATCGCCGCCGTGCTCGGCTCGTCGACCGCCGGCGGCGCCTACGTGCCCGCCATGAGCGACCAGACCGTCATCGTGCGGAACCAGGGCACGATCTTCCTCGGCGGCCCGCCCCTCGTGAAGGCGGCCACGGGCGAGGTCGTCAGCGCCGAAGACCTCGGCGGAGGCGTGACGCACTCGCGGATCTCCGGCGTCACCGACCACCTCGCCGAGAATGACGCCCACGCCCTGCAGATCGTCCGCGATATCGTCGCGACGCTGCCGGCATCCCGTCCGCTCCCCTACGAGCTCACCCCCGTCGCCGATCCGCCCGCCGCCCCCGCGACCCTGTACGACGTCGTACCCGTCGAGCTCACCACCCCCTACGACGCCCGCGAGATCATCACCCGGCTCGTCGACGGCGGCCGGTTCGACGAGTTCAAGGCGGAGTACGGCGACACCCTCGTCACGGGCTTCGCCCGCCTGCACGGGCACCCGGTGGGCGTCATCGCCAACAACGGCGTGCTGTTCTCGGAGTCGGCTCTGAAGGGCGCGCACTTCATCGAGCTGTGCGACCAGCGGGGCATCCCGCTGCTGTTCCTTCAGAACATCGCCGGGTTCATGGTCGGCCGCGAGTACGAGGCGGGCGGCATCGCCAAGCACGGCGCGAAGATGGTCAACGCCGTCGCGTGCGCCCGCGTGCCGAAGCTCACCGTGGTCGTCGGGGGATCATTCGGCGCCGGCACCTACTCGATGTGCGGTCGGGCGTACTCGCCGCGGTTCCTCTGGCTGTGGCCCGGTGCGCGCGTGTCGGTCATGGGCGGTCCACAGGCGGCATCGGTGCTCTCCACGGTGCGCCGCGACCAGATCGAAGCGGGCGGCGGAACCTGGTCGGCCGAGGAGCAGGCCGCCTTCGAAGCCCCCATCCGTGAGCAGTACGAGCGGCAGGGAAGTCCCTACTACTCGACCTCCCGGCTGTGGGACGACGGCGTGATCGACCCTGCGCAAACCCGCGACGTGCTCGGCCTCGCCCTCGACGTGGTGTCGCGCGCACCGCTCGGCAATCCCGGCTACGGCGTCTTCCGAATGTGAGCGACATGACCCCCGTCTTCGACACCGTCCTCATCGCCAACCGCGGCGAGATCGCCGTGCGCATCATCCGCACGCTCCGCCGCCTGGGCATCCGCTCGGTCGCCGTGTACAGCGACGCGGATGCCGGAGCCCTGCACGTGCGCCTGGCCGACACCGCCGTGCGGCTCGGGCCTGCCCCCGCCGCGCACAGCTACCTCAGCATCGAGCGCGTGCTCGACGCCGCCCGTCGCGCGGGGGCGCAGGCGATCCACCCGGGGTTCGGGTTCCTCGCCGAGAACCCCGACTTCGCCCGTGCGTGCGAGGCGGCGGGCATCGTCTTCATCGGCCCCGGCGCGGAAGCCATCTCGGTGATGGGAGACAAGATCTCCGCCAAGCAGACGGTCGAGGCCCGCGGGGTCGCGACGGTCCCCGGCGTCGCTCGCCCCGGGCTCACCGACGACGAACTGGCCGACGCCGCGCCGGGCATCGGCTTCCCCGTGCTCATCAAGCCGTCGGCGGGCGGCGGCGGCAAGGGCATGCACGTCGTGACGGACACGGAAGGCCTGCGTCCGGCCCTCGCGGCGGCGCGGCGCGAGGCGGCGGCGAGCTTCGGCGACGACACCCTATTCCTCGAGCGATACGTCGCCTCGCCGCGGCATATCGAGGTGCAGATCGTCGCCGACGCGCACGGGAACGTCATCCACCTCGGCGAGCGCGAGTGCTCGCTGCAGCGCCGCCACCAGAAGGTGATCGAGGAGGCCCCGTCGCCGCTCCTCGACGACGCCGCACGTGCCCGCATCGGCGAGGCCGCGTGCGAGACGGCACGCAGCGTCGGCTATCGCGGGGCGGGCACGGTCGAGTTCATCGTGTCGGCGGATGCGCCCGACGAGTTCTTCTTCATGGAGATGAACACCCGCCTGCAGGTGGAGCACCCCGTCACCGAGCAGATCACCGGCATCGACCTCGTCGAACTCCAGCTCCGCGTCGCGGCGGGCGAGCCGCTCCCCCTCACCCAGCACGACGTCGTGCTCACCGGGCACAGCATCGAGGCCCGCGTCTACGCGGAGGATCCGCGTGCCGGCTTCCTGCCGACCGGCGGACGCGTCGAGCGCGTCGTGCACCCGGAGGGGGACGGCATCCGCGTCGACACGTCGCTCGAAGACGGCCTGGACGTCGCGATCGACTACGACCCCATGCTCGCGAAGATCATCGCGTGGGGCGCCGACCGCGACCAGGCCCGGCGCCGCCTCGTGCGGGCGATCGACGACACGGCGATCCTCGGCTTCCCCACCAACCTGGAGTTCCTGCGGCTGCTCCTCACCGACCCGGCCGTCGTGCGGGGCGACCTCGACACCGACCTCATCGCCCGAACGTTCGACAGCCTGGCGTTCGACGAGCCCGACGACCGCCTGTTCGCTGAGGCGGCGCTGGTGCGGGCAGCGCGCGAGGCGTCGACGTTCGCCCGCGACGCGGGTCGGCAGCCGTCACCCGACGCCGACGCGCGCCCGGGCGACGGCCGCGGCGACCCCGGCCCCTGGAACCGCGCCGACGGCTGGCGCCTGCGGGGTTCCGCCCCGCGACGCTACGACCTCCGCGCCGGCGCGGCCACGGCCTCGGTCCGCGTGCGTGGCCCGCTCCACGACGCCCGCGTACAGGTCGGCGACAGCACCGAGCTGCCAGCCTCCGTCGTGCTGCGCGGCGGCGACGCGACCGTCACGGTCGACGGCATCAGCCGCACGTTCCCCGTCGCCGGCGACGGACTCACGCGCGGCGCAGCTTCGTTCGCCGTCACCGAGCCCGACCCCGACCACGCCGCCGAGGGCGAGACGGCGAGCTCGCCGCAGCTCGTGTCGCCCATGCCCGGCACCGTCGTGCTCGTGCCGGCCGCCGACGGTGCGCCCGTCGAGCCGGGAGACCCCATCGTCGTCGTCGAGGCGATGAAGATGGAGCACGTGCTGCGATCGACGGTCGCAGGAACGGTGCGTATCGCGGTGAGCGTCGGCGACCAGGTCGCCCGCGGCGGGGTGGTGGCCGTCGTCGAGCCCGTCGTCGATGATGAGCGACAGGAGGAGGACATCCGATGAGCGAGAAGCGGATCGAGCAGCGCGGGCTCTACTACGAGGAGTTCGAGGAGGGGGCGGTCTATGTGCACCGTCCCGGTCGCACCGTCACCGAGGCCGACAACGTCCTGTTCACCACCCTGACGATGAACACGCAGTCGCTGCATCTGGATGCCGCATGGTCGGAGCAGACCGAATTCGGCGAACGCCTCGTCAACAGCATGTTCACGCTGTCTACCCTCGTCGGGCTGTCGGTCGCCCAGCTCACTCAGGGCACCATCGTCGCGAACCTGGGCTTCGGCGAGGTCCGGTTCCCGGCCCCGGTGCGGGTCGGTGACACCCTCTACGCCGAGACCCGCGTGACCGGCACCCGTCTGTCGCGGTCGCGGCCCGGCCAGGGGATCGTCGACTTCGCTCACACCGCCCGCAATCAGCGGGGCGAGGTGGTCGCCGAGGCCACCCGTTCCACCCTCATGCAGTGCCGGCCGGCCGAGCCACCCACCCCCGCCTGACCCGTCCGCCGGCACGCCCCTTTCCTTTCGCCCCGCCGCGGTTCACAATTCAGTCTGGTCCGCGCACGGCGCGAGCCTCCCGCCGCGGATTCTCGCGGCACGGCGTGATGGGCTGCGCCGCGCAGACTGAATCGTGTACACCGGGCGCGCATCAGCCGACCGGGCGCGCATCAGCACCCACTGCGCCCGGGCGCGGCCGTGCCGGTTCACAATTCAGTCTGGTCCGCGCGCGGCGCGAGCCTCCCGCCGCGGATTCTCACGGCACGGCGTGGTGGGCCGCGTCACGCAGACTGAATTGTGCACGCCGGAGGGCGACAGACACGGCGCGACAGACACGGCGCGGGGCGGCGACGGCAGCCGAGCTCAGCCGAGCAGGGCGTCGTGCGCCATGCGCGCCAGCACCTGCTCCGCGTCGGCCCCGGCGCCGCGGGCGCTGTGGGGCGTGGAGTTGAGCAGGCCGAAGGTGCCGAGCAGCCGCACACGGCGCTCATCGGCGGCGAGGGCGGGGCGGGCGGCTGCGAGCACCGCGTCCCATTCGGCGACGTACGTGCGCTGCAACTCGCGCACCCGGTGGTTCGTCTCGGCGGGAAGTCCCGCGAGCTCCCGGTCCTGGATGCGGATGATGTCGGGCGCGGCCACGGCGAAGCCGATGTGGAAGCGGATGAGCTCGTCGAGCCGGGAGGCGGGCGAGTCGGCGGCGCCGGCGAGGATGGCACGACATCCGGCCAGCAGCCGCTCGCTCGCGTCGACGAGCAACTCGGCGAGGATCGCCTCTTTGCTGGCGAAGTGCTTGTAGAGCGCAGGGCCCGACATGCCGACCGCCTCACCCAGTTCGACGGTCGTCACGGCGGCGAACCCGCGCTCCGCGAACAGTGCTGCCGCGCTCTCAAGCAGGTGCGCGCGACGGTTCGCCTTCTGCGTCTCGCGCCACGTCGCCGTCACCGTTCCAGCGTATCGGCGGCGCTCGCCGTGTCGCCGGTGTCAAGCCCCGCGCGCATCCCGGCCCGCGCCGGTAGCGTGCCCCGCATGCACAACGAGAAGCGCGCAGAAGATGCCCCTGCCGAGCAGGACGCGCCGACAGGCGGCGACGAGACCACCGAAGACCAGCTCGACGCCGACAACCCGGTCGAGGAGGACACCCTCAAGACGCTCGACCCCGACAACCCGCCCGCCTGAGTCCGCAGTCACGCAGGCCTGCAGACCTGACGGTCACGCCTCGCGCGTGATCGTCACCTCCACGTGCAGGTCGCCCTTGAACGGCCCGGCGTACACGCCCCGCAGCGGCGGCACGTCGTTGTAGTCGCGGCCGCGGCCGACGAGCACGTGACGGTCGCCGATCTCGGTGCCGTTCGTCGGATCGAAGCCCTGCCAGTCGCCGGCGAACCACTCCACCCACGCGTGCGACTCGCCCGTCACGGCGACGCCGATCTCGGGGTGCGCGTGCGGGTGCAGGTATCCCGAGACGTAGCGCGCGGGGATGCCGACGGACCGGAGCGCGCCGAGGGTGATGTGGGTGATGTCCTGGCAGACGCCCTTCCGCTCCTCCCATGCCTCCGCGGCGGTCGAGTGCACACCGGTGATCCCGTGCATGTACTCCATCGCGTCTCCCATCGCCTGCGAGATCGCGAGCGCCGCCGACGCGGGTGTGTCGTGCTGGGCCGCGATCGACCGGGCGATGTCGGCGACCTCGGTGTGCGGCGTCGTTCGCGCCGTCTGCACGAGCATCTCGACGGTGCCGATCTGGCGTTCCGATTCGCGGGCCAGCTGGTCCCAGGTCATGTCGCTCGTCTCGAGCGGACGCGGCCGCACTTCGACGAGGGACCGCGCCGTGATGCTGAGCGCGGAGTGCGGCGCCAGCACGTCGAACGCGGCGACGCGCGTACCGAAGTAGTCGAGGTAGTGGTTGACGCTCGTCGACGGCTCGATGTCGAGCTGCGAGCTGAGCACGAACTGGCTGTCGGTGGAGTTCGGCAGCATCCGGGCTTCGTTGTACGACGCGCCGACGTCTCCCTGGTAGCGGAAGCCGGTGGCGTGCTCGATGCGCAGGCGCTTCATGAGGTCTCTCCGATCCAGTTCGGTTCGGCGTGGGTCGGGAAGAAGCGGCCTCGGATCGCCTCGGAGGCTTCACGCGTGACTTTCTGCACCTGTTCCATGTGGGTGGGGAGCTCGTCGAGGATCTCGGTGATCGGGCGGTACTCGAGATCGTTGCGGATGCGGCCGAGCGCGCGGAGAACCGTGTTGGAGTGCCCGACGCGGTCGGCGACGGGGTCGATCGCGCGCATGCACTCCTCGGCCCGCTGGATCGAGTGGATGATCGAGCGCGGGAACAGGCGGTCGAGGAGCAGGAACTCCGCCGCGTAGTGCGCGCTCGGCATCCCCCGGTAGGTGCGGAGGTAGGCCTCGTAGGCGCCGCACGAACGGAGGATCGTCGTCCACGACGGACCGGACGCCTCTGTGAGGGAACGCGTGGCGAGCAGCCGCGCGGTCATGTCGGTGCGTTCGATGGAGCGGCCGAGCGTGAAGAACTGCCACGCCTCGTCGCGGCTCGTCGACGAGTCGGTGATGCCGACGGCGAGCGCTGCACGTTCCCGCACCCACTGGAAGAACTCATGGACTTTCTCGTCGTTGAGGCGCCGCGGCATCCGTGAGTAGGTGGTGTTGAGCGTCTCCCACAGCTCGGTGGAGACGATCTCGCGTGCGCGGCGGGCGTTCTCGCGCGCGGCCTGAAGGGCGTAGGCGATGCTCGACGGGTTCTGCCGGTCGACGGCGAGGCGCGTGAGCACGTCGCCGCGGGTCACGTGGGCGGCGTCGTCGGGCGGGTGCGACCCCATGACGGCCATGAGCGAGCGGCAGGCGGTGTCTTCGTCGATCCACGGGTCTTCGAGGAGCAGCTGCAGGTGGACGTCGAGGATGCGGGCGGTGCCGTCGGACCGCTCGATGTAACGGCCGATCCAGAACAGCGACTCGGCGATACGGCTCAGCATGCGCCCTCACCTCCGCGCTCGTGTCCCACTTCCGGTGAGGGTTGTCCCACTTTCGGTCGCTTCAGCACACCCGAACCAGCCGAATGTGGGACATGCGCCGACGCACGCGCCTGCGCCTGCTGTTGCTGCTGCTCCTGCTGCTCGCCTGCGGTGAGGGGGCGGTCCTGCGGCGACGTGGGCGGCTCGTCCTGCGGGTCGTAGATGATCGGGATCGCCGCGGTCACGGATGCCTGTTCGGCGACGAGTCCGGCGAGGTTCTGCCCGTACTCGGTTCCCGGGACGCCGTTCTCACGCCGTCGCCCCCCGTACTCGCTGCCGCGGGGTGCGTCGCCGCCCACGACCCACGTGTCCTTCGACCCGCCGCCCTGGCTGGAGTTCACGACGAGCTGCCCCTCGGGCAGCGCGACGCGGGTGAGGCCGCCCGGCAGCACCCACACCTCGTCGCCGTTGTTGACGGCGAACGGGCGGAGGTCGGCGTGACGCGGCCGCATCCCGTCTTCGACGAGGGTGGGGATGGTCGAGAGCATGACGACGGGTTGGGCGATCCAGCCGCGGGGATCCTTCAGGAGCTTCTTGCGCAGCTTCTCGAGCTCCGCGGGGCTCGCGTCGGGCCCGACGACGAGGCCCTTGCCGCCCGAGCCGTCGACGGGTTTCACGACGAGCTCGTCCAGGCGGTCGAGCACTTCCTCCAGCGCGCCGGGCTCCTCCAGCCGCCACGTGTCGACGTTCTTGAGGATCGGCTCCTCGGCCAGGTAGTACCGGATGAGGTCGGGCACGTAGGTGTAGAGCAGCTTGTCGTCGGCGACGCCGTTGCCGACGGCGTTGGCGATCGTGACGTTGCCCAGGCGCGCCGCGAGCATCAGCCCGGGGGCGCCGAGCATCGAGTCGGCGCGGAACTGCAGCGGGTCGAGGAAGTCGTCGTCGACGCGGCGGTAGATGACGTCCACGCGCCGCGGACCGCGGGTGGTGCGCATGAACACCTTCCCGCCGGCGCACTGCAGATCGCGCCCCTCGACCAGCTCGACACCCATGAGTCGGGCGAGGAGTGTGTGCTCGAAGTAGGCGGAGTTGTAGACGCCGGGGGTGAGGACGACAACGTTGGGGTCGTCGATCCCCGGAGGGGCGGACGCACGGAGCGCCTGGAGGAGCTTGTTCGGGTAGTCGCCGACGGGTCGCACCCGCATCGACACGAACAGCTCGGGAAGCGTCTGCGCCATGACGCGCCGGTTGGAGATGACGTAGCTGACGCCCGACGGCACGCGCACGTTGTCTTCGAGCACGCGCATCTCGCCGTGCTCGTCGCGGATGAGGTCGATGCCCGCCACCTGGATGCGCACCCCGTTGGCGGAGTGGATCCCGGCAGCCTGCCGGTAGAAGTACTGCGACGACGCGATGAGCGCGGCCGGGAGCACCCCGTCTCGCACGCAGTGCTGTCGCCCGTACGCGTCGTCGAGGAACGCTTCGAGCGCCCGGACCCGCTGCTGCACGCCCTTCTCGACGCGCGACCACTCTTCGTACTCGATCACGCGCGGAACGGCGTCGAGCGGGAAAGGGCGCTCCTCGCCGGCGAAGTCGAACGTGACGCCCTGCGCGAGGTAGGAGCTGGCGAGCGATTCGGTGCGCCCGCGGAGCTCTTCCTGCGTCATCTGCGCGAGCGCCTGATACAGCTCTCGGTACGCCGGGCGCGACTCGACGGGAGTCCCTGAATGCTGGGGGTGCCCGAACATCTCATCGAAAGCGGGGACCCCCGACGCGGTCTTGCGCGGTGCGAGCGTGGAGCCGTATCCGTCGAACAGGTCACCCATTCCAAGAGCCTAACGTGCCCCCTGTTTCGGGGGTGTGACGGTCCGGCCCGCGGGGACGGGCTGCGTCTCCGACCAGCTCGGATACGTGGCACTCGTTGCGAGCGAGACGGCCCTCAAGGCGCGACAAGTGCCGCTTCTTCGGGCGGGCGGGGGTGGGTGCGGGGGGGTGGGGGGTGGGCGCGCCCGCGGCGTCAGCCGGCGAGCACGACCCGCAGCTGCTCGACGGCCCAGTCGAGCTCGGTCGCGCGCACCACGAGCGGCGGCGCGATGCGGATGGTCTGGCCGTGGGTGTCTTTCACGAGTACCCCGCGGGAGAGGAGCCGTTCGGCCACGTCACGACCCGTCCCGACGGCGGGGTCGATGTCGACGCCCGCCCACAGTCCCGCCACCCGTACGGCGGTCACGCCGTGGCCGATGAGCCCGTCGAGCCTGTCGGCCAGGTGGTCGCCGAGGGCAACGGCACGGGCCTGGAACTCGCCCGAGGCGAGCATCTCGACGACTTGCCGACCGACGGCCGCCGCGAGCGGGTTGCCGCCGAACGTCGACCCGTGCTCGCCGGGATGGATCACGCCGAGCACGTCCTCATCGGCGACCACCGCCGACACGGGGACGATGCCGCCGCCGAGCGCCTTGCCGAGCAGGTACACGTCGGGCACGACCTGTTCGCGGTCGCACGCGAACGTCGTGCCGACCCGCGCGAGCCCCGACTGGATCTCGTCGGCGATGAACAGCACGCGGTGACGGTCGCAGATCTCGCGCACCGCACGGAGGTAGCCCTCGGGCGGGATGATGACGCCGCCCTCTCCCTGGATCGGCTCGATCAGCACGGCAGCGGTGTTCACGTCGATGGCCGCCTCGATCGCCGCAGCGTCACCGTAAGGCACCGAGAGGAACCCGGGTGTGTACGGCCCGAAATCGTCGCGCGCCTGCGGGTCGTCGCTGAAGCTCACGATCGTCGTCGTGCGGCCGTGGAAGTTGCCGTCAGCGACGACGACGGTCGCGGCATCCGCCGGCACGCCCTTCACGCGGTAGGCCCAGGCCCGCGCCACCTTGATGCCCGTCTCGACCGCCTCGGCGCCGGTGTTCATCGGCAGCACGAGCTCTTTGCCGCACAGCGCGGCGAGCTCCGCGGCGAACGCGCCGAGCTGGTCGTTGTGGAACGCGCGGCTCGTGAGTGTGAGGCGGCCGAGCTGCTCGGTGGCAGCCGCGACGAGTGCGGGGTGACGGTGACCGAAGTTGAGGGCCGAGTACGCCGACAGCAGGTCGAGGTAGCGCTTTCCCTCCACATCCGTCACCCACGCTCCCTCGCCGCGCGCGATCACGACCGGCAACGGGTGGTAATTGTGGGCGACGTGCTCCTCTTCGGAGCCGATGATGCGAATGGTCGCCGTGTCGAGCGTCGGGCTGGTCGGGCTGGTCGGGCTGGTCGGGCTGGTCGGGCTGATCATGGGGTACCTCGCAGTTCGAGAGTGCAGCACTTGATACCGCCGCCGCCGAGCAGAAGCTCCGACAGGTCGACGAGCACGGGGTGGTAGCCGCGTTCCCGCAGCTGCCGCTCGAAGCCGATCGCCCGCGGCGAGATGAACACGTTTCGGCCGTCGGAGGCCGAGTTGAGCCCGAAGACCGCGCCGTCGTCGTCGGACACGCGGATGGCGTCGGGATAGCGTTCGGCGAGCACGCGCTGCGAGTCGGCGTCGAACGCCGACGGCAGGTAGGCGATGTTGGCGCGGTCGACGCCGCCCGGCCCTTGGACGGGGTCGAGCACGGCGATCGCGGTGTCGAGGTGATAGAACCGAGGGTCGACGAGCCGCAGCGACACGACCTCCCTGCCGAACACGTCGGCGACCTCGCGGTGGCTGTCCCCGACCGACCGGAACCCCGTGCCTGCGAGGATCGTCTCTCCGACGAGCAGGAAGTCGCCTTCGCCCTCCTGCACTTCGACCGGCTCGATCACCTCGAAGCCGTGGGCGGCGAACCACTCCATGAACGGGCGCTCTTCGCCGCGGCGCTCGGGCACCCGGAACCGCACGCCGAGCGCCCGGCCGTCGATGACGAAGCCGCCGTTGGCGGTGTAGACCATGTCGGGAAGTCCCGGCACGGGATCGATCAGCTCCACCTCGTGCCCGAGCGCGATGTAGGTGTCGTACAGCGTCTGCCACTGCGCGACGGCCTTCGCGGTGTCGGTCGGCTTGGCTGGTTCCATCCACGGGTTGATGCGGTAGCTGACGGTGAAGTGCTCGGGCCGGCACATCAGGTAGCGGCGACGCTGGGCTCTACGTTCGGCCTGTTCCGTGTGCTCCCCCGCCGGCGACGCGGCCGCCTGCTCCGGTGCGGTCCGCTGCGTCGGGGGTGTCGTCGTCATCTTCGCTCCTCGAGGAAGGGAGGCGGACGCTGTCCAGAGGCCCGGCGGCCCTTCGACCCGGGCCTGCTCACGGTGTCGCGGGCTCGGGGAAAGGTCGTGGCGGGCACGCCGAGGCCCATTGTGCCAGAGGCGTGTCACAAACCGCCCGAGAAGGCCACATCGGCGCGACATTCGTCGAAGACACGCCCGAAATTCTGCCAAGCTTCTGATATGGGGCGACGTACGGGGGAAGAGACGCGAGCACTGCTGCTGCGCGTGGGAATGCAGATGCTGCTGGAACGCGGGGTCGCCGCGGGCGTGCAGCACATCCGACTGCAGGACGTTCTGCGGCGCGCCGGTCTGACGACGGGGGCCGCATACCGGCTGTGGGCGGATCAGACCGACTATCAGCGCGACCTCGCGGTGTCGATGATGCGCCTGCGTCTCAGCGGCCCCGCCGACTACGCGCGTGATGCGGTCACCGACCTCATCGACAGGGGCGCCCACGGCGACGACGTCATCCGCGCCGCCGCCGAGGCCCACGTGCGGGCCGCGTGGCGCGAGGTCGAAGACCCCGCCGAAGAGCTCGACGCCCACTCGTTCCTCATCGCGCTCGCGCTGCGCACGACCGCCCACACCTGGCCCGAGCTGAAGGAGGCCAGTCGCGAGCGCCACCGGGAGTCGACGGCCGCGTTCAACGAGTTCTACCAGTACCTCATGGACTCCTATGGGCTGCGCATGAGGGCTCCGCTCACGGTGAGCGACTTCACCGACGCGCTCGCAGCGATCGGTGAGGGGTTCGCGGTCCGAGCGTTGGAGGGCATCGACCACCCCGTGTTCGACGCGCGCGCCGCCGACGAGATCCCCGAGGGCCGGTGGACGCTGTTCGCCCTCGCCGTGCGCGCGCTCGTGAACGAGTTCATGGTCCCCATCGAGGACGACATGCCGATGGAGGGCGCCAAAAGACGACCCGTCCACGCCGGCCGACAGAGCGACGCCGACGACGCCACGGGCGCCGGCGCTCCAGAGAGCTCTGGGGTCGAGTAAGAGCCCGACCCCAGAGCGACACTCCCCCCGGTGGTGTCACGGACAGCCGTCGGCTCCGGCCGAACTGGAACAGGCTTCCGCTGAGTGCTCCCCAGAAGCACTCCCGCAATCCTTTCGCGGCACCGCATGAGGGACCAGAAAGATAACTTGTTTCTTGCTCTTTCGGGCACGCGTTCCGCCCGACTCCCCGGGCCGGTCACGCGAAGGCGTCAGCTGAGCCCGAGACGCTCGGTCCAGGCGTTCGCGAACCGGCTCGCCGGGTCTCGTCGGGCACGCAGTTCGGCGAACGCGGTCCACTGCGGATACCGGGCGCGGACGTCGGCCGCGGGAAGGGTGAACACCTTCCCCCAGTGCGGACGCGCCGTCGCCGGGAGCGCCGCCTCGACAGTCGGGAGCAGCTCGCCGACGGCCGGCTCGTCGCGGCGCCACGTGAAGTGGAACGCCACGACATCCGTCTCGTACGCCGAGCTCAGCCACAGGCGGTCGGCGGCCACGGTGCGCACCTCCGCCACCAGCAGCACCGGCGCGAGACGCGCCGCGAGGCCCCGCAGGGCCGCGACCGCCTCACGCACCTCCGATCGCGGCACGAGGTATTCGCTCTGCAGCTCGTCGCCGGCCGACGGCGTGAACGCCAGCCGGAAGTGCGGAAGCCTGTCGAACCAGGCGCCCGGCGCGTGCCCCTGCTCCGTGGCGGGCCGCGGATCGACCCCCGGGATCGGATGCCGGGCCCCGTCGGCTGGGCGTCCGCCGAACGCCGTCAGATCGGGGGCGTCGCGCCGGGACTTCACCCACACCTGATCGATCTCGTCGGCAGAGCGCCACGTCGTGAACAGGCTCACGCTGTCGCCCGCCGCCTGCAGCTCGTCGAACCCGTCGAGCACGGCGTCCCAGCCGATCCCCTCATAGACGGTCTGCCCGTACGGCTCGGCGGCGACCGTGTCGAGCTCCAGCCGCACCACCGCGCCCAGCGCGCCCAGCGACACGACCGTCCCGTCGAAGTCGGGGTCGCCGCGCTCCACGCGCACGTGGGCACCGGATCCGTCGACGAGCTCGACGGCCGACACCTGCGTCGCGAGTGAGCCGATCCGCTCCCCCGACCCGTGCGTGCCGGTGGCGACCGACCCGCCCACGGAGATGTGCGGCAGCGACGCGAGGTTCGCCAGCGCGCGGCCCCGATCATGCAGCCACGGCGCGAGTTCGCCGTACCGCATCGCGGCGGGCACGCTGACCACGCCGGTCGCTCGGTCGAGGGTCGGAACGTCGACCATTCTGGCGAGCGACACGTGGACGCCCGTCGTGTCGGCGATGTCGCTGAACGAATGACGCGTGCCGAGCACCCTCACGCGGTCGGCGGAGACGATCGTCTCAGCCAGCTCGTCGACCGTCACCGGCTCGACCAGGCGTTGTGCGCGATAGCGGAGGTTCCCTGCCCAGTTCGTCTCTGAAGCCACGGCACCACGCTAACCGGTCAGCGGACGATGTTCTCCGATTCAGATGACGCGCGACTCCGGGTCGCTCGAGCGATGCGTGGTGGAACTCTTAGCGAATTTAGAAGGTTTTATCCCAACTAAATAAAACACCCTAAACTTGGTAAGGTCGGTGGATGCAGGCGCTCACCAACCCATACACTCCGAACGCGGGGGCTGAACCTCAGGCGGTGGTCGGTCGCGACGACCAGCTCGGGTCGTTCGATCTACTGCTGGCTCGTATCGAACGAGGTCGCACCGAACAGTCCATGATCATCACAGGACTGCGCGGAGTGGGAAAGACCGTACTGCTTGGGCAGTTTCGATCGAAGGCACTCGCACGCGATTGGGTCGTCGTCGAACTCGAGGTCAGCAAGAACGATGAATCTCACTTCCGCAGTGTTCTGGCATCGAAGTTGCGGACCGCCCTCTTTCAACTTTCACCGCGCGCACGCTGGACGGAGCGGTTTCAGCACGCCGCGGCCGTGTTGCGCTCATTCACAATGAGCCTGGACGGATCCGGAACCTGGTCCGTCGGGCTCGATGTCGACGCAGCGGAGGGGTTCGCCGACCACGCCGATCTCTCCCTCGATGTGACCGACGTCTTCATTGCGCTCGGCGAAGCCGCACAGGAGCGCGATCGAGGTGTCGTGTTGCTGTTCGATGAGGTTCAGTTCCTCAGCAAGCCGCAGCTTGAGTCCGTCATCGAGGCTATACACAAGATGGTGCAACGCAAGCTTCCTGTGACCCTCGTCGGGGCAGGACTTCCGCAGATCGCTGAACTCGCAGGCGACGCAAAGTCCTACGCAGAGCGCCTGTTCAAGTTCCCGAGCATCGGGAACTTTTCGGAACCTGACGCGAAAGCTGCGCTGACGAAGCCGGCCGAGGACGAGGGTATCCGCTACACCGACGAGGCACTCACCGAAGCGGTTCGGGTCACAGGGGGCTATCCGTACTTTCTGCAAGAGCTGGGCTCCACCGTGTGGACGGTGGCGGACGGACCAGTGATCGGTCAGGCCGACATCGACTCGGCTGTTCCCGGGTACGAAGCAAAGCTCGACGAATCTTTCTTCCGCGTTCGTCTCGACCGCGCTACCGAAATGCAACGCGCTTATCTTCGGGCGATGGCAGAACTCGGCGCGGAGCCTCAGAAGGCTGGGGACGTTGCTGAGGTGATGGGCCGCACATCCCAAAACCTCGGCCCCACGCGAGCAGAGCTGATCAACATGGGCCTGCTATACACGCCCGAGCATGGCTATGCAGCGTTTACGGTGCCGCACTTCGACAAGTTCCTCTTGCGGGCGATTCCGAACCTCGAAGTTCCGCCACTCAAGCAACGCAAGCGGAGGAACTAGCTCCACGGCGACAACAGCCGTGTCATCGCAACCGCTGGCGTCCGGAACCCGCTTGGGAGAGGTCCCGGACGACCCCGCCGACGAGTAGGCCCCGCTAGATGACGGCGGCGCTCCACGGGTCGGGGTTGCCGAAGCGGTGGGCGGTGATCGTCACCGCCTGCTCGCGGAGGAACGGCAGGAGTTCGAGGCGTCCGGCGGTGGTGACCTCGTTGCCGTACACGGCGATGTCGGGATCGCCGCCGACGGTGGCCGCGAGCGCGGTCTGCGCGGCAGCGACCGACTCGCGCGAACCCACGAGACGCACCCGCGGCACGCCGCTCGCCTGCACCCGCGCGATCCACTCAGCGTCGGTCTCGACGAAGACGGGGACGTCGAGGTCGCCGAGCGCGCGGCGCACCGGCGCGGGGATGCCGACGGGAGCGCTGAGGGTGAAGTCCGCCCCGGCACGCACGCCGGCGAGCGCGACGCGCATCACCGCCTGCCAGGCGGCATCGCGCGCGGCCCGGATCGCCACCGGGACCGGTCGGTACCGGAAGAGGTTCCGCTCGACCTGCAGCTTCGAGACATCCTTCACCTGCCCGAACTCGCGGTGCCAGGCGACCGCGTCCGACAGCGCACCGCGGCGGAGCCACTCGAACGCGTCGTAGTCGAGAGTCGGCTGCGCGGCCTCGATGACGGCGGAGATGCGGCTGTCGAGTCCGCGGAGGTGCAGGGTGCCCGACTGCGCGGCGCCCGCCGTCGCCCGCCACGAGCCGAGTCCGATCAGGTAGTTCGGGCCGCCCGCCTTCGCGCCCGCGCCGACGGACGAGCGCTTCCATCCGCCGAACGGCTGACGCTGCACGATCGCGCCGGTGATGCCGCGGTTGACGTAGAGGTTTCCTGCCTCGACGCCGTCGAGCCACAGCGCGAGATCGTCGGGGTCCTGCGTGTGGAGTCCGGCGGTGAGACCGTAGGCGACGGCGTTCTGCAGGTCGATGGCCTCCGCGAGCGACCGCGCGTGCATGATGCCGAGCATAGGTCCGAAGAACTCTTCGAGGTGCACCCGCGACCCGGGCTTCACACCGGTGCGGATGCCGGGTGTCCACAGGCGGCCGTCGTACCCCTCGGGTGCATCCGCGGCGTCGACCGACTCGGGGCGCAACAGCCATTCCTCGCCCTCTGCGAGCTCGGTGAGCGCCCACGCGAGCTTCCCCTGCGGGGGCTCGACGACCGGACCCACTTCGCTGAGAGGGTCGGACGGCGGCCCCACCCGCAGCGAGCGCGCCGCGTCGACGAGCTGGCGGGCGAACCGCTCCGAGCGCGCGACAGGGCCGACGAGGATCGCGAGCGACGCCGCCGAGCACTTCTGGCCGGCGTGCCCGAACGCGCTCTTCACGATGTCGGACGCGGCGAGGTCGAGGTCGGCCGACGGCATCACGATGATCGCGTTCTTGCCGCTCGTCTCGGCGAGCAGCGGCAGGTCAGGCCGCCACGACCGGAACAGCGCCGCGGTCTCCCATGACCCGGTGAGGATGACGCGGTCGACCGAGGGATGCGTGATGAGCTGCTGGCCGAGCCCTCCCTCGTCGATGTCCACGAGGCTCAGCAGGTCGCGGGGCACGCCCGCGCCGTCGAGCGCCTCCCACAGCGCCTCGGCGACGACCGCCGCGCAGCGGCGGGCCTGCGGGGCCGGTTTGAACACGACACCCGATCCCGCGGCGAGTGCGGCCAGCACCCCGCCGGCGGGGATCGCGATGGGGAAGTTCCACGGCGGGGTGACCACCGTCACGCGAGCAGGGTCGAACACGGCACCGCTGACGCGGTCGAGCTCACGGGCCGTGGCGGCGTAGTAGTTCGCGAAGTCGACGGCTTCGCTGATCTCGATGTCGGCCTCGGCGAACACTTTGCCGGTCTCGGACGCAGCGACTTCGATCAGCTCGCCGCGACAGGATTCGAGGGCGGCGGCCGCCGCCTGCAGCACGATGGCCCGATCGGCCGCCGGGGTGGCGCCCCACGCGTCGCCCGCGGCGGCGACGCGCGCGACGATCGCTTCGAGCGCGTCGGCGTCGACGACACGCGCCGCCGCGATCACCGCATCCCCCGCCGTCGAGGTCTCGATCCGGTCGATCACCGCTCGTGCCCACTCCCGGTTGGCGGGAAGCGCCGGGTCGGAGTCGGGGGTGTTGGCGAACCCGGGGGCGCCCGCGTCGTCGGCACCGGCGGCGTCGGCGTCGGCCTCGCGCGAAGAGAAGACGGCGGTCTCGACGAACACGTCGTCGTCGTGCGCGATCGCGAGCACGGCCTGAGTGAGAGCGGCGGTCTCCTCCGGCTCACGCGCGCGTGTGACCTCGGCGGGCTGGACCGGGGGGATGTGTGCGGAGCTGCGGACGTGCCTCCGATCCTGGCGCCGGTTCGGTCGCGACGGGAGGGCCCGGTCGTCGGCCCGGGCGACGGAGCGCACGAAGCGGTCGCGCTCACGGTCGAACAGCGCCGGGTCGTCGGCGAGCTCGAACGCCGCCGACAGGAAGTTCTCGCTCGACGCGTTCTCCTCGAGTCGGCGCACGAGGTAGCTGATCGCCACGTCGAACTCGTCGGGACGCACGACCGGCACATACAGGAGCACGGGGCCCACCTCGCGCGACACGGCCTGCACCTGCCCCTGGGCCATCCCGAGGAGCATCTCGAACTCGACGTCGTCGCGCACGCCGCGCTCGCCCGCGAGCAGCCACGCGTAGGCGATGTCGAACAGGTTGTGACCGGCGACGCCCACGCGCACGGCACGGGTCGCTGCCGGCTGGAGGGCTTCCTGCAGGCAGCGGATGTACCCGGCATCCGTGTCGAGCTTCGACGCGTGCGTGGCGAGGGGCCAGCCGTGCACGACGGCGTCGACGCGCTCCATCGCGAGGTTCGCCCCCTTCACCAGACGCACCTTGATGCGGGCGCCGCCGCCGTCGACCCGCTGCTGCGCCCACGTCGTGAGCCGCTGCAGGGCGGGGAGCGCGTCGGGGAGGTACGCCTGCAGCACGATGCCCGCTTCGAGCGCCCGCAGTCGCGGATCTTCGAGGAGGCGCGTGAACACCTCGATCGTGAGGTCGAGGTCGCGGTACTCCTCCATGTCGAGGTTGATGAACGTGCCGTCGGCGGCCGCGGTGAGATACAGCGGCAGGAGGCGATCGACCACCTCGGACACGACCTCGTCGAACGCCCACATCGAGATGTGGCTGACGATCGCCGACACCTTCACCGACACGTAATCCACGTCGGCCCGGCGGATGAGGTCGTGGATGCCGTCGAGTCGCCGCCGCGCCTCCGTCTCGCCGAGCACCGCCTCTCCGAGGAGGTTGAGGTTGAGCCGTGACCCCGACGTCCGGAGCTTCTCGATCGCAGGGCCGAGCTTCTCGGGGCGCGCGTCGACCACGAGGTGCGACACCATCTGGCGCAGTGCCCGCCGAGCGATCGGCACGGTCGGCGCCGGGAGCACGGGCGCCACCGCACCGCCTACGCGCACCGCACCGCGCAGGTACCACGGCAGGAACTCGGGCACGAGCGGCGCGACACGCTGCAGGTTCGCCGCGGCGGCCGAGAGGCTCTCGGGCCGCATCACGCCGTCGACGAATCCGATCGTGAACGGCAGCCCGTCGGCGTCTTTCAGCACGCCCGCGAGCCGCTGGGCGGACGTATCCTCCGACACTCCGGCAGCCTCGGTAACCCACCGCTGGGCGAGGGCGATCGAACGATCCACGACGTCATCGGGAACACCAGGGGTCATGTCGGATCCTTCCGCGGACGGCCGCCCTCGTCGGCGGGTCGATCGGCGCACTCCCTCCAGAGTGGAGCACATCATGCATCGGGAAAAGCGACGATCTACGATCAGTAACGTTCAGGATCTACGAATGGAGCATGCCGTGTTCGAACTCCGCCGCCTCCGGCTGCTCCACGAGCTGGCGCAGCGCGGAACCCTCGCCGCGGTCGCCGAGGCCCTCTCCTTCAGCCCGTCGACGATCTCACAGCAGCTCGCGCAACTGGAACGCGACGCGGGGGTTCCGCTCCTCGTTCCCGACGGGCGGCGCGTGCGTCTCACCGAGCACGGCGCCGCGCTGGCGGCCCACGCCGCCCGCGCCCTCGCGCTCGACGAGCGGGCCCGCGCCGAGCTCGAGACGCTCCGCCCCGGCATCGCCCCCGTGCGCATCGCCGTGCTCCAGACGGCGGCGCGGGCCCTCGTGCCGGCCGCACTCACCCTGCTCGCCGAGCGCGCGCCGCAGCTGCGCGTGGAGGTCGCCGAGATGCCGCCGGAAGAGGGGCTGTTCGAGCTCTCGGCCCGCGGGTTCGATCTCGTGATCGCCGAGCAGTATCCCGGACACACCCGCGAGCACCGGTCGGAGCTCGACCGCGAGGTGCTCGGCACCGACCCCGTGCGGATCGCCGCGCGCCGACCCGTCAGCAGCCTCGCCGACCTCGCGTCGCACGCCTGGGTGATGGAACCGCGGGGAACCGCGGCCCGCGAGTGGGCCGTGCAGCAGTGCCGCGCCGCGGGATTCGAGCCCGACGTACGGTTCGAGCTCGCCGACCTCACGGCGCACGTGCAGCTGATCGCCGCCGGGCACGCCGTCGGCCTCCTTCCCGACCTGCTGTGGCCCGACCCGCTCTTGGCAGCGCAGCCCCCGACCGTCGCCCTCACCGACCTCGACGGCCACCCCGTGCGCGAGATCTTCACGGCCGCGCGTCATTCCGACGTGGAGCGCCCCAGCATCCGCACCGTCCGCCAGGCGCTCGCCGACGCATTCGCAGCCTGACCTCGGCCGCCTGCGTCCGCTCCCCGCCGCCCGCTCCCCGCGCGACACGACGGCGGGCCCCGCCGCCGGGCGGTCAGTCCCAGAGGCTCGGCGCGGGCGCCTTCGTCGACGGGAGCGCCGCGCCAGCCGCCCAGTCGACGATCCACTGCGGCAACGGTGGGAGGTCGTCGGGTCGGTGCAGCGCCTCGAACAGCTCCTCCGTGTTGACGACGCCGCCCGTTCGGCGGAGGAATCGGGCCCGCACGATCATCTCGGCATATACCTCACCGTCGACGACCGCCCGGTGGATCTGGTACACCGCTTTGTCGTCGTGCCCGTAGAGGCGCGACTCCACGGTGAAGCGCTGCCACAGCCCGAGCGACTTGCGGAACGTCACCGTCTCGCTCGCCACGACCGCGTACCAGCCCTGCGCGTTCATGGCATCCCAGATGCCGGTGCGGATGAGGAGGTCGAAGCGGCCGAGGTCGAACAGCGACGCGTACCGCCCGTTGTTCATGTGCCCCAACAGGTCGATGTCGGTCGGGAGCGTGCGCAGCCGCACGCGACCCACCGAAGACGGGGGGATCGGGCCGCGGCGACGCAGCATCGCCTTCGCGCGCAGGATCGTCAGCAGGGTCCGCCACCATACGTTCACGAGGCGTGATGCTAGCGAGATCCACACCGGTTCCGTGAAAACGTTTGTCGCATCCCCACAGCCGACTCGCCCCCATTTGTCCTGGCGACTCCCGATTTCGCGTTTATGGGGGCCAGCCGTAGAGTCACCCCATGGAAGCCGAACTCCAGACCGACATCGTCGTCCGTCCCGTTCGTGACGTGGACGCCGAAGCCCTCGGCCGCGTGCACGCCACGTGCTGGCACGAGACCTACGACCACCTCATCAGCACCGCCGCTCTCGAGAATGTGTCGCCCAAGCGTCTCGCCGAACTGTGGACTCACTGGGCCCAGCAGGGTCCCGACTTCAGGATGGTCGCAGCGCTCTCGAACGGCGAGATCGTCGGTTTCGCCGGATCGGGCCCCGCCCGTGACCGCGACGCCCCGCGCAATCGCGAGCTGTACTTCATCTACCTGCTGTCGGCCTTCCACAGCACCGGCACCGGCCAGAAGCTGTTCGACGCCGTCGTGGGCGCCGAGGACTCGATCTACCTGTGGGTGGCCGAGGACAACCCCCGCGCGCACCGCTTCTACACGCGCAACGGTTTCACCCTCGACGGCGCCACGCACACCGAGCCGTTCCTCGGCGAGACGCTCACCGAGGTCCGCTTCGTCCGCTGAGCCGACCGCGCACGAACGCCGGCACGCTGGGCGTACGTCCAGGCGAGCCTGCGGACGGCGTCAGGGGTGCGTCGTCGGAACGGCGACTTTGATGTGACGCGGGATCCAGTAGACGGGGTCTACCGCGCGCGCGAGGTCGCCATCCCGGACGACCTCCACGTCGCTAGTGAACTGTTCGCCGTCGTTGAGCAGCCCGGAGACGGTGAAGACCACGCCTCCTGACGGCGTGTACCGGATTCGCGTCCCCAACGTCAGGGTGTCGGGGAGCACTCGAATGCCGAGATCCAAGGAATGCAGGCACATCGTGCGATCAGCCGCCCACTCGGCGCACCACGCCTCGTACTCCTCCAACGTGCTCGCGTCAGCCAGCGCTTCCGCTGTGTCGTGGATCGCTGCCCTGGCGGCAGCTGCGTCCACGCCTGCGACCTGTGGTGTCCCGCAACCGGCAACGGTCACGGTCAGGGTGACAGCCAAGGCGGCGGCTGCCAGGCCCGTGACACGTCGGCAATGACTTCTGGGTGACGAAGCACGCTCCCCTGAATTGGTCATCTCCGGCGACGGGGCCGGGTGGACATCCGGGGTCATCGGCGTTTCGCGTTCACCGTGAAGGGCACCGTGAGGTTTGGTCGTTTGCCGTTCTCGACGCCGAAGGCAATCTGGTACTGGGTCGCTCGCTCCGAATTGATAACCCAGCCACTCCATGCCGATTTGAAGTTCGCTCCGGCTGCGCCCTTGGTGATGTCCAGGTTCTCGCATGCGGTGAACGAGCCACTCACACCCATTCCGTATGCCGAGACCGACAATGAAGTTGACCTGCAAGACCCGCTGGAATCTGCACGCGGGGCCCAATCCTCCCATGACAGTGCTGATGTGCCCGCGGTCCGGTAACTCCCGATCTCGCACAACGAGAGGGCCCAGTTACTGACGCCCTTGCAGGTCGCGTACTGCTTGAACACCCAGTGATCGCGTTGCCGGTCGCCATCGTTGGTCACCTTTCCCCATCGCGTGCAATGGTCCATCCACGCAATCGAGACATTTGCACCGGGCTCTTTCTGCGTGTACCGAGCGGCGCACGTCGGCGTGTACCACACGAATGACGGCTTCACTGCAGCACGGGACAGGCGCGACTGCGACTCCGCGTCGAATTGCTTCGGGGTCGATCGGCTTGTGATCGTAACCGTGCCATCCTTAGGCTTCGAAACGGAGGGGACCGGCTCCCCAACCGGCAACACCCACGTGGCACCCGCGTCCCCGGGAACACCCGTTACCGCACGGTACGCGACCGCACGGGACGTCGTGGATGCGGCGAAGCCCTCCGCTCGCAGGCTCTTGCTGAGTCGCTTTTCCGTCTGTTCGATCAATCGCCGGCCCTCCGTCGAGTCGGAGATGTCAACCGCGGCCGGCGCAGCAAGCGCTGCTGGCGCCACCATCGTGGATCCGGTCATTGCCACCGACGTGGTGTCACCCACGAACGCGACAAGCAACGTCGCGCGGATCCTGCGCTGCCTATTGCGGACGGACAGGTCTCTGGGACGCGGCATGATGCTCCTCGTAGTAATCCGAAGCGACCATAGCGGCGCGGGGCGAGGGGACAGGGTACGATCCACCGAATGAGGTGCCCGTGCGGGGCGACTTAAGTGTGCAGATACCAGCGCTGCGCTCTGTCACACGCCACGAGGCGTGCGCGATGGTCGGGACTAAGTGTGGGCGGCGATGCGCGCGAGATGCGCCAGGCCGAAGCGGCAATGCCGGCGGCAACGTCCGTCGGCTGCACGTCAGGGCCGCAGCTCGTACCGTTCGATCTCGGACTTGACCGTGACCCACTGGGTCTCGGTGAACGCCTCGTAGTTGGCGAGCGGCCCTCCGAAGCGTGCGCCGCCCCGAACCGCGCGACGGCCGCCGCGACGGCAGCGAGGTTCTCGTCGAGGTCCCACCCCGCGTCGACCAGGTGGACGCCGTCAGCGTCGTCGGCCACGAGATACGAGAGCGTGTACGGCATGTGGCCCGGCGCGATCGCCAGCGGGACGACCCACACACCGTCGGCGACGCGCGCAGCATCGGGCATCCGCCCCGCTTCGCCGGCCGCCTGCTCGGCGGGGCTCGTCGCGACGACCGTCACGCGCTCATCGTTCCAGCACCACCGCGAGCCCCTGGCCCACGCCGATGCAGATGGCCGCGAGGGCGACACCGCCGCCTCGACGCGCGAGCTCATGCGCCGCGTGTCCCACGATGCGTCCGCCCGACGCACCGAGGGGGTGACCGATCGCGATGGCCCCGCCGTGGACGTTGACCTTCTCGGGGTCGAGCTCGGGCCAGAGCCGCAGGCAGGCGAGGCTCTGCGCCGCGAAGGCCTCGTTGAGCTCCACCACGTCGACATCGGCCCACGTCTTGCCGGCGCGTGCGAGCGCTGCCTCGGCCGCAGCGACCGGCGCGATGCCGAACACGTCGGGGTCGTTGCCCGCCGACGCGCGTGCCACGATGCGCGCGAGCGGTTCGGCGCCGCCGAGCATCGCGCCCGCAGCCTCCGACCCGACGAGCACGGCCGACGCACCATCCGTGAGGGGCGAGGCATTGCCCGCCGTCACCGTGCCGTCGGCGCGGAAAGAGGGCGAGAGCGGGGCGAGCGACTCGATCGACGCGTCGGGGCGGATGTTCTCATCGCGTCGCAGGTCGACGCCGCCCACCGGCACCACTTCGCGGTCGTACACGCCGGCGTCCCATGCCTGGGCCGCCCGGCGGTGGCTGCTGACAGCGAACTCGTCCTGCTCCTCGCGCGAGATGTCGTAGCGGTCGGCGAGGAGCTCGGCCGACTCGCCGAGGGCGATGGTCCACTTCTTCGGCATCCGGGGGTTCGTGAGGCGCCACCCGAGCGTCGTCGAGAACAGGGTCTCGTTTCCTGCCGGATACGGACGCTGGGGCTTGGCGAGCACCCAGGGGGCGCGGCTCATCGACTCGACACCACCCGCCACGATGAGGTCGGCGTCGCCGACCTCGATCGCCCGGCTCGCCTGGATGACCGCCTCGACGCTCGACCCGCACAGCCGGTTCACCGTGGCGCCGGGAACGCTCGTCGGCCACCCCGCCAGCAGCGCGGCCATCCGCGCGACGTTGCGGTTGTCCTCGCCCGCCTGGTTCGCCGCGCCGAGGAAGACCTCGTCGACGCGGGCGGGATCGAACGCGTCGTGACGCGCCGCCAGCTGCTCGAGCACCCCGGCCGCGAGATCGTCGGGGCGGACGCCCGCGAGCGCCTTTCCGATCCGGCCGAACGGCGTGCGAACCGCGTCGTAGACGAAGCTGGCGGTCATGACATCCTTTCCGTGCCCCCGCCGTTGCGGGCGCGTATCGAATTCAGCGGCCGCTGACGGTGCCGAACAGTCTCGCGATCGGCGCGAGGGTGAGCGGACGCGCTGCCACCCAGGCCGCGGCGATCGCGACGAGCGACGCGGCGAACATCCAGAACCCGGTCCAGTTGTCGGCGTAGGCGACCCCGTCGACGGAGCCTTGCGCGGCATACATGTGGTTGAGGTTCCGCAGCGCGCCCGTCGCGAACACCAGCGCCACATGGATGAAGATGAACACCACGAAGTACAGCATCACGGGGAAGTGGATGCGGCGCGCCCACTCCACCGGGTACGCCTGCGTGAGACGCGCGTTGTTCTTCGGCCAGAAGTTGCTCATCCGGTAGCCCGTGATCGCCGCGAGCGGCGCGGCGATGAACACGGTCGCGAAGTAGGCGAGCTGCTGCAGCGAGTTGTAGTTCACCCAGCCGTTCTCGGTGGGCCAGTCGAGCGACACGTACTGCAGCGCCGCCGACACGGCGTTCGGGAACACTTCCCACGACGTGGGGATGATCCGCATCCACTGACCGGTCACGAACAGCAGAACGACGAAGACGGCGCCGTTGACCAGCCACAGCACATCGAGCGACTGATGGAACCAGATCGTCAGGCTCGTCTTGCCCTTGGGGTCGCGACGCGGCGTCCAGAAAACACTCGGCCGCTTCTCGGTGCGGATCGTGAGACCCGTGCGGATGATGAGCACCATCAGGAACACGTTGAAGAAGTGCTGCCAGCCAAGCCAGGCGGGGAAGCCGACCGGTGCCCCCTCGGGCAGGTGGTACTCGCCGGGGAAAGCGGCCAGGAAGTCCTGACCGAACGGCATCGACAGCAGCACGCGTACCAAGGCGACCGCCATCGCCGCGGCGACGAGCAGCCCCGCACCGCCGACGACGACGGCGCCGAGCCACTGCCCGCGCGTGAACGGGCCGATCCGCACCGGTTCGGGGCGGGACGCCGGACGCACCGTCGCGGCACGGCCCGGCCACACGGTGCGCGGCACCGTGAGCGGCGGGCGCGGCCCGGATGCCACGGCGACCTCGGCCGGCGCCGGAGCGGGTGCGATGTCACCGGCGGGGGCCGCGGTCCGGGCGGCGACGGCGACCGGTGGAGCGCCGACCGCAGTCGCGTCGGCCTCGGCGGGTACGGCAACGACCGGGGTGCCAGCGGCTGCGACCGATGCGGGTGCGGCGACCGTGCCGGCGGGCGGCCACGGCTCGCCACTCTCGTCGCGCGGCAGGCCGCGGCGCAGCACGGCACCGGACGCGGCCGCCGTTCCCGTCGTCGCAGCGGGAGTCGACGGCGCGGCCGGACCGGCGGTGGGAGCCGCCTGCGAGGCCGGCGCAGATGCGGCCTGCACAGCCGGAGCAGCCTGCATAGCCGGAGCAGCAGGGGCGGCAGGTGCGGCAGGGGGCGCCGGGGGCGCCGACGTCTCCGCCGGGACGACAGCGGCCGACGCGGCTGGCCACGGCTCGCCTCCGGCGACACGCGGCAGACCACGACGCAGCCTCGTCGCAGCGGGAGCCGCGGTCGCAGCGGGAGCGGCAGGTGCCGCGGTCGCAGCGGGAGCCGCGGTCGTAGCGGGAGCTCCAGGTGCAGCGGGAGCGGCCGCCGCCGTCTCGGTCGCGGCGGTCTCCGACGCAGGCGGCACAGCGACGTCAGCGACGTTCCCGACCGCGGACGGCGCGCGGTCGGCCGAAGGCTCCCCCGCTGCGCCGGCGACCCCGCCGGCGATCGGAGCATCACCGGCGGGCGGCCACGGCTCGCCGCCGAGGCGGCGCGGAAGACCCCGTCGGAGAGTGCGGCCGTAGGTCGCCATCACGCCTTCTTGGACTCGAGGGCGGCGATCAACTGCGGGACGATCGTGAACACGTCGCCCACGATGCCGAAGTCGGCGATCTCGAAGATGGGCGCGTCGCCGTCCTTATTGATCGCGACGATCGTCTTGGCCGTCTGCATGCCCGCCTTGTGCTGGATGGCACCCGAGATTCCGAGCGCGACATACAGCTGCGGCGACACCGACACACCCGTCTGCCCCACCTGGTGGGCATAGGGCACATACCCCGCGTCGACGGCGGCGCGCGAGGCGCCGACCGCAGCGCCGAGGGCGTCGGCGAGCTGCTCCACCAGCGCGAACTGCTCCTGTGACCCCAGGCCACGGCCGCCTGCGACCACCTTCGCCGCTCCGCGCAGCTCAGGACGCGACGACGTCGCAACAACGGCATCCACCGACTCGATCACCGCAGCGGGCGCAGCGGAGCGCTGCACGTCGAGCACCGTCACCGACGGCGACGCCACGGCGTCGGCACGCGCGTCGACGGCGCCCTGGCGAACCGTCACCACCAGCGCGCCGAACGTCGGCGCCGCCGTCACGTTGTACGCACCGCCGTACACGGAGTGCTGAGCGAGCACGCCCTCGTCATCGCGGGACACCCCGACGGCGTCGACGGCGAGGGCGAGCGACCGGCGGACGGCGAGGCGTCCGGCGACATCCCGTCCTTCGATCGAGTTCGAGATGAGCACGGCATCGGGCGCGACCGCGTCGTACGCGGATGCCGCGGCGTCCAGGATCGGGGCGGTCAGCGCCGACGCGGCATCGCCGAGACCGGCGACGAGCACCGCGCTCGCTCCCAGTCCGCCGGCGGCGGCGGCGAGCGCGTCGTGGCGCTCCTCGGCGGCGACGACGAGCGCCACCGGGGTGCCCACCTGCGCGGCCGCACCCAGGAGGCCCGCCGAGGAGGACGCGAGCTCGCCCGCGGAGGTGACGTCGAGGACGACGAGAACAGAGTCTGCAGCGAAATCAGTCATGGTCTCTTCCTCACGCCAGCCGGTTCTCGATGAGGAACGCGGCGAGCTTCTCGCCCGCGTCGCCCTCGTCGATGATCTTCACGCCCGCCCCGCGCGGCGGCTTCTCGGCGATCGCGGTCATGATGGTCTGCGGGGCGCTCGTCACGTCGACGTCCACGTCGAGGTCGGCGAGCGTGAGGGTCGTGAACGGCTTCTTCTTGGCCGCCATGATGCCCTTGAAGTTGGGGAACCGGGCGTCGGGAAGCGCCTCGGTGATCGAGATGACCGCCGGAAGAGGTGCCGACACCTTCGCCGTGCCGTCGTCGCCTGCACGGGTGCCCGACACGGAGGTCTCGGAGATCTCGACCGCTGACAGCGCCGTCGCGTGGGGTACCCCGAGGTGCTCGGCGAGCATCGCCGGGAGGACGCCGGCCATGCCGTCGGTCGACAGGTTGCCCGTGATGACGAGGTCGAAGCCCTCGTGCTTCGCCGCGGCGGCGAGCACCTTCGCGGTCACCCCCAGGTCGGCGCCGGCGAGCGCGTCGTCCGACACCTGCACCGCCGTCGCGGCCCCCATCGCGAGCCCCTTGCGGAGCGTCGCGGCCGCCTCGCCGGACGCCATCGACATGACGACCACCTCGGTGCCCGCGTGCGCGTCGGCGTACGACAGCGCCACTTCCAGCGCCCGCTCGCCGATCTCGTCGAGCACCCGCTCGGAGGCGGCACGGTCCGCGAGGCCGGTCTCGAGACTCAGCTTGCGGTCGCCGTAGGTATCGGGCACTTCTTTGACCAGCACGACGATCTTCATCGATTCCTCCATGGGTTCACTCACAGTCTATTGAGCGCCGTGAGCGCCTTTTCTCACTGGGTGGAACGGACTCATGCGCGATAGCGTTCTCGCACGGCGTTCGAGACGAGGAGGCACCGTGGCACGCGCATCCCGACCCCCGCTCGACCCGATCGCCGAGGCCCGCCGCCAGTGGGACGCGCACGGCTGGGGTGCGGCATCGGTGGGAATGACAGTGGTCACGAGCATCATGCGGGCCCAGCAACTGCTGCAGGCCCGCGTCGACGAGACGCTCAAGCCCTTCGGGCTCACGTTCGCCCGGTACGAACTGCTGACACTCCTCAGCTTCACCCGAGAGGGCCGGATGCCGCTGTCATCGGCCGCTGGTCGCCTGCAGGTCCACCCGACGAGCGTCACCAACACGGTCGACCGGCTGGAGCAGGCGGGTCTCGTGCGACGCGAGCCGCACCCCGGCGACGGGCGCGCGACGCTCGTGACCCTCACCGGCGCGGGCCGTGATGTCGCTCAGGCGGCGACGGCCGCGCTCAACGCCGGCGTCTTCTCCGATCCCGGCGTCGCGTCCGGCGAGGCCGAGACGCTCATCGCCGTGATCGCGCAGCTGCGCCGCGAGGCGGGAGACCCCGTCTCCGACTGACTACCGCGGTCGGCAGCCGGGCTCCGCGTCCTCCTGTTCACAACTCCGGCTGCGCGGTGCGCGCGCCGCGCCCACACCGCGAGATTCCGGGGGTCCGGGCGCGCGGCGGCACTCGATTGCCGGAGTTATGAACTGCGGACCGCATCGACCTGCCGGTCAGCCATCACCGGTCGGCGCTGTCCCGCTCGGAGCAGCCGACGAGCCGCGCGTCACAGCCGCTCGATGATCGTCGCGTTCGCCATGCCGCCGCCTTCACACATCGTCTGAAGCCCGAAGCGCCCGCCCGTCGATTCGAGGTGGGCGAGCAGCGTGCCGAGCAGTCGCGTGCCCGACGAGCCCAGGGCGTGCCCCAGCGCGATCGCTCCGCCCCACGGGTTGAGCTTCTCGGGGTCGGCGCCGACGTCGGCCGCCCATGCGAGCGGGACGGACGCGAACGCCTCGTTGACCTCGTAGGCGTCGAGGTCGTCGATCGTGAGGCCCGCCCGCGCCAGCACACGCGCCGTCGCCGGGATCGGTCCCGTGAGCATCATCAGCGGATCGTCGCCGACGACGGCGAAGGCGCGGAAGCGTGCGCGCGGGGTCAGTCCGAGCTGTTCGGCACGGTCTGCGCTCATGATGAGCGCTGCGGAAGCCCCATCGGTGAGCGGCGACGAGGTGCCCGCCGTGATCCGCCACTCGAGCTCTGGGAAGCGGGCGGCCAGCGATTCGTCCCGGAAGGCGGGCGCGAGCTGCGCGAGACTCTCTGCGCTCGTCGTCGCACGGATGGTCTCGTCGCGGGAGACGGTCCCGGCCTCCGTGTCGACCGGGATGAGCTGTTCGTCGAAGTGGCCGGCGTCGGCGGCGCGGGCAGCGCGCGCGTGCGACTGCGCCGCGAACGCGTCGAGCGCGTCGCGCGAGAGGTTCCACCGCTGAGCGATCAGCTCGGCCGACACCCCTTGATTGACGAGCCCGTCCGGGTAGCGGGCACGGATGCCGTCGCTGACGCCGCCGTTCGCTCTGCTCGACCCCAGCGGGACTCGGCTCATCGACTCGACTCCGCCCGCGATCACGATGTCGTAGGCGCCGGCCATCACGCCCTGGGCAGCGAAGTGAACGGCCTGCTGGCTCGACCCGCACTGGCGGTCGATGGTTGTTGCGGGCACGGTCTCGTCGAATCCCGCCGAGAGCACCGTCTGCCGGGCGATGTTCATCGACTGATCTCCGACCTGGCTGACACAGCCCAGGAGCACATCGTCGATCTGCCGAGATTCCAGGCCGTTGCGCTCGACGACCGACCGCAGCACGCCGGCCGCGAGGTCGACGGGATGCACGGACGACAGCGCGCCCCCCGGCTTGCCCCGACCGGCGGGAGTCCTCACGACATCGACGATGACGGCTTCGTTCCCGGACCCGTTCATGCGGCAGTCTCCTTACGTCTCATCCACGCGACGCGCGCCGCGCGATCTCACACCGTGCCGGCGGGCGGCCACACCCCGATGATGATCGCCATCACGACGACGGTGACCAGCTCGTGCGCGATGTTGAGCACCGTGAGCGACGTCGGTCGCCCCTCGAACGCGTCGTGCGTGATGAAGCGAGCCGCCGTGAAGCCCGCCCACAGAATCGCACCCGTCGCGATCGCGGCGAGGAAGTAGCTTCCTCCCGCGTACTCCCACGCGATGGTCGTCGCCGCCCCGAGCACCCAGGCGGTGACGAAGCTCACGATCACCGTCGCCACGATCGGCAGCACGGCGCTCGCACCCGGACGGTTCATGTCGACGTTCGCGAGCCGGGCCCAGCGTGTGCCGAACAGCTTCGGCGTGTACCAGAGCGAGCCGACGACCATGCTCGACGCGGTCGCCAGCAGCACCGCCCAGTAGTTGATCTCGGGAAACATGCTTCTCTCCTCTTGGCTCGCGCGACCGCGGCATCGGGGCGACCGTCGGGCGTCATACGGACAGTACCGCGGCCCGCGGCCCGGTCACATGCCGAACAGTCGCGGCGTCGCGATCTCTCCGCCCCGCTCAGCGCTCTTCCTCGCCACACGTTCGCAATTCAGTCTGCGCGAGCGGGGCGCGAACCGCGAGGCTCCGCTCCCAGCGGGTTCCCGGCGCGCCGACGAGGTGCGCCCGACCACGGGACTGAATTGTGAACGCGGCGATCCTCCCGCCGCCCGGTGCGCGGCGCCGGCTCAGCGGTGGGTGAAGCCGGGCGCGCGCTTCTCGCGGAAGGCCGCCATGCCTTCCTTCTGGTCGGCGGTGTCGAACAGCGACGCGAACACGTGGCGCTCGACGCGGAGACCTTCGGCGAGCGTCGTCTCGAGCGCCGCGTCGAGGGCGGTCTTCGCGGCGTAGAGCGACGGCAGCGACTTCGCGGCGATCGTCTCGGCCGTGCGCTGGGCCTCGTCGAGAAGGTCGGCGGCGGGGATCACCCGCGAGACGAGCCCCGCACGCTCGGCCTCATCGGCCTTCAGGTGGCGTCCGGTGAGGATCAGATCGGCGGCCTTGTAGGCGCCGAGCGCACGCACCATCCGCTGCGTACCGCCCATGCCGGGGATGACGCCGAGCGCGATCTCCGGCTGACCGAACGTGGCGGTGTCGGCGGCGAGGATGATGTCGCACATCATCGCCAGCTCGCACCCTCCCCCGAGCGCGTACCCCGACACGGCGGCGATCACGGGGGTGCGGACGTCGGCGAACCGCCGCCACGCACCGAAGTGGTCGTCCAGGATCATGTCGAGACCCGACTTGGTCTCCATCTCCTTGATGTCGGCGCCGGCGGCGAAGGCCCGCTCGCTGCCGGTCACGACGATGGCCCCGATCTCTGGATCGGCGTCGAAGGTCGAGGCGGCGTCGACGACGTCGCGCATCGTCTGCGTATTGAGCGCGTTGAGCGCCTCGGGCCGGTTCAGCGTGATCCAGCCGACGCGGCCGCGCGTCTCGGTGAGGATGGTCTCGTAGTCGGTCATGGCCTCATGCTCGCAGAAGATGGCGGCCGATGATCACGCGCATGATCTCGTTGGTCCCCTCGAGGATCTGGTGCACACGCAGGTCTCGCACGATCTTCTCGATGCCGTAGTCGTGCAGGTATCCGTAGCCGCCGTGCAGCTGAAGGGCCTGATTGGCGACCTCGAACCCGGCGTCGGTGGCGAACTGCTTGGCCATCGCGCACTGCATCGCGGCGTCGGGAGCATCCTCGTCCACGGCGATCGCGGCGTCACGCACGAGGGCGCGCGCCGCACGGAGGCGTGTGGCCATGTCGGCGAGCGCGAAGACGACCGCCTGCTTCTCCGCGAGCGGCTCGCCGAACGTGAACCGCTCCTGCACATACGCGACGGCGCGGTCGAGGGCCTCCTGCGCGCCGCCGAGCGAGCAGGCGGCGATGCTGAGACGACCGCCGTTGAGGCCGCTCATCGCGATCTTGAAGCCGCCGCCGAGGTCACCGAGCAGGGCGGAGGCGGGCACGCGCACCTCGTCGAGGATGACCTGCCGGGTGGGTTGCGCGTTCCATCCCATCTTCTTCTCGGGCACGCCGAACGCCAGTCCGTCGGCGTCGCCGGGCACGAGGAACGCGGTGATGCCGCGCGGGCCGGGTTCGCCGGTGCGAGCCATGACCACGTACACGGCGGCCTCTCCTGCACCGGAGATGAACTGCTTGACGCCCGTGAGCACGTACTCGTCGCCGTCGGCGATGGCCGAGGTGGTGAGGGCGGCGGCGTCGGATCCGGCGCCGGGCTCGGTGAGGCAGTAGGCGCCGAGCTGATCCATCGTGACCAGGTGAGGGAGCCAGCGCTCGCGCTGGGCCTGATCGCCGTAGGCGTCGATCATCCACGCCACCATGTTGTGGATCGAGATGTAGGCGGCGATCGAGGGGTCGCCGGTGGCGAGGGCCTCGTAGACGGCGACCGCGTCGCGGCGGGCCAGTGCCGACCCGCCCATGTCCTCCCGCACCGAGATGCCGCCGACTCCCAGCTCACCGGCACTGCGCAGCACGTCGCGGGGGAAGTGCTTGCGTTCGTCCCAGTCGAGCGCGTGCGGTGCGAGCTCGTGCCGGGCGAAGGTGCGGACGGCATCGATGATGGCGTCGCGCTCTTCGGCGGACAGGGCAGGGGTGAGAGTCATGCTCATTCGTTCACGTCCTCGTGAGACAGGGTGACGGCGTTGTCGGTGCCGGGTTGGGCACACTGATCATTTTACATGGACGTCCATGTAAATCACGAGGGCGATTCGCCGCCTCGACGGGTCCGACGCCGCCGAGGCCCCGTACACACGGCAGCACCGCGGGAGCCCTGGAGCTCCCGCGGTGCCGGCGTGCGACGCGCGCTACCTCTTCGGCGCCGCCTCGAGCAGGAAGGCGATCCGCTTGCCGGCGTCGCTCACGAGCGTCGGCGCGACCGACAGCGAGCGCGGCGTGTACCTCACACCGCCCGTCGACACCCACGAGCGCGTACGCTCGACGACGTCCATGCGGGGCCGCGCGTCGAGCAGGGCGACGAGCTCGCTGAACGACTCCGGGAAGCCCATCTCGAAGATCGGGATGTAGGGCGGCGCCTTGACCGTGATCTTCATGGTCTTCTTGAGCGCCTTCGACACCGTCACCGTGAACGGCTGGTACTCGGTCACCCGCTCGGCGCCGGGCATCGGCGACAGTACCGTGCGGAACGAGTACGTCGCGCCCCGCGTGACCTTCGTGACGCTGCCGGGGCGCACGGTCTTCCAGGTGCCCTTCTGGAGCATCTGCACCCCGGAGACCCGCGAGGCGCGCACGTCTTCCGAGAACCGTGCCGAGACCCCGACCTTGAGGATCTCGACGTCTTCGAACGTGTTCGACTGGAGTGCCGCGATGTCTTCCGCGACCTCATAGCCGACCAGTTCGGGGAAGAACTGCGGATCGGCGTAGCTGTTGATGTTCTTGAGGGTCGCGATCCGGCCGTTCTCACGCTGATAGGTGATGGTCCAGGCCACCTTTGCCGATCCGGCCCACTGGTTGTCGAGCATGCGCGCCGCGTCGCCCGCGAGCTGGGCGGCGACGGCAGGGCCCACGAGAAGCTTCTCCGACACGTGCGACACGGCCCGGGAGACATGGCTGCCGAGAGTGCTGCGGGTAGCGATCGGCACGGTGTCGGCGCCGGCGCCGAGCAGGCCGCGGACACCCGCGAGGCGGTCGTCGACGAGGGTGCCCTTCACCTTGCCAATCGCGCTCACCATCTTGTACGACGCCCCCAGCTCGGGAACGATCCGGGCGGCCGATGCGCCGTGGAAGCTGGCGCCGAGCTTGCTGTTCCAGTTGCTCGGATGCCCGTACGCGAACACCTCGTCGCCGCACACGGCGGTGACGGTGCCGACGCTCGCCTCGGCGACCGCGCCGTACGCGTACGAGACGGCGATGTTGCCGCCCGCGACGATCGGATAGTCGGCGCCGCTGCTCGCGCCACCGTCGATCGCCCGGCCCGCCGCGGCGACGGGCGTGAAGCCGTCGACGTTCTTCGCGAGCTTCGCCGAGACCGCATCGAGGGTGCCCGCGGGCGCACCTGTCGACACGCGCACCGGCTCGAGACGCCGCATCTTGGTGGGCGCGGCGGATGCGGCGGGCGGCGCCACGTCGAGCATCCGCGCGAGCTGTCTGGTGGCCGAAGCGCTGAGCGTCTTCTCGAGAGGAAGCTGAGCGCTCTGCCCGGGCAGCCGGCCGATCGCCTTCATGTAGGCGGCGGGAGTGACGCCCGCGACGTTGTCGGCGAGTGAACTGAACCCGTAGGAGACAGCACCGATGAGCGCGCCGTCGGCGTCGTAGACGGGGGAACCCGATGCCCCGGCCCACACGCCCGCCGGCAGCGTCGAGCCGGTCCCGTTGACGACCTCTCCGTCGAGCTTGACCAGCAGCAGGTCGCGCGGCTGGCCCGACCCGTCATAGCCCAGCCCGTTGTCGAGCTTTCCGACGTACTCACCGGTGAACGCGGTAGGCGTCGTGCCCTTGACCGTCGACAGCCAGGTGACGTCGTCGCCGTCCTGAAGGCCGGAGATCGGGGAGAGGGCGAGCTCCTGACCGGGAAGGTCGCAGAACAAGTCGGGATCGCTCGACACGGCCTGAGCGGGCGCGGAGGCGAGCGAGCCGACGAGCGCCGTCAGCAGGGCGGCGGTGACGCCGGCGCGGAAGGCGCCGTCTCTCCGCGGTGAACGGTGGGTCATGGTTTCTCCCTCTGCGTGGACGCGCGCCACGGCCGATCGCTGCGACGACCGACTCCGACACGCGTCCCTCTTGATACCACAGGGGGACGACGGCGGGAACGAGGAGGATGCCATCGCCACCGTCAGTACACGAGGAGCGGCACCGGCACCTTCATCCGAGAGTCCCGGTGGTCGCCCGCGCCGTCGAACGCGATCCGCAGGAGGTGCAGCCCCCGCGAGAGCTTCGGCAGCGTCACGCGGAAGGCGCCGTCGTCGGACGGAGCGAGGTCGGCCGACGCGACCGCCCTCGACCCGTCGCTCACCGTCACGGTGCCGACGGGCGCACTGCCGTCGGCCGCCGTCACGGTGCCGCGCACCTGTACCGCCGCGCCGTGCTTCACGAGGAGCCGATCGGGCCCGCCGAGCACCCGGGTCTTGACGGGTGCCGCGTCGACGAGCACCGCGACCGTGCGCGCGGGGACGGTGACGGTGCCGGACGCGGCATCCCACGTCGTCGTCTTCACGACGGCGTCGGAGCCCTTCGCCTGGGCGGCGGCGAGGGCGAAGCCGCGGCCGGCGAGCGCGTCGATCGTCTGCGTCGTCGGGTCAGGCGATGCGTTGAACACGACGAGGGCGCCGTCGAGCGCCTTGTCGGCGTCCGCGTCGCCGGCGAGGTCGTCGATCTGCATGACGATCACGCCCGGGTCGGCGTCAGCACCGCTGTTCGGGAAGGAGACCTTCTGCGAGATGAGGTCGGCCGAGCCGAGGCGGAGCAGCCCCACCTCCGAACGGACCCGCAGGAGGTCGAGCGCCGCCGCCTCGGCCGCGCCGATGTCGCTCGCCGCGGGCGTGAGCGCCGGGTTCTCCAGGAGCGGACGCATCACCGGCCACTTCTCCTCGTTGTCGGCCGCGCGAGGGAGGCCTGAGCCGAACGTCGACTCCTGCCCGGTCCAGTCGATCCGGTTGAACCAGTCGCCCGAGTTGTAGCTGTTGCGGTCGAGCGACTTCGACCGCAGCAGCTCGGTGCCGGCGTGCCAGAACGACGGCGTCTGCGACAGCGTCACGGTCGCCAGCGACAGCGTGTTCATCCGCACCCGGTCGGCCATCGAGGTGGCGACGGGGAGCTTCAGCACAGACAGGTCGTAGAGCGTCTCGTTGTCGTGCGCGTCGACGTAGTTGATGATCTCGTCGGGTTCGTCGGCATAGCCCGCGGGCTGTCCGTTGTAATCGAGCTCCGACCCCTTCTTCACCGAGCCGTCGGCCGTCGTGAGCTCGTAGTCACGGAGGTTGCCCGCCAGGCCCAGCTTCACGAGGTCGGTCTGCCGGGCGAGGTCGGCGAGCGCCTCCTCCGTCGTGCCGTTGATGGGATCGCCGTTGGGGTCGGTGCCGAGGCCGGTGCCGAAGCCCTGCCGGAAGGTCGAACCGCTGTCGACGGGGCTGCCGCCGTGCACCGCGTCGCGGAGCCGGTCGTTGAAGGTGCCGATGCCGGTGCCTCCGAGCTGGCCCTGCGTGGCCTGTTCGAACAGGGCGTCGTCGGCGACCTCGCCGAAGTTCCACCCCTCTCCGTAGAGGTACACCTTCGACCCGTCGACGCCGTCCTTCTTCACCGTCAGCGCGTCGAGGGCGGCGCGGACGGCGAGCATGTTCGCCTTCGAGTGGTGGCCCATGAGATCGAAGCGGAAGCCGTCGACCTTGTAGTCGCGTGCCCAGGTGACGACGGAGTCGACCATGAGCTTCTGCGCGACGGCGTGCTCGGTGGCGACGTTCTGGCAGCACGTCGAGGTCTCGACGCCTCCCGCCGCGTTGAGGCGGTGGTAGTAGCCGGGCACGACCCGGTCGAGCACCGACTTCTCGCCCTGGCCCGACTGCGCCGTGTGGTTGAAGACCTGGTCGAGCACGACCTGCAGCCCCATCCCGTGGAGGCCGCCGACCATCGAGCGGAACTCGCTCACGCGTGCGCCGCCGTCGGGGTTCACCGCGTACGAGCCCTCGGGTGTCGTGAAGTGGAAGGGGTCGTAGCCCCAGTTGAAGCCGTCGGTGTCGGCGACCGCTTCGACGCACGCCTGCTGCTGCTCGGACGCGGGTCCGAACGACGCGAGATCGCAGTCGGGCTCCTGCTGAGCGGTGCGGTCCTCCTCGATGGTCGCGATGTCGAACGAGGGCAGGAGATGCACGGTGTTGATACCGGCCTTCGCGAGCTGCTTCAGCTGCTTGGTGCCCGCGCCGTCGCGCGTGAACGCGAGGTAGGTGCCGCGTTCGGCCTCGGGCATCGTCTCGTCGGTGATCGAGAAGTCGCGGATGTGCAGCTCGTAGATGGCGCGGTCGACGGCGCGCTTCACGACGGGAGCTTTCGCCTTCTGCCACTGCTTCGGCATCCACGTCTTGTCGTCGAGGTCGATCGCCACCGACCGTGCGGAGTTCTGCGTGAGCGCCACGGAGTACGGGTCGGTCACGGTGTTGGTCTCGACGGCGTCCGTCGTGGGCGCGTACACCTCGATCTCCCACCGGTATTCGTCACCCGCGAGGTCGCGCGCACCTGTGACGCTCCAGGTTCCCGCCTGCGCATCGAACGCGGCTTCGTGGCGCACCGGGTCGCCGGTCGCACCGGCGTTCCAGGTGAGGAGCGTCGCGGACCGGGCCGTCGGCGCCCACACACGGAACGCGACCGCCGCCTTCTTCCCCGAGCCGGAGAATGTCACGCCGAGCGCATCGTCGGCGACGTCGCCCGCGTAGAGGTCGTCGAGCACACCCGGGGTCTGCACGCCGGTGAACGCCGTGAGGACCCCGTCGCCGTCGCGCTGGGCGACGCGCAGCTGCCCGCGCAGGAGCTCGGCCACAGCCGCACGGTTGACCCCGTCGACGCGCAGGGCGATGAACTCGGCCAGGGCGGGGAACCGTTCGCGCTGTTCGGCGGTGAGTCCGCCGGCGACGCGGGCGAGCGCGACCGGCTCGCCGCCGCTCACCTCACCGTCGGCCACCACGAGCCCCGCGTCGGGCGAGCCGTAGAGCTGCCACGTCGTGGCGTCGTCCACGTCGCCCAGCCGCGAGGGCCACGCGATCGTCTCGGCGTCGATCCAGTGCGCCCGCCACTCACCCGTGCCGGCGAGGGGCGGATCGGCGACCTCGATGTCCAGCACGTGCGTCTCGACGTCGTAGCGGAACACCGTGCGCTTTCCTTCGGTCGCGCTGAACGTGATGTTGGCGCCGTCGCGCACACCGTCGGCGCCGTAGTTCTCGTCCCAGCTCAGCCCGTGGGCGACCTTCAGCTCGTAGGAGCCGGTGGCGATGCGATCGGTGGAGAACTCGTACACGCCGTCACGGTCGCCGTCGAGCATGAGGCTGCGCAGGCAGTCGGGCGCCCAATCGCCCGCGCAGCCGATCTCGCTCTGGAACGAGCCGGGGAGGGTGACGACCGGTCCCTCGGCCGTCGACTGCACGAACTTGGTGCGCGGGTCGAAGTAGAACGTGATCGGTCCGCCGGGGTGCGTGATGGCGATGTTCGCGCCGCCCGCGACGCCGTTCGCGCCGTAGTTCTCGTCCCAGCTCTTCTCGGTGGCGACCTTGTACTCGTAGGAGCCCTCCGGCAGGTCGACCGTGAGCCGCCAGATCCCGTCGACGAGGGTCATCTGCGCCTGATCGCAGTCGGGGGCCCAGTCGCCGGCGCAGCCCATCTCGCTGTTGAGGCTTCCGGGGATGCTCACGAAGTCGTACGGCGTCGGCTCGTTCGGCTCCTCCGGCTCCTCCTCCGCCGCAAGCGCGACGCGGTTGCCCACCGAGGCGTAGGACGACGACGCGGAACGCTGCCCGGCGGCGTCGGTCGACACCGCGCGGTACTCGACGAGGGTGCCCGTCGCGAGGCCGCGTACGTCGTGGAAGACGCGGGGATCGGTGTCCTCGGCCGTGCCGAGCGCGTGCCAGTCGTCCGACCCGACCACGCGCCACGCGAAGCTCGTCTCGCGCCACGACTCGTCGGCGATCGCACCCACGGGGCTCGATCCGGAGATCCCGGCACCTGCTTCCGGAGCCGACACCGTGACAGCGGCGGACTCGGCAGGAGCCGTGACGTCGGCGTCGGCGCGGTACACGACTGCCGAGAGCGCGGGAACGGTGACCGAGGCCGACGCCGCCGCGTCCGACGACGTGGCCGTGTCGGTGCCGTACAACGGGGTGTAGCCCGCGCCGGCCGTGAGGGTCGTGACGTCGACGGTCTTCTCGGCGTCGCTGTTGTTCAGCGCCACGAGGTACTCCGTGCGCTCATCGCGATCGACCCGCGAGAAGGCATACACGCCGTCGGCCGCGTACCGCTCGATCTGCGCGCCGTCGACGAGGGCGGGGTGCGCGGCGCGCAGGGCCGAGAGCGCGGTGATGTGCTCGTACACCGGAGCGTCGGTGTCGTAGCGGTCGCCCGACCCGACGGCCTCTCCCGTCAGGAGGGTCTGGTCGCGGTACTCGGGCACCTGCGAACCGAACAGCGACTGACGCGCGGCCTTGTCGTTGCCCGCTCCCACGCCGGTGAAGCCCTGTTCGTCGCCGTAGTAGACCACCGGCTGCCCGCGGGAGAGGAAGAGGAGGTCGTGGGCGAGCAGGTCGCGCTGCACGGCGTCGCCCGAGTCCTTCAGGAAGTATCCGATCCGGCCCATGTCGTGGTTGCCGAGGAAGGTCGGCAGCGCCGTGGCCGACGAGTCGGGCGTCGTGTACCGGTCGTCGCCGGCGAACAGCTTCGCGAGCGTGGAGACGTTGCCACCCTTCGCGAAGCTCGTGGCGGCCGACTGGAACCCGAAGTCGAGCACCGAGTTCATGTCGCTGTCGCGCACATACGGAGCGAGCACGGCGGGGTCGGCGTCGTAGACCTCGCCGAACATGAAGAAGTCGTCCTTGCCCTGCGCGTGCGCGTAATCGAGCACCTCCGCGGTCCACTCCTCCCAGAACTCGAAGTTCACATGCTTGGCGGTGTCGATGCGGAAGCCGTCGATGCCGAGGTCGATCCAGTCCTCGTACACGTCGACGAAGCCGTTCACGACATCGGGGTGCTCCGTCATGAGGTCGTCGAGACCCGCGAAGTCGCCGTACGTCGTCGACTCGCCTGCATAGGTCGAGTCGCCGCGGTTGTGGTACAGCGTCACGTCGTTGAGCCAGGCCGGCACCTTCACCTCGGCCTCGGCGTCGGTGACGACCGGCACATAGGGGAAGCTCGTCGCCGGGTCGAGGTCGGGGAAGTCGGCGGTGCCCGCGTAATCCGCCGGGTCGAACGCGGCGCCGGCGGCGTCGCGGTACGGGCGCGTGTCCTGGTCGACGTAGGCGTACTCGCCGCCCTCGTACGCGATGACGTCGGCGGTGTGGTTGGTGATGATGTCGAAGTACACGTCGATGCCCTCGGCATGGGCCTCGTCGATGAACGCTTCGAGTTCGGCGTTCGTGCCGAGGTGCGGGTCGATCTGGGTGAAGTCGGTGATCCAGTAGCCGTGATACCCGGCGCTCGCGCCGTCGCCCTCGCCCTGCACGGGCTTGTTCTTGAAGCTCGGGGTCAGCCAGATGGCCGTGGTGCCGAGCCCCTTGATGTAGTCGAGATTCGCACGGAGTCCGGCGATGTCGCCACCGTTGTAGAAGCCGGTCGAGGTGGGGTCGAAACCCGTCGCCAGCCGGTCGCCCGTGAGGCCGCCCTCGTCGTTGGCGGTGTCGCCGTTGGCGAAGCGGTCGGTCATGACGAAATAGAACTGCTGACCGTCGCCGGCCTGCCGCGCCGGATCCGCGACGAGCGCGTCGTCGGCAGCGGTGTAGCCGCCCCGGAGCGAGACGACCTCCACTCCCACCCGGTGGGTGACGTCGTCGAAGAGGAACCGGAGCGTCGCGGGACCGGCGACCGTCAGCGGGATGTCGTCTCCCCCGCCGTTCAAGCCGTACGCCTCGTCCCACGCGTCGTTCACCGCGACCTTGTACGTCCACGATCCGGCGGGCACCTCGAACTCCGCGGCGTAGACGTCGGGGGTCGCCGTGGGGGCGAGCTCGGTGTCGGCGCAGTCGGGCTGCCAGTCGCCCGGGCAGCCCAGCTCGCTCTGCAGGTCGCCCACGACCGCGAACGTGCGGGGGTCGGCCGCGACGGCGACCGGTGCCGTGACGGCGACGCCGCCGGCGATCAGGGCGGCGGACGCGAGGGCCGCGATGAGACGTCGTAGCCGCGTGCGACCTGTCGGGACGGCGAGCGAGGATTGCGACAGCGACGACTTCGACATGGGGGCTCCTGGGCGTGGCGCAGGCACGTCAGTGTGCCTGGGCTGTTCAGGAGACGATACTCAGACCGGTCACAGTCCCGAGTGAGAAAGCCCTCATACTTCTCCTCCTCCCTCGCGACAGGGAGGTGTCAGGCGTCGGCCTCGGCCTCCCGCAGCGAGATCGACGCGGTGCCCACGTCATCCACGAAGCCCTCGATGTGCCGCTCGTCGGGACCCACGTACTCCGACAGCGGACGGATCAGCGCGTTCGAGGACGCCTGCTCCATGATGTGCGCCGTCCAGCCGACCACACGCGCCGCGACGAACAGCGGGGTGAAGGTCAGCGTGTCGAAGCCCATCAGGCTGTATGCCGGGCCCGAGGGATAGTCGAGGTTCGGGTAGATGCCCTTGCGCGAGACGAACTCCGATTCCAGCGTGGAGTACAGCGCCTCGACTTCCGGCCGGTCGTAATGCGCGACGAGCGTGTCGAGAGCCGCCTTCATGGTCGGCACGCGGGAATCGCCGCGCTTGTACACACGGTGCCCGAAGCCCATGATCTTGCGCTTCTCGGAGAGCGCCTTGTCGAGCCACGGCACGACATTGTCGGCGGAGCCGATCTCGTCGAACACATGGAGCACGGCCTCGTTCGCGCCGCCGTGCAGCGGGTCCCTTGAGCGCCCCGATCGCCCCGACCACGGCCGAGTAGAGGTCGCTGAGCGTCGAGGTGATGACCCTGGCCGTGAAGGTCGACGCATTGAACGAGTGCTCCGCGTACAGGATCATCGAGCGGTTGAACGCGTCGACCACGACGGGATCGAGCGCGGACTCGTCACCGAACGTCATCCACAGGAAGTTGGCCGCGTAGTCGAGGTCATCGCGCGGCTCGACGATGTCCTGCCCGCGCCGTCGGCGCTGGCCGAACGCGACGATCGCCGGGAGCGCGGCGAACAGGCGGAGGCTCCGGGCGAGGTTCTCCTCCGGCGTGCCGGTGGCGTCGAGCACCGAGCCGGTGCCGGCGAGATCGCTCGCTCCCAGCGCGCTCACCGCCGAGCGCACCTCGTCCATCGGATGTGCGTCGAGCGGAGTCAGCTCGATCGCCGCGCGCACGTCGTCCCGCAGCGCGCGGTGCTGCCGCTCGACGCGGCGCAACTCGGCCAGCTGCTCCTCGGTCGGCAGCTCGCCGTGCCACAGCAGGTGCGCGACGGCTTCCACCGGCTGCGTCGCCGCGAGCTGATGCACGGGGTAACCGCGGTACAGCAGGGAATTGGTCTCGGGGTTGACCTTGCTGATCGATGTGACGTCGGCCACGACGCCCGCAAGGCCCTTCTTGATCTCAGTGTCCGTCATTGCTCGGTCCTCTCTCGCGGCCCGGTCCCGGTCATCGCCCGCCGTCACTGGCGGCGCGACCGGCGAAGGGTCGTCATCGGTCGATCTGGAAGGTGAAGACGTTCGTGTCGAAGTGGCTGTAGCCCTCGTAGTCGATCAGGTCGTAGAGGTCTGCCCGGTGCTGCATCTCGTCGAGCTTCGACGTGAGGTGTCCCTCCTCGGTCAGCGTATCGAGCGCACGGCCGGCCGCGCCCATCGCGATGCGCAGAAGCGACACCGGCCAGATGACGATGCTGACTCCGGCGTCGCGCAGCTGGTCGACCGAGAAGAGCTCCGACTTCCCGAACTCGGTCATGTTCGCCAGGATCGGCACGTCGAGCGCCGACGCCATAGCCTCGAACTCGGCGAGGTCGCGCATCGCCTCAGGGAAGATCGCGTCGGCCCCCGCATCCACGAGCGCCTTGGCGCGATCGATCGCGCCAGCGGGGCCCTCCACGGCGCGGATGTCGGTGCGCGCCATGATGAGGAAGTTCGGGTCGCGGCGCGCGTCGGCGGCGGCGCGGATGCGACGGGTGGCCGTCTGCTCGTCGACGACGGCTTTGCCATCCAGGTGGCCGCAGCGCTTCGGGTTCACCTGATCCTCGATGTGCGCGCCTGCGAGCCCGGCGTCCTCGAGCGTCTGGATCGTGCGCGCGACGTTCATCGGCTCACCGAAGCCGGTGTCGGCGTCGATGATCGCCGGGAGCTCGGTCATCCGGGCGATCTGCTGACCGCGAGCGGCGACCTCCGTCAGCGTCGTCAACCCGATGTCGGGCAGGCCCAGGTCGGCCGACAGGACCGCGCCGGAGATGTAGACGCCGTCGAAGCCCTTGCGCTCGATGAGCCGCGCGCTGAGCGGGTTGAACGCACCCGGGAACTGCAGGAGCTCCCCGGATGCGAGCCGCTCACGCAGCAGGCGGCGCTTCTCGGCCGCCGGTGTGGTCGCGTACAGCATCAGCTGTCTCCTTCCCTGCCGTGTTCGCAATTCAGTCTGCGCGCACGCGCGGCTTCCATCGCGGCGGTGCCGCCCGCGCGAAACGGGCGCTCGCCGCGGTTGCGCCGACGGGGAGACTGAATTGTGAACGGCGCGAGCATCAGAACAGTCCCTTCGGAGCCGGCGCCGCCGCCAGGACGCCCTCGCGAGCGACGATGTTGAGCTCGCGCACCTCGTCGGCGGTCAGCTCCGAAAGCCGCTCCGCGAGCGCGAGGAACCGGTCGATCTCGGCAGCGTCGAGCACGGGCTCCGCGAGCAGGCGGAACTTCCGCACGTAGTCGGCCCGCGCGAACGGCCGCGCGCCGAGCGGATGCGCATCGGCCACGGCGATCTCGTCGACGACGGTCGTGCCGTCGGTGAGCGTGATCTCGACGCGGCCGCCGAAGGCCTTCTCGTTCGGGTCCTCCGAGTGGTACCGGCGGGTCCACTCGGCGTCCTCGGCGGTCGTGATCTTCTGCCACAGCGCCACCGTGTCGGGTCGCGCTGCGCGCTCGGGCGTGTAGGAGTCGACGTGGTGCCACCCGCCGTCCTGGAGGGCGACCGCGAAGATGTAGGGGATGGAGTGGTCGAGGGTCTCGCGGGATGCCGTCGGGTCGTACTTCTGGGGGTCGTTCGCCCCCGATCCGATCACGTAGTGCGTGTGGTGCGAGGTGTGGAGCACGATCGACGCGACGTTCGCGGGGTCGGCGACCTCGGGATGCGTGCCGTGGAGCTTGCGCGCCAGGTCGATCCACGCCTGCGCCTGATACTCGGCCGAGTGCTCCTTCGTGTAGGAGTCGAGGATGCCGCGCTTGGGCTCCCCCGGCGCCGGGAGCGGCACGTCGTACGCGGCGTCGGGGCCGTCGAGCATCCATGCGATGACGCCGTCCTCGCCCTCGTAGATCGGGTTCGGCGAGGTCTCCCCGCGCAGGGCTCGGTCGACTGCTTCGACCGCCATCTTCCCGGCGAAGGCGGGGGCGTGCGCCTTCCAGGTGGAGATCTCGCCCTTGCGCGACTGGCGGGTGGCGGTGGTGGTGTGGAGGGCCTGCGCGACGGCCTGCGAGATCGTGTCGGCGTCCAGCCCGAGGAGCGTCCCGATGCCGGCGGCGGCCGACGGTCCGAGGTGGGCGACGTGGTCGATCTTGTGCTTGTGGAGGCAGATGGCCCGCACGAGGTCGATCTGGATCTCGTACCCCGTGGCGAGCCCGCGCACCAGCGCGGCGCCGTCTGCGCCGACGTGCTGGGCGACGGCGAGGATGGGCGGGATGTTGTCGCCGGGGTGGGAGTAGTCGGCGGCGAGGAAGGTGTCGTGGTAGTCGAGCTCGCGGACGGCGACGCCGTTGGCCCAGGCGGCCCATTCGGGGCTCGTGCGCGTGCCGTTCTCGACGCCGAACACGGTGCCGCCGTGGCCGCCGCGGGAGACGGCGTGATCGAGGGCCTGCTGCCGTGCGGCGCTCACGGGCGCCCGGGTGAGGGAGGCCGCAGCCACCGACGCGTTGTCGATGACGCGGTTGATGATCATGTCGATGACCTCGGGCTCGACCGCTACGGGGTCGGCGGCGACCTCGGCGATCTTGTGGGCGAGCTGCTGTTCGCGCGGGAGCGGCTCTTCGCTGCGGTAGACGCGGACGTGGTGGGTGACGGTCATGGGGTGGCCTCCAGGGACTCGAGGATGCTGGCGAGGGCGTGGTGCAGGTGGACGTGGGTGGCGTGCGCCGCGAGCTCGGCGTCGCCTGCGGCGATCGCGGCGGCGATGAGGCGGTGCTCGCCGACCGAGGCGGCGAGGCGCTCGGGGTTGTCGCGCGCGAGGCGGCGCACGCGCACGAGGTGGGTGCGGACGTTCTTGAGCGCCCCGATGAGGTAGTCGTTGTCGACGGCGGCGTCGAGCGCGGCGTCGAAGCGGGCGATGAGCGCGTAGTACCGGTCGGGCTCCCCCGCGGGTTCGATGGTCGCGAACTCCCGAGCGAGCTCTGCGAAGGGCGCGGGCGCGGCGCCGGCGGCGATGCGCGCGGCCGCCTCTTCGAGAGCACGGCGCACGGCGAACAGGTCGCGGATGTCATCGGCGTCGATGTCGGTGACGACCGTGACGCGGGGCGATGCCTGCGCCACGAGGCCGTCGGAGGCGAGTCGGCCGAGGGCCTCTCGCAGCGGCGTCCGGCTGACGCCGAGGCGCGCGGCCTGTTCGACTTCGCTGAGCACGGAGCCGGGACGCAGGTCACCGGACTGGATCTCTTCGAGGAGCGTGCGGTAGGCGCGGTCACTGGCGCGCATCGTCACCTCCTCATCCTCGAACACTCTGTATTGTATACACAAACTGGTCAGGACGCGCTCTCGACAGCATCAACTGCCATTTCGGTATACATCCGTCCAAGTATTTCATCCTCTTCACAATCTTGTGAAACGGGTGTACGTTCCACGCTATGACGACCGTCGTCCGTACCAGCGACCTCGCGAAGCACTACGGCCGCGTCCGCGCCCTCGACGGACTCGACCTGTCCGTCGAGGAAGGGCAGATCCACGGCTTCCTCGGCCCGAACGGCGCCGGCAAGTCGACGACGATCCGCATCCTCCTCGGCCTCGCCCGCAAGACCCGGGGTGAGGCGTCCGTCTTCGGCGGCGATCCCTGGCGGGATGCCGTCGCCCTCCACCGCCGCATCGCCTACGTCCCGGGAGACGTGAGCATCTGGCCCAACCTCTCGGGCGGCGAGGCGATCGACCTCATGTCGCGCCTGCGGCGCCTCGCGGCGCGACACCGCCTACGTCTCAGAGAAGGAGCGCCTGATCGACGCATTCCAGTTCGATCCGCGCAAGAAGGGCCGCGCCTACTCCAAGGGCAACCGTCAGAAGGTGGCCCTCATCGCCGCCTTCGCCGTCCCCGCCGACCTCTACATCCTCAATGAGCCCACGAGCGGACTCGACCCGCTCATGGACGTCATGTTCCGCCGCGAGGTGGCTCGTGTGCGCGCTGCGGGCGCCGCCGTGCTGCTGTCGAGCCACATCATGTCGGAGGTCGAGCACCTCTGCGACCGGGTGTCGATCATCCGCGCCGGCCGGATCGTCGAGTCGGGCACGCTCGCGCAGCTGCGGCACCTCACGCGCACCGAGATCTCGTTCGAGGGGACGGACGCCGCGGCGGGCGCCGGCATCCCCGCCGCCCACGATCTCGTCGCCGAGGAAGGACGCGTGAGGTTCACCGTCGACAGCGATGCCGTCGCATCCGTCCTCCCCGAGCTCGCCCGCCGTGGCGTGAGCGGGCTGCGCATCGCCCCACCCTCTCTGGAGGAGCTGTTCCTGCGCCACTACGGCGACGGGCCCGAGGGATCCCGATGAACGGCTTCGCGACACTGCTGGCGATGCGGGCGCGGCGCGATGCGGTGCAGCTCTCGATCTGGGCGGTCGCGGTCCTGCTGCTGACCTACAGCTCCAGCGCGGGGGTGGCATCGAGCTTCGGGACGCTCGAGGAGCGCACGTCGCTCCTCTCGCTCGCGGTGGCCAACCCCGTCATCCTCCTGTTCCGCGGCCTGCCGTCGGGCCCGGACGAGGGCGCGTTCATCGTGTTCCTCGTGCTGCCGTTCATCGCGATGCTCGCCGCCCTGATGGCGGCGTTCCTCGCCGTCCGCCACACGCGGGCGGAGGAGGAGAGCGGGCGTGCGGAGCTCGTCGACTCCACGCCGGCCGGCCGCTGGGTGCCCTTCACGGCGACCCTCGTGCACGGCGTCGTCGCCTGCCTCATGCTCGGCGCCGCCAGCGGCGTCGCCCTCGCCGGAAGCGGGCTCGCCGTCGGCGGGAGCGTCGTCACGGGGCTGGCGGTGGCGGCGGTCGGCGTGGTGTTCCTGGCGGTCGGCCTCGTCACGGCGCAGCTGTTCGCGAGCGCGCGGGCGGCGAACTCGCTGACGATGGCGCTCCTCGTGGGGACCTTCGTCGTCGGTGGCGTCGGCAACGCGCTCGGCACCCCGGACGACACTCTCACCCGCATGACGAGCAGCGGCCTCGCGTGGGTCTCGCCGTTCGTCTGGGCGGAGAACGCCCGTCCGTTCTCCGACGACGACCCGCTTCCGCTGCTGCTCGCCGGCGGGGTGTCGCTCGCACTCGTCGCCCTCTCGGTCGCGCTGCAGGCCGCTCGAGACACGGGGGCGGGGGTGGTGGCGACGCGTTCGGTGCGCGCCGAGGCGAGCGCCGGCCTGTCGAGCACGGCGGGCCTCGTCTGGCACCTCAGCGCGGGCTCGCTCCTCGCGTGGGCCGCCGGCGCCGCGACGGTCGGAGCTCTGTCGACCTCGCTCGCCGCGGTCGTGAGCGAGGTCGCGTCCGACAATCCCGCGATCCAGGCGATCCTCCAGGCGCTCACCGCCGAGGGCTCGATGGATCAGGGGCTCGTCGTGACGTTCTTCGTCATGGTCGGCGTCCTCGCCGCCTCCTTCGGGGTGCAGACCATCCAGCGCGCGCGGCACGAGGAGACGCACGGCACGGCGGAGCTTCTCCTCGGCACGCCCGTCGGGCGGGTGCGCTGGCTCGGCGCGTTCCTCGTGGTCGCGTTCGCCGGCATCGTCCTCATCGTCGCAGCCGCGGTGGTGGCTGCGGCGATCGCGCTCGGCGCCGCAGGGGGCGACTCGTCCTTGATCGGGGACGCCGCCGTGGTCGGGGGCGGCCAGGTGCTTGCAGCGGTCGCCTTCCCCGTGGCGACGGCGATCGTCTTCGCGGTCGCTCCACGCCTCACGATCGGCGCGGGGTGGGCGCTCATCATCGCGGCGGCTTCTCTCGCTCTCTTCGGCACGCTCGCCGGCGTCGCCGACGACATCGTCGCGCTCTCCCCGTTCGCCGCCATCCCCACGCCGACGTCCGAGGGCGTCGACACGGACGGGCTGGTGTGGCTGGTGGCTGTCGCTCTTGCCGGCGGCGCCGCGTCCACGGCCCTCATGCTCCGCCGAGAGCTGAGCACGGGCGGGTAGGTTCGAAACGGGAGGATCCAGATATGACGAGCGACCATCCGGGCGTAGAGGCTGCGGAGCAGGCGGCATCGCTGCTGACCGCCGCCGGCATGGCCCGGATGCCGGCCCGCGTGATGATGGCGCTCGTCGGCTCGCCCGACGAGGGTTACACGGCCGCGGAGCTCGCCGAACGCCTCGGGGTGTCACCGGCCGCGGTCTCGGGGGCGGTGCGCTACCTCACGACGATGCGGTTCATCCAGCGGCTCACGCGTCCCGGCGACCGTCGCGACCGGTATGACCTCACCGACGACGCGTGGGCGGGCATGATCACCTCCAACGCCCCGCTCTACGCGACACTCGCCAGCAGCATCGACCGCATCGCGGACGAGAACGCGGAGGCTCCCCTCTCCGTTCGCCGCGCCCGCGAGATCGCCGACTTCCTTCGCTACCTCGCCGAGCGGATGCCGCAGCTCGCCGCGGAATGGCGAGCGGAGCGCGCGCAGGAGCGGCGGGCCGGGGAGCGAACCGGCTGATCGTCGCCGTGCCTTAGCGACGGGCCGACCGCCGAGCCGGTCTCGCCGCCGAGGAGCGTCCTCTCCGCACGCATCCGCTCGCCGAGGCCAGCGGCCCTCAGGGCCGCCACCCAGGCGTCACCCCCACCATCAGGCGCCCGTCGAGAAGTCACGCAGACCGCCCCGGTGCCCACTCAGAACGGCGGGTTCGTGCACGCAAGATGCGCGCGCGTCCTCGGAAGTATCCGCGACCCGCCGGGAGCGTTTCGTCGCGCACGAGACCATGTTCCGCAGTCGGGCGAGTGGGGTACGCGCCTCGCTGACCGGCACCTCTGATTGGCACCTCCGAACGGTTCCCCTCCGAGCGGATCCCCTCCGAGCGGATCCCCTCCGAGCGGTTCCGGAGGGCGCTCCGAGAGCAAGGCGGGATCGGCGGCGCTGCGTGGCGCGGGGGTGCCGCCGAGGGAGACGGGGACGGTGCGGATGAGTGACGTCGAGGTGGATCGCACCGCGTTGGCGAATGCTGTTCTCACGCTGACGTCCTCGCTCGGCGACTACGGGATGCACGCGGAGGACGCGTGGCGGCGCGAGACCGGCATCGGCGACCCCGCCGGCCGCACGAACCTGCGGGTGGCGCTGGAGGGCGTGATCGGCGACATCGTCGTGCACGTCCGGAATGAGCGAGACGCGGGCTTCGCCGTGCGCGACCGGCTGGAAGACATCCTGGAGCAGTTCACCGCCCTCGACGTGTCGCTTGGCCTCGACGTCTCACTGGGCAGCGGACGGGATCGGAACTTCGCCGATGCTCTCCCCTAACCGCGGCTGGCGACTGGAGACGATCGAGGTCGACTCTGGAGCGCTCGAGGGGCTTCACCGGGCGCTCACTTCCGTCGCGGAGCACGGCGACGACAGCATCGTCGTGCTCGCCCACATCGGGAGCGGGCTGGAGGGGCGGGGGGCGATTCGACGTGCGAAGTCTGACGCCCGGACGACAGCGACCGCGGTCACGCGGACCGTGCAGCTGACGCGCCGTGTCGCGCGCGTCGTGCGGGAGTACGGCGAGGCCGTCGCCGTGCACGCCCGCAACGCGAACGAGCTCGTCGACGACATCAGGGCGGCCCACGCCGCGGTCGACGAAGCCGCCGCGGCGTACGCCGGGGCGCGTGCTGCGGAGTGGCGGCAGCCGGACGGCGACCCACTGGAGACCGCACGTCGCCAGGCGCGGACGGAGAACGCGCACGACACGCTCGTGGGCGCGCGGCGCGTGCTGGCGGACCTGTGGGAGCGGTGGGAGGCGGCCTACGCGCGGTGGGACGACGCGTACGACGCCGCGGTGGCACGCCTGGCCCGTTCGGGTGCCGGGTTCGTCGACGCGGCCACGGTGGAGGCGATCGATCTGCTCGCGTCGGCAGACACCCCCGCAGAGGTCGCGCTGGCATGGGCGTCGCTGACACCCGGTCAGCGTGCTCGGCTGCACGACCGGCATCCGGAGTTCATCGGCAACCTGGAGGGCGTGCCCTACCGCGACCGGTTCATCGCCAACCGCACGAGCTTCGACCGCGTGCGCCGACGCGGCCCGCACGGGGAACCGCTCGACCGCCAACTCGCGACGATGGCGTCCGAGATGAAGCGACATCGCGGCCAACTCCTCGTGTTCCACCCCTTCGAGCATCCGCAGGCGACGGCCGCCGTGATGTACGGCGTGTCGATCGTCGACGACGACGGCCATCCAGTCGATCCGATGGCGGGCATCACGCACGTGAACGTCATGGTGGGCGGCATGTTCTCGAGCCTCGGCGACCTCACGGCCTGGGGCGAGAGTGCGCGCAACCTGAACCGGTACGCGAATGAGTACGGGACCCTGAAGGGGAGGGGCACGGCGTCCGCGACGATCGCCTGGTACGGCTACGACTCCCCCGATATGGCGACCGAGCACACGATGGAGAGCGCGACGGAGGGCGCCGCGCGGCTGACGCAGACGCTGCGCGGCCTGCGGACGCAGGTGGAGCCGAGCTCGATCACCTCGGTCATCGGTCATTCCTACGGCAGCACGACGGCGTTCCTCGCCGTCGGCGGGGCCTCCGACACGCTCGGCGTCGATCGGCTCATCGCGGTGGGCTCTGCCGGGGTGCCCGACGAGTATCACGCGGGATGGACAGGCGATGCTCCGATGGACTACAGCGGCACGCAGATCTTCGCCTCCCGCGCCCCGGGTGACTGGGTCGCCCGCTACGGCGAGGCCAGTTCCTTCGGGCACGGCACCGACCCCGCGTCGCTTCCGGGCGCCGTCTCGTTCGAGAGCGATGGCGGGCCCGTCCCGTCGCTGAACGGCGCGACCGAAGAAGCCCTCGGCACCCCCGGACACGCCTCCCACGACGGCGGCAACACCGTCTTCGGTTGGTGGGAGAAGGACAACGGCTATCTCAGCCGCGATGCGGAGTCGTTCCGTAACGTCGCGAACATCGTCGCGAACGGCGAACCGATCCGCGTGAGGCAGGACAGATGACGAGACGACGACACACCCGCGGCCCGTGGCACCTCGCGTTGGCGATGTTGGCGACCGCCGCGCTGACCGGCTGCATGACGGGAGAACAGATGACGACCCCCACCGGCGATGAGTTGTTCGCGCAGGCCCGCGAACACTACTTCAGCTACCGCACCGTGACCAACGCCGTGCAGGCGCTGATCCATGACGGCCCGTGGGGCTCCGACGGCGGCTCCTACGGGATGGAGCCGTCCGGTGCGGGCTGCGACGACGGAACGTACAAGTTCGACCTCCTCCGGGACACCCAGATCGACCCCGCCACATTGCCCGAGGTCACCGACCGCGTCCGCGACTACCTCAACGGGCAGGGGTTCACCGTCACCGGGTGGGACCTCGGCAGCGGCGTGTACGCCACCCACGACCTCCACGTGCGCGACCAGGGCGACTTCGACCTGCTCATGATCACCTTCTTCACCAACGGCGGCGTCATCGTCGCCGCCGAAACGAGGTGCTGGCCCGGCGACTACATCAAGCTCGGCGACCTCATGTTCGGCGATGTCTACCTCTCAGAGGGGTACCTCCCCCGCGAGGAGTCACCCTCCGATCCGCTGTTCTTCGGCGTCACTCCCGGCGACCCCCAGTTTCTCCCCCGGAAGGACTGACACCGCGCCATGACACGACGACACACCCGCGGCCCGTGGCCCCTCGCCGGAGCAATGGTCCTGACGGCCGCCCTCGCTGGTTGCATGACGGGAGAACAGATGACCACCCCCACCGGCGATGAGTTGTTCGCGCAGGCCCGCGAGCACTACTTCAGCTACCGCACCGTGACCAACGCCGTGCAGGCGCTGATCCATGACGGCCCGTGGGGCTCCGACGGCGGCTCCTACGGCATGGAGCCGTCCGGTGCGGGCTGCGACGACGGCACCTACAAGTTCGACCTCCTCCGGGACACCCAGATCGACCCTGTCACACTGCCCGAGGTCACCGACCGGGTCACGAAGTACCTCACCTCCCTGGGGTTCACCGTGACCGGGTGGGACCTCGGCAGCGGCGTGTACGCCACCCACGACCTGCACGTGCGTGACCAGGGCGACTTCGACCTGCTCATGATCACCTTCTTCACCAACGGCGGCGTCATCGTCGCCGCCGAAACGAAATGCTGGCCCGGCGACCCGTTCGAACTTCGCGAGCTCATGTTCGGGGCCGTGACGCTCTCAGAGGGGTACCTGCCCCGTGAGGAGTCACCCTCCGATCCGCTGTTCTTCGGCGTCACTCCCGGCGACCCCCAGTTCCTGCCCCGGAAGGACTGACGACCGGGCGCTTCCGCAACCCCGGGTAGCGTGGTGGGGTGACGGATTCCTCGCGCTATGTCGTGGCCACCGATGGCGCCTGCAAGGGCAACCCCGGCCCCACCGGCTGGGCGTGGGTAGGCGAAGACGGACACTGGGCCGCGGGTTCGCTGCCGGTCGGCACCAACAACATCGGCGAGCTGCTGGGGCTGCTCAAAGCCATCGAAGACCACTCCGACGTCGAGACGCTCGTCGTGCAGGCCGATTCGAAGTACGCGATCGACACCTATTCGTCGTGGATGGACGCACATCGCCGCCGCGGCTGGAAGACGTCGACCGGAGCCCCGACGAAGAACCAGGATCTTCTCGAGCAGCTGATCACGGCTCGCGACGCCCGCCGCGCCGCCGGGCTGCCCGACGTGGTGCTCGAGCACGTCCGCGGTCACCGCGGTCACGTGCTCAACGAATGGGCGGACGAGCGCGCCGTGCGCGCCGCGGAGCACGCCGCGGCCGGCAAGGAGAGCGCGTGGTCTTCGCTCGGCGGACTCCACGAGCGCCTCGACGTCTCGGACGCGCCCCGCAAGAAGCGCTGACGCGCGGGCGCCGGACGGCCGAAGCCGACCCGCTCAGTCGGTCGTGCCCTCGAAGAGGCCGATGTGGTTGCCGTCAGGATCGACGATGACCGCCCACCAGCTCGTCTCGGTGATGTTGTCCTTCGCCATCGCCACCGACCCTCCGGCCGCCTCGGCAGCCGCGATGGTGTCGTCGATGGAATCGACCTCGACATATGACCGTGGCTGCGTGAAGCCGTCCGAACGCGGGGCGAGCCCGCCGCCGCTGACGCCGTTGGGCGCGCGCCACATCGGATATCCCTCGAACCCCGGCATCTCGGAGATCTGCCATCCGAACAGCGTCGAGTAGAACTCGCCTGCCGCCGTGAGGTCGTTGACAGGGATGTCGATGTGGGTGATGTCGCCGTGAGCCATGTCGGTGCCCCCTCCTCAGTGAAGCGCGAAGCCGCCCCGACGACAGTCTGAACCCCGCCGCCGACACTCTCCAGGGGTTTCTCTCACGAGAGGGCGCGGAGAAGCTCCTCCAGGCGGTCGAGCGCCGCGCGCTGCCCCTTCACGAGTCGTTCGCGCGCTCGCGAGACCGGCATCCACTCGGCGCGGTCGACTTCGGCGAAGCTCTGCCTGCGCCCGGACCGCGGCGGCCACTCCATCTCGAACGTCCCGAAGTCGAACTCGGTCGCCGTGAAGTCGCGGCCGTCGGCAACGAAGACGACGACGCGTTTGCCGGACGAGTAGGGAAACGTTCCGAGCTCGGCATATTCGATCGCGGGCGCGTCGATGCCAAGCTCTTCCCGGAACTCCCGACGCGCGGCGTCGAGCGCCGACTCGTCGTCGCCGTACTCCCCTTTCGGGATCGACCAGGCGCCGTCGTCTTTCGCAGACCAGAACGGGCCGCCCATGTGGGCGACGAACACCGACACCTCCTCGCCCGCAGCCTCGGGCACGCGGTAGAGGAGGATGCCGGCGCTCGTCGTCACCATGCTCGTCCCGATCAGGGGCTGCGCCGGTTCACGCCGGACGCGACTTCGGCGAGACGGAGTACGTCTCCTCGACGTCGGTCACGATGACCGAGCCGAGCGCGTCGTCGATGGCCTTCTTGGTGTCGTCGTCGAGGACGACGCCCGACGCCTTGACGGAGTCCTCCAGCTGCTCGGGGCGCGACGCACCCACCAGCGCTGCCGCCACGTTGGGGTTCTGCAGCACCCACGCGATCGCAAGCTGCGGCATCGTGAGGCCCGCCTGCTCGGCGATCGGCTTGAGGTTCTGCACCGCCGTGAGCACCTCGTCGTCGAGGAAGCGCTGGATGAAGCGGGCACCGCTCTTCTCGTCGGTCGCGCGCGAACCCTGCGGCAGCGGCTGCCCAGGAAGGTACTTGCCCGACAGCACGCCCTGCGCCATCGGCGACCACACGATCTGAGAGATCCCGAGCTCCTCCGACGTCGGGATCACCTTGCCCTCGATCACGCGCCACAGCGCGGAGTACTGGGGCTGGTTCGACACCAGCTGGAATCCGAGCTCGGTCGCCAGGGCGTGGCCTTCGCGCAGCTGCTCGGCTGTCCACTCGCTGACGCCGATGTAGAGGGCCTTCCCCTGTCGGACGATGTCGGCGAACGCCTGCATCGTCTCTTCCAGCGGGGTCTCGTAGTCGTAGCGGTGAGCCTGATACAGGTCGACATAGTCGACGCCCAGGCGGCGGAGCGACCCGTGTATGCCGTCGAAGACATGCTTGCGCGAGAGCCCTTGATCGTTGGGGCCCTTGCGTCCGATCGGCCAGTACAGCTTGGTGAAGACCTCGTACTCCGAGCGTTCGAGACCTTTCAGAGCCTCGCCGAGCACGACCTCGGCGGCGGTGTTGGCGTAGGCGTCGGCGGTGTCGAACGAGGTGATGCCGAGATCGAGCGCCTTGTGGACCGTCGCGATCGCCGCGTCGTTCTCCACCTGCGAGGCGTGGGTCACCCAGTTGCCGTAGGTGATCTCCGAGACCTTGAATCCGCTGTTGCCGAGATAGCGATAGTTGACCATCCCCCCACGCTAGCGCCGCGGGGAGGGGGTCAGGCCACGGGAGCGGGGGCCGATGCTGCGGCGGCGCGGTCTTCCTCCGTCGCGACCAGCTGGCCGCAGGCCCCGTCGATCTCCTTGCCGCGAGTGTCGCGGAGGGTCGTGGGGATGCCTGCGTCATTGAGACGGCGCACGAACTCGTTCTGAACGGGAACCTCGGACGCCGTCCACACCGACCCCGGGGTGGGGTTGAGGGGGATGGGGTTGACGTGCACCCAGCCTCGTCCTCGCTGATTGAGCTTGTCGGCGAGGAGGTCGGCCCGCCACGCGTGGTCGTTCATGTCCTTGATGAGCGCGTACTCGATCGATACGCGGCGCCCCGTCTTCTCGAAGTAGTTGCGGGCGGCGTCGAGAGCCTCATCGACCTTCCAGCGCGAGTTGATCGGGATCATCTCGTCGCGGAGGCCGTCGTCGGGGGCGTGGAGCGACAGGGCGAACGTGACCGGGATGTCTTCGGCGGCGAGCTTGTTGATCGCCGGGACGAGGCCGACGGTCGACACCGTGATGCCGCGGGCGCTCATCCCGAGCCCGTGCGCGGGGTCGACCATGACGCGGACAGCCTGGATCACGCGGTTGTAGTTCGCGAGCGGCTCGCCCATGCCCATGAACACGATGTTGGTGACGCGCTCGCCCGGGTGGTGCGCGCGGCCGAAGCCTCCGTCGGCGATGAGCCGGTTGGCGCGCACGATCTGCTCGATGATCTCGGCGGCCGACATGTTGCGGGTGAGCCCTGCCTGTCCGGTGGCGCAGAACGGGCAGTTCATGCCGCAGCCGGCCTGGCTCGATACGCACAGGGTGATGCGCCCGGGGTAGCGCATGAGCACCGACTCGACGAGCGCGCCGTCATGGAGCTTCCAGAGGAACTTGATGGTGTCGCCCTTGTCGGTCTCGAGCCGCCGCACTTCGGTGAGCAGCGGCGGGAGCATGGTAGAGACGAACTCGTCGCGCCCCGCGGCCGGAAGGTCGGTCATCGCGGCGGCGTCGGACGTGTAGTGCTGGAAGTAGTGCTTCTCGAGCTGCTTCGCCCGGAAGCCCGGCATCCCCAGCTCCTTCACCTTCTCGACGCGCTGCTCGGGCGTGAGGTCGGCGAGGTGCGCGGGCGGCATCCCGCGCTTGGGCGCGGCGAACTGCAGGAGAGGGCGGCCGCTCTCGTCGGTGCGCTGCGTCCACCCCTCGGTGCGGGGACGCACCTGGCGGGGGCCGGTGCTGCGGACGGCGCCCGGGGTGCTCGCCGCGGCCGGGAGATCCCGGGGGGTGGATTCGGTCATGTCCCCAGGGTATCGACCGTTGCTGAGCGTCAGCCTCTCGGAGTGCCCGACCTCCTAGACTTCTCGACATGAGCGCCGCCGCCGATGCCGCACGCCGCGTGCCGGTGCACAAGGTGCTCAACAACAACGTGGTCATCGCGATCGACGAGTCTGGTCGCGAGCGCGTGCTCATGGGTCGCGGCCTCGGATTCGGTCTCCGCCCCGACGACGTGATCGACGCCGCGAAGGTCGAGAAGACGTTCGTGCTCGATGGCGGCGCGCAGGGCGAGCGCGAGCGCCGCCTGCTCGTCGACGTGCCGTACGCGATCATCGAGGCGGTCACCCGCGCCGTCGACGACGCCGAACGGATGCTGGGCCGTCACCTCGGACGCCACCTCACGATCGCGGTCATCGACCACGTGAACTACGTGCTCGAGCGGCTCGAGCAGGGTGTGCGGATCCCGACGACCAACATGCCGGAGCTGCGTGTGCTGTACCCGCAGGAGTTCGCCGTCGCCGAGCGTATGGCGGCGTCGCTCTCAGGATCGCTCGGACGTGACCTGCCGCCCGAGGAGGCCGTGTTCCTCACGATGCACCTGCTGAACGCGACGCGCGACGAGCCCAACGGCACGGCAGCCCTGCTCCTGCGGCGCCTCCAGCACGTGGTGGATGTCGTCGAGCAGCGCCTGGGCGTGCGGCTCGAGTCCGACAGCCCCGACTACGCACGGTTCATCCTGCACGTCCAGTTCCTGCTCCAGCGGCTCGTCAACCGCACGATGCTCGCGAGCAACGACACGTCGTTCTTCGAGTTCGCGAAGCACAGCTACCCGGTGTCGCACGCGATCGCCGAGGAGGTGAAGGGGTACGTGCTGGCTGCGACCGGGTCGGACCTCACCGACGAGGAGGTGCTCTACCTCATCGTCCACGTCGAGCGTCTGCGCAACAGCGTCGCCGCCCCGGCCGCGGCCCCGGCTCCCGCCGAGAACGATTCGACAGGCGCCTCCTGAACCGTGCTATGGTGTCTCGCGCAGGATCCCGTCCTGCCGAGATCTCCGGATCGTTACCGCGAAAGCGGGCGAAACCTGGACTCACACCGCGACTGATGACCATCGGTCGCAGGTGAACGAGTCCAGGTTTTTTTGTTGCCCGAAACCGGTCGATCCGTCCTCGAGAATCACATGAACAGGCCGCGGTGCTGCGGCGAAAGGAAGGCGGATCCCGATGGCGGATTACGCGAAGACCGCGGCGGATGTCCTCAAGGGCGTCGGCGGCGAAGAGAACGTGCAGTCGCTCGTGCACTGCATGACCCGGCTCCGCTTCGTCCTGAAGGACGAGTCGAAGGCGGATGCCGCAGCCCTCCGGGCCACCCCCGGCGTCATCACGACGACGCAGGCCGGCGGTCAGTACCAGGTGGTCATCGGGAACGACGTTCCCGAGGTGTACGCGGCGATCGGCGCCATCTCGAGCATCGGCGCGACCGACGGCGACGCGGACGGCGGCGAGGTCAAGGGCAGCCTGTTCAACCGCTTCATCAAGATGATCGCCGCGATCTTCACCCCCGTGCTGTGGGCGCTGGCGGGCACGGGTCTGCTGAAGGCGTTCCTGTCGGCGGCGGCCACGTTCGGATGGATCGACACCGCCTCGAGCACCTACCTCGTGCTGTACGCGCTCTCCGACGCGTTCATCAACTTCCTGCCGATGGCGCTCGCGATCACGGCGGCCCGGTACTTCAAGGCGAGCGAGTTCACCTCGTTCGCGATCGCCGGCGCCCTGGTCTACCCGACGGTCGTCGGCGCCGTGGGCGTGGAGGGCCTGAGCTTCTTCGGCATCCCGTTCACGATGGTCAGCTACGTGTCGAGCGTCATCCCGATCATCCTCGTCGTCTGGCTGCAGAGCCACGCCGAGAAGTTCCTCTACCGCGCGCTGCCTGCCGCGATCCGCCGCTTCGTGACGCCCATGGTCGTCGTGCTGCTGGGCGTCCCGCTCGTGTTCGTCGTGATCGGCCCGATCTCCGACTTCCTCTCGGGCCTCCTCGGCGATGGCATCGGCTGGCTGTTCTCGACCGTGCCGTGGCTCGGCGGAGCGATCATGGGCGGTCTGTGGCAGGTGTTCGTGATCTTCGGTCTGCACTGGGGCCTCGTGCCGTTGTTCCAGGTGGAGTTCCAGGCCACCGGCCAGATGCTGCTCATCGCTCCCGTGTTCGCCGCCGTTCTCGCGCAGGCCGCGGCCGTGGCGGGCGTGTGGGTGCGGGCCCGCGACAGGAACCTGAAGTCGCTCGCCGCTCCCGCCACCCTCTCGGGCTTCCTCGCCGGGATCACCGAGCCCGCGATCTACGGCATCAACCTGCCGCTCAAGCGTCCCTTCGCCTTCGGCATCGTCGGCGGCGCGGTCGGCGGCGCGATCATCTCGCTCGGCGCCGTGTTCTCGACCGCGTTCGTCGTCCCGTCGGGCCTGGCCGTGACGGCTCTGCTCGGCAACGGCAACATGCTCATGCTGGCGCTGGGTCTGGCGGCCGCTGTGATCATCCCGTTCGTCCTCGTGGTGGTGGTCGGGTTCGCCGAACCGCAGGCTGCGGCACCGGGCGAGGCCGCACCGGCATCCGCCAACGACGTCCCGCTGCTGGCGCCGGTCGACGGCACGGTCGTGCCCCTCGCCGAGGTGCCCGACGCTGCCTTCGCCGACGGATCGCTCGGCCGCGGCGTCGCCATCCGCCCGCGCTCCGGTGCCGTGTACGCGCCGTTCGACGGCACGGTCGTCGCCGCGTTCCCCACAGGCCACGCGTACGGCCTGCGCAACGCCGACGGCGCCGAGGTGCTCATCCACATCGGCATCGACACGGTCAAGCTCGGCGGCACCCACTTCACCCCGCGCGTCACCGCCGGCCAGCAGGTGAAGGCGGGCGACCTCCTCGTCGAGTTCGACGGAGACGCCATCGCCGCGGCCGGATACGACCTGACGACCCCCGTGATCGTCACCAACCCCGACCTCTACCCCGAGGTGGCCGAGGCCGCTTCCGGCCCCATCGCGCACGGCGACCCGCTGTTCACCGCCGTCTCAGTCGACTCGATCACCGTCGCCAAGTAAGGAGAGCCCATGAGCACCGACGCCACCTTCGTCTTCCCCGACACGTTCCTGTGGGGCGGGGCGACCGCCGCCAACCAGCTGGAGGGCGCCTACGACGCGGACGGGAAGGGTCTGTCCGTTCAGGATGTGATGCCGCGCGGCATCATGGCCCCCCGCACCGCAGAGCCGACGCCCGACAACCTGAAGCTGGTCGGCATCGACCACTACCACCGATACGCCGACGACATCGCACTGCTGGCCGAGATGGGCTTCAAGACCTACCGGTTCTCGATCGCGTGGAGCCGCATCTTCCCGAACGGCGACGACGAGGAGCCGAACGAGGCGGGCCTCGCGTTCTACGACCGGCTGCTCGACGAGCTCGAGAAGCACGGCATCGAGCCGCTCGTCACGATCTCGCACTACGAGACCCCGCTGCACCTCGCCGAGACGTACGACGGGTGGACGGACCGCCGTCTGATCGGCTTCTACGAGCGGTACGCCCGCACGCTGTTCGAGCGCTACGGCTCGCGGGTGACCTACTGGCTCACCTTCAACGAGATCAACTCGCTGCTGCACGCGCCGTTCATGTCGGGCGGGATCAACACGCCCAAGGAGGAGTTGAGCGAGCAGGCGCTGTTCCAGGCGATGCATCACGAACTGGTCGCCTCGGCGCGTGCCACGCGCATCGCCCGCGAGGTCGCACCGAACGCGCGGATCGGCTGCATGGTGCTGTCGATGCCGGTCTACCCGCTCACGCCTTCACCGCAGGACATGCTCGCGGTGATGGAGGCCGACCACGCCAACCTCGTCTACGGCGACGTCCACACACGCGGCGCCTACCCGGGGTACTTCCTACGGACGCTCCGCGAGAAGGGCATCGAGCTCGAGATCACCGACCAGGACCGCGACGACCTCACCAACACGGTCGATTTCGTGTCGTTCAGCTACTACATGTCGGTCGCCGACACCGCCGACCCCGAGCTCAAGAAGAAGGGCGAGGGGAACATCATGGGCGGCGTCGAGAACCCCACACTCGCCAAGAGCGAGTGGGGATGGGCGATCGATCCGATCGGGCTGCGCCTCGTGCTCAACCAGTTCTGGGACCGCTGGCAGAAGCCGCTGTTCATCGTGGAGAACGGGCTGGGCGCGAAGGATCAGCTCGTCGAGGTCGACGGCGTGAAGACCGTCATCGACGACTACCGCATCGCCTACCTCAACGACCACCTCGTGCAGGTGGGCGAGGCGATCCAGGACGGCGTCGACGTGCTGGGCTACACGACGTGGGGCTGCATCGATCTCGTGAGTGCGTCGACGGCGCAGCTCAGCAAGCGCTACGGCTTCATCTACGTCGACCGCAACGACGACGGCAGCGGCTCGCTCGCGCGCTACAAGAAGAAGTCGTTCGACTGGTACGCCGAGGTGATCCGCTCGCGGGGCGCGAACCTCACCGCCTGACCGCCGCGATCCCGCACCCCGGGATCCCCGCGGATGCGGCCGGCCATCCTCCGACGCCGGCCGCATCCGCGCAAGGCACCCGCAACCGGGAGCTCTCGCCCGCCGGGCGGTGCGGGAGTACGGTGGCGGCGTGGACGTCTGGCTGCTCGTCGGACGGTGAGGGGCATGGAAGCCGCCGATCGCGCCGAGCTCGAACGCCTTCGCCGCCGCGTGTTCGGCCCCGAAGGCGACCTGTCGCCTGCCACGCTGGCGCGCTGGGAGGCCCTCGAGACAGAGCTCCATGCGGAGACGGCCGCGGAGCCTGCGCCGCTGCATGCGGTGCCGGCATCCCGCGCCGAGAGCGGTCGTGAGGCGGTCCGCGCGGCGGGGCCGTCGACGACGAAGGAGCGGTGGGAGCTCGCCGCAGACGCTGCGACCGACGCGGGCCGACACGACACGGCGGCCGACCCACCGACGCCGCCCCCCACCCGGCGCGGGGGGCGCGCGCCCCGCACCTACCCCCGCGGCGGGCGGGCGTCCGCGACGCGCTCCGCCCCGCACCCCGTCCGCACCCTCGTGACCCTCGCAGCCGTGGTCGTCGCCCTCTTCGCCGGCTTCCGGCTGCTCGCCGAACTGCCCGCACCCGAACCCGCCGTCCGCACCGAGACGGTGACCGCACGCGAGGCGTTCACGATCGTGCGCGACCGCGACGTCCGCATCATCGAGCGGATCCCTCCCGTCATCCCGGCGCCGTCACCCGACGCCCCGTGGTTCGCGACGAGCGGAGTGGTCTCCCGGTCGTCGCACCTCGCGACGGTCTATGGCTGGGAGTTGTGGACGGCTGTCGCCGAAGGCGCCATCCAATCGGAGGCCTGCCTGTCGGTCCGGCGGGATTCGGTCGTGCGGGGACGGTGCGTGCCGGCGGTGCTGCGCGACACGAGCGCCCTCGTCGTCGACCTCCCCTACGACGCGATCGACGCCGACCTCCGGCCCGACGGCATGACCGATCAGGAGCGCCTCGGGTTCTGGTGGGCCGGCGAGCCGGGCGTCTACGTCGTGCTCGCCCCCGTCCCCGACGTCGCCCCGAGGTAGACGAGGTTGCTGTCGGGATCGTGGATCTGCGCCACCCGCTCGCCCCACGGCATGTCGGCCGGCACGGCGACCGACCTCGCCCCGGCATCGCAGCAGGCCCGATAGACCGCGTCCACGTCGTCCACGTACACCCAGAGCGACATCTGGTCTCCCTCCCGTGCGGCCGGTTCCAGGCCGATGCCGATGCCCGCTCCGGCGTCGCCCAGCGACAGCGCGACGTACACGTCCTCCCATCGGTAGTGCTCGACGGCGCCGAAGGCAGTGATGTAGAACTCCCGGAGACGCGGCAGGTCTCGGGTGCGCAGGATCGGGAACAGACTCCGCACCGTCATGGCGGTGATCCTAAGCCGGTCGTCCCCGCTCCGCCAGCGGTGTCGTCGGCGGAGATACGCTGACTGTCGTGGTCCCGTTCGACAGCCTGGTGGCGTTCACCGTCGCCGCGATCATCCTGATCGTCATCCCCGGTCCGGCCGTGCTCTTCTCGGTCGGCCGCACCCTCGTGCTCGGACGCACCGGCGGCCTCCTCAGCGTCGCGGGCGTGACCCTGGCGCTCGTCCCGATCGTCGCACTCGTAGCCGTGGGCGTCGGCGGCATCATCGCCGCCTCCGCCACGCTGTTCACCATCCTGAAAGTCGCCGGCGCACTGTACCTCGTGTACCTCGGAGTGCAGGCCATCCGTCACCGCGCAGAGGCATCGCGCACCGTCGAGCTCGGGGCGCTGCCCCACTCCCCCGCCCGTCAGCTGTGGCAGGGGTTCGTCGTCGGCGTGACCAACCCCAAGACGATCGCCTTCTTCGTCGCCGTGCTGCCGCAGTTCGTCGACGTGCACTCCGGATCGGCGCCCCTGCAGATGATGGAGCTGGGGCTCGTCTTCGCCGTCATCGCCCTCGTCTCCGACTCGGTGTGGGTGCTGGCCGCGTCGGCCGCGCGCACCTGGTTCGCGAAGTCGCCGCGCCGCATCGAGACCCTCACCGCGACCGGCGGCGGCATGATGATCGGCCTCGGCGGCGTGCTCCTCGTCACCGGTCAGAAGCACTGACGACCGGCCTGCACCGGCCGGCGGCGGGTCCGTGCTCAGGCGTCGTTCATCGGCGCTTGAGAGGATGGACCCTGTGACCCCTCAGGACTTCTCCCAGCGCATCGTGTTCATCGACGTCGACGGGACGATCCTCGAGCATGGATCCGTCATCGCACCCTCGACGGTCGCGGCGATCCGCGCCGCACGCGGCAACGGCCATCTCGTGTACCTGTGCACCGGGCGCTCCCACGGCGACATCCACCCCGACGTCGCCGCGATCGGCTTCGACGGCGCGATCACGAACGGCGGGGCGTACACGACCCGGGGCGACGACGTGCTGTTCTCGCACACCATGCCGCGCGACGACGTCGACCGTCTCCAGGCGTACTTCGCTGAGCACGGGATGCACTACTTCCTGCAGTCGAACGACGAGGTGTACGCGAGCGAAGGCGTGCTCGCGATGATGGCCGACTTCGCACGGCTGCGCGCCGAGCGCCGCGCCGAAGACCTCCGCCGGCTCGGCGTCGACGACGAGGCCGACCTGCTCGACTCCGTCATACGCCAGGCCGCCGACCGCTACGCGCCCGTCGCCGACGCCGATCTCGATGCGATCGCGAAGGCCGTGTTCGTGAGCGAACGGTCGGACAGTGTCGACCGCGCCCAGAGCGACCTCGGCGACCGATTCCACGTCATCCCGGGGAGCATGCCGATGCCGGGCGGCTCCAACGGTGAGATCTCGCTGCGGGGGATCACCAAGGGTGCCGCCATCGTCGAACTGCTCGCGTTCCTCGAGTTCGATCCGGCGCTGGCCGTCGGCATCGGCGACAGCTGGAACGACGTGGAGATGTTCGACGTGTGCGGCACGTCGGTCGCGATGGCCGGCGCCGACCCGCAACTGCGGGCGCTCGCCGACCGCGTGACGACGGGCGTGCTCGACGATGGAGTGCACAACGCGCTCACGTCGCTCGGTCTTGCCTGACCGCGCCCCGACCGGCGCGGGTCAGAGGAAGATGTCGGGGAACAGCTCCGCGTCGGGCGTTCCCGGGGTCGCGGCGTAGCGCGAGAAGTCGGTCACTCCGGCAGCGCGCAGCACGTCCTCCACGATGAGCGTCTGGCCCGTGTACTCCCGCGCCGGCTTGTTGAGCACCTCGTAGGCCGCATCGGCGTACACCTCGGGGGTGCGGCTCACCTTCATCATGCGGTCGCCCCCGAGGGCGAACTGCACGGCGGCCGTCGCGATCGTCGTCTCGGGCCACAGGGTGTTGGCCGCCACTCCCCGGTCGGCGAACTCCGCGGCGATGCCGAGCGTCGCCATCGTCATCCCGAACTTCGCCATCGAGTAGCCGGTGTGCGCGCCCAGCCACCGCGGCGTCGTGTTGAGCGGCGGCGACAGCGACAGGATGTGCGGGTTCTCGGCCTCCAGGAGGATCGGCAGTGCCGTGCGCGAGAGCAGGAACGTGCCACGCACGTTGACGTCCTGCATGAGGTCGTACTTCTTCGCGGAGAGCTCGAGCGATCCCGACAGGTCGATCACCGAGGCGTTGTTGATGACGATGTCGATGCCGCCGAACTCGCCCTGTGTCTTCATGACGGCGCCGGTGATGTCGTCGTCGTTGCGCACGTCGCCGACGATCGGGAGCGCCTGACCACCGGCCGCGCGGATCTGCTCCGCCGCGGAGTGCACGGTGCCCTCGAGTTTGGGGTGAGGGGTGTCGGTCTTCGCCAGCAGGGCGATGTTCGCTCCGTCGCGCGCCGCGCGCAGCGCGATCGCGAGGCCGATGCCGCGGCTGCCGCCGGACATGAGGATGGTCTTTCCGGCGAGGCTCATGACTGCTCCTGTCGTGCGGATGATGCGGGCTTGCGGGATGCGGCGGCGAACGCCGCGACGCGCAGCTTCGATTCCTCGGTGTCGAAGCGCGCGCCGATCGACCGGGCCTCGTCGTCGAGGTTCTCGGCGAACGAACGGTGCGCCCCCGTGCGGACGAGCCGTTTGGCCTGGCCGAACGCGGCGGTGGCGCCGGCGAGCCACGAGGCGGCGATCTCGGCGGCACGCGCGGCAGGGTCGTCTGCAACCTCGGTGACGAGACCCCAGTCGAGGGCCGTCTCGGCGTCGATCGTGACGTCGTGGAGCAGCAGCCGCAGCGCACGCCGCTGACCGACCGCTGCCGGCAGCAGCGTGGAGACACCGAGGTCGGGGGTGAGGCCGATGTTCGCGTACTTGCTCACGAACTTCGCCGCTCCCGACGCGACGATGTAGTCGGCAGTGAGCATGAGGCCCAGCCCCCCGCCGGCCACGGCGCCCTGCACGGCGGCGACCATCGGTCTATCCGACTCGACGAAGGTGCGGATGCCGTCGTGGATCGTGTGCGCCGCCGCGGTCACGTCGGCCCCGGTGGCGCCCGACGTCGCCATCTCGACGACGTCGCCCCCCGCGCAGAACGCCGGGCCGTTCGCGTCGAGGACGATCGCGCCCACCGTAGGGTCGGCGGTAACCTCGTGCGCGAGGTCGCGCCAGCGCTGCCCCATCTCGAACCCCATCGCGTTCAGCGAGGCGGGTCGATTGAAGGTGAGCCGCGCGAGCGCACCCTCACGCGTGTACAGGATCGATTCGCTCATGTGCCGACATCCTCTCGTTCAGAACTCCGGAGAGCTGGGGCACGATGATGTGCGAGGCTCCGGGCTTCCGCGGGCGCATCGCGCGCGGCGCGCAGGATCTCCGGAGTCGTGAACGCCGCCCGCCCACGCCCGGTCATTTCGGCGCCATCCGGATCGCGCCGTCGAGGCGGATCGTCTCGCCGTTGAGGTAGCCGTTGGCCACGATGCTCATGACGAGCGCCGCGTACTCGTCGGGGCGACCGAGACGCTGCGGGTACGGCACCTGCTGGCCGAGAGAGTCCTGCGCCGCCTGCGGCAGCGAGGCGAGCATCGGCGTCTCCATGATCCCCGGCGCGATCGTGCAGACGCGAATGCCGTGGCGGGCCATCTCGCGGGCGACCGGCAGCGTCAGAGCATGCACCCCTCCCTTGCTCGCGGCGTAGGCCGGCTGACCGATCTGCCCGTCGAATGCGGCGACCGACGCGGTGTTGACGATGACGCCGCGGTCGCCGGAGGCGGCGGGATCGGTGACGCTCATCGCGGCCGCCGCCTGGGCGATCACGTTGTAGGTGCCGATGAGGTTCACGCGCACGACCCGCTCGAAGTCGGCGAGCGGGGTCGGGTTGCCGTCACGGTCGAGCACTTTCGCGGGCGGTGCGATGCCCGCGCAGTTCACGACCACGCGCAGTGGGCCGGCCGCCGCGGCGGCCTCGACGGCCGCGGACACCTGCCCGGGGTCGGTGACGTCGGCGGCGACGAACGTTCCGCCGAGCTCCCCGGCGATCGCGGCTCCCGAGGAGGCCGGCAGGTCGACGATCACGACGTGAGCACCGGCGGCGGCGAGGGCGCGGGCGGTGGCGAGTCCGAGACCACTGGCCCCGCCGGTGACGAGGGCGGAGGCTCCGGTGAGGTCCATGCGTTCTCCTTCGAACGGTGGGGGACGGCGGCGGTGCGGTATCGGAGACCACAATACGCGGGACTCCGTCTCGCCCGAGACGCACGGCTCTGACGCGGGGGCTACGCACGTACCGGGCGGCGGCACGGAAATCGGGACGGCAGGCACGGAGATCCGCGCGGGGCACGCGGAGGCGGCGCCACGCTCTCCTATCGTCGCAGGGGTGACCGTCACCGAGACCCTCGAATGCTGTGCGCGGCCGCCTCTGCGGCCCTATCTCCTCGGCGCCATCGGGCGCTTCTTGACGGCACGGTTCACGCCCGGGCGTGCAGGCAAGGCCAGTCGTCGCGCGACGCCGGGCACCGCGACGCGCAGCATGCGGCGGCTGACGAGCGGCGCACGGCGCAGGCACTGGGCGGTCTCGGTGTGCTTCCTCGCTGAGCGCGGCCCGGGGCCGGAAAGGCGGCGGCGCACGGCGTCCGCTGGGCCGCGCGTCTTGCCCGGCGCGCCGAGCGCACATTGACTGGCGGCATGATGCTGCGAATCAAGCGGATCTACGACCCTCCTGCCACCGCCGACGGGTTCCGGGTGCTCGTGGATCGTCTGTGGCCGCGCGGGCTCACGAAGGAGCGCGCCGCCCTCGACCTGTGGGCCAAAGACGTGGCGCCGTCGACCGAGCTCCGCGCCGCGTTCCATCGCGGAGGCCTCACGTGGGAGCAGTTCGCCGACGAGTACGCCGCCGAGCTCTCCGCGAACCCGGCGGTCGCGGCGCTGCGCGACACACTCGCCGAACACGAGGTCGCAACACTGCTCTTTTCGGTCAACGATGCGGAGCGCAATCACGCGGCGCTTCTCCGGTCGGCGCTCTCTCGCACCGACTGACACCGGACTTTCGCGTGCGCCGTCGACTCGGGCGCCCGGGCTCAGCCGTGCGCGGCGACGACGACCTTGCCGACAGTGTGTCCGGCGTCGACGAACGCCAGCGCGGCGCGGGCTTCGGCGAGCGGGTAGGTGTGCTCGATCTCTGGCGTGAGGCGGCCGGCGGCGACGAGCGCGAGCAGGTCGGCGTTCACGGCCGCCTTCGTCGTCGCGGCGATCGGGCGGAAGCGGCCGGGCACGAAGAGCGTCTGCAGCATGCGAGGGATCGGCCCAAGCGGCTTCTCCCCGCCTCCGCCGACGAGTGCGACCGTTCCTCCCTTTCGCAGCAGGCGGCGGAGGAGCCGCAGGGGCGGCTCACCCGCGATGTCGATGATCGCGTCGAAGGATCCGGCGGGCAGGCCGCTCAGAGCGGTCGTGCGGTAGTCGAACGTGCGCGTCGCTCCGAGCCGCTGCAGCGTCGTCGCGGCACGGGCGCCCGCCGTGGCCCACACCTCGGCTCCCCGGTCTGCGGCGAGTTGCACCGTGAAGGTGCCGACGCCGCCGCCGGCGCCGATGACGAGCACACGGTGTCCCGACGTCACACGGCAGGCGTCGAGCGCGGCGATGGCCGTGTTGCCGGCGACGGGCAGGGTGGCAGCGGTGACGGCGTCCACGCGTTCCGGGATCGCGACCAGTCGCGTGGCCTTCACCACGGCGTAGTCGGCGAGGGTCTCGTCCGCCGCACCGAGAACGGCGTCGCCGACGCGCAGACCGTCGACACCCGCGCCGACGGCGGCGACGGTGCCGGCGACGTCCATCCCCCGGCCGCGCACGCGGGGGCCCCGGAGTCCGAAGAAGAGGCGGAGGAGCGCGGGGGTGCCGCGCAGCAGATGCACATCGCCGGAGTTGAGCGAGACGGCGTCGACCCGCAGGAGCACCTCTCCCGCGCCGGGGTGCGGCACGTCGACGGTCTCGGCGGCGACGACGTCGGGCGGCCCGTAGACGCGCTGTCGCCAGACGGTCATGGTGCGAGGAAGTGTGGAAGTCATGTCAGTCCTCTGGTTCGGCCGGGTAGGAGAAGACGTCGTCGAGCGGCACCCCGAAGACGCGCGCGATGCGGAAGGCGAGTTCGAGCGTCGGCGAGTACTTGCCCTGCTCGATGGCGATGAGGGTCTGCCGTGTGACGCCGATCCGCCGGGCGAGATCGGCCTGCGTCATGTCGTCGTGAGCGGCCCGCAGGGAGCGGATGTCGTTGGTGACGCGCGTGGGCTTGACCATCAGACGAGTCCGCGGCGGTAGGCGATCACGCGGGCGATCCCGCCGACGAGAGCCGAGAGGGCGAAGCCGAAATAGACGGCGTTCGCGATCCAGAAGGTGTCGGCTTCGAGGGCGCACAGCACGATCGCTCCGAGTCCGCCAATGGCGGTGAAGGCCTGGCCGACCCGGTCGCCCATGTGCGCGATGTCGCGGTCGCGCTGATCGGTCCGCCCGACGCCGTCGGGTTCGCGCATCCCCGCGATGATGCCCCAGACGATGCTGACCGCGATGGTGCCGACGATGCCGCCGCCGATCGTCCACAGCATGAGCGGCGCCCAGTCGACGTCGGCGAGAGAGCCGCCGCCCGCCTGATGGAACACGCTGACGACGTAGACCGGCACGACGACGAGCAGGACGATGAGACCGCTCCACGTGTTGCGCTCTTCGTAGACCATGACGACTCCCCATGTAAAGAATTCCTGACATGTCGAGTGTCCACCAGGCGTCGGTCGATGTCAATGATTTTTTACACCGCGATGACGGTGCGCCGACGCGGAACGCGGCAGGATGGATGCCGTGTCGATTCCCGAACCGTCGCTACCCGTGCCCGACCGCGTGCGCCGACTCGCGGGCGGGGCCGCGCTGACGCCGGTGTGGCACAACCAGATCGGCGGGGTCACCTTCCGCACCGACGACGGCCGCTTCCTCAAATACGGACCGCGCACCGCCGAGACGAGCATGCGGGCCGAAGCGGAGCGCCTCCGCTGGGCAGGCCGGCACATCCGTGTGCCCGACGTGCTCGACGCGGGCGAAGACGCCGACACCGAGTGGCTCGTGACCCGCGCGATCCCCGGCCTCTCAGCCGTCGACCCGCGGTGGCTCGCCGACCCGCCGACGGCGGTTCGCGCCGTCGGCGAAGGCCTGCGCGCTCTCCACGACGCCCTCCCGGTCGATGACTGCCCGTTCGACTGGACGGTGCCCCGCCGCCTCGCGAACGCCGCCGGACGGGGCATCGCCGTGCCGGAGACACTGCGGACCGCGCCGCCCGTGGACCGCCTCGTCGTCTGCCACGGCGACGCGTGCTGCCCCAACACGCTGCTCGGTGACGACGGACGCTGGCTCGCCCACGTCGACCTCGGCGCGCTCGGCGTGGGCGACCGCTGGGCCGACATCGCCGTGGCCGCCATGAGCACCGAGTGGAACTACGGCCCGGGATGGGAGGACGCGCTCGTCGAGGCCTACGGCATCGCGCCCGACCCCGACCGGATGGCGTACTACCGCGACCTGTGGAACGCCACCTGAGCCCGCGAACACGCTGACGCGCCCCCGGTGGCCGCGTGGAACCCCGCGCGGCATGCTCGTACGTGCTCGGTACGTGCTCGGTACCCTGGGACGCATGCGCGACGCGGCCTCCCCCGACCACCGCGACGCGCGCGTTCCGGTCGAGATCCTCCGCCAGCCCGCCTTCGGCTTCTTCTGGGGCGCCACCACCATCCGCGCCCTCGGCGGCGCCGTGGCGGGGGTCGCCCTCCAGGTGCTCATCGTCACGACGCTCGAAGCGACACCGTTGCAGATCAGCGTGCTCAGCGCCCTCAGCGTGGTGCCGTACGTCTTCCTGGGGCTCATCGTCGGTGCTCTCATGGACCGGTGGCGACGTCAGCGCACCCTGGTGATCACCACCGTCTGCCGTGCGCTGCTGTTCGCCGTCATCACGGTGCTGATCGTGGCCGACCTCCTCGACTTCTGGTCGCTCGCCGTCGTGATCCTGACGCTAGGCGTGCTCACCCTGTTCTCCGACTCGGCCGCTCAGCCGCTGCTGCCCCGCCTGGTGCCCCGCGCGTCGCTCGTGCAGGCCAATGCGAGGATCGGCCAGAGCCAGACGGTCGCCGAGACGGCCGGTCCGGCCCTCGGCGGTGCACTCCTGGCCCTCGTCGGCCCTCCCGTGCTGTTCGTGATCGAAACGGTCGCCAACACCGTCGCGGCGCTCCTCCAGGCCCGCATCCGCGTGAACGAACCCCGTCCGGAGCCCCGCGCCGCCGGGCGGCACGTCGGCCACGACATCGCCGCGGGCATCCGCTACACCTACACGCACCGCACCCTCAGGCCTCTTGCGATCTCGGTGCACGCCTGGTTCCTCGGCAACAGCATCGTCGCGACCGCGTTCGGCGTGTTCGTGCTCCGGGAACTGCAGCTCGCGCCGTGGGCGTTCGGCCTCGCGGTGGCTGCGGCCGGGGTGGGCGGCTTCGCGGGCGCGGTGATCGCGCCCGGCCTCGGTCGCCGGCTCGGCGCCGGACGCGCCATCCTGCTCGGGCGCTCACTCGTCGTCGCGCCGTGGCTGTGCCTCGCCATCGCTCCTCTGAGCGCCAGCGCCGGCACGGGGGTGCTGCTGGCCGTCGTCGCCGGCGCGCAGCTGATCTACGGCCTCTCCATGGGCATCGAAGACGCCAACGACATCTTCTACCGGCAGTCCGTCGCGCCCGACGCGATCCAGGGGCGCATGAATTCGACGATCCGCACCGTCAACCGCGTCGTCTTCCTGTGCGGCGCGCTGCTCTCCGGCGTTCTCATGACGGTCCTCGGCTACCGGCCGACCCTCGCCATCGGCGCGGGCGTGTTCGTCGTGGCGGCGCTCGTCATCGCCTTTTCGCCGTTGCGCCTGGCGCGGCACGAGGATGGGGCCCGGCACGAGGATGGGGCGCGGCACGAGGACGCGGCCGAGTCCGGCTGAACGGAGCCGAGCCGCACGAGGCGGACGGGGCGGAGCGGAGCGGAGCAGGCCCCCGCTACGACGGACCGAGGATGAAGTTCCAGGTGCCGAACACGACGGCGGCGGTGACCGCGATCGCGGAGATCGCCGCGCCGATAGCGACGAGCACCCATTCCCTCGCACCGAACACCGACGCGCGCGCCCACGTGCGGCGCACGGGCGCCCCGAAGCCGCGCGCCTCCATCGCCGTCGCGAGCTTCGAGCCGCGCCGGATCGACAGCACGAGCAGCGCGAACGCCATCCCCAGGAAGCGGGGGATGCGCCCCCGGTCGGCGACACCGCCCGCACGCCGCGCCAGTTCCAGCGCCCGCCAGTCGTCGAGGAACAGACCCACCATCCGCAGGCCCGCGAGAGCCCCGAGCACGAACCGCGCGGGAAGCCGCACGATCTGGGCGAGGCCGTCGGCGAGGTCGGTGGGGTCGACCGTCACGAACAGCACGACCGATGGCAGCGCGATCGCCAGCACGCGGAAGAACGTCGCCAGGGCGAGTTCCAGCGATCCGTCGCTGATGCGGATCACGAGCCATTCGACGTAGACCTGACCCGACGCCTCGCCGTAGAGGGCGATCGTGAGCGCCGTGAGCGGGGCGGCGATCCACACGGGAAGCGTTCGCAGCCAGAACTCCCGCCACGCGAGCCCCGCGAACACGAACAGCAGGCTCTCCAGCGCGAGCGCAACCGCCGCCGACACCCAGTCGAGCGTCAGGATGAGGGGAATCGCGATGAGCCCGCTCGCGGCGAGCTTGGCGACCGGGTTGATCCGCGCCACGGGCCCGGAGCGCGCGTGCGCGTCGAGGAGCGTCATGGGGTGACCTCCCTCGCAGGCGCACCGAGCGCGAACCGTTCGGCGTGGAGCGCGGAGACGACCGCCTCGTCGTGAGTGATCGTCACGAGCGCGGTGCCGTCGTCGCGCAGGCGGGCGAGGAGCCCGACGAGTTCGGCCCACGTGCGCGCATCCTGCCCGAACGTGGGCTCGTCGAGCACGAGCACACGGGGAGCCGTCGCGAGCGCCGCCGCCACTGTCAGCCGCCGTTTCTCGCCACCCGACAGCGTGTAGGGGTTGGCGCGGGCGAGCGCCGTGAGTCGCAGGCGTTCGAGCAGCTCATCGACCGTCGCGGTGGCCGCAGCGTCCAGGTCGTGCCTCGGCGAACGGCGCCCTCGCCCGCGCGCGGCGACCGCGCGGGGGCCGACCTCGAGTTCTTCCTGCACCGTGCGCGCGAGCAGTTGGTGCTCGGGGTCTTGGAACACCGTGCCGATCCGGGTGAGGAGTTCGCGCGACCGCCACTCGATGGGCGATCGACCGAGCCCCGCGGCGATCGCGGCGCTCGCGGCGAGCTCGCCCGCCGCGGGAGGCACGAGTCCGGCGAGCGTGAGCCCCAGGGTCGACTTGCCTGCGCCGTTCGGCCCGACGATCGCGAGCGCGGCACCCTCTCGCACGTCGACGTCGATCCCCGTCGCCACCGGAGTGTGGCGCACCCGCTCCACGGCGAGCCCGCGCGCCGACAGCAGCACGCCGCCCGGCCCCGTTGCCGGAGGCGGCGGGACGGCCGGAGGGATGCCGGGCACCCACACCCCGGCAGCCGCCAGCCGTCGCGCATCGGCGCCCGCCGGGTCGCCGAGCACCGCATCGGGTGTTCCATCGGCGACGACCCCGCCCTCGCCGATCACGACGACGCGATCCACCAGCGGAAGCCACACGTCGACGCGGTGCTCGACCACGACGAACGTCGCCCCCGTCGCGTCGAGCACCCGCCCGACGGCATCGCGCACCTCGCGCACGCCATCCGGGTCGAGGTTGGCGGTCGGCTCGTCGAGGAGCAGCAGCCCTGGGCGCATCGCGAGCGCCCCGGCCAGCGCGAGACGCTGCTTCTGACCTCCCGAGAGCGCCTTGGTCGGCCGGTCGAGCGGCACGTCGAGACCGACCGCGTCGAGCGCGGCACGCACCCGCGCCCACGTCTCATCGCGCGGGACGCCGAGGTTCTCGCACCCGAAGGCGACGTCGTCACCCACGCGCGCGAGGATCACCTGCGAATCGGGGTCCTGCAGCACGAGTCCCGCCCGGCCGCGGATCGCCGGCGACGGCTCGCCGTCGATCCGCAGCTCGCCGCGCGATTCGCCCTCGTCGTCGCCGCCGAGCACGCCCGCCAGCCCGTGAAGGAGCGTGGACTTGCCGGCGCCCGACGCCCCGAGCAGCAGCACCCGCTCGCCGGGGTCGATCCGCAGGGTGACATCGGTGAGCGCCCACGCGCGCCGCGACGCGTGCCGCCACCCCCACCCGTTCGCCTCGACGCGGGCGGGCGAGACGCCGCCGGCGACGCCGTGGGTCACGACCCTCAGACGAGCTCGCGTCGCTCGCGCCCGGAGGCGAAGCGGTCGAGCGCCCCCGTCGCGGCGATGCCCCGCGCGAGCAGCCACGACAGCGCGCCGGCGATCAGGGCGCCCGACACAAGGGAGCTGATCAGGTAGATCACGGTGAAGGTCGCATCGGCCCCCGCGTACCAGAGGATGAGGTTGTTGACAGCGCCGAACAGCGCGGCGCCGGCACCGGCGGCGATCGCGACCGGCAGGGACCACACGCGGTACAGGAAGATCAGGAAGATCACCTCGGCGCCGAGCCCCTGCACGAGCCCCGCCTCGATCGTGAGGAAGCCGCCCCACTGGTTGCCGACGAGCGCCGACACGACGGCGGCGAGCGTCTCGGTGTAGATCGCCGCACCGGGCTTTCGGATGATGAGCGCGCCGAGCACGCCCGCGAACAGCCACGGTCCGTCGAGGAGCCCCTGGAGCCCCGGCAGGAGCGGCTCCAGGATCGCCTTCGGACCGAGATAGCCGAAGTTCCACAGCAGGAAGATGAGGCCGGAGGCGACACCGAGGACGCTGGCGACGACGATGTCGACGACGCGCCAGCGGAAGCGGCTCCCGGTGACGGGACGGGCGGTGGTGGGGGACGCCGAAGCGTTCATTTCTCTCTCCTCCCTGCGCCGGCATGATCCGGATCAGGTTCGACGGTCGAAGCGTGGATCGCTTCCTCTCAGCCCGGCTCACCGGACTCCCGTGGTTATGTCGATCAGTATAGCCTCAGCCAGTCGGGGTACGTTATTGCCCGTGACTTCGTCGGATGCGCCCCCCACGTCCAGACGCGCACTGCGAGCCCAGGCCGCCGAACGCGCGCGGGCCGCCGCAGGCTCCTCGGAGAGCGCTGCCCCCGCCGCCGAACCCGTCGCCGCGCCGATCGCGGCCGCCCCACTCCGCCCCGCGCAGCCCGACGACCCCGCGCAGCCCGACGACCCCGCGCAGCCCGACGACGCCGCATCGCTGTTCATCTCGGCCTCCGCCGCGGACACGTCATCCCCGCCCGCCGACGCGAGGACGTCCTCCGCACCGGGTCACCGGGTCGCACTCGGCTGGGTCGATGCCGATGCGCTCGTCGGCCGGCGCGCGCCCTCCGACCTGGCCGCCGCCTCGAGCACGTACGTGCCCGTGCTGCCCGACCTCCTCCCGCCTCGCCGCGCGCCGCGCCGCTCCCCTCGCCGGGCGCTGGCGTCGCTCGCGGTCGCGCTCGCCGTCGCCGGCGGCTACAGCGCTGCCACCCTGCTGTGGCCGCTCGACAATGTGACGCCGAGCGTCTCGGCCGCCGACGCGCCCGCGGTCTCCGCGCCGGAGGCCGAGGTGTCGTGGCCGGTCGACGGCATCGGGGCCGTGGGCGTCGAGGGCATGAGCGCGACGCTCGCCTCGTCCGACGCCACCGACACGATCGCGAGCATCACGAAGCTCGTCAGCGTGCTGATGGTGCTCGATCGCGCCCCCCTCGAGCCCGGCGAGCAGGGCGAGGCGCGCGAGATCGTCTACGGCGATCGCGTCGACTACTGGAACTTCCTCGGGCGCGGGGAGTCGGCGCTGAACGTCCCTGTCGGCGGCACCCTCACGCAGTACCAGCTGGTGCAGGGCGCGCTGATCGCGTCGGCGGGTAACTACACCGAGATGCTCACCCGCCGGCTGTGGCCCACCGACGAATCGTTCGCGGCCGCCGCAGCCGAATGGCTGACCGAGCACCAGCTCGACGGCATCTCGATCGTCGAGCCGACCGGCATCGACCGCGGCAACACGGCCGACGCCGCCTCACTCATCCGCCTCGCGTCGATCGCGATGGACGATCCGGTCGTCGCCGAGATCGTCGCCACCGAGTCGGCCGAGATCCCGGGCGTCGGCACGATCGAGAACACGAACCCGCTCCTGGGTGAGGCGGGCATCGTCGGGATCAAGACCGGCGGCCTCATCGGCAGCTACAACCTGCTCGCCGCCCGCGACGTCTCCGTCGGCGAGACCACCGTGCGCGTCTACGCGGTGGCCCTCGACCAGCCGACCCCCGAGCTGCGCGGCACGGCGACGGCCGAACTCCTCGACCAGGTCGCCGAGCAGGTGTCGTCGCCGACGACGCTCGCCGCGGGCACCCCGGTCGCGACGGTGACGACCGCGTGGGGAACCGACGCCCGGATCGTCACGACCGACGACGCCTCGGTGATCCTGTGGAACGGAGAACGCGTCACCGCCGAGACCGACATCGAGCTCGGAGCCTCGCGCGACGCGGGCGACGGCGCGGGCGAGCTGCGCGTCGAGGGCCCCGTCGACTCGGCCGCCTCGGGTCTCGCCCTGTCGGACGACCTCGGCGAACCCGATGCGTGGTGGCGCCTCGCCCACCCCCTCCACCTCCTGGGGGTCCTGCGCTGACGCGCGGGCGCCTGCCGCGTCAGAACGGCCAGACGAGCGGCACGTAACCCACCGCGACCGCGAGGAACACGAGCATCAGCGGCAGGCCGAGCTTCCAGTAGTCGCCGAACCGGTAGCCGCCCGGCTGCATCACCATCAGGTTCACGGGGGTCGCGATCGGCGTGAGGAACGCCGCCGCACCGGCCACCGTGAGCGCCATCATGAACGGCTGCACGCTCGCGCCGAGTCCCCCCGCGACGGCGATCGCGATCGGGGCGACCACGAGCACGGTGGCGACGTTCGAGATGAACTGGCCGAGCACCATCGTGAGCACGCACAGCACCAGCAGGGCGAGGTGCGGCGATGACGTGCCGATGACCGCGATCACGGCGTCGGCGACCACTCCCGCGGCACCGGTCGTGATGAACGCCGTCGACAGCGGGATCATCCCGGCGATGAGGATCACCGTCGTCCACGAGATCGCGCGGTAGGACTGCGGCACCGTGAGCACCCCGGTCGCGACGAGCGCTCCGGCGGCGAGCAGCCCGGCGGCGGCCGGCGGCACGAGTCCCGTGGCCAGCAGCGCCACCATCGCAGCGAGGATCACGAGGGCGCGCCGCGCTCCGCGGCCGAGCGGCACCGCCCGCTGCAGCGAGCGCGGCGGGGTCACGGCGATCACGTCGGAGAGCGCCGCATACCGGTCGAGGGCGTCCCACGGACCCTGCACCAGGACGGCGTCGCCGGCCTGCAGGGTCATCGACCCGGCGACGGAGGCGCCCCGCGACGCGTTCGGACCGCCTTCTTCGCCCCGCCGGAGGGCGAGGATCACGAGGTTCTCATCGCGCGTCGTCATGCCCGCGCACACCGTGCGGCCGATGAGTCGCGACCGCGGGGCCACCAGCACCTCCAGCACCCCCTCGCGGGCACTGAACAGCGTGCCCGTGTCGAGGTCGACGTCGTATGACTCCTTGAGCGTCCGGGCGTGGGTCCTCGGGTCGGGCGCGGAATCGCCGAAGTGCTCCGGCACGCGATCCGGCAGCAGCCGGCCGCCGAGCACGACCACGACGAGGGTCGTGAGCAGCACGAGCGGCAACCCGACGAGGGCGAACTCGAAGTAGCCGAACCCCTGCCCTCCCGCGGCGACCGCGGCATCCGACACGACGATGTTCACGGGCGTCCCGGTGAGGGTCAGCAGCGACCCGGCGCTCGCGGCGAACGCGAGCGGAACGAGCATCTTCGACGGCACGATGCCCGCCCTCACGGCCACCACGACGACGACCGGCAGCAGCGCGGCGACGGCACCGTTGATGCTGATGAAGGCCGCCAGAACCGCTGCCATGAGGGAGACGATCCCGGTGAGCGTGCGGCGGCTCGATCCGGCCCGCGTGATCACCTGGTGCCCCAGCCACGCCGTGACCCCCGTAGCATCGAGCGCTTCGCTCACCACGAACAGACTCGCGATGAACAGCACCGTCGGGTCGCCGAAGCCGGCGAGCGCCTCGGGCAGCGTCAGGACGCCGGTGGCCCAGAGGGCGAGCGCGACGCCGACCGCGACGAGCGCGAGCGGAACGCGCGAGGTCACGAAAGCGACGACGGCCGCGCCGAGGATCAGGAACGTCCAGGATGCGGGCTCCATGGTTCGACTCTACGGGGGCGGAGCACGCCACGGCGGCGGTCTCGTCGCTAGACGAAACGAACGGTCTGCTGCAGCCGCGTGCGCACGTCGAACAGTTCGTTGCCGCCGATCTCACGCGCGCCGGCGACCCCGCGCCGCAGCACCGTCGCGAGGGCGGCGCGTCCGACCACGGCGACCGGGAGGCCCTTGACCTTGCCGAGCTCCTCGATCGCGGTCGCGACGTCGTCGTCGGGGAGCACGACGATCGCGCCGCTGAACTTCACACGCGCCGCGCGGGCGAGGCCGCGCGCCCGCGCGGCAAGGCCGGCGACAGGAGCGCCCGTCACCGCCTCGCCGATCAGTTCGCCGCGGCGCGTGCGCACGGGCGCGCCGAAATCCTCCGACAGCACGGCGTAGAGGCCGCTCGGCCCGAGCACGATGTGGTCGAGCTTCGCGTCGGGATCGCGAGGATCGGCGGCCACGTCGTGCCACACCGTGTAGCCCATGCCGAGGTCGGCGATCACGCGCGCCGTCGCCTCCTCGGCGAGCGCGTCGGCGAGCAGGCGCCGCACTTCGCGCGGGGCGGTGCGCACGAGTGCCGGATCGTACGGGTCTTCGAGCGTGACTCCGCGTCCCGCCCACTCGCGGATGAGGTCGAGGTAGCGCTCGCGTCGCCATCCCCCGGGCTGCCCGAACGAGCGGGCACGGGGCCGGGTGTCGGCCGGAGCCGAGGGCGGACGCCAGGCCGGCGCGTCGGGGGCGTACGACGTCGGGGCGGCGCCGAATCCGTGACCGCGATCGTACGCGGCACGCGCTGCGGGGGTGCCGACGAGCTCCCAGGCGCGCTGCACCTGCACGAACAGCGCAGCATCGCCTCCGGTGTCGGGGTGGGTCTGACGCAGGCGGAGCCGGTAGGCGCGGCGGAGCGCCTCATCGTCGACGTCGGGCGCGACGGCGAGCACCTCGTACGCCGAGGCGGACAGCGGGCTGTCGAACATGCGGGTCAGTCCCAGAGGGGCGCGGACGGCACGAACGCGAGCGCGGTGGATCCGAGGTCGGCGGGCAGGTCGGCGAGCGTCGGGGGATGCCACCGCGGTGTGCGGTCCTTGTCGACGAGCTGCGCCCGGATGCCTTCGGCCAGATCGGGCTGCGTGGTCGCGAACCACTCCACGAGCGCGAATTCCTGGGCGAGGGCGGCGCGAAGCCCCGGCAGCTCGCGGGCCGAGCGGACCGCTGCAAGCGTCACGGCGAGGCCGGTCGGCGACAGCGTCTCCAGCGTGTCTGCGGTCGCGGCCGCCTCGGGCTCGGGCCGCGACCGCAACCGGTCGACGATGTCGCCCACGGTCGCGGCGGCGAACGCGTCGTCGATCCACGGGCGCCACTGCGCCAGCCGTGAAGGCGGCGCGGTCTCGTCGAACAGCAGCACGAGTTCGGTGGGGGTGTGCGGGTCGGCCCGCGTCATGAGCGCGTCGTGCAGGTCTCCGAGACGCTCGGAGGGCACGAGGTGATCGGCGAAGCCCGCGTAGATCGCGTCGGCGGCGTCCATCGTGCCGCCCGTGAGCGCCAGGTACTCGCCGACGCGTCCCGGCGCGCGGCCGAGGAGCCAGCTGCCGCCGACATCCGGCGTGAACCCGATCCGTGTCTCGGGCATGGCGAGCTTCGAGCGTTCGGTGACCACGCGCACCGCGGCGTGACCGGCCAGCCCGATCCCGCCTCCCATCGTGATGCCGTCGGCGAGCACGACGACGGGCTTCGGGTACTCCGCGATCCGGGCGTTGAGGTGGTACTCGGCGCGGAAGAATCGCGCCGTCTCGTCGGCGCGGCCCGCCACGATCTGATCGTAGAGGCCGCGCACGTCGCCGCCCGCGCACAGGCCGCGCTCCCCCGCACCGTCGAGGAGGATCACCTGGATGTCGGGATCGTGCTCCCACCCGTCGAGCGCGGCCGACAGTGCCGTGATCATGCCGAGGTCGAGCGCGTTGATCGCCTCGGGACGATTGAGGGTGAGGTGCCCGACACTGCTGTCGCGGGTCGCCGTCACGCGGGACGAGGACGGGATGGGGGACACGTCGGGTGCACTCACGCCGCTCACGCTACCCGACGGCGCGTCGCCGCCACCTGGAATCCTGCCCCGCACGCAGCCTCGTGCGACGGCCGGCGCACGACGCACTCGCGACCTCCTCACGCACGCGGAGCGCGTGATCCGACAGGATAGGAGCGACAGCCCATCCACGAGAGGTCTCCTATGCCCGAAGGACACGTCCTCGAGTTCGCCGGCGTCACGAAGCGGTTCGGCACCGTGGCGGCGATCGACGACTTCAGTGCGCGCGTGGAACCCGGTGTCGTCACCGGCTTCCTCGGCCCGAACGGAGCCGGCAAGACCACGACCCTCCGGATCCTGCTCGGCCTCATCTCGGCGACGAACGGAACGGCGACGATCGGCGGCAAGCGCTACGCGCAGCTGACCCACCCGCTGCAGACCGTCGGCGCAGCCCTCGAAGCCTCGAGCTTCCATCCCGGCCGCACCGCCGCCAACCATCTCAAGGTCTACGCGCAGGCCGCCGGCATCCCGGAGTCCCGTGTCGACGAGGCGCTCGGCACTGTCGGGCTCGCCGACGTCGGCGGACGCAAGGTGGGCGGCTTCTCGCTCGGCATGCGTCAACGCCTGGGTCTCGCGTACACGCTGCTCGGAGACCCGGGCGTGCTCGTGCTCGACGAACCCGCCAACGGCCTCGATCCCGAGGGCATCCGGTGGATGCGCGGCTTCCTCCGCGACCTCGCCCGCCAGGGCCGCACCGTGCTCGTGTCGTCGCACCTTCTCGCCGAGATCCAGCAGACGGCCGAAGCGCTGCTGATCATCTCGCGCGGCCGGCTCGTGTTCCAGGGGACGCTCGCCGACCTCACCGAACAGGACGAGCACGCCGTCGTGGTCGACGCTCCCGACCGCGCGGCGCTCGCGGCGGCGCTGACCGCCGCCGGCTATGCGTTCGAGTCGCTCCGCACGGGACTCACCGTGCGCGGCGCCGACACCACGGCGATCGGCGCGGTCGCGGCGGCTGCCGGCGTCGCCCTCTCGGCGCTGCAGCGTCGTGGCCCCGCGCTGGAGGAGGTGTTCCTCGCCCTCGTGAACGGCGAGCGCGTGCACGCCTCGGCGACCGGCATCGCGGCCGACAGCGCCGCGCCCGCGGTCGCAGATCTGCCCGGCACGAGCACCCCGCAGCCCGCAGCCGAGCCCGAGCCCGAGCCCGAGCCGCCGGCCAGATCAGGACCGCAGGCCGAACCCGAGGCGCAGACGGAGTCGCCCGCGCAGGTCGAGCCGGACGCGCAGGTCGCACCGGCAGCCCCGACGGACGACGAGACCGAGGACGAAGCGGAAGACGACGAGCCCGCGCCCGCCACGTGGGACGCCGACCAGCCGACGACGGAGGCAGATCTGGAGGCCGACAGGTTCTTCGCCCGATACGACACGCCCCACGACGGTGTCGCCGCCGTGGACGCCCGCCTCGACACGCCCGGCGCCGACCCCTCCTCCCCTCCCGCGGGCGACGATCCCGATCCCGATACGACGCCCGGGCCGACGCCCGACGCCCGCCCCGACGACGAAGACGGTGACCAGCGATGAGCCTCGCGCACGCCACCCGCTCCGAGCTCACGAAACAGTTCTCCACCTCGATGTGGTGGATCCTCGCGCTCGTGCTGCTCGTCTACATCGGAAGCACCGCCGGCGGTCTCGCCGGGTTCTTCGGCGCACTCGCGACGGGCGCCGTGCCCGCCGACAGCACGACCGGGCCCGCGGTGCCCGAAGAGCTCCTGCCACCGCTCATCTACAGCCTGGCGACGTCGATCGGCTACATCTTCCCGCTGCTGGTCGGCACGCTCCTGGTGACCAACGAGTTCCGGCACAAGACCCTCACCCCCACGTTCCTGGCGGTCCCGCGCCGCGGTGTCGCTCTGAGCGGCAAGGTGCTCGCCGGCATCGTCATGGGCGTCGTCTACGGCGTGGTAGCGCTCGTGGCGACGGTGGGTCCGGGCGCAGGCCTGCTCGCCGCCTTCGGCATCGACCCCGACCTCGGTTCCGTCGACACGTGGGCGATGCTCGGGCGGATCGTGATCGCCTTCGCCCTATGGGTGCTCGTCGGCATCGGGATCGGCACCCTCGTGCGCAACCAGGTCGCCGCGGTCGTGGGCGTGATCGCGTTCACCCAGTTCGTCGAGCCCATCCTGCGCACCGTCGCCGGATTCGTCGCAAGCGTCGGCGACGCGGCGCGGTTCCTCCCCGGAGCCGCGTCGGACGCCCTCGTCGGATCGAGCATCTACTCGACTCTCGCCGGCGCCGCCCCGCAGGCGGCAGAACCGCTGGCATGGTGGGCAGGCGGCCTCGTGCTGCTCGGCTACGCGGTCGTGCTGCTCGTGCTCGGCGGGCTCATCAGCTGGCGCCGCGACGTCGCCTGACGGCGGTCAGGTGGCCGGGAGCGGCTTCGGTGCGCGACGCCGCTTCGGAGCGGCCGGGGCAGGCTGAGCAGTCGGCACGGCACCGGTGACCAGTTCCGAGACCTCCACGGCCTCCGTATCGGTCTCGAGCTGCAACGCCTGTGCGAGCGCCAAGCCATGGCGGGTCGACAGCACGAGGCGCTGGAACTCCTGATCGTCGGGATCGGTGTGCCGGAGGTCGATCACCACGGCCGGACGACGACGCCGCACGACGACGAAGTCGGTGCCGCCCGCGGATCGCCACGTTCCCATCGCGACCAGACCGCGCACGTGGGTTCCCGGGCTCGGCACGCCCCGCAGCCACGTCCACGGATCGTCGGTGAGCTGGACCTTCTCGATGGCGGTGCGGTCGAGACGCAGGCTCGCCGACCGGAACGACAGGGCGCGCTCCAGGGGTGACAGCACGACTTCGAGCTGCGCGGAGTCGAGCAGCAGAGTCACCATGAGTTCAGTCTGCCAGCGCAGTGATGCTCATTTGCTCACAGAGCGACAACGATCCCGACGGGAGGCCTCACAGCGCGAACTCGTCGGTGGCGTGCGGCAGCGGGAATGACGACACCGCTTCGATGAGCCCGTCGACCGTCTGCTCCTCCGCGACGACGCTCACGTCGAGCCCGGCGCGACGCGCATCCTTCGCGGTGCGCGGCCCGATCGCGGCGATGACCGTCTCTTCGGGGATGTCGGGGAACTGCAGGTGCACCTGTTCGGCGACCGAACCGCTGGTGACGAGGATGGCGTTGATACGGCCCGAGCGGACGTCGGCCGCAATGCGGTCGGCCACCGGCACGCCGACCGTGCGGTAGGCGACGACGCTGTGCACATCGTGTCCGGCCTCGGTAAGCCGGCGGGTGAGCACGGGCTTGGCGATCTCGCTGCGGAGCGTGAGGATGCGGCGCGGCTCGGGCTCGAGACCGATGAGCTGCCCCGCCATCCCGGCCGCCGAGTTGTCGTCGTCGGGGACGAGGTCGACGCGATATCCGACCGCCGTCAGCGCGGCGGCCGTGGTCTCGCCGACCGCAGCCACCTTGGTGCCTGCGGGGATCGTGGCGCGGTACGCGTACAGGACATCGACGGTGGTGGCGCTCGTGACGGTGACCCAGTCGAACGCACCGGCTGCGAGGTCGGCGAGAGCCGTCTCCAGCGTGGCCTGATCGGTCGACGGGGCGAAGTTGATGAGGGGGGCGATCACGGGCGTCGCGCCCTGCCGGCGCAGGGTGGCGGCGACAGAGTCCCCCCAGGGCCCGCCGCGGGGCACCAGGACGCGCCAGCCCTTGAGGGGTTTCGGCGGCGTGTTCGCCGTGGTGTGTGCGTTCATGGTCGACTCTCGTGGTGCTGGGGTCGGACGCACGTGAAGCGCCCGACAACGCGCATTCCCTACGCCGCGGAAGAGCGTGCGTCTCGGGTGTGCATCGCCGGCAGATCCGCTTCATCGCCACTGCCTGTCTAGGGATACTACCCCTGCCGCGCGGTCGGGGCGCCAATCCTGTGCAGGTCAGCGGGTATAAAGGCGCACCAGGCCCCACACCGCGAGGCCCGCTGCGGCGGCGACCGACACGACGCCCACGACCGCCCCCGTCGGGTTGGTGCGCGCGAACCGACGCGCCTTCGCCACACCGCGATCGGTTGCCTTGGCGAGGCGCTTGGGGACGTTCGATTTCTCCTCGATCGCCGCCAGCGCGGCCTTCAGCTCGGCGCGCGCCTTCTCGACAGGGTCGGTGATGCCCAGCGGTACAGCGGTGCGCGGAACGGGGATCTCAGTACTCATCGATGACATCCTTCACGAGGCGGGCGTCGGTGCTGACGGCTTTCACGGGGTTGCCCTTGCGCTTGCTGAGGCGGCGGATGCGGGCGAGGCCCATCAGGGCGAAGATCACCACGCCGATCAGTGCGAGCAGGAGCACGATGAGGCTCGCGAGCCACGCCGGCATCCACGACGACAGTCCGATGATGGCGAAGGCGCCGAGCGCGGGGAGCGACCAGAAAAGGAAGAACAGGGCGACGATGAACCACACGCCGCCCATGCCGACGTCCTTGCCCGCGCTCGCGACCCACTTCTTGGCCGAGTCGACCTCGGCGACGACGAGGTTGCGTACGAGTTCGGGCACCTCGCCCAGCAGGGAGAGGAGGCTGTCGTCCGAACGGTCGCGGAAGCCGCGGGACGTGCTCATGTCAGTCGTCCGCCGCCTTCTTCGCTTGCGCCGCCGTGCGCTTGACCTGCGCGGCCGCCTTCTTGACCTCGGGACCGGCCGTCTTCTTGACCTCTTCGGCCGTGGTCTGCGCGCCGCGCGTGACCTCGTCGGCCGAGTCCTTGCCCGCCTTGATGGCGGCATCCAGACGGTCTCCGGCAGAGCCGCCCTTGCTGGCTGCACGCGTGATCTTCACGGCGCCGTCCCACAGCGCACTCGGCAGCGCCATGGCGGCGGACTTGCCGAGGTCTGCGACCTTCTCCACCTGCTTCTGCACGGGATCGGTGTTCCAGACCTTCAGGAAGCCGTCCTTGATCTGCTCGTACCGCTCCTGGCCGGCGCGTGCACCGAGCACATAGCCCGCCGCAAGCCCGACGACGATACCGATCTTGCCCTTCATGGAGGTCTCCTCACGCTCGTGACGACTCTGGTCTCTGAGAGACGCTGTCCGCTGACTCCGGTCCGTCACCAGGGTAACGCCGTATTCCCGCGACGGCATGCCCCCCTTTCCTCTCGACTCGAGGAGTGCTATGAGCGGAGCGGATCGGCCTCCCCGCCCCAGAGGGCGCGGCGCCGCAGACGGATGGACTCGGCGATCGCATCGGCCACGACGCGCTCGACGCCGTCTCCGCTGAGCCACGCGCCCGTCACCGCCAGCCCCGCGACGTCGCCGAGCGCGCGGCGCATCGCGTCCCCCTCCGCACCGCGGTCGAGCCGCACCGCCGGCGACCACGGCAGGCGCACGTGTGCGGCGGCGACGAGGTCGCGCTCGGTGAGATCGACGGCGAGGGCGGACGACGCGGCCGCGAGCGCCGTCGCGGTGAGCGCCGCGTCGGTGTGCTCGAGCTCCCGCGGCGCGGGCCCCGTCACGCGCACGATCCGCTCCCCCGTCGGGACCGCGGAGGGCAACGCGGTCGCGGTGGTGATGTCGGCGACCCGCCACACGTCGCCGTGCAGGGGGAAGACGTCCGCGCGCTCGGGGGCGGGCATCCGCACGCGGAGCGTCGAGACGCGGGTTCCGGCGCGCGGCGCGGCGGCCGGAAGCGGCGCGATGTCGGCGAGCAGGGTCCGCGCGGCGGCCTCCGGCACGGCGATGACGACGGCATCCGCCGTCAGCTCCGTGGACGCCGCAGCCGTGTCCAGCCCCCCTTCCGCTGCAGCCGGGTCGGCGGGGATCGAGACCGTCCATGCGTCGCCCTGCCGTGCGATGCGCGTCGCCGGGACGCCGGTGCGCACGTCGACGGCCAGGTCGTCGAGCCGTGACGCGACCGCCTCGGGGAGGGCGTGGAGCCCGCCGGCGAGCGTGGAGCGGGGCGGGCGCGACTCCGCGAGCGACGCGACGGCGGCGGCGAGCGACCCCGTGCGGGTGAGTGCGGTGCTGATGCCCGGCACCGCGGCGTCCGCGTCGACATCGTGCGGTTCGAGGCCGAAGACACCACGGGTCACCGGCGCCACCAGGCGGTCGCACACCGCGTCGCCCATGCGGGAGCGCACGAGCGCCCCGAGGTTGCGCTCGTGTCCGATCGTGAGCGGAGGCCGCAGGCGGTCGACGTACGCCCGCCACGCTCCGCGCCACCCGATCGTGCGGCGCACGGCCGCATCCCACGGGTTGGGGGGGATGCCGAGCAGGGAGCCCTCGGCGATCGGCGCCGCGTCGGCGGGCAGCACCCCACCGACCTCACCGACCCCACCGACCCCACCGATCCCACTGATGCCACTGATCCCGCTGATGCCACTGATCCAGGCGGGGACGACCTCGACCTCGCCGACGCGCGATGACAGCTGGAGCTCGTCGAGGAGCGCGGCGAGATCGGCGTCGTCGGCCGCGAAGTCGTCGCCGAGCGCGTCGACCGCGATCCCCCCGAGGTCGACCGGGGCGAGTGCACCGCCCAGCCGCCCGGTCGCCTCCAGCAGCGTCACGGTCATCCCGACCTTCGCACAGGCGAGGGCCGCCACGCATCCGGCGAGGCCGCCGCCGATCACGACGACGCGGGTGCCGCGCGCCTGCGCGACGAGATCGTGAGGTTCGGGCATGTCGTCCATCCTCGCATCGAGCAGGCGCAGCCTCACGTGGGAACGAGGGAGGATGAGACGATGGACGGATGGCACTCCACATCACCGCCGACGACGCCGCCGACCGTCTGCTCACCGACGATCCGCTCGCCCTGCTCATCGGGATGCTCCTCGACCAGCAGATCGCGATGGAGACCGCCTTCACCGGCCCGCTGAAGATCGCCGAGCGCACCGGTTCCGCTTCCGGCGACGGCCCCCGACTCGATGCGGCCGTGCTCGCGGGCTACGATCCCGACGCCTTCGTGGAGCTGTTCAAGGAGACCCCCGCCGTGCACCGGTTCCCCGGCTCGATGGCCGCGCGCGTGCAGTCGCTCTGCCAGGCCGTGGTCGACGACTGGGGAGGTGACGCCTCCGCGATCTGGCGCGACGCCGACGGCACCACCGTGCTCAAGAGGCTCAAGGCGCTCCCGGGCTTCGGCGACCAGAAGGCGAGGATCTTCCTCGCGCTTCTCGGCAAGCAGTACGGGTTCACCGGCGCGGGGTGGCGTGAGGCGTCGGCGCCCTACGGCGAGGACGGCTCGTACCGCTCCGTCGCCGACATCGTCTCGCCCGAATCCCTCATCAAGGTGCGCGAGCACAAGCGCGCCATGAAGGCCGCCGCGAAGAGCGCCTGACCGCTCGTCACGTGGATCTTGCCCCGCCCCGCAAAAGTGGGAGAAGGGTGTAGCGAATGCGCCCGCTCAGGCGATCCCGTCACGACGGGTCGATGTCCGGATCATCAGGGCGCCTGGGGATGGGAAGAGTTCCGATGAAGCATCGTGCGGCGGCGATCCTCGCTGCTCTCTCCGTTGTCGCCACCGGCGCGCTCGTCGCGACCCCGGCCGACCGTCCGGCACCCGCGGCCGTCGCCGCACGCGCCGCCGTCGAAGGGGTGGGCGCGGCCGCTCTGACTCCTGCGACGTCGGTGACCAGTCCCGCGCCGCGCCACAGCGGTCCTGCCCTGCGCCTCAGCGACGCGAGCGCCCCGGGCAAGACGACCGCGGTCGGCACCGGTGCGCTCGGCGACGTCATCGACGCCGTCACCGCCGGTGAGGCGCTGCCCGACGAGCTCGCCGCGCAGGTGCACCTCGACGGCACGCGCCTGCGCGTCGAGGTGGTGCACGACGACGAGGCGGCCGCCCGCGCGGCCATCGCCGCCGTCGGCGGACGGGACGTCACCGAGGTGACGGGCCAGATGCTCGTGGCCGATGTGCCCGCCGGGCGCATCGAGAGGCTTCAGCAGGCGTCGGCCGTCGAAGCGGTCAGCCTTCCGACGCTCCTCTCGCCTCCTCCGGGTCTCGGCACGACCGTTCCCGTCCCCCTCTTCAGCGGCGACCTCGGCGGTGACGTGACGTCGACCACGGTCATGGACCGCTGGCACAGCGCCGGCTTCATCGGCACGGGCGTCGCCGTCGGCATCGTGGACTACTTCCACGGCGGCGCATGGGACGACGCCGAAGCCCGCGGCGAGGTCCCCACGCCTGCGGGCACCTTCTGCCAGGACAACGGCGGCACCTGCGACCTCTTCACCGACCCGAGCCTGACCGACGTGCACGGCGTCGCCGTGGCCGAGGCGATCCACGACATGGCGCCCGGCGCCACGATCTACCTCGCCACGGTCATCACGAACGAAGACCTCAAGGCCGCGATCGACTACTTCGCCGCGAACGACGTCAAGATCCTCAGCCGCTCGCTCGGCGGCTTCTTCGACGGCCCCGGCGACGGCACAGGCGTCTCGGCCGACCTCGTCGACTACGCCGTGTCGCTCGGCATGACCTGGTTCAACGCCGCCGGAAACTCCGGCGCGTCGGCGATGCCCGTCGGCGACGGCACCAAGGAGTGGCGCGGCGGATACTGGCGCGGCACGTGGCGCGACGTCAACAACGACCGCTGGATGGAGTTCGCCCACTACGAGATCGACCCGTCCACGGGCAAGAAGACCGGCAAGATCACGTATTTCGACACGATGTTCATCCGCTGCTCGCCGTACTTCCGACTCCGCTGGAGCGATTGGTCGGCGAGCGTGCCGTCGGACTACGACATCTACCGCTTCGGTTCTGACGGTCAGCGGATGGAGCCCGGGTACACACCGAACACGCAGGCCTCAAAGGGAGACGTGCCGTTGGAGCTCCAGCAAGGCTCCGACTCGTACTTCCGGTGCCGCATAGGCGAATGGATCGAGGTCGGCATCTTCCGCGACGCCTCCGGCAGCGGCGTGAGCAAGGACGTGCTGGAACTGCAGGGGAACTTCGGCGACATCTACGGCACGGCCTCCTCGCCCTACAGCGCCGCCGCGGCTTTCAACGACAGCAAGAACCCCGGCATGGCCGCGGTGGGCGCCGTCGATCCGGTCGCGGGCATCGCGATCGCGACGTACAGCTCGCAGGGGCCGACGAACGACGGACGGATCAAGCCCGCGCTCAGCGCAGGGTCGAACTTCACGAGCCGCGCCTACACGTACACCGGCGACGGCGGCCGTTTCAACGGCACCAGCGCCGCCACGCCCGTGGTCGCCGGAGCCGCGGCCGTGGTGCTCGGTCGCTACGGCGCGATGACCCCGGCCCAGCTCGTCACCCGGCTGCGCACGAGCCACGTGATCGACCGCGGCAGCCGCCGGGTCCGACAACGTGTTCGGCTCGGGCGAGCTCGCGATGTCGCCGAAGAAGTTCGCGTCGACTGCCGCGCCGAAGATCACGGGCACGCGCGCGGTCGGATCGACGTTGAAGCTCGTGAAGCCGACATGGTCGCCGAACGCGTCGTTCACGTACCGGTGGTACCGCGGGTCGAAGCCCATCTCGGGCGCCACCGGCACCAGCTACAAGCTCACCAAGGCCGACGGCGGGCAGCGCATCCGCGTCGCCGTCACGGGCGGACGCAAGATGTACGCGTCGGTCATCAAGTACTCCTCGTACACGGCGCCGATCGCGAAGCTGTTCACCAAGGCGCCGACACCGAAGATCAGCGGGGTCGCCAAGGTGGGGCGCACGCTCACCGCGTCGGTCGGCACCTGGTCGCCGAAGCCGTCGAAGTTCACGTATCAGTGGAAGGCGAACGGCAAGGCGATCAAGGGCGCGACGAAGAAGTCGTACAAGATCACGTCGTCGCGCGCCGGCGCACGCATCACCGTGACCGTGACGGCCGTCAAATCGGGCTACAAGTCCACCGCCAAGACGAGCGCGAAGACCGCCAAGGTCACCCGCTAGCCGCGCCGACCGGCACGCGCACCGAACGCGAAGCGCGCCTCCCCCGCGGGAGAGGCGCGCTTCGCTCGTGCGGTGGGGTCAGGCGCCCCGCAGGCGCTCACCCAGGTAGCCCTGCAGCGCGTCGAGCGGCACCCGCTCCTGCGCCATGGTGTCGCGGTCGCGCACCGTGACGGCACGGTCGTCGAGCGAGTCGAAGTCGACCGTGACGCAGAACGGCGTGCCGATCTCGTCCTGACGGCGGTAGCGGCGGCCGATGGCGCCGGCGTCGTCGAAGTCGACGTTCCAGCCCTGGGCCCGCAGGCTGTCGGCCACCTCCCGCGCCAGCGGCGACAGGTTCTCGTTGCGGCTCAGTGGGAGGACCGCAACCTTCACCGGCGCGAGGCGCGGGTCGAGCTTGAGCACCGTGCGGGTGTCGGTGCCGCCCTTCGCGTTCGGCACCTCTTCCTCGCGGTACGCGTCGACGAGGAATGCCATCATCGACCGCGTGAGACCGAACGAGGGCTCGATGACGTACGGCACATAGGTGGAGTTCGACGCCTGATCGAAGTACGTGAGCTTATGACCGGAGGCCTCGATGTGGCTCGACAGGTCGAAGTCGGTGCGGTTGGCGACACCCATGAGCTCGCCCCACTCCTTGCCCGGGAAGCCGAAGCGGTACTCGAAGTCGATCGTGCCGGCCGAGTAGTGCGCGCGCTCGTCTTCGGGCACGTCGAACTGACGCATGTTCTCCGGGTCGATGCCCAGGTCGACGAACCAGTCCCAGCAGGCGGCGACCCAGTGCTCGAACCACTCCTGCGCCTCGGCGGGCGGTGTGAAGAACTCGATCTCCATCTGCTCGAACTCGCGCGTGCGGAAGATGAAGTTTCCGGGCGTGATCTCGTTGCGGAACGCCTTGCCGACCTGGCCGATGCCGAACGGCGGCTTCTTGCGCGACGCGGTGAGCACATTGGAGAAGTTCACGAAGATACCCTGCGCCGTCTCGGGGCGGAGGAAGTGCAGGCCCGACTCGTCGTCGACGACGCCGAGGTAGGTCTTCACGAGACCCGAGAACGCCTTGGGCTCGGTGTACTGACCCTTCGTGCCGCAGTTCGGGCACGGCACGTCGGCGAGGCCGTTCTCGGCCACGCGGCCCTTGCGCGCCTCGAAGTCTTCGAGCAGGTTGTCGGCACGGAAGCGCTTGTGGCACTGCAAGCACTCGACGAGCGGGTCGGTGAACGTCGCGACGTGGCCCGACGCCTCCCACACGCGCTTGGGCAGGATGATCGACGAATCGAGGCCCACCATGTCGCCGCGACCGCGCACGAACGTCTGCCACCACTGACGGCGGATGTTCTCCTTCAGCTCCGTGCCGAGGGGGCCGTAGTCCCATGCGGAACGCGAACCGCCGTAGATCTCACCGGCCTGGAAGACGAACCCGCGGTGGCGGGCGAGGGCGATGACTTTGTCGAGGCGGGACTGCTCGGCCACAGGTGGCTCCAAATGGTCGGTTGCGAAGTGCTGGCGAACGCCGTGCCGCACGCTGACGGCATCCGTCGAGTCTACCGGTGGGGAGTTCTCCCCATGGGCCGACCGGCAGGCCCCCACTTAGGATGGCGGGCGTGGATGGAGTACGGATCGACCTGGCACGACTCGCGGCGGCGGGCTCGACGTTGACCGTGGTCAAGTCGGAGTTCGAGGACGCGAAGAACACCTCCCGCGGACTGGCGCAGGCCGTGGGGAGCGACCGCCTCGCCGACGCGCTCGTCGACTTCGCCGACAAGTGGGACGACCGCCGGGCCGACATGGTCGAGAACATCGGCGCGCTCGCCGAGGCGGCCACCGCGATCGCCGACGCGTTCGGCCAACTCGACACCGAATACGCCGCAGCGCTCGACGGCAGCGCGACGCCGTCGCCCGCCCCCGGTCGTCCGGGAGGACCGGTATGAGCCGCCCGATCGACTGGTCGCCGCTCGACCTCGGACACGACCCCGTCCCCGGCGACCCGGACGCCGTGCGCGCCGGCGGCCAGGACTACGTGACGGTCGCGAACGCCATCGCCCGCGCCGCCCGCGCCCTGCGAGACATGGAACTCGACGGCGACGAGTCAGAGGCCACCGACGAGCTCATCCGCAACGCCGGCGACGTGGCCGACGACATCGAGCGGGCCGAGGAGCGCTACCGCGAGACGGGGCTCGCCCTGCTCGCGTACGCACCGCGCCTGGCCTCCGCGCAGTCCGACTCTCTCGAGGCGCTCGAGCTCGCCCGCGGCGCACGCGACGACGCCGAAGCGGCCGAGTCGGCCCGACGTCGTGCGCTGAGCCTCGCCGCCGGCACCGACGACGACGACGCCGCCGACGACCACCGCCGCGACGCCGGACGCGCCGCTGACGATGCCGAGGCCGCCGCTGCCGCCCTGGCCCGCGCACGACGGCTGCTCGACGAGGCGATCGGCGAGCGCTACTCGGCCGCCGAGACCGCCGCAGAGCGGATCCGCGCGATCGTCGAGGGCGACGACCTCAACGACTCGTGGTGGGACAACTGGGGCGCCGACCTCCTCGCCGTCATCACCGACATCGCCGGGTGGGTGTCGACCATCGCCGGCATCCTGGCCCTCTGCGTCTCGTGGATCCCCGTGATCGGGCAGGCGCTCGCGGGCGTGCTGCTGATCGTCGCGGGGGTCGCGGCCGTCATCAATGCGATCGGCAACGTCATCCTCGCCAGCACGGGCGAGCGCAGTTGGGGCGAAGCGATCATCAGCATCGCGGGGGCCGCGCTGTCGGTCGTCGGTCTCGGCGCCGTGGCGCGGTCGCTCGGCAAGATCGCCACCGTCGCGCGCATCAATCGCGCAGCGCGTCTGCAGCCGCTCGGCCCCGGCGAGACGATGACCCTCGTGCCGCTGCGCAACGCCAACCGCTACTCCGTGGCGCAGCTGCGCGAGTCGGAGGCCCTGTGGCGGTCGCCCGTCACCGACCTCGGGTCGAGCACTCCCCTGTACCGCCTCTACGGCGGTGGCTCCGGTCAGATCGGCGGCTCGTTCGGCAGCATCGATCCGACGACGCTCAGATTCCCGCACAACTCGCTCGGCCTGCCCGCGAACAACACGATGGAGCGGATGGCCACGTTCCGCATCGACGACATGTCGGGTCTCGTCAACCAGCGCCATGCCCTTCCTTACGAGGGCACCCTCGGGGGCGCGCCGGAGTACGTGTTCCCGCGCGGCGGCGGCGTGAGCGTCGTCGACGACGTGCCGTTCACCGTCCCGTGACGTCGTCGGGGAGGATGGGTGGCGTGACACGCATCGACGAACTGGACTTCCCCCACACCGCCGCGCTGTACCGCGGCGACCGGCACGGTGTCGCCGTGATCCGACGCCACGTCGCTGTCGGTGCCGGTCCGACGTGGGCCGAAGTCGTCGAACCGGGCGCCGGCCTCGAGCGAGGCTATCTCTACCTCGAGTATCACTCCGGCGATGCGCAGGTGTCGACGGTCGACGGCCATGCGGACGCGGAGCCTCCTCAGCAGGCACACCTCGATCCCCGACTGGCATCGGTGGGCGGGTACTTCGAGTTGGCCGACCCCGCCCAAGCGCGCCGCGAAGCCGATGAGCTTCGCGCACGCAGCCAGGCTGAGCAGGCGGCCATCCACGCGAACACGTTCCGTGTGCAGACAACCCTCGACGGACGCCATTGGGAGGTGAGCGTCTCGCCCACTGTCCAAGGAAAGACGAGGCTCGTGCTCTCGCACGCGGGCACGATCCGCCACCTGGAGACGGCGGCCCCTCGCGCGAGCCTCGAACGCGCACAAGCCGGACCGGTGAAGATCGAAGCGACGGAACGGGTCGACCGCCCCTGGTTCGATCTCCGCACGGGACGCACGCACCGCACCGTGACCCTCACCCTCGGCCCCGCCGGAGCGTCGGCGTGACGCCTGGACGCCTGGTCGCCCCGTACGACGACGTCGGCTCACCCGAACTCGCCGCAGCCCTCGCCGCCGGCGACGCCGCAGCCGTCGAGCGGGCACTGCAGTCGACGTGGGTGATCGTCCCCCTCACGACCCGTGAGGACCGCAGCGCCGTCCGGCTGATCGAGGGCCTCGACCCCGCCCGCCCCGGGTGGGAACTCCCCCTCTTCTCGTCGGTCGCCGCCCTGCACAGCTTTCTCGCCGACGATCCCGAGCGGGACTTCGACTTCGTGTACGCGCCGTCGCTCGCGGCAACGCTTGCCGATCCCACGTCTGGCATCGCCCGCGTGATCTTCGACGCCGCAGGGCCTCACCCCGCCGCCGCCGATGCCGGCGAGGTCCACCGGATCCTCGCAGCCTCCCCCACGCCCGAACCGGTGCCGACCGGCCTGCGCGAATCCGACCGCACACTCGACCTGGAGCTGCCCCTCGGCGACGACTGGTACCGGATCGACCTCACCGTCGGTGCCGCCGAGCGGGAGCAGCAGATCGGGGCGCTCGTCGACCGCCAGCTCGCCGGACTCACCGTGGGCCCGACGCTCCGCACCCAGCTCGCGCAGTGGCTGCGGCGACTCGCCCGCACGGCCGAGGGCGGCGGCGGGCGCGAGACCGCGTTCCTCCTCCGCCGCACCGACGACGCCGCGCTCGCGCTCTCGGTCACGCGCTACTGGACGCGGCTCGGCCCACCACCGGGCACCGGAAGCCACCTCGACACCCTCGCTCGTCGCCTGTCGGAGCAGACCGACCGGGGCGAGCTCGTCACCGCGGAGCTCGCGACCGGCCGTCTCATCCGCCACGTCCGCCTCGTGACCGGCGACGATCACCTCGACGATCACCTCGGGGCGGCGGCGATCCCTGTGCTCACCGCCGACTACTGGCTCGAGTTCAGCGACCGGCGCGGGCTGTGCCTCGTGAGCTTCTCGGCGCCCGACCTCGATCCCGACGACAGCACCGCGATGCGGGATGCCCTGCTCGCCCTCACGGATGAGATCATCGTCGCGAGCACGTGGGTGCTCGCCGGACAGGAGACCGACGTATGAGCGACGAGCCGATCGACGTCACGCCCGACGCGGGGGTGGGGTCGGCGCGTCTGGCCGCCGCGCTCGTCACCGGCGACGCTGAGGAGATCGGCCGGGCGCTGCGGCTCGACGTCGTGATCATCCCGCTCATCCACGCCGCCGACGGCGAGCGCCAGATCCGCGTATTCCAGCCGCGAGACGCCGACGAAGGCCAGACGGCGTCCTACGAACTCGCCCTGTTCTCGTCAGTGCCGGCGCTGGCGAGCTTCCTCGCCGGCGACCCCAACCGGGAGTTCGACGTGCAGCGCGGAGCCGCCATCGCCCCGTTCCTCGAAGAGAATCGCGCGCTTATCGGCCGCGTCGTGTTCGACCCCGCCGGGCCGCACCCCGTCGCCGCCCCGACCGACGCGGTGCTCGCAGCCCTCGCCCCGCGCGACGACGACGACCTCGTCGACTGGGTCGCCGCCGACTCCTGACCCCCGCACGCCCTGCACGAAGAAGTGGCACGCGTTGCGCCCCGGGGATGCCAGGAGCCGCGACGAGTGCCACTCTCTTTCGGTCTGCGCGCGCCGCGCAGCGCGAGCGCGACGCGGTCAGGGCGTCAGGACACGAGCTTGAAAGCCAGCGGGTAGGTGTACCACTGGAGCTGGTTGGCCTTGATGGCGGCGATGATCGAGAACACGATGTTCACGACGTAGACCGCGAGGATGATCAGCAGGCCGATGCCGACGATGCTCAGCACACCGCCCACGACGCTCGCGATCGCCAGGGTGATCTGGAAGTTCAGTGCGGTCGCGGTGTGGGCGCGCACGAACGGGCCGCGGTCCTTGAGGACGAGGTACCCGATGAGCGGCGGCACGAACCAGAAGAAGATGCCGCCGATGTGCACGAGGGTCGCCCAGAGCTTCTCATCTGCGGGACTCATCGGCTGGGGAGCTGCCTGGGGGCCGCCGTACGGGGGCTGCTGCGGAGGTGTAGTCACGGCATCAGCATAGAGAAGACCTGATGGCGGGCGTGATATTTCGCAGGTGCTATTTCGGAAGAGTGTCATCCCGGGGAGTGTCATTCCGGGGGGAAGTCATCTCTGCGGGTGTGCTCGCAGCGCGTCGCGATCGAGCGCGTCGACGCTCGTGAAGCCGGAGAGCCCGAGAGTGATGTCGAGCTCCGCGAGGATATTGCGGAGCACTTCGCGCACGCCGTCCTCCCCCGCGATCCCCAGTCCGTAGGCGTAGGGCCTTCCGACGGCGACGGCGGTCGCTCCGAGCGCCAGCGCGATGAACGCGTCAGAGCCCTGGCGCACACCAGAGTCGAACACCACGGGAACCCGGCCCGCGACGCGATCGACGATCGCGGGGAGCACGTCGAGGGTGGGCACCGACTGATCGATCTGGCGACCGCCGTGGTTCGAGATCCACACGCCGTCGACCCCCGCGTCGAGCGCCCGCGCGGCGTCGTCGGGGTGCACGATGCCCTTCAGCAGGATCGGCAGCCCTGTCCAGTCCCGCGCCTTCGCGAGGTCCGCCCAGGTGAGGGCCGGCGTGGAGAACACGTCGAGGAACGTCTCGACCGCCGCGCGCGGGAGCGGGGAGCGGAGGTTGTCGCGCAGGCTGCGGGAGCCGGTGAGCGCGGCACCCTTCCGGGCGATGGTGAATCCTGCGGCGATCGTCTTGGCCGTCACCTTGACCTTGGCGCCGCCACCGCGCGCGGTCCGCACCCGCTCGCGGACGAGCTGCTGGAACACGGGGTCGCTCGTGTACTGGGCGATCCCCATCCCCCGCGTGAACGGCAGATACGCCAGGTCGAGGTCGCGCGTGCGCCACCCGAGCAGATGCGTGTCGAGCGTGACGACGATCGCCTCGCACCCCGACTCCTCCGCCCGGCGCAGGAGCGACGCGTTGAGCTCGTCGGACGCCGACCAGTACAGCTGGAAGAGTCGCGCGCCCGCAGGCGCTGCGTCGCGCACGTCTTCCATCGGCACAGACGCCTGGTTCGACAGCGTGTAGGGGACGCCGAGCGACGCCGCCGCACGTGCGACCGCCAGGTCGGCGTCGTCGTGGGCCATCTCCATCACGCCGAGGGGGGCGAGCAGCAGCGGCGTGGGCCGGCGACGACCGAGGAAATCTGTCGACAGATCGCGGTCCGTCACGTCGCGCAGCGGACGCGGCCACACCTGCCAGCGGGCGAACGCCTGCCGGTTCGCGGCGACGGTGCGCTCGGCGCCCGCACCGCCGGCGATGTACGCGAACGCCTCCGCGCTCAGCGCCCGGCGGGCACGATCTTCGAGTGCCGCCGCGTCGATGGGCACGCGCGGGCGGGTGCCGCTGATCCCGGCACGGTAGATGTCGGACTGGGTGCGGCGCGAGAACCCTCGGGCGGCCGCGGGATCGTGGGGAGCGACGCTGCTCATGGAATCCACCATAGGGACCGGCCGACGCGACCCGATACGGTCGAGGGGAATCACCATCGAAACGGAAGTGAGTTCGGAGTGGAATACCTCGCCGCGGGCGGCTTGTTCGTCCTGATCGGAGTGGCCGTCGTGGCCCTCGTCATCCTCCTGGTCATCGTGCTGATCATCGTGCGCGCCTGGTACAAGGTCGCCAAGGCCGACCAGGCGCTCGTCGTGGTCGGAAAGAGCCAGAAGAACGCGTCGGGTGAGTCGTCGCGCATCTCGATCATCACCGGCGGCGGCGCCCTGGTGAACCCGCTGACACAGCGCGCGGAGATGATCTCGCTGCGCGCCCGCCAGATCAAGATGGAGCCGACGGCGCAGTCGTCGACGGGTGTCACCGTCAACGTCAGCGGTGTCGCGCTCGTGAAGATCGGGTCCGACCCCGAGCTGGTCCGCCGCGCCGCCGAGCGCTTCCTCTCGCAGGACGGGGCGATCGAGCAGTTCACGACCGAACAGCTGGAGGGTGCGCTGCGCGGTGTCGTGGCGACGCTGACCGTCGAGCAGCTGATGAACGACCGGCAGAAGCTGTCGGATCAGATCGCCGAGGGCATCAAGAGCGACCTCCTTTCGCAGGGGCTCATCCTCGACTCCTTCCAGATTCAGGGCGTCACCGACAAGAACGGCTACATCGACGCGCTCGGCGCCACCGAGGTCGAGCGTGTGCGTCGTGAAGCCGAGGTCGCTCGCATCAACGCGGCCCGCGAGGTGCGCGCCCGCCAGATCGCCACCGACGAGGCCACCCTCATCGAGCAGACCGCGTTCGACAAGAACACCGCTGCCGCATCGGCCGAGGTCGGGCGCGCCCGCGCAGAGGCCGAGCAGGCCGAAGCTCTCGCCCGCGCCGAGCGCGAGCAGGCGGTGCTCCTGCAGCAGGCGGAGAACAAGCAGGCGCAGCTCGACGCGGAGGTCAAGAAGGTCGCCGACGCGTCGCTGTACGAGCGCCAGCGCGCAGCCGACGCCGCCGCCTACGCCGAGGTGAAGGCGGCCGAGGCGCGCGCGCAGATCGCTGCGCAGGAAGCGGAGGCCACGCGTCTGCGCGCACAGGCCGAGGCGGATGCCGTGCGTCTGGCCGGTGAGGCCCGCGCCGGGGCGATCGAGGCCGAGGCTGCTGCGCTCGCGCGCAACCAGGAGGCGCTGCTCGCCCAGCGTGCGCTCGAGGCGCTCGTGCCGATGATGACGGAGTTCGCCCGCGGCTTCGACAAGGTCGGTTCGATCACGGTGCTCGGGGGCGAAGGAGCCTCGAGCCACATCGCTGCCGAGTCGGCATCCGGGATGCGAGCGACCTTCGACGCCGTCGAGGCCGCCACCGGCATCGATCTCCGGCAGATCATCCAGGGACAGTCCACCGGTCGCGGCGTCGCTCAGGGAATCCGGCAGGAACAGGGAATCCGGCAGGAACAGGGTGACGAGCGGAGCACGCGCGACACTCAGACGCAGCCGGCTGCCCGTGACGAGGCCGTCGCCGCCCCCGACGCCGATGCCGCGATCGCCCGCGCCGCAGAGATCGGCCGCCGGTTCGCGGCCGGCGACTCCGACAGCGTCTGACACCCGCCACCGTGGACGGCGGTCGTTCCCACGCTCAGCGCGGGGCGGCCGCCGTTCTCGTTCCCGCTCGCCGGGGAGGTCAGCCGACGCCGAAATCGCACCAGTCAGCCACCCAGTCCAGCAGCCGCCCACGCAGTTCGTCCGAAGCTGCGAGATCGAAGGAACCCTCCTCGCCGTCGATCTCGACGAGCAGCCGGAACACCGTGCCGCGCTTGTCTTCGAGCACTGCGTGCGGGTCGCAGCGCGCGGGCTGCAGCGGCAGCGGCACCGTGAGGAGGGTGCGCTCCGCCGTCGCCAGGTCGATATCGAGGGCGAAGACGCCCGCCTCACCGATTTCCGCGAAGGTGAGCAGGTTGGTCTCCCGGATGCCGATCAGCCGTAGGTCCGTCGCACCCGCGCGGGCCACGATCGACAAGTCGAGTGCCGCGGGCTCCCGTGCCGGCGACGCCGTGAACGCACCGAGGTCGATCGAGGCCGCACCGAGCACCCGCTGCCGCACGCATTCGCGGGCGTGCAGCGCATCCACGAACGGCACGGTGTCGTCGATCGCGAGCTCGACCTCGCCCTCGCCCTCGTCTACGGCGAACTGCAGAGTGACCGTCGCGTCGGCGTCGTCCGCGACGTCGCATGCGGCCTCGGCCAGCTGCACCCGCACGTCGACGGCCCGGCCCGGCCCGATGGTCGACGCGCGGTCCACCAGTCGACGGGCGGGTTCCTGGAACCGCGGGTCGCTGACCGTCACCGCCCCGATCGTGATCTCCTCATCGGACCCGTTGGTCACCCGCACGGAGGCCTGACGTCCCGCCACGTCGGCGCGCGACTGCCGCAGCTCGACCGTCACACCGTCGGGCAGCACCGCGACGACGGTCGGCGTCGGCGGCGTGGTCACCTCTGGCGAGCATCCCGCGAGCGCGAGCGCGAGCGCGAGCGCGAGCGTCAGCGCCGCGACCGAGCGCCGTACCCGCGCCGCCGCCGTCGCCCGCCGCCGCATCGCCCTACCGCCGCCGGTCCATGCTTACAGCGCGATCCGGTCGACGGTGAACTCTTCGAGAGCGGCCTCATCGATCTCGATGCCGAGCCCGGGCGCGGTCGGCACCTGCACGAAGCCGTCGTCGAGCGTGATGGGCTCGGTCACGATATCGCGCGTGTAGAACCGGTCGGAGGCCGACACGTCGCCCGGCAGCGTGAACCCGGGGAGGGCGGCGAGCGCTGCGTTCGCGGCCCGTCCGATCCCGGTCTCGAGCATGCCGCCGCACCACACGGGCACGCCCTCTTCACGGCACAGGTCGTGGATGCGCACCGCTTCGAGGTAGCCGCCCACGCGGCCGGCCTTGATGTTGATGATCGCCGCCGAACCGAGCGCGAGCGCGTCTGCGGCCGCCTTCGACGACACGATCGACTCGTCGAGGCATATCGGCGTGCGCAGCCGTCGGGCGAGCTTGGCGTGGTCGACGATGTCGTCTTCCTGGAGGGGCTGTTCGATGAGGAGGAGGTCGAACGCATCGAGTCGGGCGAGGAGATCGGCATCGGCGAGGGTGTACGCGGAGTTGGCGTCGACCTGCAGGGGGATGTCGGGGTGTGCCGCGCGCACCGCGGCCGTGTCGTCGATGTCGCGGCCCGGGCGGATCTTGATCTTGATGCGCTGGTAGCCCTCGTCGAGGTAGCCGCTGACCGCCTCGACGAGCGCTGCGGGGTCGCGCTGGATCCCTACCGACACTCCGCTCGGGATGCGGTCGACGGTCGCACCCAGGTAGGCGGCGAGAGATCGGCGGTCGGCGCGCAGCGCGGCATCGAGCACCGCCAGTTCGAGTCCGGCCTTGACCATGCGATGACCGACGAACGGCTCCAGGATCGTCGCGACCTCCTCGGGAGCCACCCGGCCGCGTTCGAGGAGGGCAGGGGCGAGGTACCGCTGGGCGACGTCCCACGCCCCCCGCGTGTACTCGCTGGAGTACAGCGGCGCCTGCTGTGTGACGATCTCGCCCCAGCCGTCGCCGTCGGATGTGCGTGCCCGCACGACGATGACCTCCCGCACCGTCTCGGTGCCGAACGAGGTCGTGAACGGCGACACCAGCGGAAGGTGCAGCACCCGCAGTTCGAACCCTTCGAGGTCGACAGCGGTCGCGGGCTCGGTGATCGACGTCGGTCGGGAGACGGGGGTGGACACGGGGTTGGACATGGGGCCAGGGTAGCGCCGTGGTCAGCGGTGGCCGAGAGGCCCGTCAGCGACCGGGCCGCGAAACGAGCCTCAGCGGAGTCCGCGCGCGAGGACGGTGTTGCGCTGCGGAACGTACGTCGAGCGGCGCGGCCGCATGTGACGCTGCCAGCGCCGTAGTCTCGCGATCACGTTCCGCACACTCCGCATGGTGTCCCCCCAAGGAGAAGAGACACGGAAACCGCGTTTTGATAACGCGATCTGCGACGGATCTGCAGGAAACGGTCAGCCGGACGTCACGAAAGGATCGGGGTCGTCGGCGCGCGGCTCCCGCAGCTGCGGCGGAAGCGGCCACGGCAGCTCCCACCTCCCCACCGGCGCATCGACAGCACCGAAGTCCTCCCCCTTCACGACGATGCGCTCGGGCGTCACCTCCACGAAGCGCACGCGCACCGCGCCGTCGCCGGGGGCGCCTGTGCCGTCGAGCATCCACGGCTCCGCCAGATAGCCGAGACCGGCGGCTTCCAGCACCTGCTCCGCATCGAGCCACTCGACCGGCTCGCTGCGTTCGCGGCCGAGCAGGTCGATCGGCACCCACAGCTCGCCGTCGGGGCGAATCCAGCCGACGAGCTCGCCGTCGTCGCGGCGGTGGGGCCTCCAGTCGGGGCCGATCACGGAAGCTCCGCGAATGCGCGCACCGGGAACGTGCCGAAGCCCTCCACGGCGGGCGGTGCGGCCGTGAACCGCGCACCACGCGGCGGAAGGTCACCGAGCCGCGTGAGGTGCTTCACGACGTGCACCCCCGCCGCGAGCAGCAGCGTGTGCGCGGGGCGTTCGCCCCCGCTCTCGGTGTCGTCGATGTTCAGCGAGTCGATTCCGACGAGCACTGCCCCCGCGTCGATCAGGTGCTGTGCCGCGTCGCCGGTGAGGAACGGTGCGCCCGCACCGTACGCCTCCGTGCCGAAGTGGCGGTCCCACCCGGTGTGCAGCAGCACCGCCGCCCCCCGCACGTCGCGGTCGAGGAGGGTCTCGGCGCGGATGCCGCGGCTGGTCGAGTCCCATGCGTCGTGCAGGTGGAACACCTCGGCGCGGAGCCCCACGAGCGACGCGAGGTCGAGCCCCGCGAGATCGGGGCCGTCGGCGTAGCGGTGGAACGGCGAGTCGAGGTAGGTGCCCGTGTTGCCGATCATGGTGATCACATCCATGGCGAACTCCGTGCCGGGCGCGTAACGCGCACGGGAGTCTTCGCGGGTGAGGTGGGGCGTGATCGTCGGGGCGGGCGGATGTGGCTGAGGTCGACGATCCGCCGCTCGGCGGTCGCATCGCCCGCGTCGTCGGCCGCGACATCGACGCCCCGGCTCCCCCGGTGCGGCTCACGCACGATGCGCAGCGACCGCACCGCCACCTCCTCCACGAGCGCCAGCCCCAGGTGCGTGATGAGCAGCCGGGCGACGGCCTCGTCGTCGACGTCGGCGTGCGGCACATCGAGACGGAACCCGCGGCCCGTGCGGCCCCCGCCGTTGACGAAGGCGATGTCGAAGTCGAAGTGGGCGCGGTAGTCGGGCATGCCGTCAGCGTACGGCGAGGGCATGCCACGGCGAGTGCGCGTGGCGACACCTGGCAGGAATCCGACGGGAGCCGGGAGATTCGCGCCGGCGCTCACGCGCGGTGAGGTGATTCGCCGGTTTCGGGGGCTCTCGCCCAATCTCCCGGCGCCGCGGTGCCAGTGTCTACACGGCAAGTACGACTGACGAGATCGCACCGGGCCGCAGCACCCGCCAGCGGCAACGCTCGGGAGATCAAAGAAGATACGGAGAAGACATGGAAACTCGGCACACGCGTCACCTCATGAACCGGAAGACCCGCACTGCCTGGCGCACGCTCGGCGCGATCGCGGCAACAGTCGCCGTCGCGCTAGGAACCGCCACTGCCGCCCACGCGGAGAGCTCCAACGTCAGCGGAAACGTGAACTGCACCGGATCGTGGGTGAACTACGCGACGGAACGCGCGACCACGAACGTCCCGATCGAGACCTACCTCCGTGATGCCGCCGGTAGCCCGCGCGGAGGATGGACGACGTCCATCGGAATCAGGATCGCAAAAACAGGGACCATCCACACGGGGATTCACCCCACCGCGGACACGTGGGCGCGAATCGCGAGCTCCGGAATCTACTAGAAGAGCACGCGATTCACGATGCGAGCGAAAATGACGGCATCAGCGGGTACGTGTGACAACCACTGGGCTGCGACGCTCTACCACTGAGCGGAGAAATCAACGATGGACTGCCTCATGCCTTTACGCCTTCCGCGACGACGGACAATTCGCGCGATGATGACGACAGCTTTGGCGGTGATCTCGCTCGGTATCGCGGGGTGCGCCTCCGGTCCGCAGGAATCGTCGCCGACGCGCCTTCTGAGCTACGCCGACGTCCAGGCGGAGTACCGCACGAGCGTGTCGTCGTTGCCCGCTCCCGAGGGGTACGTGTACCCGCAGACTTTCGATGACGAGCAAGGAGAACTGTACGAAGTGGGCTTCGGCAGGTCTCGAGCGGTCGCGCTCTGGAACTGCGCGTGGGGGAAGGAGTGGCTTCGGGCACGAACCGTGGATCCGGATGCGGCGGCCACCGCCTTGGCTCAGTACCGCTCCGTGGCTGAAACCGACGTGTTCAGGGATCACTGGGACCCGGTGAGCGTCCAGGAGCCGTTCTTCGACTCGATCGAACGAGCCGAGTTGGGCGACCCCTCCGGCGTACAAGCCGACGTGCAGGCGAACTGCCCGTGAGGGGGCAGCACTGCGGAATGCGACGCCGCGCGACGCTTGCGGCGAGCGTCGTCGCGATCCTTCTCACCGCTTGCGCGCCGAGCGCGGATCCGGCGCCCGCCCGCGGCGACGCATCGATCGAGGGGTCGGTCGCTGTGGAACGACGGGATATCGAGTCGATCCTGGTGGTCGAAGGAGTGGTGACCCCGCAACCCCTGTACGCCGTGCTCGCGCCTGAGGACGGCGACCTCGATCTCGCCGTCGACGTCGGCGACGCGCTCGTTCAGGACGCCCTGGTGGGTCGCGTCGGCAAGACACAGGTCCGCGCTCGCTACGCGTCGACCGTCGCGTCGACCGATGTCGCACGCGGAGACGTTCGAGCGAACATGCCGATCCTCACGGCAGCGTTCCACGGATGGGCGATCGTCATCGACGTGGCCGCTGCCGACCTGTACCGGCTCTACGAAGGGCCCACAGCAGGCACTGCCAACATCGACGGAGGCCCTTCCGGCATCACCTGCGATATTGCGGCGCCTGCGACAGCCGAAGAGCCTGGCCGCCTCTTGTGTCTCATCACGGACAAGGTGATTCTGGCGCCCGGGCTGTCTGCACGCATAGGCCTGCCGACCGCGATGCGCCGCGACGTGCTCGCCGTCGCGGTCACGGCGGTGTCGGGGCGTGTCGGATCCGGCGTGGTCACGCGATTGCATGCCGACGGCACAAGCGAGCGCGTGAGCGTCGAGCTGGGTATAACCGACGGATCGCACATTGAGATCCTGTCGGGTCTCCAAGAAGGCGATCGGATCGCCGCGAGCCCTCCAGGACTGTGATGGAGAACGCTGTCGAAGCGACGAAGATCGGCGTCCGGGTCCGCGCGGCCTCAGGGGGGCGCACGTCGATCATCGAGGGGGCGACTCTGCACATCCCCCAGGGGTCAACCGCCGCAATCGTGGGACGAAGCGGCAGCGGGAAGTCGACCCTCCTCTCCGTGCTGGGTCTGATGAAGCGACCCACCTCCGGCACGCTTCGCATCGCGGGCAGGGATGTGACCGAGATGGGCCTGTCCGAGATGGCACGCATGCGGAGCCGGTCGCTCGGCTTCGTCTTCCAGGATTACTCGCTCATCCCTCACCTCACTGTGATGGAGAACGTGACGCTGCCCTTCCTGTACGGGGAGCACGTCCGTGCTCGCGTGGCACGACGTACCGCTGGCGAGCTTCTCGAGGTGGTCGGACTCGCCGGCTTCAATCGCCGCCGACCCGGGCAGTTGTCGGGCGGCGAGCAGCAGCGAGTAGCGATCGCACGCGCGCTCGTGCGATCACCCGCGCTCGTACTCGCCGACGAACCAACCGGTGCGCTCGACTCCGCCACGGGTGATCGGATCCTGGCGCTCCTTCGCACCGCCGCCGGCATCCGCAACACCACCCTGCTCGTCGTGACGCACGACCTCGACGTGGCGGCGTCGATGGATCGACGGTGGACACTCGCCGATGGGGAACTCGTTCCGATCCCCTGCCTCGGAACGCGCGAGTCGTGAAGCGCCTTCTCCGAGGAGTGCGAGGCGACCTCCGCAGGAATCCCATCCGAGGAGCCCTGAGTGCCGTAAGCATGCTGCTCGGCGTGATGGGCCTCGTCGGAGTCGCAGTGGTCCAAAGCCTGGCCGCGGACGTGCTCCTCGCCGCGGAAGAGCAGCGCAACGGCCGCGCACCCACGTTCTCCGCGACCCTCGCAGTGGATCCGGCGACGGCAGCCCGTGACGGCAACGCGCTCGCGGCCCGTCTCGCGGAGCTCGCGCCAGCCGCAGCAGAGGGAGTCACCGTAGAACGGGAAACCACGGCGTTCGTGACGACGGCGACTGCACCGGTGAACGATGTCGGCATCGGTGTACCAGTGACGTGGTCGACGGGTGGGGTGGATGACGTCCGGCGCGTCGGCACCGTCGAAGGCCTCGCGACGACCGACCGCCTGACGGGCATCTCCATCAACCGCGCGCTCGCGGAGCGCCTGATGCTCTCCCCCGGCGACCGGATCTTCACCCGCTCGACGCCGGCCGCGCCGCCGCTGCACGCCACCGTGGTTGCGATCGTCTCCGACGGACGCGAAGACCCAGCGGCCTACGGAACCCTCAACATGCTCGAACTCCTGGGCGACGCGGGAGGTTCGACGTCGCTCACCGTGCGCGCGCACGCGCCGAGCTCCACAGCGGAGTCGGTGACGCGGTGGGTCAACGACGCAGCATTCGATACCCACGTCGCCGTCGACGGTCCTGCACAAAGGACAGACACGACGCGCCAGGTGCGTGGGCAGCTGAGCCAGATCGAGAGCCTGTTCGGCGTGGCCGGCTTCGCCTTGCTGATCGTCGCCGCGATCGGTCTATTGAACGTCGGACTCGCGACGGTTGATCAGCGCGCGCGGGAACTGGCCGTCCGGCGCGCGGTAGGTGCTCGCCGGCGTGACGTCGTCGCCCTCGTGCTGGGCAGCGCGATCGCCCTCGCCGCCCCGGTCGTCGCCGCTTCGGCCGTGATCGCGGCAATCGCGTCGCATGTCGTGGTGACGACGCTCGCGCCGCACGCGGGGCTCGCCGTGCCGTCGTTCCCATGGTCGGTCGTGGCGGTGGCCGCAGCGAGCGCGTTGCTCACCAGCCTCGCCGGGGCCGCCATCCCCGCGCTGCGCGCAGCGCGGATCCCGATCGCCGAAACACTTCGGCGATGAGCCCACCCGTGCACGGTCGAGGCGAACGAGGCGCCGCGGGCGCGGTGGCAGCGATGGCGACGGTGCAGGTTATCGTCACCGCCCTCACCGCCGTCGGATGGTACTTCAGCACGGTCTTCGCGGGAGGCGGGTGCGCTCCGCACTGCGACTGGGCGATGGCGGAGACGGCCTTCGCGCTCTACATCGCTGGTACCGGGCTGAGCTTCGTGGCCACCATCGGAGCGGGCGCGTATGCGTGGAAAACGGGACGCGACGTGACATGGGTGCCGCTCGCGGGGAGCATCTTCATCGTCGGCTGCTTCTTCGGGGCGCCGGCGCTCTTCCACTCCGCTAGGGCGTAACGACGCGCGGGAGCTCGACTCAGCGCCGCCCAGTTCAGCGGCGCACGAAGAGGTAGCCGCGGTCGTCGAAACCGCCCACCGCGAAGCCGTCGGCGAGGAGTCCCTGGAACGCGTCGCGCACCCGGTAGCGCCAGTCGAGCGCCTCCGCGGGGTCGGTGCGGCGGAGCGACTCGATGTCGTGCGGCACCTCCACCGAGGTCACGACGTCCTCCTCGCGCGGCGGGGCGACCGGGGCGGCGAGCGCCCACGACACCATCAGCCGGTCCGACTCGTCGCCGCGGTTCACGCCGTCGTCCATCGCGCCGTAGTGGTCGACGAGGTATTCGGTGACGCGAGCGCCGAGCACGTACAGATTGAAGTGCGCGTTGCGCGCGACGAGCGGATCGTAGGTCCACGTGATGTGGCCGACCTCCCGCTCGAACGCCCACGCACGCTGGTGACGCTTGAGCACCCTCCCGAGGCCGGCAGAACGGTAGCCCTCGAGCACGCCCGTGATGTGGGAGTGCATCGACCGCTGCGCCGGGGGCCGCGAAGAACGCGACCGACGCACCGATCATCCGGTCGCCGTCGTAGAGGCCGACCGCATAGTTGCCCGAGTGCGCGAGCGCGCGCAACAGGTTGGGCGGCATCCCCGTGCGGTCACCGCCCCACACCTGGGAGAGCACGTCGGACGCAGCGAACACCTGCTCGATCGTGTCGAGCGGACGGATCTCGATGCCCTCGGGTGTCGGGGCGTCTTCGAAGTCGGCCATGTCAGCACCCTATTCCTGCATCTCGGTGACCGACCTGCGCCCCGATGCGGCGCCGATGGATCCCCACTCTCTCACGCGCCGATAGCCTGAAGGGATGAACCGCGACGAGGACGCCCGACGGCGCCTCACGCGAAACCCGCCCCAGGGCGCGGTCGTCGCGGTTCTGGCGGTCGCGGGCCTGTGCTCGTCGTTCATGTTCACGCTGGTCGTGCCGATGCAGGCGAAGCTGCCGGAGCTGCTGCACGCGAGCCGGGAAGACACGGCGTGGGTCGTGACCGTCACGCTGCTCGTCGCGGCGGTGGTCACGCCGATCGCCGGACGCCTCGGCGACATGTACGGCAAGCGGCGCATCGTGCTCGCGCTGCTGGCGACCCTCGTGGTCGGCTCCGTCATCGCCGCGCTGTCGACCGAGATCATCGGCCTCATCGTCGGCCGAGGCCTGCAGGGGGCGGTGACGGGTGTCGTGCCGCTCGGCATCTCGATCCTCCGCGACATCCTCCACCGCGATCGCGTCGACTCGGCGATCGCCCTGATCAGCGCGACGCTCGGCGTGGGCGGCGCGCTGGGGATGCCCCTGAGCGCCCTCGTGACGCAGTACGCCGATTGGCACGCCCTGTTCTGGATGTCGGCCGGTCTCGGCGCCGTCGTGTTCGCGCTCGTCGTGTGGATCGTGCCCGTGAGCGTCTTGCGCACAGCCGGGCGTTTCGACTACCTCGGAGCGTTCGGTCTCGCACTCGGGCTGTCGGGCATCCTGCTCGCCGTCTCACGCGGCAACGAATGGGGCTGGCTGTCGGCGCCTGTGCTCGCCCTGGGCCTGGGCGGCGTGGTGGTGCTGCTCGTGTGGGGCTGGTACGAACTGCGCCTCGCCGAGCCCTTGCTCGACCTCCGCGTTGCCGCGCGGCGCCCCGTGCTGCTCACCAACATCGCCTCGATCGCGATGGGGTTCTCGCTGTTCGCGTCGAACGTCTCGTACCCGCAGCTGCTCGAACTGCCTCCGCCCGCCGGCTTCGGGCTCACGCTGCTGCACGCCAGCCTCATCATCATGCCCGCGGGACTGGTCATGATGGTGCTGTCTCCCTACTCGGGTCGACTCGCACGGACGGTCGGCCCGCGGCTCCTGCTCGTGCTCGGATCGATCGCCCTGATCGTCGCGTACGGCTACACCCTCCTGTTCTCGTCGGAAGTGTGGCACCTGCTCGTCGCCAACATCCTCGTGGGCGTCGGGATCGGCTTCGGCTACGCCGCCATGCCGATGCTGATCATGCGGTCGGTGCCGCAGAGCGAGACCGGCGCCTCGAACGGCCTCAACGCCCTCTTCCGCTCGCTCGGCACGAGCACGGCCGCCGCGATCATCGGCGCCGTGCTCGCCACCCTGTCGACGACGCAGAACGGCGTGCAGGTGCCGACGGCGGCGGCGTTCCAGCTTTCGTTCGTGCTCGGCGGCGGGGCGGCGGTCGTCGCTCTCGTGGTGGCGCTGTTCATCCCGATGCGTCCCGCCCCCGAGGCGCACCCGGCCCTCCGGCCTTGACCGCGGCGGCACCGCGCGGCGCATGCTCGTCACGGGCGCGCCGTGCTGTGGGCGGCAGCGCTCGTGTACTTCTTCGCGATCTGGACGTATACGCTGCTGCCTCTCCCCGACCCCGACACGATGCGCTGCGTGGGCACGAACCTGCGCCTCTTCGCGAGCGTCGACGACATCCGCGACAGCGACGAGCTGGACGGATCCGGCCGTGCTGCAGGTGCTTCTGAACGTCCTGCTCTTCATGCCGCTCGGGTTCTTCCTCCGCGTGCTCGGAGGCCGCGGCATCGTCACGGCGGTGGTCGCCGGCCTCGGCATCTCGCTGTTCGTCGAGACGACTCAGCTCACCGGCGTGTGGGGCGTGTACCCCTGCGCCTACCGGCTCTTCGATGTCGATGACCTCGTCACCAACACTCTCGGCGCCGTGCTGGGATCGGCCATCGCCGCCGTGATCGTCCCTCGCCGTATCTGGAACGCGACGGTCGAGAACGCCTCCGCCCCACACGGCCGCCGGCTGGTCGACGCCCGGCAGAGCCGCGCATCGGCGCCCCGCTAACGGTCGGGGCCCACGCAGTCCACCCCCTGGGAGCAGATCACCGCGAGGTCTAGCCTCATCCCCATGGAAGACCCCCGCGCCACGAATGAGTCGAACTCGCAGCGCCCTGTCGACGCTCAGCCGCCGACGACAGAGGCGCCTCCGGGCGCGGACTCCGGGCGCGGCGACCGCGACACGCGCTTCTTCGGTCAGCCGTGGGCCTTGGCGCACGTGTTCGGCGTGGAGATGTGGGAGCGGTTCAGCTTCTACGGCATGCAGGGGATCCTGCTCATCTACCTGTACTACTCCGCCACCGACGGGGGGCTCGGACTCGACGAGACGGTCGCGGCCGGCATCGTCGGCGCCTACGGCGGCGCCGTCTATCTGTCGACGATCCTCGGCGCGTGGGTCGCCGACCGCCTGTTCGGGGCCGAGCGCGTGCTGTTCGTCAGCGCGATCGTCATCATGGCCGGCCACATCGCGCTCGCCCTCGTGCCGGGCTTCCTCGGCGTCGGGATCGGTCTCGTGCTGGTGGCCATCGGCTCGGGCGGGCTCAAGGCCACCGCGACGAGCGTCGTCGGCACCCTGTACAGCGCCGACGACACGCGGCGCGACGCCGGCTTCTCGCTCTTCTACCTCGGCATCAACCTCGGCGCGTTCGCCGGCCCGCTGCTCACCGGCCTGCTGCAGAGCAGCCTGGGCTTCCACTGGGGCTTCGGCCTCGCGGCGGTCGGCATGGCGGCAGGGCTCCTTCAGTACTCGTTCGGCCGACGGGCGCTCCCCGCCCAGGCGAGCGCCGTGCCCAACCCGCTCCCCCGCAGCCGGTACCCGCTCGTGGCCGGCGTCGCGGTGGCGGCCGTCGTGCTCATCGTCGTGCTGGTGCTCACCGGCGTCATCCGGGCCGACAACCTCGCGCTCATCGTCATCATCGCGGTCATCGCCGCCGCGATCGCGTACTTCGCCGTCATCCTCACGAGCCGGCGCATCACCGCGGTGGAACGCTCTCGCGTGTGGGGATTCCTGCCCCTCTTCCTCACCTCGGTGGCGTTCTGGTCGCTGTACCAGCAGCAGTTCACAGTGCTCACGGTGTACTCCGACAAGCGTCTCGACCGCATGCTCTTCGGATGGGAGATGCCCGTGCCGTGGGTGCAGTCGATCAACCCGGTGTTCATCATCGTGCTGTCGGGCGTGTTCGCCTGGCTGTGGACGAAGCTCGGGTCGCGCCAGCCGTCCACGCCGGTGAAGTTCGGCTTCGCGGCGATCATCATGGGCGCCGCGTTCCTGCTGTTCCTCCCGTTCGCCGGCGGCGGGCCGAACTCCACACCGCTGCTCGCGATCGTCGGCATCCTGCTCGTGTTCACGATCGCCGAGCTGCTGCTGTCGCCGGTCGGGCTCTCGGTGACGACGAAGCTCGCCCCCGAGGCCTTCCACACGCAGATGGTGGCGCTCTTCTTCCTCTCGGTGTCGCTCGGCACGGCGCTCGCCGGTCAGCTCGCGGTGTTCTACGACCCCGAGAACGAAGTGCCGTACTTCACCGTGCTCGGCCTCATCGCGGTCGGGGTGGGTGTCGCGCTGCTGCTGGCGGTGAAGCCGGTGCTGGCGCTCATGAAGGGTGTCCGGTAGTCGGATTCACGCGTTTCCGCGCGACACGGCAGAATTGACGGATGCCTCCTGTGCACAACCCGCACCTTCTGCCCGCCCACGCGTGTCTCATCGTCCACGGCAAGGACACCCCGGGAATCGTCGCCGCGGTGTCGGCGATGATCACGCGCATCGGCGGCAACATCGTCGCGTTCGACCAGTACTCCGACGACCCGCGCGGCGGGGCGTACTTCCAGCGGGTCGTGTTCCACCGGCCCGACTTCGCCGCCGACCGGCCGCGGATCGAGGCCGACATCGCCGAGACGCTCGCGCCGTTCGAGCTGGAGTGGTCGCTCACCGACCAGTCCGTCCCCAAGCGGATGGCCGTGCTCGCGTCGAAGCAGGACCACTGCCTCCTCGACCTGCTGTGGCGTCATCGCCGCGGCGACCTCCCGGTCACGATCCCCATGGTGATCTCGAACCACACCACGACGGCCGAAGACGTGCGCAGCTTCGGCGTGCCGTTCTTCCATGTGCCGTCGGTCGCAGGACCCGACAAGTCCGCGTCGGAGGCGGAGATCCTGAAGCTCCTCGTCGGCAACGTCGACTTCGTCGTGCTGGCGCGCTACATGCAGATCCTGTCGCCGGAGTTCCTCGAGCAGCTCGGCGTGCCCGTGATCAACATCCACCACTCCTTCCTCCCCGCATTCATCGGCGCCGAGCCGTACAAGAAGGCGAAGGAGCGCGGCGTCAAGCTCATCGGCGCGACGAGCCACTACGTCACGAGCGACCTCGACGAGGGCCCGATCATCGAGCAGGACACGATCCGCGTGACGCACGCCGAGACCGTCGGCGAGCTCGCCCGGCGCGGCGCCGACGTCGAGCGCCAGGTGCTGTCGCGCGCGGTGCTGTGGCACGCGCAGGACCGCGTCATCCGCCACGGCAACCACACGATCATCTTCTGACCCGGGTCGCGGCAGAGTTTGCGCGGGGCTGCGTCGCGCGGCCGCGCCGAGCCCTCAGTGCACGTACTCCATGAGTTCGACACCCAGGATGCGGAACGCCTCGTGCGCGCGCAGGCGGTGGGCGATCGACAGGTCGTCGAAGCACACCGTGAGCGCATAGGCGACGCCCGCGCGCGGGCCGCCCAGAGCACCAGCCTCCGCGCGCACACCGTCGGCGCGGCCCGTCTTGTTGACGAACAGCAGTTGGTGTCGGTCGTCGTCGTGCGCGAACGGGTCGAGACCGGTCGCGGATGCCACGAGTGACAGGTCGTGCCCGAGGCTCAGCCACTCCGAGACCTGCGCGCTCACGGCGGGCGAGACGACACGGGAGTTGACGAGCCCGGCGAACAGCGACGTGAGCTCGCCCGTCGATGCCAGCGCGACGTGCGGCGCGTCGTCGAGGCCGCGCCGGTCGCGGAAACCGTCGAGCAGCGCCGTGCGCACGTAGCCCATCTGCTCGATCCGGTGCCGCACCGCTTCGAGACCCACCCGGTTGACGAGGGCGTTCGTCGCGACCGCGTCGCCGGTCGCGGCGGCGAGCACCGCGAGGTCGCACACCGGCAAAGCGGGCGCCTTGAGATGCCGCCACAGCCCACCCACCTCCACGGGCGCGACCGACGACTTCTCGATGATCTCGAGCGCGTCGAGCGTGCCCGCCTCGAACTGTGCCGCCGTCTCGATCAAGAGCGGCACCACGCCGATCCCGCCGACCGGAAGCGTGAGGTGCGCGTCACCGGCGAGCACCTCGGTGCCGTGGTCGAGATCGGCGACGTGCACCGACACCTGTGCCCCCGAGGACGCCAGCTCGTCGAGCGCGCGCAGCGTCGCCGTGAACGAGCGGCGCCCGTTGCCGCTGCGGCGGATGCGGCCGCTGGAACGCCGGGCATCGGGCACACCGCTCCGCCGCAGCGCTCCGGGCGCGTCGGCACGCGTCTCCGACTCGAACGACTCGGGCGCGTCCACGCTCTTCCTTCCTTGACGACGTCGCAGGGCCCCGACGGGCCGCGCGGGGTGTGCGAGTGATGCGGGTGGTTCAGGCGCGGCTCACCAGATGGTGACCCGCTGGTCGGCGTCGAGCCACAGGGCGTCATTCTCGGTCACACCGAATGCCGTGTAGAACTCGTCCACGTTACGCACGATCTGGTTGCAGCGGAACTCGTTCGGCGAATGCGGGTCGATCGTCAGCAGACGGATCGTCTCGGCGTCGCGGCCCTTCTGCTGCCAGATCTGGCCCCAGCTGAGCAGCAGACGCTGGATTCCGGTGAAGCCGTCGATGACAGGACCGTCGGGGTCGGCGCCGACGGCGGCCCCCGACGCAGCCTGAGACTGCAGGTGCAGGCGGTAGGCCTTGATGGCGATGCCGAGGCCACCGAGATCGCCGATGTTCTCACCGATCGTGAGGGCGCCGTTGACGGTGTGCTCGTCGGCGAGGCCTTGCGGCACGAGCGCGTTGTACTGCTCGATGAGCGCCGACGTCCGCGCCTGGAACGCCTCGCGGTCGTCGTCCGTCCACCAGTCGTTGAGCGCGCCGGTGCCGTCGAACGCGCTGCCCTGGTCGTCGAACCCGTGGCCGATCTCGTGGCCGATCACGGCGCCGATGCCGCCGTAGTTCGCGGCGGCGTCGCGATCGAGGTCGAAGAACGGGTGCTGCAGGATCGCCGCCGGGAACACGATCTCGTTCATGAGCGGGTTGTAGTAGGCGTTGACCGTCTGCGGCGTCATGTACCACTCGTCGCGGTCGATGGGCTTGCCGAGCTTCGCGAGCTGGCGGTCGTGCTCCCAGGCGTTCGTGCGGCGGACGTTGCCGATGAGGTCGGCGGGGTCGACCTGGAGAGCCGAGTAGTCCTTCCACTTCACGGGGTAGCCGACCTTCGGGGTGAACGCGGCGAGCTTCTCGAGAGCCCGCGCGCGCGTGGCCTCGGTCATCCAGTCGAGCTGTGAGATCGACTGGCGGTATGCCTCGATGAGGTTCGCGACCAGCTCGTCCATCGCATCCTTCGCCGCGGGCGGGAAGTGGCGGTCGACGTAGACCTTGCCGACGGCCTCGCCCATCGCCGCCTCGACGAAGCTGACACCTCGCTTCCACCGCTCGCGGTTGACGGGGACACCGGTGAGCTCGGTGCCGTAGAACGCGAAGTTCGCGTCGACGAACGCGCTCGACAGGAACGGGGCCGACGACCGCACGATGTGCAGCCGCAGCCACGCCTTCCAGTCGTCGATCCGCTCCTCGGTGAGGAGGGCGCCGAGGCCCTCGAAGTAGCTCGGCTGGTTGACGTTGATCTCGGCGAACCCGTCTTCGTGTCCGGCAGCGACGGCCTCGAGCCAGGGCGCCAGGTCGACGCCGGCGAGCGCGCCGACGGCCTCCCACGTCATGAGGTTGTAGGTCGCGACGGCGTCGCGGTTGCGCACGTTGTCCCAGTGGTGGGTGGCGAGCTCGGTCTCGAGCGCGAGCACGCGGTCGGCCTGCGCGTCGGCGTCGGCGACCCCGGCGAGGCCGAGGACGGTGGCCGCGTACGACCGGAACGCCGTGCGGGTCTTGTCGAAGTTGTCGAGCCGGTAGTAGCTCTCGTCGGGGAGGGACAGGCCGCTCTGCACGAAGAAGACGACGTAGCGCTGCGGCTGTCCGGGGTCGGGCTCGATATAGGTGCCGATGAAACCGCCGACGCCCTCGCGCTCCAGCGCTCCGACGGTGCGAAGCAGCGACGGCACGTCGGTGATCGCGTCGACCCGCGCCAGCTGCTCGTGGAGCGGCGCTGCACCGAGCGCCTCGATGCGCTCGGTGTCCATGAAGCTGGCGTAGAGGTCGCCGATCTTGCGCGTCTCGGTACCCGTCTCGGCCGCCTGCGACTCCTCGACGATCGCGTGCACGTCTTTCTCAGCCTGCTCCGCGATCAGGTGGAACGAACCCCACCGCGCCTTGTCGTCGGGAATCTCGGTGCGGTCGAGCCAGGAACCGTTGACGTGGCGGAAGAGGTCGTCCTGCGGGCGGATCTCGGGGCTGAGCTCGGACAGCTCGATGCCCGATCGGAGGGAGGTCTCGGTCATGGCATCCACAATAGGTGCCGTCGGCGGCGCCGCGGCGGTCGCGTCACCGGTCGACGCGGTGACAGCCCGTGTCGGTGGGCTCCCCCGCGAACCGCGCCGCCGTCCATGCGAACACGTCGTCGACCGCGGGCGATCCCGGCTCGACCAGGGCGAGATGTCCCAGCCCCGGGTACACGGTGTACTCGAGGCTCTGGCCGCCAGAGCACCAGTCGTCGACGAAGGCCGACTGCGCCGCCGGCGTGACGAGTTCGTCGCCGCCGCCCTGGCCGATGAGGAGCGGGGCCGAGACCGTCGCGGGCGGGATGTTCTCCTCCAGGCGCCGCCCGAGAGGGCCGGCCGTCGGATCGGTGGAGAAGATCTCGGGATCTGCGGAGAGGCCGAGCGACGTGAGGATCGACACGACCGTGCCCGGCTCGCTCAGGCACCGGCTCGCGAGTGTGCGGGCGATCGGCTCGAGCCCCGGGCGCACGTACTCGCGGTAGGTGACGTCGTCGTACACGGCGGTGTAGGCGGCGATCGCGAAGGAGGCGAAGATCGACCCGCCGGTCACGTCGGCGACCCCGCCGATGAGCGCGGGCGGACTGCTCGCGGGGGCGAGCGCGACGACGCCCGCAAGCTCCAGGTCGGGCGCGTACGCCTCGGCGAGGGCCCCGGTCCACAGCGCCGCGCCGCCGCCCTGCGAGTGCCCCCAGACGACGGTCTGCGTGCCGAGGCGCGCCTCGTCGAGCTGCGCCGCCGCACGCCGCGCGTCGAGGACGGCGTGGGCGCTCGGCACTCCGATGAGGTAGGGGTGCGGGCCCACCGTGCCGAGCCCGAGGTAGTCGGTGGCCACGATCGCCCAGCCGCGGTCGACGACGTCCGGCGCGATGTACAGCGCTCCCGACTCGAACGGCCCCGGCAGGAGGGCGGGCGCGCACTGCTGCGCGAAGCCCGTGGTGCCGTGTGCCCAGTCGATCACCGGCCAGTCGCCCTCGCCGCGCGCGGGGGTCACGACCAGCCCGCTCGCGACGGCCGGGCGGCCCGCGCCGTCGGTGGTCGTGTAGAGGATGCGCCACGCCCGCGATCCGTCCGGCATCCCGCGCGTGAACTCCTCGGCACGGATGAGCTGCCCGGGTTGAGCGGGCACGACGCGCGGCGCGGCATAGAAGTCGTCGACGACGATCGAGCCGGCCCGCAGCGAGAGGGTCACCGCGCCCGCGCCGATCGCGAGCACGAGTGCGAGCACGGCGGCGACGGTGCGTGCCCCCCGCGCGAACAGCCCCGGACGGGCGGATGGCGCTGCGCGCACACGCGCGGGGCGGGAGGCGCGCCAGGCCTGACCGAGCTCGATGAGCCCCACGACGATCAGCCGCACCCCGAAGGCGACGCCCACGACGAGCAGCGTCACGTCGGGCCAGACCGCGGCGAGAACGCCGAACACGATCCCCGCGACACCGAGCAGACCCGTCGCGATCCGCGCATCGAGGGTCGTCCTCCCGTGCGCCGTTCCCCGCCGGAGAGCGGACAGCGTCGAGAGCGCGCCGTTGACGATGAGCGCGCCCGCCACGACGAGCACGAGCACACGCACCGTCAGCCCGAGCCACAGCAGCACGAACACGCCCGCGGCGATCCAGAGCACGGCGACCGTCACTCGCCACCGTGGGGGCCGGCCGGCCTCACCGCTGCCTCCGCCCGCGAGCTCGAGCACTCCCGTGAGCACGAGCGCGGCGCCGAACAGCAGCGCCAGCACACCGAGCGACGCGACGGGACGCAGGAGCAGCGTGACACCGAGCACCACCGACGCGGCGGCCACCGCCATCCGCAGCCAGCCCGGGAACTCACCGAACCAGCGCGAGTTGCGCCTCCAGCGGCGTCGGGGGCGCGCCGAGGGTAGGTCGGCTCCGGCGGGGTCGGTTCCGGCGGGGTCGGGCATGGCGGGTCCTGTCGAAAGGGGGAGGCGGGAGGGGCGCGACGGGCGTGCGCTGACAGTATCCCGCGCGGATGCGCGCAGCGCCGTCAGGGCGAAGGTATCTCGCTCTCCTGGCATCCTGACGGCACCGGGACGTCGGCGAAACGGTCGGCGGTCCAGGCCAGCAGATCGTCTCGCAGCGGCGACGCCTTCAACTCGACGATCTGCGTGTGCCCGAAGCCCTCGTAGAGCCGATAGTCCAGCAGTTGCCCTGCCGCGCAGAAGCGCTCGATCAGCGAGCGCTGCGTCGCCGGACGGACGATGCCGTCGGTGCTTCCCTGGGCGACGAGGACGGGCGCGCTCACCGTCGGCGGCGGGGCGTTGTCGCGGAGGTGACGGCCGAGCGCGCCGGAGGCGGGCGACGACGCGAACAGCTCAGGGTCGCCGGACAGCCCGATCGAGGCGACCGCGGAGACCAGGGTGCCCGGATCGTTCAGGCACCGTTCGGACATCCTGCGGACGGTGACCTCCGCACCTGGACGCATGTACTCGCGATACGTGACGTCGTCGTAGATCGCTTCGAAGGAGGCGAAGGCGAAGGAGGTGAAGATGCTGCCGCCCACCACCCCCCTCAGGTGCGACACGAGCGACGCCGGCTCGGCGGCCGGCGCCAGTGCCGCCACTCCGCGCAGGAACACCTCCGGCGCGTACGACCTCGCCAGCGCGCCCGTCCACAGCGCCGCTCCCCCGCCCTGAGAGTGCCCCCACACGACGGTGTTGACGCTGAGGTGCGCGTCCTCGAGTTCGTGCGCGGCACGCACGGCGTCCAGCGACGCGTACGCGCTCGGGGGGCCGATCAGATACGGGTGCGGCCCTTCGGTGCCCAAGCCGATGTAGTCGGTCGCCACCAGCGCCCACCCGTTGTCGATGATCTGCGGCAACTGGAAGAGGGCGCCCGCCCAGAACGGGCGCTCCATCAGCGAGGGGGCGCAATGCTGCGCGAAGCCCGTCGTGCCATGGTTCCAGTCGATGACCGGCCACGGGCCGACGCCCTTGCGCGGGACGACCACGAGCCCGCTCGCGACCCGGACCTCGCCGTCGACACCCGTGGTCGTGTAGAGGATGCGCCACGCGTGGGCATCCGCCGGGACCTGGTTCGTGAACGGCTCGGCCCGGATCAGTCGTCCCGGCTCGTCCGGCGTGTCGCGAGGTGCGGCATAGAACGCGTCGACGACCGTCGACCCCTCGCGAAGCGGGGTCGTGACGAGCGCCGTCGTCACCGCGAGCGCGACCGCGCCGATCGCGACGACGGTCCGCCCCCAGCGTCGAGCCGCCGACCGCCCGCGGACGGCGCGATCGCGCCGGGCGCGCAGCAGGGTCCAGAGTCCGGCGATGCCCTGCAGCAGCAGCCACGCGCCGAAGGCGACAGCCGTCACGAGCAGCGTGATGTCGGGCCATGCGAGCGCGACGACGCCGAAGATCAGCCCGGAGGCCCCGAACGCGGCATCCGCAAGACGCTCGTCGACCGAGCGGCCCCGGCGGAAGGCCCCGACGATGCCGAGCGCCCCGGCCAGAAGCAGCGCGCCGCCGACGAGCACAGCCGCCAGGCGCACCGTCAGCCCCGGCCAGACGAGCACGAACATCCCCGACGCGAGCCACACCGCCACCAGCGCGAACCGCCAGCGCGCCCGCGCGCCGCCCGTCCCGGGATCCTCGAAGAACTGCAGGATGCCGGTGAGCACCATGCCGCCGCCCAGCAACAGCGCCAGCACGTCGAGAGCGGTGGTCGGCCGGACGGCGAGGACCGCCCCCAGCAGGATCGCCGCGACATCGAGGAGGATCCGGAACCCCGGGGGAAGGCGTGTGCGGAACCGGGTGAGGCGCGGAGCGAGACGCAACAGCGACATGCCCCTCCCCCGGTCGTGGCCGACTCATGCCGTCGGTGTTTCGGTCTGCGTCCCAGCCTAGGCGCGCCGGCCGGGCAGGGCGCAGACGGCCCTCTCCCCCGTGCGCCGCGGGAGGAGCTGTCCGCGGCGCGGGACCGCACCGCCGCGCCGGGCCGGCGTCGGGAGCGGGCTCTAGGCTTCAGACATGTCCGTGCCGTTCACCCTCAACCGGGAGATCCTGCGGCTCGCCGTCCCCGCGCTCGGCGCTCTCGTCGCCGAGCCGCTCTTCCTCATCGTCGACGCCGCCTTGGTCGGCCACCTCGGCGTGGTTCCGCTCGCGGGCCTCGGCATCGCGTCGGCCGTGCTTCAGACGATCGTCGGGCTCATGGTCTTCCTCGCGTACTCCACCACGCCCGCCGTGGCGCGCCGGTTCGGTGCCGGGGAGCACGCCAGCGCCGTCCGTGCGGGCATCGACGGACTCTGGCTCGCACTGGGCCTCGGCGCCCTGCTGGCGGTCGCCGGCTCGCTGCTCACCCCCGCGCTCGTCAGCATGTTCGGAGCGAGCCCCGACGTCGCCGAGCAGGCCACGATCTATCTCCAGCTGTCGATGTGGGGCCTTCCGGCGATGCTCATCGTGTTCGCCGCCACGGGACTCCTCCGCGGCATGCAAGACACCGTCACCCCGCTGTGGATCGCCGGGTTCGGCTTCACGGCGAACGCCCTCCTCAACTGGCTGTTCATCTACGGCTTCGGGTGGGGCATCGCGGGCTCCGCGGCCGGCACCGTCGTCGCGCAGTGGGCCATGGTGGGCGCCTATGCGCTCGTGGTGGGCGGCCTCGCCCGCCGCCATTCGGCGTCCGTCCTCCCGCAGCGCGAAGGCATGCGCGGTTCGGCGCGCTCAGGGGGCTGGCTGTTCTTGCGCACCGTGTCGCTGCGGCTCGCGCTGCTGGCCACCGTCATGGTCGCGGCCGGCCTCGGCACGCCGGAGCTCGCCGGATGGCAGGTGGCCTTCACGATCTTCTCCACGGCGGCCTTCGCCCTCGACGCTCTGGCTATCGCGGCGCAAGCCCTGATCGGGAGGGGTCTGGGTGCACGCGACGAGCCGTTCGTGCGCCGCGTGCTCGGCCGCACGGTCGCATGGGGCGCATGGTTCGGCGTGCTCGTGGGCGGGGTGATCGCGGCGACGTCGGGCGTGATCGGGCTCGTCTTCACCGGCGACCCCGTCCTCGCGGCGCTCGTGCAGCCGGCGTTGCTCGTGCTCGCGGTGGCCCAACCGCTGTGCGGCGTGGTGTTCGTCCTCGACGGCGTGCTGATGGGCGCCGGCGACGCCCGCTACCTCGCGATCGCCGGCGGGCTCAACCTCATCCCCTACGCCCCGGCGCTGCTCCTCGTCGGGCTGCTCTCGCCGGGCGGCGCTGCCGGGCTCGCGTGGCTCGCGGTCTGCTTCTTCGGTGTGTACATGCTGGCGCGCCTCGCGACCCTCGGCTGGCGGGTGCGCCGGCCGGAGTGGCTCACCGTCACCGTCTGACGCACGCTCCTGCAGGTGCCGAGCGTGCCGGATCCTGCCGAGCCGGCCCGCTCTTGCGACGCGTTCTCCGGCGCATTCGACAGCGTCCGGTGCACTCGGTGCCGTCCGGCGCGGGTCACGCCCAGCGACGGCACCATTCGTACATGACCACCGCGGCCGCGGCACTCGCATTGATCGAGCGCGTCGAGCCGTACTGCGTGATCTCGACGACGGTCGCGGCGGCGGCCAGCGCCTCGAGGGAGAGTCCCGGGCCCTCCTGGCCGAACAGGAGCACGCAGCGCTCCGGGAGGTCGGCACGATCGACCGGCACCGATCCCTCGACGTTGTCGACGGCCACGACGGGAATCGCCGCCTCCTGCGCCCACGCGGCGAACGCGGCGACGTCTTCGTGATGCCGCACGTGCTGGTAGCGGTCGGTGACCATCGCCCCACGCCGGTTCCAGCGCCGCTTGCCGATGATGTGCACTTCGGCGGCTCCGAACGCGTTCGCGCTGCGCACGATCGACCCGATGTTCATGTCGTGCTGCCAGTTCTCTATCGCGACGTGAAACGGGTGCCGGTAACGGTCGAGGTCGGCCACGATGGCCTCCATCGTCCAGTACCGGTACCGGTCGATCACGTTGCGGCGGTCGCCGTCCGCGAGCAGCAGCGGGTCGTAACGGGGGTCATCGGGCCATGCGCGGGGTCCGCCCGGCCACGGCCCCACCCCGACGGGGAGCTCGGGCTCGGGCTGCGCGTCGGCGTCACTCACCCGTCCAGGCTAATCGGCTCCAGTGGGGGTTCGAACCTGTCCGCAATTCAGTCCCGCCGGGGTGCGCCCGGCGCTCGCGCCAGGCTGGCGGCTGTGCCGCCGCGCAGAGGGACTGAATTGTGAACGCGCGGGCGTCGCGCGAGGGAGCAGTCCGGGGATTTCGGTGAGCCGAAAGATTCTGCGCTACAGTTTTCGGCATGCCGAAATCTCTCGCCGTCGAGCCTCGACCGGCGCCCCATCCCCGTCCCGCAGGCCGACCCCGAGCGGCGTGGCTGCTCGGACCCGCCCTCGTGGCAGGCGTGGCGTACCTCGACCCGGGGAACGTGGCCAGCAACATGACCGCCGGCGCGCGCTACGGCTACCTGCTCGTGTGGGTCGTCGTACTCGGGAACGTGATGGCGTGGCTCATCCAGTACCTCTCGGCGAAGCTGGGCGTGGTCACGGGCCGGAGCCTCGCCGAGACCCTCGGTGAACGCATCCGCAACCGCTGGGGGCGACGCGCGTACTGGCTGCAGGCCGAGCTCGTCGCGATGGCGACCGACATCGCCGAAGTGATCGGCGGCGCGGTGGCGCTGTGGCTGCTGTTCGGCGTTCCGCTGCTGTGGGGCGGCGTGATCACCGGAGCCGTGTCGATCGCCCTGCTCCTGGTCCAGCAGCGGCGCGGGGCGCGGCCGTTCGAGTTCGTCGTGATGGGGCTGATGCTGATCATCGCGTTCGGCTTCACGTACGGGGTCTTCGCGGCGCCGCCCGACCCGGCCGGGATCGCGACGGGCCTCCTTCCCCGCTTCGAGGGAACCGACTCGGTGCTGCTGGCGGCATCGATCCTGGGCGCGACGATCATGCCCCACGCCATCTACGCGCACAGCGCGCTGGCACGCGACCGGTTCATGTCGGCGACCGCGCGCCCCGAAGACCGGGCGGTCGCGACGCCGCGGCTGCTGCGGGCCACCCGCTGGGACGTCACGATCGCGCTGGCGATCGCCGGCACCGTGAACCTCGCGATCCTGCTCCTGGCCGCCGCCGCCCTGTCGGGAGTGCCCGGCACCGACAGTCTCGAGGGCGCGTACGCGGCTCTCCGCGACACGATCGGTCCGCTCGTGGCCACGCTGTTCGCTGTGGGGCTGCTGGCGAGCGGGCTGGCGAGCACGGCGGTCGGCGCGTATGCGGGGGCCGAGATCATGCACGGCCTGCTGCGGGTGCGGATCCCGCTGCTGGCCCGGCGGCTCATCACGCTGGTGCCCGCCCTCGTGATCCTCGCCATCGGTGTCGACCCCACGCTCGCGCTCGTGCTGAGCCAGGTCGTGTTGAGCTTCGGCATCCCGTTCGCGCTCGTGCCGCTCGTCGCCCTCACCGCGAAGAAGGCGGTGCTGGGCGACTACCGGAACCGTCTGCTGACGACCGTCCTCGGCGTCCTGGCGTCGGCATTCCTGATCACGCTGAATGTCGTGCTCCTGTGGCTGGTGTTCACAGGCGGATAGCCTGAAGCGTGCCCTCCGTCGCGATCGATGACTACCTGAAGACGATCTACCACCACACCGAGTGGCAGACGGCTCGCATCACGCCGTCGCAGCTGGCCGCGGAGTTGGGCCTGGCTCCGTCGACGGTGACCGAGATGGTGCAGAAGCTCGCCGCGCAGGGTCTCGTGTCGCATCGCCCGTACGGTCCGATCGCGCTGACGGAAACCGGCGAGCGCCGAGCAGCGTCGATCGTTCGCCGTCACCGCCTCATCGAGACCTGGCTGGTGCGCGAGTTCGGCTACGCGTGGGACGAGGTGCACGACGAGGCCGAAGTCCTGGAGCACACGATCAGCGACCGGCTGCTGGAGGGCATATCGGCGCGTCTCGGCCATCCGCGGTTCGACCCGCACGGCGACGCGATCCCCGACTCCGACGGACAGGTGGTGCGCGAACCGTTCGTGCGGCTCGACGAGGCGAACCTCGGGCACACCGGCCGTGTGCTGCGCGTGAGCGACCGCGACGCCGCCGTGCTGCGCGCCCTCGAAGAGCGTGGGATTGCGGTGGGTCACGCCGTCACGGCGACGGGCCGCGAAGCCGTGCGGGTGGACGGCGGCGAGACCGTCGAGCTGCCGACGGGCGCGGCCGCGATGGTGTGGCTCAGCGCCTGACGCCCCTGACACCGTTGCGGGCGCACCGAGTGCCCCTGTCGTGCGCGCTCATCGCTGCCGCGTCTTGCTGGCTTTGAGGTAGGGCCAAGGGGTGCCGACGGCGTGCTCGCAGTAGTTCCACAGACGGGCGGCGAGCTCCGGATCGCGCGTGACCTTGGCCGGTTTCGCCAGCACCGGGCGGCCCCGCACCAGGCCGGACGGCCCCCAGAACTGGCCGCCTTCGACATCGGGTGCCGTGAGCGCGTGGACGAGCGCGCGGGCACCCTCCTCCTTCGACTGCGCGATGGGTGCCTGCAGGTTGTCGACGAAGCGCTTGAGCCGACTCGGGGCGTGCACGCCGGCCACCCCTCGGGTGCGCCCGCCGATGGAGTATCCCGGATGTGCCACGACGCTCGCGATGGGCACGCTCGCGGCGCGCAGCCGACGGTCGGCTTCGAAGCCCAGCACCGACGTCGCGATCTTCGACTGCACGTACGCGCGCCACGGCGTGTAGTCGTTCTCGAGCTCCGGATCGATGAGGTCGAGCGGCGTGAGAGAGGTCGAGAGCGAACCGACCCACACCATCCGCCCGCGTCCGGCGGCGAGTGACAGCAGCAGCTCGCCGGCCAGCGCGTAATGGCCGAGCGCGTTGGTGGCGAAGACGATCTCGTGGCCGTCGGCGGTGACCTGGCGCTGCCGCGGCGGGTGCACGATCCCCGCGTTGAGCAAGAGGCCGTGGAGTCCCGTGCGTCCGCGCGCGGTCGCCGCCGCCGCGCGCACCGACCCGAGGTTGCTCGTGTCGAGGAGCAGCGTGTCGACGGTCGCGTACGAGAACTGCCGCACCACCGCCGCCCGCGCGGCCGCCAGTCGGTGGGGGTTGCGGCCCGTCATGACCACGTGCGCGCCGGCCTCGGCGAGCTGGAGCGAGGAGAAGAAGCCGAGGCCCGCCGTCGCGCCGGTCACCAGATAGCGCCGGCCGTTCAGGTCCGGCAGCATCGCCGGATCGATCTGGTCACGTGCCACGTCTCCGACATTAGGCCCGCACCGCCCGGATAGGCTGGCCACATGCGGACACGCGCCGATATCGATTGCTGGCTCACCGACATGGACGGCGTCCTCGTCCACGACAACCGCCCCATCCCGGGCGCCGCCGAGCTGCTGCAGCAGTGGCGCGACACCGGGACACCCTTCCTGGTGCTCACCAACAACCCGGTCTTCACACCGCGGGATCTGAGTGCGCGGCTGGCCCGTTCCGGGCTGCAGGTGCCGGAAGACCGCATCTGGACGTCGGCGCTCGCGACGGCCGAGTTCCTGAAGTCGCAGCATCCCGGCGGCGCGGCGTTCGTCATCGGCGAGGCGGGGCTGACGACGGCGCTCCACGAAGCCGGCTACGTCATGACCGAGACCGACCCCGACTACGTCGTCATCGGCGAGACGCGCAACTACTCCTTCGACCACATCACGCAGGCGATCCGTCACATCAACGCGGGCGCGCGCTTCATCATCACGAACCCGGATGCCACGGGGCCGACGCCGTGGGGAGTCGTGCCCGCGACGGGCTCGTTCGCCGCACTCATTTCGCACGCCACCGGCAAGACCCCCTACGTGGTCGGCAAGCCCAACCCGATGATGTTCCGGTCGGCGATGAACCGCATCGGCGCGCACTCCGAGAACACCGGGATGATCGGCGACCGCATGGACACCGACGTCGTCGCCGGGATCGAGGCGGGCCTGCACACGGTGCTCGTGCGCACGGGGATCAGCGACGACGCCGAGGTCGAGCGCTATCCGTTCCGGCCCGACGAGATCGTCGACTCGGTGGCCGACCTGCTCGCGACGGAGCCGGTCGAGGCGGAAGAGACCGACATCCTGTGAACGGCCGGGAGCCTCGGAACGGCCCCCCTTCCCGGAGAGGACGCAACCGCGCATGAACGAGTTCGAGCAGACCCTCCTGTTCGCCGCGACCGGCGTCGTGCTCGTGGGCACGCTGGTGGTGTTCGTGGTGCAGTACTTCCGTGGCCGGGGACGCGACCGCTGATGGCGGTGTTCCTTGCCGTGTCGGCGCTGGTGGTGCTGCTGGTGGCGCTCGTCCTGTTCGTGCGCGCGCGCCGCGACGCCCCGCAGGGCACCCCGCTGCCGAACGGCCGGGCCCTCGTGATCCTCACGCTGCTCGGGCTCATGCTGGCGCTCGCGTCGCAGCTTCCCGTCTTCGCCTGACGGGCGTCGCCCCCCCCGGGGGTCAGCGCGCCGTCAGGCGGTCGTGCCGAGCACGAGGGCGGCGGCGCCGATGAGGGGGCCGTCGTCGCCGAGACCGCTCCGCTCCACCCGCACCGCGCGGGCGAAATCGACCACGACGCGGGATCGGAGCGCCGCACCGACGAGGTCGACGTAGTCGGGGGCGACGCGCGAGAAGCCGCCGCCGATCGCGATCACCTCGAGGTCGAGAAGGGTCGTCGCGTCGGCCAAGGCGAAACCGACGGCTTCGGCGGAGCGGACGACGGCGGCGCGCGCCACCTCGTCGCCCTCCGCGGCCGCGGCGGCGAGCTCCATCCCCGTGTCGCCGTCCCAGCCGTGCGCACGCGCCCACGCGATGCTGGCCGGGCCGGACGCGATCTCTTCCACCGTCACGTCGCCGACGAAGGTCTGCCCGAGGTGTCCGGCGTTGCCCGAGGCGCCGCCGATGAGCGCACCGCCGGCGACGAGGCCGCCGCCGATCCCCGTCGACACCACGATCGACAGCGACGTCGTCGCCCCCGCAGCCGCTCCGCGCCACGCCTCGGCGAGCGCGAGACAGCCGCCGTCGTGCCCCAGCACGACCGGCAGGTCGAGCCCGACGCCGCCGAGGGCGCCGTGCACGGCCTCGACGAGCGGGAAGCCGTGGAGCCCAGGCATGTTGACGGGATGGATCGCGCCCGCCTCACGGGCGACCGGGCCGGCGCTGCCGATGCCGGCCCCGACGAGTTCGATGCCATCGGGGGTCGCCGCGTGGACCTCGCCGACGACGTCTGCCAGCGCCGTGCGGAGCGCCGACGGAGACAGCTCGCGCCCGGTCGGTCGCCGGAAGCGCGTGCCGGGGATGACCGCCCCCGAGGCGTCGACGAGGGCGCCGTCGAGTTTCGTGCCCCCGAGGTCGAGGGCGAGGGCGACACGCGAAGCCATGGACGTCACTGGGGCTGAAGGCCGAGGTCGTCGAGGTCGATCGCGGCCAGCCACGAGAGCCCAGCGGCCTCGACCGCGGCCTGCGCGCCGGTCTTGCGGTCGACGATGACGGCGACGGCGACCGGCTCGGCACCTTCACGGCGCAGGGCTTCCACGGCTGTGAGTGCCGACTGCCCGGTGGTGGAGGTGTCCTCGACCACGACGACCCGCTTCCCGACGACGTCGGCCCCCTCGACCTGGCGCCCGCGGCCGTGGTCCTTCGGCTCCTTGCGCACGACGAACGCGTCGAGGGGAGCGTCGGTGCGCGCCGACTCGTGCATCACTGCGTTCGCGATCGGGTCGGCTCCGAGGGTGAGCCCGCCGACGGCGACGATGCCGTCGATGTCGCGCACGAGATCGAGCATGATGCGGCCGATCGCGGGGGCGGCGCGGTGGTCGAGGGTGAGCTTGCGCATGTCGACGTAGTAGGTCGCCTTCTTGCCGCTCGAGAGCGTGAAGTCGCCGTGGAAGACGGCCTCCTCCTGGATGAGCCGGATGAGCTCCTGGCGGTCGGCTTCGAGTGCGGGCGTGGAGGCGACGGTCATGCGTCCGAGTCTACGGATCCGCAGCTTCGGGCCCTCCACGGCTGCGGCGCCAACGGAAAGAAGGGAGATATTTTCGGCGTCATACTGTTCCGCCGACAGGCTGCTGTCCGTAATGTCGGGATTCGGTCTGCTGCTACCCGACGTCTGGCTGATACCCGACGGCGGCGGGCCTCTGGTTTCGCACCCCGCCACGGGCATCCGCCCGACAGGCAACGAAGGAGTACCTGCATGTCGACACTCGGCGTCGTCCGTGAACGGCCCGGCGAAACGCGCGTCGCCGCGTCGCCCATGACCGTCTCGAAGATCATCGCGCTCGGCTACGACGTGGTCGTCGAGACCGGCGCGGGTGCGGCCTCGTCGTTCCCCGATGCGGAGTACGCCCGCGCCGGCGCACGGGTCGTCGACCGGACCGAGGCCTGGGCGTCGGACGTGGTGCTCAAGGTCGACGCGCCCGCCGACGACGAGGTGGCGCAGCTGCGCGCCGGCGCCACGATCGTGGGGCTGCTCGCGCCGGCGTTCCGCCCCGAGCTGCTGCAGCGGCTGGCGGCACAAGGGGTGACGGCACTCGCGATGGACGCCGTCCCGCGCATCTCGCGTGCGCAGTCGATGGACGTGCTGAGCTCGATGGCGAACATCGCCGGCTACCGCGCCGTCGTCGAGGCCGCTCATGAATTCGGGCGCTTCTTCACCGGGCAGGTGACCGCCGCCGGCAAGGTGCCGCCCGCGAAGGTGCTCGTCGCGGGCGCGGGGGTCGCGGGCCTCGCGGCGATCGGCGCCGCGTCGAGTCTCGGGGCGATCGTGCGCGCGACCGACCCGCGCCCCGAGGTCGCCGACCAGGTCAAGTCGATCGGCGGCGAGTACCTCGAGGTGGTCGTGCCCGAGGAGCACAAGGAAGTGTCGGCGGACGGCTATGCGAAGGCCACGAGCGAGGCCTACGACCGGCGCGCCGCCGAGATCTACTCGGAGCAGGCGGCCGACGTCGACATCATCATCACGACCGCCCTCATCCCGGGACGCGCCGCCCCGCGCCTCATCACAGGCGCCGACGTCGCCGCCATGAAGCCCGGCAGCGTGATCGTCGACATGGCCGCCTCACACGGCGGCAACGTGGAGGGATCCGTCGCCGGAGAGCGCGTCGTCACCGACAACGGCGTCGTCATCCTCGGCTACACCGACCTCGCCGGCCGCCTCCCGCAGCAGGCGTCGCAGCTGTACGGCACCAACCTCCTCAACCTGCTGAAGCTCGTGACTCCCGGAAAGGACGGCGTTCTCGCGATCGACGAGTCCGACGTCGTGCAGCGTGCGGTGACCGTCGTCCGCGCCGGCGAGATCACGTGGCCGCCGCCGCCCGTGCAGGTCTCGGCAGCCCCCGCGTCGGCCTCGCCGCCGCCCGAGCCTCCCGCGCCGAAGCGCACTCTCTCCGCCGGGAGGAAGTCCGCCCTGATCGCCGTCGGGATCGCCGCGCTCTTCTTCATCTGCGCCTTCGCGCCGCCGCCGCTGCCGCAGCACTTCCTCGTGCTGACGCTCTCGGTCGTCGTCGGCTTCTACGTCATCGGCAAGGTCGCCCACGCCCTCCACACGCCGCTCATGAGCGTCACCAACGCGATCAGCGGCATCATCGTCGTCGGCGCCATGGTGCAGATCACCGCCGACGACCCCGTCGTGCAGGTGCTCGCCGCCATCGCGGTGCTCGTGGCATCCATCAACGTCTTCGGCGGGTTCGCCGTCACGCGACGCATGCTCGCGATGTTCCAGAAGGGCGCTGACAAGTGAACCTCGAGCTGGCCTCCTCCATCGCCGGAGCCGCGTACATCGTCGCGGCTCTCCTGTTCATCCTGAGCCTCGCCGGCCTCTCCCGGCACGACACGTCGCGCCGGGGCGTCGGGTTCGGCATCACGGGCATGGCCATCGCCCTCGCCGCGACCATCTGGCTCACGGCCGCCGGGGCGTGGGGCACCCCGTCCGGCACGCTCGGCCTGGTGCTGCTGCTCGCCGCGGTGCTCGTCGGCGGTTCGATCGGACTGTGGCGGGCCCGCGTCGTCGAGATGACCGGGATGCCCGAGCTCATCGCGCTCCTGCACTCGTTCGTCGGTCTCGCCGCCGTGCTCGTCGGGTGGAACGGCCACCTCGCCGCCGCACACGTGCCCGCGGAACTGGTCGACATCCACCACGCCGAGGTCTTCATCGGCGTCTTCATCGGCGCCGTGACGTTCACGGGGTCGATCGTCGCGTTCCTCAAGCTCTCGGGACGCATGAGCTCCCGCCCGCTGATGCTGCCGGGAAAGAACCTCCTCAACGTCGGTGCGCTCGTCGCGTTCGTCGCGCTCACGGTCTGGTACGTCTTCGTGCCGTCGATCTGGCTGCTGGTGGCCGTCACCGCCCTGGCCCTCGCCCTGGGCTGGCACCTCGTCGCCTCGATCGGCGGCGGCGACATGCCCGTGGTGGTGTCGATGCTCAACAGCTACTCGGGGTGGGCGGCGGCCGCGGCCGGCTTCCTGCTCAGCAACGACCTGCTCATCGTCACGGGTGCGCTCGTCGGATCGTCCGGTGCCTACCTGTCGTACATCATGTGCAAGGCGATGAACCGCTCGTTCCTCTCCGTGATCGCGGGCGGCTTCGGTATCGAGCCGCCGCGCTCGGGCGACGAGGAGGCCGGCGAGCACCGCGAGATCGACGCGATGGGCGTCGCCGAGCTGCTCGCCGCGGCCCGCTCCGTGATCATCACCCCGGGCTACGGGATGGCAGTCGCGCAAGCGCAGTACCCCGTCGCGGAACTCACCTCGACGCTCCGCGCCCGCGGGGTGGAGGTGCGCTTCGGCATCCACCCCGTCGCCGGACGCCTGCCCGGTCACATGAACGTGCTGCTCGCCGAGGCGAAGGTGCCGTACGACATCGTGCTCGAACTCGACGAGATCAACGACGACTTCGACGACACCGACGTCGTGCTCGTCATCGGCGCCAACGACACAGTCAACCCGGCTGCGGCCGAGGATCCGGGCTCTCCGATCGCAGGCATGCCGGTGCTGCACGTGTGGAACGCGTCGAACGTCGTCGTGTTCAAGCGGTCGATGGCGTCGGGCTACGCCGGCGTGCAGAACCCGCTGTTCTTCCGTGAGAACGCTCAGATGCTGTTCGGCGACGCGAAGGAGCGCGTCGACGACATCCTGCGCGCGCTGTGATCTTCGGCGCAGGCCGATCCGGACGCGTTCCGGCGGTCTGCGCTCGAAGCGCAACGGCGGAGAAGCCGCACGACACGCGGGAGCCGACCCGACGGTTCCCGCGATCCGCGAGATTCTCCGCCGTTGTGGCGCGCGCGTGCGCGGTGAGCCACACGATTCGGGCGGGGTCGGTGGGGCCGAATACGCTGGATGCCATGCGCCTCGCCACCTGGAACGTCAACTCGATCCGCGCCCGCGTGGCCCGCACCGTCGAGTTCGCCGTCCGCGAAGACATCGACGTGCTCGCCATGCAGGAGATCAAGTGCAAGCCCGAGCAGTTCCCCTACGCCGAGTTCGAGGCGGCGGGTTACGCCGTCGAAGCGCACGGCCTCAACCAGTGGAACGGCGTCGCGATCGCCAGCCGTGAGCCGATCACCGACGTGCAGGTCGGGTTCCCCGGCATGCCCGGCTTCGCGAAGGGCCACAACGGCCCCGACGCGCCGCAGGAGGCGCGTGCCCTGGGCGCGACGGTCGGCGGCGTGACGGTGTGGAGCCTGTACGTGCCCAACGGCCGCTCGCTCGACGACCCGCACTACCGCTACAAGCTCGACTGGCTCGAGGCGCTCCGCGGATACACGACGGAAGCGCTCGCAGCCTCCCCGATCTCGCGCTCGCGCTCACGGGCGACTTCAACATCGCACCGACCGACGAGGACAACGGCGACCCCACCGTCATCGAAGGGGTCACGACGCATGTGTCGCCGCCCGAGCGCGCGGCCTTCCAGTCGCTGCTCGATGCCGGGCTCGCCGACACGGTGCGCCCGTTCGTGCCGTCCGGCTACACCTACTGGGACTACAAGCAGCTCCGCTTCCCCCGCAACGAGGGCCTGCGCATCGACTTCATCCTGGGATCGCACGCGTTCGCCGACGCGGTCGTCGGCGCCGCGATCCACCGCAACGAGCGGAAGGGCGAGATCCCGAGCGACCACGTCCCCGTCGTCGTCGACCTCGACCTGGGAGCCGACGACGACGACGATCGCCCGATGATCTGGTGACCACGTGCGGGAGCGCGGGGAGCTCTCGCGATCAGCCGGCGATGTCGCCCAGGCGCGGCTGACCGGCGGGCGCATACTTCAGCAGCACCGCGCCCGTCCCCGCGACGACAGGGGGCTCCAGGAGTGCGAGGTTCGCCGGCCCGGCGCCCTCGGGGAAGATCCTCTTGCCCTCGCCCAGCACGACCGGGAACACCCACAGGTTGAGCACGTCGAAAAGCTGCGCGGACAGCAGCGTCTGCGCGAAGTCGAGACTCCCCACGACGTGCACCTCACGATGCCGATCGCGCAGCGCCGCCACCTCGGCGAGCACGTCGACGCCCGGCTCTCCGCCGCCGAGCTGCACCGATCCGTCCCACTCCAACGTGGGCGTGCCACGCGACGCGACGTACTTCGGCACGGCATTGAAGGTCGCCGCGATCGGGTTGGACGTGCCGTGCGCGGGCCAGTAGTCCGCCCAGATGTCGTAGGTGCGGCGGCCGAGCAGCAGCGCGTCGAGCGTCGCGATGCCCGCGAGCACCCGCTCGCCCACGACGTCGTCGGAGACCGGACCCTGCCAGCCGCTGAACCGGAATCCGCCCGATGTATCCTCGCTGCGACCGCCCGGCCCCTGCCCCACGCCGTCGAGCGTGCTGAAGATGTCGATGATGATGCGGCCTGTCACGGGATGCTCCTCTGGAGGGTGGCCGGCTCGTGCGACGAGGCCGGGCCGGGATCGATGTGGAAAGTGGCGGCGAAGCGTTCGAGCAGCGTGGCGTCGCCGGCCAGGACGTGAACAACACCGGTGTCGATCGCCGCCCCCGGAGACAGCTCCCCTGAGATCACCGAACGAATGCCGGGTCCGGCCGCGATCACCAGATCGGGCGCGGCGTCCGGGAGCCGTCCGCCCACGGGAGGCGCCGGAGGAGCGATCTGCGACACGCGCAGCACACCGTGGACCACGGCCGCCCGCAGCGCCACGTCGCCGACGTGCACCTCGTAGTCCGCGTCGGGCATCGCCACGGCCGCCTCGGGCTGGAAGGCCGTGCGCAGCGCCATCGTGAGCGAGTCGGGGGTGACGATGTCGCCGTCGCCCGGCTCGCCCATCGCGCGGAATCCCCAACGTCCGAGCGCCAGTACGACGGGCTCCAGTTCACGGCCATAGGGGGTGAGTTCGTACACGAGACCGCATTTCATGAGGGGCACGCGGCGCACGACCCCACCCTCCTGCAGCTCCTTGAGTCGCGCGGAGAGGATGTTGGTCGGGATCCGCGGGAGACCCTGTTTGAGGTCGGTGTACCGGCGCGGTCCGACGAGCAGATCCCGGATGATGAGCAGGGCCCACCGCTCCCCGATCAGCTCCACGGCACGGGTGACGCCGCAGTACTGTCCGTAGCTGCGCGCCGCCACTACTGCGCGGCCAGGTAGGCGTCGGGACCCTTTTCGACGGCCGCCGGCTCCATGTAGGCGAACTCCAGGACGTTGCCGTCGGGGTCTTCGAGGTCGCGGGAGTACATGAACCCGTAGTCCTGCGAGGGGCGCGGCTCGGTTCCGCCGGCGGCCAGCCCTCGCGCCATCGTCTCGTCGACGTGCTCGCGCGAGTCGCGGCTCAGTGCCGTGAGCACCTGGGCGGTCGCGGCGGGGTCGGCGACGGGCTTGTCGGTGAACGTGGCGAAGAACTCGCGGGTGAGCATCATGAAGAACACGTTCTTGTCCCACACGATGCACGCGGCGTTCTCGTCGGTGAACAGCGGCTCGATCTCGCAGCCGAGCGCCGTGTAGAACGCCTTGCTGCGCTCCAGGTCGGCTGTCGGCAGGTTGACGAAGATCTCGGTCATGACGTGCTCCTTCGCATCGACGGGGCGGTTCGCCCAGGGGGATGCTTGCAAATAACAAGTTTGCTTGTCAAGAACAAGTACCGCCAGATCCGTCGCACGGGGGATGCCGCAGCGCACCCGCCCCCGTACCGTGGAGAGATGACCGCCTTCCGTCTGCCGCGCACGCGCGGGACCGGCGCCGTGCGCTTCACCAGCCCCACGCAGCTGCGTCGCGACCTCTGGCTCGCCGCGGGACTGTTCGTCGGCGCGACCATCAGCGCATGGCTCGGCAACGTCGCCGGCTTCTACGGCGACGAGACCCCCGCGTTCGGGTGGGCCCTCGTCTACTGCGCCGCGCTGACGCTCCCCCTCGCCGCGCGGCGCCGGTATCCCGAGGTCGTGCTCGTCGCCACCTCCATCGCGTTCTTCGTCGGGGTCTCCCTGCGCATCCCCGAGATGTACGTCGCGAACGTCGTGCTGTTCATCGCGATGTACTCTGTGGGCGCCTGGGTGACCGACCGCCGCCGTGCGACGATCGTGCGGCTCGTCGTGATCGTCGCGATGTTCGGCTGGCTCCTCGTCACCACGTTCCAGTCGGCGACCTCCGGAGACGACGACGGGTTCTCCCGCGCCGGACTCTTCTCGCCCTTCGCGGCGTTCATCCTCATCCAGTTCCTCGTGAACGCCGCGTTCTTCGGCGGCGCCTACTTCTTCGGTGAGCGGGCGTGGGCAGACGCCGAGTCGCGCCGAGTGCTCGAGGAGCGCACGGTCGAGCTCGAACGGGAGCGCGAGCTCACCGCCGCCCAGGCCGTCGCCCTCGACCGGGTGCGCATCGCTCGCGAACTGCACGACGTGGTCGCCCACCACGTCTCGGCCATGGGTGTGCAGGCCGGCGCTGCCCGGTCCGTGCTCGACCGCGACCCGGCCGCCGCCCGCACGGCCCTCACCCACGTGGAGCAGTCCGCCCGGTCCGCGCTCGACGAGCTGCGCAACCTCCTCGACACGCTTCGCACCCCGGACACGCTCCGCACCTCCGACACGCTCCGCGCCTCCGACGGCCTTCCGTCCGCCGACGGCTCGGGCGCCGACACGCCGGCGGGATCGACCGTGCGCCTGGCCGCCCTCCCCGACCTGGTCGCACACGCCAACGCCAACGGCCTGCCCACCGAGCTGACGGTCATCGGCGAGCCGGTGGCGGCATCCGAACTCGTACAGCTCAACCTCTACCGGATCGCGCAGGAGGCCCTCACGAACGCGCGCCGCCACGGCGGCCCCGGCGCGACCGCCGACGTGCGCGTGCGGTACACGGCCGACGCCATCGAACTCGACATCTCCAGCACCGGCTCCGCCCGCGCGGCGGCACGTCCGGGACTCGGACTCGTCGGGATGCGAGAGCGCGCCACAGCGTCGGGCGGCACCCTGGAGGTCGGGCCGCGTCCCCGCGGCGACGGCTACCTCGTCCGCGCGCGCGTGCCCGTCGCCACGGCCGCGACGGGCACGCCGGTGAGCACGCGATGAGCGCCGATCCGCTCCGCGTGCTGCTCGTCGACGACCATGCCGTCATGAGGGCGGGCTTCCGCATGATCCTCGAAGGCGAACCGGGAATCGTGGTGGTCGGCGAGGCTGCGACGGGCGCCGAAGCCGTGAGCGCAGCCCACGACCTGCACCCCGAGGTGATCTGCATGGATGTGCAGATGCCCGACATGGACGGGATCGAGGCCACCCGGCTCCTCGCCGCCGACCCCGCGGTCTCGGCCGCGATCGTCATCGTGACGACGTTCGACCGCGACGACTACCTCTTCCAGGCGCTCTCGGCGGGCGCGAGCGGGTTCCTCCTCAAGAACGCCGGGCCCGAGGAGCTCGTCAGGGCCGTGCGCGTCGCGGCGGCCGGCGACGCGCTCCTCGCCCCCGCCGTCACCAAGCGCGTCATCGAGCGGTTCGCCGGCGCGGGCTCAGCCCTGAGCACGGCCCCCGGCTCCGGCGCAGCCTCGTGGAGCGGGGCGCCGGCGACGCCGCCGGCGCCGATCCCGACCGCTGTTCCCGCAGCGCCGGCCGCGGCCGCGCCTCCGACGCGTCCGCTCCCCTTCGACCTCACCGAGCGCGAGGCGGAGGTGCTGCGGTTGCTCGCTCATGCCCTGAGCAACGCCGAGATCGCCCAGCGCCTGTTCATCGGCGAGGCGACCGTCAAGACTCACGTGTCGAACGTGCTGCAGAAGCTCGGTGCGCGCGACCGCGTCGCCGCCGTCGTCTACGCGCATCGCCACGGCGTCACCTGACCGCACGGCTCACGCCCTCCACGCGCTCCCGGTTCAGAACTCCGGAGATTCTGCTCGCGTTTCGCCGCCGGCGGCGCTGTCGACCCGTCGTCGCACGGAGGCTCCGGAGTTCTGAACGGCGCACGACTCCCCCGCGCGGCGGGCGGCGATCTCCCCCGCCGGAGGGAGGCGCCCGACGCCCCGGGTTCGTAGCGTGGAACCACAAGGAGGACATCATGCTCGAATTGAGCGGCATCACCAAGAGCTACGGCGGCCGGCGCGTGCTGGACGACGTGAGCTTCGGCGTGGCCCCCGGAAGGCTCACCGGATTCGTCGGCGGCAACGGCGCCGGCAAGACCACCACCATGCGGATCATCCTGGGGGTGCTCGCCCGCGACGGCGGAGACGTCACCCTCGACGGCGCCCCCGTCACGGCCGCAGACCGTCGCCGGTTCGGGTACATGCCCGAAGAGCGCGGGCTGTACCCGAAGATGCGCGTGCTGGAGCACATCGTCTACCTCGCCCGGCTTCACGGCTTCTCGAAGGCCGACGGCACGGAGCGCGCCACCGCGCTCCTGCAGGAGCTCGGCCTGGGCGAGCGGCTCAACGACAACATCGAGACCCTCTCGCTCGGCAACCAGCAGCGCGCGCAGATCGCGGCGGCACTGGTGCACGAGCCTCGTGTGCTCATCCTCGACGAGCCGTTCTCGGGCCTCGACCCGCTCGCGGTCGACGTCGTCGCGGGCGTGCTGCAGGCGCGGGCGGCGCAGGGCACGGCCGTGCTGTTCTCGTCGCATCAGCTCGACGTGGTCGAGCGCCTGTGCGACGACCTCGTCATCATCGCCGGCGGCACCATCCGCGCCGCAGGCAGCCGCGACGAGCTGCGGGCGCAGCACGCCCGGCACCGTTTCGAGCTCGTGTCGGCCGGCGATGCGGGCTGGCTGCGTGGCGAGGCGGGCATCGACGTGCACGAGTTCGACGGAGGCTACGCCCTCTTCGACGCGGAGAACGACGAAGCGGCGCAGCGCGTGCTGCGTCGAGCCGTCGCCGAGGGCGACGTGGCCAGCTTCGCGCCGCGGCATCCGTCGCTGGCCGAGATCTTCAAGGAGGTCATCCGATGAACACGTCCACCCCTTCGTTCGCACAGAGCGTGTGGCTGGTCACCGAGCGCGAGATCGGGTCGAAGCTGCGCAGCAAGGCGTTCCTCATCTCGACGGCGATCCTGTTCGTCATCGCTCTCGCGGGCGTGCTGTGGGGCGGGTTCTCGGCGGGCGGCGACAACCGCGTGCCCGTGGCGGTCACGAGTCAGACGGCGCCCGTCGTCAGCGAGATCGCCGACGCCGTGAAGGTGACCGAGGTCGACAGTCCCGAAGCCGCACGGGATCTCGTGCGCTCGGGCGATGTCGACGCGGCGATCGTGCCGGGTGGCGCGGAGCCGTTCGGCTACACCGTGGTCGCCGACGAGTCGGCCCCGGGATCGCTCATGCAGCTTCTCAGCGTGACCCCTCCCGTGGAGCTGCTGACCACGGGCGGCGTGGAATGGGTGCTGCGGTACTTCGTGTCGCTCGGCTTCGGGCTGATCTTCTTCATGGCGGCGCTCACGTTCGGTTCGACGATCGCGCAGAGCGTGGTCGAGGAGAAGCAAACGCGCGTGGTGGAGCTGCTGATCTCGGCGATCCCGACGCGCGCGCTGCTGGCGGGCAAGGTGATCGGCAACACGGTGCTCGCGATGGGTCAGATCATCGGGCTCGCGGCGATCACCATCGTCGGGTTGACCGTGACGGATCAGGTCGACCTGCTCACCGGCCTGGGCGCGCCGCTCGTGTGGTTTGCGGTGTTCTTCCTGTTCGGATTCATCCTGCTCGCGTCGCTGTTCGCCGCGGCCGCCGCAATGGTGTCACGGCAGGAGGACATCGGCTCGACCACGACACCGCTCACCTTCCTCGTGATGGCGCCGTACTTCCTGGTGGTGTTCTTCAACGACAACCCGATCGTGCTGACCGTCATGTCGTATGTGCCGTTCTCCGCGCCGGTGGGTATGCCGGTGCGGGTCTTCCTCGGTGAAGCGGAGTGGTGGGAGCCGCTGTTGGCGCTCGGCATCCTGCTCGCGACGTGCGCCGCAGCGATCGCGCTCGGCGCGAAGATCTACGAGAACTCGCTGTTGCGCATGGGTGCCCGTGTGAAGCTGTCGGAGGCTCTGCGCCCCTGACGGCCCCGCTGCCTCGAACGCCGTCCGGCCCGCCGCATCGCGGGGCCGGGCGGCGTTCGCCGTGCGGGCACGCGCCTGCCGTGCGTCATGCGGGCCCGGCTACGCGGGCGGCAGGTCGTCGACGCCGAGGCCTTCGAGGAACTGCTCGGGGCGCAGACCGAGCGCCGCCGCGAGCTGGATGAGCAGGTGCAGGGTCGGGTTGCCGAGCCCGTTCTCGATGCGCGCGAGGTGCGAGATGTCGAGGTCGGCGCGAGCGGCGACGGCTCGACGCGTGAGGTTCTGGCGGGAGCGCGCGGCGTACACGAGTCGACCGACGTGGGCAGAGGCATCAGAGCGAGGGCGTTGCATGCGCCCAGGTTAGCTCAGATGCCCGCGCTTTCAGACGGTGCGCTTTTAAGCTGTGGACAAGGGCGGACCCGGCGGCGGAATCGATCGGGAATGCCCCGACGAACCATGCGGTTGAATGGATTGGGCCGATGGCGTCCCTCCCCTCCCTCACCGACCGGAGACGCCATGAACGCCACCCTCACCCGCACCGCCCCCACCGACGCCCCCATCCTCGACGTCCTGGCAGAGCGCTGGAGCACCCGGATCTTCGACCCCGCCGCCGACGTCGACCACGACGCGCTGCGCAGCGCACTCGAAGCCGCCCGCTGGGCGCCGTCGGCGAACAACAGCCAGCCGTGGCGCTTCATCATCGGCATCCGCGGCACCGACGCGCACGCCGCCCTGCTCGACTCGCTCGTCGGCTTCAACCGTGCGTGGGCGAAGGATGCCGGAGCGCTCGTCGCGTTCGTCGCCTCGACGTCGGCCGACGGCCACCCCCTCCCGTGGGCCGCGTACGACGTCGGCCAGGCCGCCGCGCACTTCACGATCCAGGCCCACGCGTCAGGTCTCCACACGCACCAGATGGGCGGCTTCGACCGCGATGCCCTCGCCGCCGCGTTCGGATTCGGCTCCGACGTGACGGCGCTCACCGTCATGGCTGTCGGCGCGCTCGGTGATCCCTCCGCGGCCGACGACCAGCTGCGCGAGCGCGAAGCCGCCCCGCGCACGCGCCGTCCCCTCGCGGCGTCGGTCATCGCCGCCTGACCAGTCGGCGCTCGCGGCGCGCGCGGTTTACATCCGGCTCACAGGAGATTCCCCCTAATCTGGGGGGCGGACAGTCCCTGACCCACGAAAGATTCCCGTGAGCCATCGCCAAACCTCCCCCGATCAGGAGGGCCGATCTTCCAGCCCCCTCGCAGACAGAGGGGGTGAGATCACATGCTCGGCGCGGTGCTGACACTGCTCGTGGGCATCCTGGTGACCTTGGCGATCATCGTCGCCTGCGGCTTCTTCGTCGCGCAGGAGTTCGCCTACATGTCCGTCGACCGCGCCCGCATGGCGGCCCGCGCCGAGAAGGGCGACGTGCAGGCCGCCCGGGTGCTCGCGATCACGAAGCGCACGTCGTTCATGCTGTCGGGCGCTCAACTCGGGATCACGGTGACGGGCCTGCTCATCGGCTACGTCGCCGAGCCGCTGATCGGCGAGTCGATCGGCACGCTCCTCGGCGGCGCCGGCCTCGACCCGGCGTTCTCGGTGGGGATCGGGACAGCCGTCGCGCTGCTGCTGGCGGCCGTGGTCACCATGATCTTCGGCGAGCTGTACCCGAAGAACCTGGCCATCGCGAGCCCCGAGCCGCTCGCCCGGGCGCTGGCCGTGCCGACACGCATCTACCTGCTGCTGTTCGGGTGGCTCATCGCGGTGTTCGACGTCGCCGCCAACGCGCTCCTGCGCCTCCTGCGCATCGAGCCGCTCGAAGACGTCGACGAGAGCGCGACGCCCCGCGACCTCGAGGCGATCATCGAGGACTCGCGGGTGAGCGGCGACCTGCCCGGCGAGCTCTCCATGATCATCGACAGGATCCTCGACTTCCCCGACCGTGACGTCGAGCACGCCATGGTCCCGCGATCACAGGTCGACTCGGTGACGCCGGAGACCACGATCGCGGAGGTCCGCGCCCTCATGGCGGTGGGCCACACGCGCTACCCGGTGATCGGCGACGAGGACACCCCCGTCGGCGTGGTCGAACTCATCGACCTGCTCCGCAGCGACCGTGCCGCGACGACCCCGGTCGGCGACGTCATGCGACCCGCCCTCGTCATCCCCACCTCCATGCCCCTCCCCGTCGCCCTCGATCGCATGCGCGAGCACCGCAACGAGCTCGCGTGCGTCGTCGACGAGTACGGCAACTTCGACGGCATCCTCACGGTCGAAGACCTCACCGAGGAGGTGATCGGCGAACTGGTCGACGAGCACGACGCCGATGTCGCCGAGATCTCGGCGCTGGGAGACGCGGCGTGGGCGGTGCCCGGCGACCTGCACCTCGATGAGCTGGAGCGCCTCATCGGCCACGACCTCGCGCACGATGACGCCGAGACGGTCGCCGGCCTCATCATCGCCGCCCACGGCGACCTGCTGCCCGTCGGCGCCGTGGTGCGCATCGACCTGCCCGACAAGGCGGCCGAGACGATCCAGGGCCTCCGGATCGAGCGCCGGCTCGAGGTCGAGGTGCTCGAGGTGGAACGGCACGTGCCCGCCGCGGTCGCCGTGCGCCTGTACGAGGACGATCCCGACACCGAGGGTCACACCGCGACCGGCACCGATCCCGGCCCCAGCTCGGACTCTCATACCGACGACGGCACGGAGGGAGCCCGATGAACGGCTGGCTGGTCGCGCTCATCACCGCCGCCCTGATCGTGGCGAGCGCGTTCTTCGTGATCGTCGAGTTCGCCCTGCTCGCCGCCCGGCGCCACCGCCTCGAAGCGGAGGCCGACCGCAGCGCTTCCGCTCGGGCGGCTCTCCGCGGAATCAACGAGCTCACTGTCATGCTCGCGTTCGCGCAGCTCGGGATCACGGCCTGCACCTTCCTGCTCGGCGCCATCACCAAGCCCGCGATCGACTACGCGCTCTCCCCCGTGCTGGAGCAGTGGGGCCTCCCGGCGGTGCTCGCCGATGTGACCGCGTTCATGCTCGCGCTCATCGTCGTGACCTTCCTGCACCTCGTGATCGGCGAGATGGCCCCCAAGTCGTGGGCGATCGCGCATCCCGAGACCGCGGCGAAGGCCATCGGCATCCTCGCCCGCGCGTTCACGTGGCCGCTGCGCCCGTTCCTGCTGTGGATCAACCGGATCGCCAACCGGCTCGTCAAGGCGTCGGGGGTCGAACCGGTGGAGAAAGCCGCCGCGGGCGGTCAGGACGTCGACACGATCCGCGAGCTCGTCGCTCGGTCGCACCAGGCCGGCAAGCTCGACGTGCAGTACTCCGGGCCGATCGCGCAGGCGATCGCCCTCGGCACCCTCGCCGTCGGCGACGTCGTCCGCACCGATCGCCCGCCGACGGGGGTCGCCGCCGACGCGACCGTCGCCGACCTGCAGGCGGTCGCCGCCGCGTCGACGCACCTCCGCATCCTCGTGGGAAGCGGCGCGGGCGCACGCGTGGCCCACGTGCGCGACACGCTCACGGTGGACCCCTCCACGCCCGCGGCGGCGATCGCCCGCGATCCGCTCGTGCTCACGCCCGACGCCTCGGCGTACGACGCGCTCGCGCGGATGCGCCGCGGACGCGTGCAGCTCGCGACCGTCGTCGACGGCGGCCGCCTGCTGGGCGTCGTGACGCTCGACGACCTCCTGCGGGAGATCCTTCCCGGCGCGCGCGACAGCACCGTGGCCTGACTCCTCGCAGCGTCCGAGCCGGCGGGGGTCAGGCGACCGGCGGGTTCAGGTCGGGGTGGAGCACCGTGACGAGTGAGTAGGCCTCGCCGTCGGCGTCGGGCCCCCGCTCCTTGAACTCCTCCAGCAGGTCGTAGAGACGGGTCTGCAGCTCGTGGAGGTGCTCCGCGTTGAGCCGGAGACCGAGCCAGGAGGTGTCGACGTGCGCCGGGTCGACCCCGACGATCTGCTGGCGCATCGTCTCGAGCAGCACTGCCGACTGGTTCGGCAGGCTCGGGGCGCGCCACGACAGTCCCGTCGCGCGGTACGGCACCTCGCGGGCGCCGCGGGTGCCGGCGCGCTCCGGCTCGGGTGCAAGCAGGCCCGTGTCGACGAGCGTGCGGACGTGGTGGAGCATCGTGCCGGGGTTGATGCCGAGCAGTTCCGCGAGCTCCTTGTTGGTGCGCGCGTCGAAGGCGCAGAGCCGCAGCACGCGCAGCCGCAGCGGCGAGCTCAGCGCGCGCGCGATCGCGATCGACTCCGCTTCCGTCGGGGCGCTGCCATCGGTCATGACGGCATCCTAGCCTTGCGATTGACATTTCCCAATCGGTGATCGACACTGATGGGCATGTCTCGATCAGACACCCCTCCCGAGATCGCCGCCGCAGCGCGCGCCGAGTCTCCCTCCGGGATGTCGCGCGCCGACGCCGGTGACGCGATCGAGGCCGACCAGGGCCCGACCCGCACCCCTGCGACCGGCCCCCGGGCCACCGCCCCGGCCTCGACCGACACCGCGCCGCGCCGCTCGCTCTGGCGCGACGCCAACTTCATGACGCTGTGGAGCGGACAGGCGCTCAGCCAGTTCGGCTCGCAGATCACCGAGCTCGCCATCCCCGTGCTGGCCGTCCTGCTGCTGGAGGCGACCGAGGCGCAGGTCGGCTACCTCAACGCCGCCGCGATGGCGGCGTTCCTCGTCGTCGGGCTTCCCGCCGGGGCCTGGATCGACCGCATGCGCAAGCGGCACGTGATGATCTGGGCCGACGCCGTGCGCGCGCTCGCCCTCGCCGCGGTGCCCGCGCTCTACCTGCTCGGGATGCTCGAGATGTGGCACCTCTACGCGGTGGCGCTCGTGGTCGGCATTGCCACCGTGTTCTTCGACGTCTCGTACCAGAGCCTCGTCCCCTCGCTCGTGCCCTCCGACCGCATCGCCGAGGCGAACGGCAAGCTCGAATCCACGCAGCAGATCGCCGGCCTCTCCGGCCCCGCCATCGCGGGCGGGCTCGTCGGGATCATCACCGCTCCCCTCGCGATCCTCGCCACCGTCGGGACCTACGTCGTGTCGATGTTCGCACTCATTCGCACCCGCGACCACGAGCAGCTGCGCGCCCCCGAAGACCACGCACCCCTCCACCGCGAGATCGCCGAAGGCCTCGCCTGGGTGTTCGGCAACCGCTACCTGCGCCGCATCGTCGCGACCACGAGCATCTCCAACCTCTGCAGCACGGTCATCTTCACCCTCACGCCGATCTTCTACCTGCGGATCATCGGGTTCTCTCCGGAGGTGATGGGACTGCTGTTCTCGGTCGGCGCCGTCGGCGGCGTGCTCGGAGCGATCGCCACGCCCCGCATCGTCGCCCGCGTCGGCGAGGCTCGGGCGATCCCGGTCAGCGCGATCGCATTCAGCCTCGCGATGGTCCCGTTCCCGCTCGCCGCACTCCTCCCCGTGCCGGCCGCGTTCGCGATGCTTGCCGCCCAGGGCTTCCTCATGAGTTTCGCCGTGCTCGTCTACAACATCACCCAGGTGACGTTCCGCCAGCGGATCACGGCGCCCCGCCTGCTCGGCCGGATGAACGCGTCGATCCGCTTCTGCGTGTGGGGCGTCATGCCGGTCGCGGCCCTCGCCGCCGGATGGCTCGGCACGTGGCTCGGCACGGTGCCGACGCTGTGGATCGGTGCGGTCGGTTCGGCGCTGTCGGCGCTTCCCGTCGTGCTCGGCCCGTTCTGGAAGGTGCGCGACCTCCCCAACCTGCACGCCTGATCCCTGCGGAGGGCGACGCCGCGTGGCGGGCGGGCGGTGTCAGCCGCGACCGCGGATGGCGCCCATGACGGCGACCACGACGGCGGCGATCCACGCCAGCGCGGCGACGCCCGCACCCGCGTTGAACAGCGCCGACGACACCTCGTAGGGCGCCCCGGTCCACGCCGAGAGCGCCGACCGGAGGTGCCCACTGTCCCCCGAGTCGGGGATCGTCAGCCCCGCCAGCAGCAGGCCGAACCAGATCAGCGCCGTGAACGCGGCGTACAGCTCCCGCACCGTGCCCGATCGGCGCGCCTCCGTGTCGAAGAGGGTGACGATCGGCGGGAGCAGCAGCAGCACGATGAAGATCCAGCCGTAGAGCACACCGATCACCGCCATCCACCCCAGATCGGCGCCGACGAAGCCGCGGCCGAGGAAGACGAACGCGGGCAGGAGCACGGCGAGTACCCACTGTGCGACGACGACGACACGTCCGGAGGCGGCGAACTGCATCCCTCGACCGTATCGCCCACCACCGGGCGACGCATCGTCGATGCATGTCCCAACGGGTGCTGCATGTCCGGTGCCGAACCGACAGGAAGTGGGACAGGCGTGACCGCAAGTGGGACACGCGTGACCGCAAGTGGGACATCTGGCACGGGGATGCGTGCCCAGCGGTCCGCTCAGTCGTCGAGGAGTTCAGCCTCGATCACGTCGTCATCACGGGATTCACCGGGCCCACCGGGCACACCGGGCTCGCCGGAGGTCGCTGAGCCGGCACTCGTCAGCACGAGCGCCGAGCCATCGGCCGCCACGTCGACCCGCACCACATCGCCGTCGTGCACCCCGCCCGACAGCAGCGCCATCGCGAGCCGGTCCTGCACCTCGGACTGGATGAGGCGGCGCAGCGGCCGCGCCCCGAAGATCGGGTCGTACCCGCGCTCGGCGAGCCACGCGCGGGCGTCGGGAGTGACCGCGAGGGTGAGGCGCCGGTCGGCGAGCCGACGCTGCAGCGCGTCGACCGAGAGCTCCACGATCTGGGCGAGGTCGTCCTCGCTGAGCGCCTGGAACATGACGATGTCGTCGAGCCGGTTCACGAACTCCGGACGGAACGCCTGCCGCACGAGCGCCATCACCTGCCGGCGCCGCTCCTCGATCGACAGCGTGGGGTCGATGAGGATGGGCGAGCCCAGGTTGCTCGTGAGGATGAGGATCGTGTTCGTGAAGTCGACCGTGCGGCCCTGGCCGTCGGTGAGCCGGCCGTCGTCGAGCACCTGGAGAAGGATGTCGAACACCTCGGGGTGCGCCTTCTCGACCTCGTCGAGCAGCACCACCGAGTACGGGCGCCGCCGTACGGCTTCGGTGAGCTGGCCGCCCTGCTCGTAACCGATGTAGCCGGGAGGGGCGCCGACCAGTCGGGCGACGGAGTGCTTCTCGCCGTACTCGCTCATGTCGATGCGCACCATGGCGCGCTCGTCGTCGAACAGGAACTCCGCGAGGGCCTTGGCGAGCTCGGTCTTGCCGACGCCGGTGGGCCCGAGGAACAGGAACGATCCGGTCGGCCGGTTCGGGTCGCTGATGCCCGCGCGTGAGCGCCGGACGGCATCCGCCACCGCCTTCACGGCGTCCTTCTGCCCGATGAGCCGCTTGCCGAGCTCGGCTTCGAGGTGCACGAGCTTCTCGCTCTCGCCCTGCAGGAGACGCCCGACGGGGATGCCGGTCCACGCGGCGATGACGGCGGCGATGTCTTCGTCGGTCACCTGCTCGTTGACCATGCGCTCCTCGGCGGGGTTCGCCTCAGCGCGCTCGGCCTCGGCCACCTCCTGCTCGAGCCGCTTGATGGTCTCGTACTCGAGCTTGGAGGCACGCGCGTAGTCGGCTTCGCGAAGCGCGCGGTCGCGGTCGGTGTAGGCCTGGTCGAGCTGCTTCTTCAGCTCGCCGACCCGATTCAGACCGGCGCGCTCGCGCTCCCAGCGGGCTTCGAGCACGGCGAGCTCCGACTCGGCCTCGTCCATCTGCTCGCGGAGCTTCGCGCGGCGCTCCTTGGAGGCGTCGTCCTTCTCCTTCTTGAGGGCGAGCTCTTCGAGACGCATGCGGTCGACGCGGCGGCGCAGCTGATCGATCTCGACGGGGCTGGAGTCGATCTCCATCTTGAGGCGGCTCATGGCCTCGTCGATGAGGTCGATGGCCTTGTCGGGCAGCTGCCGCGACGGGATGTACCGGTTCGACAGGGCGGCGGCGGCCACGAGGGCGCCGTCGCTGATGGTCACCCCGTGGTGCGCTTCGTAGCGCCCCTTGAGCCCGCGGAGGATCGCGATCGTGTCCTCGACACTCGGCTCGCCGACGTACACCTGCTGGAACCGGCGCTCGAGCGCCGCGTCTTTCTCGATGAACTCGCGGTACTCGTCGAGGGTCGTGGCGCCGATGAGCCGCAGCTCGCCGCGCGCGAGCATCGGCTTGAGCATGTTGGAGGCCGCAACCGACCCCTCGCCGCCGCCGGCTCCCATGAGCACGTGCAGCTCGTCGATGAAGGTGATGATGCGGCCTTCGGACTCGGTGATCTCCTTGAGCACGCTCTTGAGCCGCTCCTCGAACTGGCCGCGGTACATCGCGCCGGCGACGAGGGCCGAGATGTCGAGGGTGACGAGCTCCTTGTTCTTGAGCGACTCGGCGACGTCGCCCGCGACAATGCGCTGCGCGAGGCCTTCGACGACGGCGGTCTTGCCGACGCCGGGTTCGCCGATGAGCACGGGGTTGTTCTTGGTGCGGCGCGTGAGCACCTGGCTGACACGGCGGATCTCGCTGTCGCGCCCGATCACCGGGTCGAGCTTGCCCTGCCGTGCGCGGTCGGTGAGGTTGATCCCGAACTGCTCGAGGGCGCTCTGCTGGTCCTCCTGCCCGGGTGCGGGTTGTGCGTTCATTTGTTCTCCTGAAGCCTGCGGTTCCACGGTTCTCAAAAGTTGAGCCGTTCGGACTCAAGTTTATCAGCACACCGACCGAAGCTGCAACGCACCGGCCGGTGGGGGTCTTGATCCGCGCACCCGGGAGGAGAACGGTGGAGCCACATCCCCGTCATCCGAACACCGTCGTCAACCGAACAGAGGAGCGCACCATGAGCGGCACCCCGGTCGCCGACGCCTTCGCCGAGCGGCTCGTGCAGTGGTTTCTCGGCTGGGCGGAGATCAGCGCCGTCTTCCTGGGCGACCGCCTCGGCTGGTACCGGAGCCTCAGCGTCGACGGCCCGGCGACAGCCCACGACCTCGCCGCACGCACCGGCACCGCTCCGCGCTACGCGCGGGAGTGGCTCGAGCAGCAGGCCGTGACCGGCATTCTGCGCGCCGATGACGAGCCCGATGCCGAGCGGCGGCGCTACACGCTGCCGCCCGGCCACGCCGAGGCGCTGCTCGACGAGAGCAGCCTCGCGTTCACCGGAGCGCTCGCGCGAATGGCGGCAGCGTCGGGGGCGCAGCTCGGAGCCCTCGTCGACGCGTATCGCACAGGCGGCGGGGTGAGCTGGCAGCAGCTCGGCGCCGACGCGCGCGAATCGCAGGCGGCGCTCAACCGGCCGTGGTTCGCGCAGCTGCCGTCGGTGTTCGCGGAGGTGGAGCGGGTGGATGCCGTGCTGCGGCGCCCGGGCGCCCGTGTCGCCGATGTCGGCATGGGCGGCGGGTGGTCGTCGATCTCCCTCGCGCGGGGCTATCCCGGCCTCCAGGTCGACGGCTTCGACGTCGATGCGCCGTCGGTCGACCTCGCCCGCGCCAACGCCGAAGCCGCCGGCGTCGCGGATCGCGTCCGCTTCCACCTCGCCGACGGCGACACGCTCGACCGGCACGGTCCCTTCGACGCCGTGTTCGCCTTCGAATGCCTCCACGACATGCCGAACCCCGTCGGAGTGCTCCGCGCGATGCGGGGCGCGGTGAAGGACGCCGGCGTCGTGATCGTCATGGATGAGGCGGTGGGCGAGCGCTTCGGCGGGCCCGGAGCCGAGCTCGACCCCCTCATGTACGCGTTCAGCCTCTTCGTGTGCCTTCCCGACGGGATGAGCGGCCGCGGAGCTGAGGGCGGACCGAGCGCCGCGACGGGCACCGTCATGCGTCCGGACACTCTCCGCGGCTACGCGCGGGCGGCGGGCTTCGACGATGTCGACATCCTGCCGATCGAGGGCTTCAGCTTCTTCCGCTTCTACGACCTGCGGTTCTCGGGCCTTCCGGAGGCGTGAGCACGGTTTCGCCGAGGCGCGCCTACGACACTGCTGCTGGGAGCGTGCGACCGCGGCGCACGACGATCTCCGATCCTTCCGCGAGGAAGGCAGACATCGGAGTCGCCGACAGCACCCGGCCGAAGCCCTCCCCGTAGAGGGCGGCGAAGTCGCCCTCTACGACGACGTCGCGCACCGCGTGCGCACGCCACCGCGGGTGCTCGACCGCGTATTCCACCGTGCTGCCGCCGCGCTGGGCGACGTAGCCCCAGTAGTGCTCCGTGATGAACTCCGCCTCTGAGCCGACCGGCACGTCTGCGAGTGGCCCGTCGACCGTGACTCCGAGACGGAACGGCGACGCCCCGAACCGCCAGGTGTACTCGACTCGACCGGCGGAGGGATCGGCGGCGCGGTCGAGCTCGATGCGGTGCGCCATCGGAACGGCGAGGTACCGCTCCTGATACGCGAGTCGGGCCACGGTCGCGAGGGCGCGCTTGGGCACGAGCTCCCGCACGAAGACCACCCCGCGGCGCACCCCCTCGGGCGCTTCACGGCGCACGTAGAACCGGAGGTTGACCTCCTCGAACGTGCGGTGGAACGGCACCGGCACACCCCGCAGACGCGTGTCACGGAACATGAACCCGACGAGGCTCACCTGCGTCGTGTCGCCGTGACGATCGAGGGTGGTGCCGGCGGGCACGAGCGGCTCCAGGATCTTGGCCGGGCACGCGAAGTTCACCATCGCGAGGTGCGTCCAGCGGCCGGTGAGAAAACGACGGGTCTCGGCGGTCATGATCGGAGCCTAGATCGCGCCCGTCCCACCTCCTCGCCCGTGCGGCCTCCGCGCGCGCGGGGTGTCACGACGCGAGCGCGGACATCGCCTCAGACGCCTCGGACGATGCGGGCACCTCGGACGATGAGGGCACCTCGGACGATGCGGGCACGGTGCAGGCGAAGCGCGCACGGTACGCCGTGGGCGTTGTCCCGAGCGCGCGCGAGAAGTTCTGTCGCAGCACCGCGGCCGACCCGAACCCGCACTCGTACGCGATCGCATCGAGCCCCAGGTCGGTCTGCTCCAGCAGTCGCTGCGCGTGGATGATGCGCTGCCGGCCCAGCCACGCGGCGGGCGTCGTGCCGAAGTCGGCCTTGAAGCGGCGCGCGAAGGTGCGCGGCGACATGTGCGCGCGCGAGGCGAGCTGGTCGACCGAGAGGTCGAGGCGCAGGTTCTGCAGCATCCAGTCGGTCACCGGCGCCAGTGACAGCGAGGTGGTGACCGGAAGCGGCTTGTCGATGAACTGCGCCTGCCCGCCGTCGCGCTGCGGCGGCACGACCATGCGGCGCGCGATCTTGTTGGCCATCTCGGCGCCGAGTTCGATCCGCAGGAGGTGCAGACACGCGTCGATCCCCGCCGCCGTGCCGGCACTCGTGATGATCCGGTCGTCCTGCACATAGAGGACGTTCGGGTCGACCTCGATGTCGGGGTACATCGCGATCATCGTGTCGGCGTAGCGCCAGTGGGTCGTGGCACGACGACCCGAGAGCACGCCTGCCGCCGCCGCCACGAACGAGCCGCTGCACACCGTGAGCACCCAGGCGCCGCGCTCGACCGCGCGGCGCACGACGGCGAGCGCGCGCTCGTCGACCTGTGTCCACGCGGTGCGCGGGATGGGCGCGACGACCACGAGATCGGCCTCGTCGGCGAACGACAGGTCGGATTCGACGTTGATGGAGAAGCTCAGGTTGCTCGGCACCGCTCCCGGGTCGGGTGTCACGATGCGGAAGTCGAAGTTCGGGATGCCGTCGTCGGAGCGGTCGAGCCCGAACGCCTCGCAGGCCAGGCCGAACTCGAACGGAGCGAACCCGGGGAGCACGAGGCAGGCGACGGTCTTCATGGCAGAAATCCTACTATCAGCCGCAGTCCTGCCACTAGTGGCATCTTTCCACCGCGCGTAGCGTTACTGCCATGATGATCACGATTCTCCTGGCGGCCCTGGCCGTGGTGGGTGTCGTCGCGACGATTCGCGCCCTCCCCATCGACGGCTACCACGCCGCGCCGACCGACCCCACGCGTCTCCCCTGACCCGCGAGGCCCGCCGCTCACGCGGCTCCCGTTCCCCACTCGTCGCCAAAGCGCCGCCTGTTGCCGACAACGCCCCGTAAGGGCGGGCAAGAGGCGGCGCTCTCGGCATCATCCGGCGCTGTCGCCGGCGTCAGCGCGGGCACTCCTCGTCGCCGGGTCGGAAGTACCAGAACGCGTCGGTCGGGTCCGACTCGACCTTGCGGGTGAAGGTGGCCGCCGTGAGCACGACATACGGGCCCGGGCTGCGTATGTACGTGCATTCGCCGAGCGCCGCGTCGTCGCCGCTGTCCTCCACGACCACGACGAACGACTGCGTAACGCCCGCGGGAACGACGATCGACCCTTCGAGGAGGAACTCCGCCGCACTGTCCTCCGTGTCGGCAAGCCGCGTCTGTCCGTTCGGACTGACGACGACGGCATCGAGCGGGCCTGACAGGGTCTGATCCATCATCGGCATCCCCACCTTCTCGACGACGACGTCGGCCCATCCGTCGTTGACGACATGCATTCAGATGCCGCACACCGCGCCCGGCGAGAGTTCGACAAGCGGGTCGTGGAACTGCTCATCGAAGTAGAGCGACTGATCGGGATCGTCGGCGTCGTAGCCCGGATACAGCCCGACGTCGGCGCCATCGCACCGCACGGGCTCTGCGTCGTAGACGATGCGCGCCGACCCCAGCAGCACCTGGATCGCGACGAGCCAGGCGATGAACCCCACCACGACGACGCCCGCGATGAGCGCCGGCCGCACACCGGGACGCCGCAACCAGATCTTCAGACGCTCCGTGCGCGTCGGCGTCGGCGCTGCGCGCTCGAGTTCCCCCACCGTCATGGCCACATCCTGCCCTACCCCTGCGGCCTCGCACGTCTCCTGACTCGCGCGAGTGCGCCGCTTGGCGCCGAAAGCGCCCGATCGGGCCGCGCCATGACCGGCGCTTTCGGCATCATCCGGCGCTGTCGCCGGCGTCAGCGCGGGCACGCCTCGCGGCCGGGTCAGCGTGCGAGCGAGGCGACCGTATCGAGCAGGATGCCGGCGGAGCGCGCCCACGAGAACCGCGAGATGTGCGCGGTGCCGGCCGCGACGGTCCGCGCGTATTCGGCGGGGTCGTCGAGGGCGTGCACGGCCGACGCGAACGCCTCGGCATCCGTTCCGGGCGCATAGCGCGCGCCGTCGCCGGCGACCTCGCGGAAGATCGGCATGTCGGTGACCACCGCCGGCACCCCCAGCGCGAGCGCCTCGGCGAGCGGCAGCCCGTAACCCTCGTCGAGGCTCGCGCTCACCAGCACGGCGCGATCGGCGAGCAGCGCGGCATACTCGGCGTCGGTCACCCCGCCGTGGAACACGATCGAGGCTCCCGCCGGAGCGAGCGCCTCGAGCTCGGCCCGCCGGGCGGGCGAGATCCGCGACAGCAGGTGCAGGGTGCGTCCCGGCAGCGACGCCATGGCCCGCACGAGCGTCTCGACGTTCTTGTAGGGCATGAACGAGCCCATGTACACGAGGTTCGCCGTGCCGGGAACGACGGCGGACCCCTCGGGCAGCATCGCCTCCAGCTGCTGCGGTGCGTTCGGGATCACGACGACGGGGCGCTTCGTCAGCCGCACGTCGGCGAACTGCTTCGCACTCGTCTCGCTGACCGTCGCGACGACGTCGGCCGCGTCGAGCGTGAGCCGCTGCGGGACGTAGGACAGGTGGAACAGGCGCCACCCGATCCGCACGTACCAGGGCAGGTCTTTCGGTGGCGTGCGGTGACGGTAGTAGATCGTGTCGTGGAGCGTGAGGATCTGGCGGTAGCGGCGCCCCATCGTGCCGATCGTCTGCATCGGCGAGAACACCACGTCGGGACGGTGCCGGTTCAGCTCGCGCGCACGCAACGGCTCCGACACGGCCGTCGGCGCGCCGATCGTGAGCGTCGCGGCCCCCTCGGGCAGGAACGTCCGCTGCCGGTCGTCGAAGACGAGGAACGTCACGTCGATCCCCCGCTCAGGAGCGCTCGCGTGCACGGCGGCGGCGAGCTCGGCCGAATACCGGCTGATGCCGTCGTGGAAGTCGGTGCGGATGTACCGCGCGTCGAAGAAGAGGCGGGTCACGCGCGGCTCAGGTCGACGTCGGCGGCGGCACCGGCTCGCCGCGGTACAGCTTCTCGAACGTGTCGAGCGTCTTCTCGATGTCGTGGATGTCGACGCCGTCGAGCGAGGCCCGCTGCATCCGGAGGTACTCTTCCGGCGACGCCGTCAGCACCCGGCGCAGCTTGTCGGCCAGATCGTCGACGTTGCCGGGCTCGAACAGGTAGCCGTTCTCGCCGTCGTGCACGAGGTGCGGCAGCGCGACGGCGTTCGCCCCGACGACGGGGAGCCCCGACGCCATGGCCTCCATCGTCGCGATCGACTGCAGCTCGGCGATCGACGCGATCGCGAACACGTCGGCCCGCGAGTACGCGGCGCGCAGCTCCTCTTCCGACACCCGCCCGTAGAACGTGACGCGGTCCGCGATCCCGAGTCGCTCGACGACCTGCTCGAGGTTGCGGTGCTGATCGCCGCCGCCGACGATGTCGAACGTGATGTCGGGAAGCTCCGGCGCGAGCTTCGCAACGGCTTCGAGCGTGACCTCGACGTGCTTCTCGGTGGTGAGGCGGCCGACGAACAGCACGCGGTGGTGCTTGCGCGGCTCCAGGTTCGGGCGGTAGTTGCGCTTGTCGATGCCGCAGCTGATCGGGATGACGCCCTCGATGTCGATCGTCGCCTCGAGGAACTCCGCGGCGCGACGTGTGGGGGTGGTGACGGCGCGGGACATCTCGAACGTGCGCTTCGCGTCGTCCCACGCGAGCTTGACCACGACCTTGTCGAGCATCGGCGGCAACGTGGTGAAGTCGATGATGTTCTCGGCCATCACGTGGTTCGTGGCGACCACCGGGATGCCGCGCTGGTGCGCGATGCGCGTGAGGCCGCGCCCGATCACGATGTGCGACTGGCTGTGCACCACGTCGGGCTTGACCTCGTCGAGCACTCGGCGTGCGTAGTGCTTGCTCATCCACGGAAGCACGAAGCGCAGCCAGTCGTGGGGGTACCAGCGCCAGCCGGGGAGCCGGTGGACGGTGAGGTCCTGACCCTCGATGTTCTCGATGAAGGTGCCGTGCTTCGCGTGGGTGACGCTCGGAGTCACGACGTGGACGTTGTGCCCGCGGGCGGCGAGCCCGGCGGACAGGCGCTCGGCGAACCGCGCCGCGCCGTTGACGTCGGGGGCGAAGGTGTCGGCGGCAACGACGATCGTCAAAGGACCAGGGTCTCGGAGCGGATCGTCGGCGGGCGTCTCGGATTCGGTCACGGGATGCGGGGCCAATCTGTGCGGCGGCGGAACGCGGTCGCGTGCACGCCGCCCCGAGTCTACCCGAGGGCCCGGCGCAACCCGGGGAGGATCACCCGCGCCGGAGAGACCCGTCCGCCCCCGGCGACCCCTACCTGAGGCCGAGCTCGACGAGCACCGGGTGGTGGTCGGAGCCCAGCGGACCGACGTACGAGCTGCCGGACATCTCGCCCGCGTTCTCCCAGCTGTAGACCACCGAACGCGAAGGACGCACCAGCACCTTGTCGACGTGCGCGCCCCACTTGACCGCGATGATCGGCTTCATCTTCCACTCGGGGTTGGCGGTGTTGTGGTGCTGTCGCTTCAGCGAGCGCGCCTCGTCGAACGCGTCGTGCCAGCCGGCCTTCTCGAGGATCTTGAGCGTGTCGTCACCCTCTCGCGACTTCTGCGAGTTGACGTCGCCGAGCACGACCTTCGCGACCTTCGTCCAGTCGGTGAGGTGACCGTGCGACTTGTTCAGACGCGCCAGCACCCGCGAGATGTACGGGCTCACGCGGCTCGCCTCGTACTCGCGCTGCCGGAGGTTGGCACCGGAGGTGCCCACCAGCAGGTGCACGTCGACGGCGAGGATGTACTTCCCGCTCTTGTGCTTGAGTGCCGCCCAGGTGAAACCGCGGCCGGAGCGCGTGTATTTGCTGGCCGTCACGGCGTGACCGCTCGTCACGCCCTTCGAGTTCGACTTCACCTTCGTGAAGGTGCTTGCGCGCAGCAGGATGTCGTTCTGCCCGTTGTAGGCGAACGTGTAGCCGGTCGGAGCCTTCGTGTACCGCGACGCCTCCTGCAGGCCCACGATGTCGGGCTTGAGCTCCGAGATCCGCGAGTTGATCACCTTGGCGCGGGTCGAGAAGTCGGAGCAGATGTAGGAGCACACGTTCCACGTCAGCAGCCGGTAGCGCGGCGCGGTCGACGAGAGCTTCGCCTGCGCGGTGATCGTCTGGTGGCCGACGCGCGGCGAGCCGTAGCCGCGACCGGCGGAGTTCACGGCGCGCACCTGCACGAAGTAGTCGGTGCCGCGGGCGAGCCCCGTGAGCTTCGCCCGCGAGGCCTTCACCACCGCCGACGGCGTGGTCTTCGTCGCGACGCCGTCGTACGACTTCGAGGCGAACACCTGGTACGAGGTCGCGCCGGGCACGTCCTTCCAGTCGACGGTGAGCGTCGCGCCCGACGAGGTGAGCGACGCCCCGACGAAGCTGACGAGACCCACCTGGGCGGGCCGGGTGGCGGCGGATGCGGGGAGAGCGGGCGTCGTGATGAGGAGAACGGCGGAAAGGATCACGGCGACGGCCACCCGGGGGGAAAGTGGGCGCATGGCAGGGAGGGTAACAACCTAACCTGGACGTGTGGTAAAAGTCTCAGCCGATGCCGACCGTGCCCTCTGGGTGCCCGTGACCGGGTCTTTCGGGTTCGGCGGAAGGCGCGCCCGCAAGAAGGCGATCCGGATGCTGCTGGCCCAGGCCGCCGCCGGCCTCGGCTCGGCCCTGCCGGCGTCGGCGACCGGCGCGTCGCCCCGGCCGGGCGGCGCGTTCACCGCCTGGGCGGTGAGCCAGTTCACGCCGCTGCTGATGCGCAAGGCCGACGGACGCGTGCTGGTGTGGGTGTGGAAGGCAGACCCCGAGCTGCTCGTGGTGATGGCGCAGGTGCAGCAGGCCACGGCGCAGCTGCGCGCGGCGCGGGCGATGATGCCGATCGAGTACGACGACACGGAGTCGTTCCGCGGCACGTACCTCGGCGTGGGCGAGAAGCTCGCCATGCCGGTTCCGCCGCCCCGGCCCGACGGGTCGGCATCGCCGCCGTTCGCCACCTATACGTGGGACACCGGATCGGCGTTCGTCACCGTGACAGCCGTGTGCTCCGACCGCGAGCGCTTCGGCACCGTCATGGGCGCCGTCGACGACCTCGCCCGCTCCCTGCGCCTCATCGACGACCTCACCGTGGGCGAGTCGGACGTGCTCCGCCTCGACCCGAGCTGACCCGACGGTCGGGGCCGGCTGCGCCCTCGCCGGCGGTGAGACGGCCGACACGACTGCCGTTAAATGGACAGATGGACGCACTCGACATCCGCGCATGGCGGCCGGCCGACGACACGGAACTGATCCCGGGTTTCATCGCCACCTACAACGGGGCGCCGTGGTTCGACGCGTGGACCGCCGCGAGCGCCGCAGCCTACCTCTCAGAGCTCCGGGGCAACTCGCGCGCGGCGGCCCTCGTGTGCGTCGCGGGGAACCGCCTCGCCGGCGGCGTCGTCATGCATGCGCGCACTTTTCAGACCGAGAACGAGATCTACATCGACGAGTTCTTCGTCTTCCCGGAGTTCCAGCGGCAGGGCATCGGCAGAGCGCTGCTGGCTGCGGTGCGCGAGCACGCGACATCGATCGGAGCGGACGCGCTCACCCTGCTCACCGACAGCGACAAGCCCGCCTTCGACTTCTACCGGGCGAACGGCTTCCGCATCGGGGAGAAGCAGGCGTTCATGATCGGCTGAACGCGGCGCGTCAGATGGCCACGTCGCCCACGAGGTGCACGCGGATGCCCATGCGCTCGAACATCGCGGCCTTAGCGAGCAGCGCCTTGTCGGCGGTCTCGGCGTCGGGCGCGTAGACCATCTGCGCGTGGTTCGCCTTGTGCCGGGCCATGAACTGGTCGCGGCTCACCCCGTGCAGCACGACGTGCGCGATCGGCCACTCCGGATTGGTCGCGTCCTTGCGGCGCTGGGTCTCCTCGGCCGGGAGCTCGATGACGCGTCGCGCGGAAGATGTCGGCCTGCAGGATGCCGTCGGCGATGAACACGCGCGACAGCACGACCTCGCCCGGCTTGCTGACGCCGTTGATCGTCGCGCCGCCGGCGGGGAAGAACACGTGGCCCTGCCGCCATCCCTCCGCCTTGTCCCAGCCGCCCAGGTGCGACGCGGGCACAGAGCCGGAGATCTCGTAGACCCACACGAAGTCGTCGCCGTACTGCTCGCCCCACCGCACGTCGTGGAGCGTGTTGTCGGGAACGAGGCCCATCGCGGTCCACACCCGGTCGGTCACGAGCGCGTCGACCGCGACGCCCTCGTCGGCCTCGTTGAAGTGCGGGAACGCCCGGCCGGCGAACAGTTCGCGCTGACCGTCGCGCGAGAGCACGGGCGGGCGCTCGGTCGTGTTGAGGATGCCCTCGGCGAGATCCGACGCCGGCACGAGGTCTTTGAGGCCCTGCTGGTACTGGATGCCGACCGCGTCGAGGCCGAAGTCGTCGGCGATCCGGAGCGCGGCGATGTACATCTTCAGCTGCCACTGCACCTGATCGCGGGTCAGCTCGGTCGCGGCGTCCTCGCCGTAGCGGAACGTCATGCCGCGGTCGATCAGCCAGTCGTACGCCGCATCGGCCTCGACGTCGGTGACGGCGAGCATCTCGGCGTAGAGCGCCGACTGCGACAGCCGCTCCTTGTAGATGCCCGTCGGGTTGAGCAGCTCGTCGTCGAAGATCGCGTTGTACATCCCCATGCAGCCCTCGTCGAAGACGCCGATGATCGCCTTCTCGGCGAGCAGCTGGTCGCCGAGCGCACGGCCGAGCTCCACCTCGGGGGTGGCGGGCAGCTCCGGCAGCGGGCGCACGTGCGAGGCGTCGTGCGTGATCGCGCCCGGTCTCGGTCCACTCGCGCAGGCCGTCGCGGAACCAGTCGTCGGTGAAGTCGACCGACCAGATCGTCGCGTACTCCTTGCCCATCTTCGTGAGTCCGGCGTTGAGTCCCGAGGAGGCCGACGAGCCCGGGCCACTCCCCGGCGAAGTTGGCGACGGTGAGGATCGGGCCCTCGTGCGTGCGGAGCCCCGCGAGCACGTGGTGCGAGTACTGCCACACCGCCTCGGCCACGATGAGCGGCGCGTCCACGGGGATGTTCTTGAAGACCTCGAGGCCCATGCGCTGGCTCGAGATGAAGCCGTGCCCCGTGGCGGGGTCGACGTCGTTGGCCCGCACGACGGTCCATCCGAGTCCGTCGAGCACCCCGGTGACCGCGCGCTCGAGCTCGACCTGCGTCGGCCAGCCGGCGACGTTCGCCGACTCCCGCAGGTCGCCCGAGGCGATGAGGTAGGCGGTGCGCGGCGCGGCGACAGGGCGCTCGATCGGAGCAGGGAGTGTGTACGTCATGGTGTCTCCTGTGGGGTGCGGTGGCGTGCGGCCAGGGCGTGTGCGATCCGGCGGGTCGCCGGGTAGAGGTCGAGGTAGTGGCGGTAGAGCTCGTCGTAGACCGCCGTGGCCGCCGGGTCGGGTTCGATCACCGTCGACACCGGATTCCAATCGGCGATCTGCGGTGCGTCTCCGCCTGTGCCGGCAGCGAGGAAGGCCGCGCCGTAGCTGGCTCCGACCGTGGTGGCGGGCACGTGCTGCGAACATCCCGTGACGTCGGAGACGATCTGCAGCCACAGCCGGCCCTGGGTGCCGCCGCCCACGGCCACGACACGTCGGATATCGGCACCGGCCTCGCGCATCGTCTCGATGTTGTGCCTCACACCGAACGCGGTGGCCTCCAGCGCGGCGCGATACAGATCCCCTCGCGTGTGGCGCAGGGTGAGGCCGGCGATGACGCCGCGGGCATCGGGGTCGAGGAGGGGCGTGCGCTCCCCTGCGAAGTACGGCAGCATCAGCAGGCCCCTCGCACCCGCTCCGGACGCTTCGGCCTCGGACAGAAGCTCCGGGTAGTCGGATGCCGTGAGGCCCTTGATCCAGGTCGTCAGCGCCCCCGAGGTAGCGAGCCCGCCCGCCAGGTTGCGGCTGCCCGGGAAGGCGCCGACCGTCGTCCACATCGATGGGGTGCGCAGCGTCTCCGTGCCGGTGGCGATGAGGAACATCGTGGTGCCGTACATGAGCATGAGGTCGCCTGCGCCATGAGCGCCGACACTGACCGCCTCGGTCCACGCGTCGATCGTGCCCGTGATGACCGGCGTGCCCTCGGGAATGCCCGTGCGAGCCGCCGCCGCTCGGGTCACCGTGCCGGCGGTCTCACCCGCCCATCTCAGCGGCGGCGCGCAGATGCCGGAGGCGTAGCGGTTCCATAGCCGGTCGTCCCAACGCCCGCCCGAGATGTCGTACAGGGGCGAGACCTGGCTCGCCGACTGGTGGTCGAGCACGTACTCTCCCGTGAGCGCGCGGACGAGCCACGAGGCGGGCATGAACAGGCGTCGCGCCCGCACATACGCGTCCGGCTCCTCCTCGGCGATCCAAGCGATCTTCGGGCCGGCCGCCTGAGAGCTGAGTTGCGAACCGCCGACGCGGGTGATCTCGTCAACGCCGATCTCCTGCGTCATCCGCTCGACCTGCGCGCTCGCGCGCGAGTCGACTCCATAGAGGATCGCGGGACGCACCGGCTGATCGTCGCCGTCTGCAAGCAGCACGCACGGCCCCATGCCGCTGACACCGACCGCATCGACGTGGACGTCGTGGCCCGCATGACGGGCGTCGCTCAGGAGCCGCCGCGCCAGATGCACGAACTCCTCCCACCAGTTCTCGCCGTCCATCTCGACCCACCCGGGCTGTGGGCGGCGCACGTCGTGGGCGATGACCGCCGTGGCGAGGACGGTCCCGTGCGGGTCGACGAGCACGCCCTTGGAGCTGGACGTACCGATGTCGACGCCGAGGGTGCAGCGCGTCATCCGGGGGCCTCTCTGGATTCGGGAACCGCCTCGCTAATGCGAGGCGGTCGGTGTGAAATCGATATCAGCGTATCGCGGTATCGATTTCAAGATCAATGTGCCGGGGCTGTCCATGCACCCGCAGCCCTCAGGTGCGGGCAGGCCGAAGTTCGCCTGAGAGCACGATCCGGCGGGGGGCGCCGGCCTCGCCCGCGATCCGCGCGATGAGCAGCCTCGCAGCCTCGGCGCCCATCTCGCGCGCCGGCAGCCGCACGACCGTCACCGCGTCGGGGGCGAGTGTGGTGAACGGCAGCGATCCCACCACCGCGATGCCAACGTCAGCCGGTGTCAGGTGGCGAAGGGAGAGCTGCTGGATGATGCCGACGGCGAGAAGGTTGTTGCCCGCCACCACGGCATCGGGGCGGATGGAACGATCGAGGAGCCGCGACCCGGCCTCCCTTCCCCCGGCGACGCGGAAAGAAGAATGCATCAGGAGGTCGTCTTCGACGGGCACACCCGCGCTTTCCAGCGCCTCGCGCCAGCCCTGCGCGCGTTCGCGAGCGGTATCGATGCGCTCGGGACCGGTCACACACGCGATCCGTCGGTGACCACGCTGCAGCAAGTGCTCAGTCGCGAGGCGGCCGGCATCACGATTCGCCATCGTGACGGTGTCGACGTCGGCGTTCAACGGACGGTCGATGGCGACGACCGCATGCCCCGCCGAGAGAACGGCCGCCACATCCGTCTCGGGCGAAGCACCTGCGATGATCACTCCCGCCATCCGGTCCGACACGGCGATGCGCAGGTACGTCGCCTCCTTCGCGAGATCGGCGTCGGAGTTGCACAGCACGACCGAGAACCCCGAGGCCTGCGCCACATCCTCGACACCGCGCGCCACCTCCGTGAAGTACGGATTCTCGATGTCGGGAATCACGAGAGCGAGCACCTCGGTGCTCTGCGTGCGGAGCGCCCGCGCCGCCCGGCTCGGCGAGAACGACAGGCGATCGGCGGCCGACCGCACGGCGGCGGCCTTCTCCTCCGAGACGCGGACGCCGTTGAAGACACGCGAGACCGTGGCTGGCGAGACGCCTGCGAGTTTCGCGACGTCGTAGATGGTGGCCATGTCGCCTCACGATAGCAACGGGATGGAATCGATTGCACGCCCGCGTGCGCGGCTGTGCCGACGAACCTGCGCGCGAGTTCGGCGACGGCACAGGACTAGCATCGTCCCGATACCGGACAGGGTGTCGGGACGGCACGTCCGCCCCGGGGACATCCACCACGACTCGGCGTTTGGGACGGCGGTGGATGTCCCCTTTCGTGCTGCTTCCCCGCTTACAGTCGCGGCGCCGTGCCCGCGAGCGCACCCGGGAAGTACAGGCCGGTGATCTTGCCCTCGGCCAGCGCCTTCTCATTCGCCTCGGCTGCTGCCACGCGCTCGCGCTCGACCTTGTCCGGGTCGCGGCGCAGCGACGCCTTCTGCTCCAGGAGCACCTTCTCGACGGCCTCGTAGGGGACCTCGCGCGGCTCCTCGCCACGCAGTGCCGCCTGGCTGGCGAGGGCCCCGGCTGCGTGGCCGATGCCCATGGCGCCGCCCTGCGTGCGAAGAGATCCGTGCGCTTCGTGCGTCGCCGAGATCGCGCGGCCAGCCATCACAAGACCGTCGAGCCGCACCGGGATCAGCGTTCGCATCGGGATGTCGTAGGAGTCCTGCGGGTCGGTCCACACGCCGCCGGCGCCGTGCTCGCTGTACCCTTCCTTGCCCTTGAGGTTGTGGATGTCGATCGGGAAGTATCCGCGCGCGATGACGTCGTCGAACTTGCGACCCTCGTAGACGTCCTCGCCCGTGATGACATATTCGCCGGTGATGTGCCGGGACTCCCGAATGCCGATCTGTGTTCCAGTGCCGGCGAGATACGCATTCTCGAAGCCGGGGATGTGCTTCACCAGATACGCGGAGAGGCTCATGACCTGCTTGCGCCCGTCGATCTCGCCCTCCGTGAGCGATTCGGCCGACCGGCCGTCGACGCCCGCGATCCGGGTCGAGTTGAAGTGCACGAGGCCCGGGTGGGTCGTGGTCAGGAACAGGATCGAGTTACGCCCGAGGTAGAGCTCGCCGCTGTCGAGACCGCGGCCGATCTCCTCAAGGAAGCCCTGACCCACGAAGTGCTCCTGCTGCAGGTCCTCGCCGAACGGCTGAAGCGCCACCATTTCCGACGCCCATTCGAAGGCGTCGAGGTGGGAGTCCATGTACTCCTTCAGGCGGCGGGTGTCGACGTTCGCCATGTCGAACATGAGCGTGCCGGGCTGCGAGACCCCGTGCTCGTTGCCGACCGTGTGCTCCGCTCCCGCGAGCGCGGCGACGTCACCGTCGCCCGTGGCGTCCACGATCGTCTTCGCGGTGTAGACCCGCTTGCCCGACTTGTTGGCGACCTCCACGCCCTTGACGGTGTCGCCGTCCACGACGACGTCCGAGACGAACGAGTGGAACAGGATGTCGACGCCGGCCTCCTGCAGCATCTGAATCGCCGTCCACTTGTAATGCTCGCGATCATAGAAGCCCAGGTATGCACCGGAGCCATGCGGATTCGTGCAGCGGAGGTGGCCCGTCGAGCCACCGGCCCGCCGCATCCGGTCGACGAATTCCTCGGGGATGCCGGCGATCACGCGCTCGTCACCGAAGTGCATCGGCGAGATCGGTCCAAGCCATCCCGAGGTGGCCATGCCCCCGATGAAGCCGTACCTCTCGATGATCAAAGTTTTGGCCCCGGCGCGTCCGGCCGCGATGGCGGCCATGTTCCCGGAGGGGCCACCGCCGCAGACGATGACGTCGTAGTCGGTGGTGTCGCTCACTGGTGTCCTTCTTTCCTGGATATGGATGGTGCGGGGTCTTACTGGGCGTTGTAGGTGTCGGTTACGCGGGTGAGGACCTCGGCGGCGTCAGCACCCTGGAACACGACCTGCTGGGCACCCGTGACAAGGCTGTCCGAGAGCTCGGAGAAGTTCTCCGACACCGGGTTCGGACGGCCGTAGTCGCGGATGTAGTCGAGCCATGCGTTGAGCTCCTCGGCGTTCGGCAGAGCGCTCACGGCCGGCGACTCGTAGACGCTGGAGAGAACGGGCAGCACACCGGCGGCGGCGAATTTCTCCTGCGAGGTCGCCGACGTGTAGAACTCGATGAAGTCCCAAGCCGCCTCGGGGTTACTCGCGTTGGCGCCGACGGTCAGCGTCTGACCGGCGACGGGCGTCTGCAGCGGCGTCGATGCGTCATCGGACGGGATGGGGGCGGTCTGCAGATTGTCGCCCACACCCTCGCCGGAGCGGGCCGCGGCGACCCGGAAGGAGCCCTCGATCGCCATGGCGATCGTCCCGGCCTTCACACCGTTCAGGACCTCGTCGGCGCCCATGCTGAGCACCTCGTCTCCGAAAGCACCTTGCGTCTTCCAGTCGGCGAACTGCTCCATCGTTGCGACGCCCGCGGCATCCGCGAACACGGCCTTGTCGTCGGCGAGGATCTCGCCGCCGTTGCCCCACGTGAACGGGACGAACTTCTCCATGAAGCTCGCACCCAGGCCCGCGTTCGAGAAGCCGACACCGAGACCCGTCACTCCGCTCTTCTGGAGAGCAGCAGCGGCCTCACCCACCTCGTCGAGCGTCGTGGGCACCTCGAGGCCGGCGGCCTCGAGCAGGTCGGCGCGGTACCACAGCAGCCACGCGCGGATCTCCCACGGCATCGCCATGATCTCGCCGTCGAAGGTGACGCCGTCGATCGGGAAGAGGAAGTCGTCTTTCAGTGCCTCGAGAGCCGGCTCGGCGTACTGGGTGATCGGCTGCACCGTCTTGGCCGCGACGTGCATCGGCAGCTGGTTGGAGTAGACGTTCAGCAGATCGGGACCCTGGCCGCTCGCGGTCGCCTTGATGACCTCCGCGTCGATCTTGGCGTAGTTGATTGAGCGCACGGTGACGGTCGTTCCGTCGCTCTGGGCGTTGTACTCCTCGACGATCTCCTTCAGCGCGGCGCCCCGGGGGTCGTCCGCGCTGTTGGGGTCGAGGAACGTCCACAGCTCGAGGTCGGCGTCTACGCCGGCACCCGGCGTCGTCGTGTCGCCGGTGGAGCAGGCGGCGGTCGAGAGCGCGAGCGCCGCGACGAGAGTGACGGCCGCGGCGTTGCGGATGATGCCTCTTCTCATGGGTGGAACCTTTCTTGGTGTGTGCAGGGCGTGACGGGCGTCAGCCCTTCGTGGCGCCGGCGGACAGACCGGCGACGATTCGTCGTTCCATCAGGACGAAGACGATGACGATGGGGATGATCGAGACCACGACGGCAGCAGTGAGCTGGCCCCACACGATCCCGTACTGGGACAGGTAGTTGTAGAGGCCGACAGCGACGAGACGTTTGTCGTCGGTGGAGATCATCGTCGAGGCGATCAGGAAGTCGTTCCAGACGTAGACGAACGAGATCACGGCAGCCGCGGCGATGCCGGGCACGGCCAGCGGGAAGACGAGCTGGATCATCACGCGGAAATGCGACGCCCCGTCCACGCGCCCGGCTTCCTCGATCGAGTCGGGGATCGACTCGAAGAATCCCTTGAGCATCCAGATGACGGTCGGGATCTGCCAGGCCGTGTAGATGATGATCATCACGCCGTACGTGTCGTACAGGCCGAGGTTGACCGCCAGGAAGTAAAGCGGCACGAGGATCGCGATGCCGGGGATCATGCTCGTCATGAGGATGAGGAAGAGGCTCGTGGTCTTCCCGCGGAAGCGGAATCGCGCTGCTGCGTAGGCGCCGAAGATGCCGATGAGGATTGTCGCGAGTACGGTCAGACCAGCCACGAGCAGCGTGTTCCCGAGGTAGACCGGGATCTTCGACTCGAACAGCACGAGACGGTAGTTCTCGAGCGTGAAGTTCTGCGGAATCCATCCCTGGTCCGACAGCGTGGCGCTCTCGGTCTTGAACGAGGTGCTGATGCCCCACAGGATCGGCAGCACCGCGAAGATCGAGGCTGCGAACAGCGCGACGTAGACGAAGGGATTCGTCTTGCCGCGGCGGCGTCGGGGCGTGCGGGTGGGGGTCGGCAGCGGTCCGGCGACGAGTTCAGTCATTGCGATCGCTCCTCAGGAGGCGGATGTAGGCCGCGCCGAACAGGATGTTGAAGGCGAAGAGCACGACGCTGTAGGCGGCGCCGAGCCCGAGATTGAAGAACTCGAAGCTCTGCTTGAACGCAGCCAGCGACAGCAGATTGGTGCCGTCGAGCGGCCCGCCGCCGGTCAGCGTGTAGACCAGGGTGACCATGTTGAAGTACAGGAGCGTGAGCTGGATGGCGACGACGAACAGCGTCGGCTTCATCAGCGGCAGCGTCACCTGCATGAAGCGGCGGAACGGTCCCGCGCCATCCACCTCCGCAGCTTCGCGCAGCTCTTCGGGGATCGTCTGCAGCGCAGCCAGACACAGGATGGTCGCGAGCGGGTAGCTGATCCAGACGTTCACGACGATCAGCAGCACCATCGCGAGCACGGGGTCGGCGAGGAAGTCGACTCGACCGAACGGCAGGTCCCCAAGGCCCAGCGGACCGTAGTCGGGGTTGACAACCCACTTCCACAGCAGGGCGGCGACGGTCTGCGAGATCACCCACGGCAACAGAATCAGCACGCGGAAGATGCGGCGACCGTGCACCTGCTGGTTGAGCAGATTCGCCAGGCCGAGGCTCAGCGGCACCGCGATGAGCAGCGACCCCACGACATAGATGAACGAGCGGGCGATCTGACCGAGGCCCTCAGGGCTGGTGAAGATCCGCAGGAAGTGGGCGAAGTCGTTGAACTCGCCGATCTGCATGTAGGTCGTGTCGTGCAGGCTCAAGTTGATTGCATAGACGATCGGGAAGATCGAGACGACCGCGACGATCACGATCGAGGGGAGCACGAGTCCCCACGAGAGCCCGACCGGTGAGCGATCACCGACACCCTGCCCGCGACGACGCCGCGGTCGCGCGCTGTCGCGCGGCGGCTCGGCGGGCACGGTCGCCCGGGCCTCCGGCGGATGGACTGCAGTGGCCATCTTCATCTCCTCCGCGTGTCAGGCGACGCGCGTGCTCGTGTCGTGGACGTGTGTGGCGACGACCTGCGCGATCTTCTCGATCCACGCGTCATCAGGGTCGTCGATGGCCATCCGGCAGACCGCCGTCTCGATGAGCCCCTGGTCGCGCTGCGAGATCTTGAGCGCGGCGATGCTGGGTCCGAGCACCGGCACGATCTGCAAGATGCGCTCGCCAACCGTCCGCTGACGCTCCTCGTCGCCGTCGGCGATCGCTGCCGCGAGCGCGACGAACGGGGCGGGCAGCGACGAAGACACACCCGAGACGACGCCAGCGCCGCCGACGGCGACGACCTCACGCATCAGCGCGTCATTCCCCGACAGCACAGTCCGCTCCGATCGGAGGGCGCCGACGAGCTCGGCCAGGTAGTCGGTGCCGGCGATGGAGATCTTCGCCCCGGCGAGGTCGTAATCTTCGACGATCGCGGCCCCCTCCGCAGGGCTGAGCTGGACTCCCGTGCGGTCGGGGAAGAGGTACAGGAAGATATCGGCGTCAGGCGCGGCCTCGACCGAGGCAGCCACCTGTTCGCGGACCCCCGCGACGGTGCTGGGCATGTAGAAGGGGGTGAGCACGGACAGCTTTCGGATGCCGAGGTCGCGCGCATCGGAGGTGAGGATGGCTGTCTGGTACGGCGACGCGGCACCCACATGGGCGACGACGCGATCCGCACCGGCCACGTCGACGGCGAGCGCGAGGATGTCCTGGCGCTCGGTGAGCGTGAGGGCGGCGAACTCGGCTGTCGTCCCGTTGACGAAGACGGCATCCACACCACCGTCGATCGCATGTGCGAACAGCCGGCGGGTGGACGCGAGATCGAGCGAGCCGTCCTCATGGAAGGCTGTCGTCACCGCGCTGTAGACCAGGGGGCGGGTCATCGTGTCTCCTTCCCGAGACCGTCGTCGAGCGTCATGCGCGCGAAGGCGCTCACCAGCCTGCTGCGCGAGCCCAGCAGGTGCTCCTGGAGGCTCACCGTCGCGCGGTCGAGCTCCCCGAGCCGCATCTGCTCGTGGATCTCCACGTGCGACTCGTACGAAGGACCGAGGTCGATGTCCTCTGCGGTGGTCAACTCGAGCAGCACCGCGAATGTGGGTGCGTACTGGCTCCAGATCTGACGCAGGCGAGTGTGGCCGGCGACGTCGTAGAAGCTGGCATGGAAGGCCATGTCGGCCTGCGCGAATCGCAGGTGGTCGCCGACGGCCGACGCCTCGCGCATCTCGTCGAGGGAGGGCTGAGCCAGTTCCCACGACTCGACGGGCATGTGGGAGGCAACTCGCAGGGCCTGGAGCTCGATGGCCTCGCGCACCGAGTAGAGCTCGTCGATGTCGCGCGTCGTAAGCCCCCGCACGAACGATCCTCGGCGGCGGCTCTCGACGAGCCCTTCCGCCTCGAGCTGCGACAGGGCGTCGCGGATCGGGCCCCGGCTGACCTGGAATGTCGCCGACAGCTGTGCCTCCACCAGATGCGTTCCGGCGGGCAGCTTGCCCGTGATGATGAGCACCCGCAGCTGCTCGAGCACCTGTTCACCCAGGATCTGCTGCCGGGGGGCGAGAACTCCCCCCGTGAGCGCTTCCAGATCGGTCACCCTGACTCCCTCGTCTTCGCCGACCGTCATCGATCGACGGTTAACCGTAGACAGAATGACACGCCGCGAAATCGATGTCAAGCGCGATCGCGCGACCGCCGGGCGCATAGGAAAAGGAGATCCAGCCGAGACGGACGCCGGCGCACCGGACCGCCCCGTCCTCGCTCGGTCTCCTGCTTTCGCCAGCTCGACAGCACCGGCGCTGCGGCGCGGCGTTCAGTCGCCGTCGGCGTCCGAGGCGAGGGGCGGCCGCCACACGACCACCTCGGTCGCGCGGCGCACGCGGGTGCCGTGCCGCAAGCGTGACGACCGATCCGCTGGCGCCCGCCGCGAACACGCGGGCACCGCGGCGCTGGTCGACTTCGTCGCGCAGGCGCTGCTCGAGGTCGCCCACCTGGCGGCGGAGCGCTCGCACGTGGTTCTCCAGCTCGATGATGCGCGAGATCGCGGGAAGGCTGATGCCCTCCGCCGACAGCGCTGCGACTTCGCGCAGCTGCTTGACGTGATGCAGTGAGTACCGCCGCGAGCCGCCCTGCGTGCGGCCGGGCACGACGAGCCCGAGGCGGTCGTACTGACGAAGCGTCTGCGGATGCATGCCCGAGAGCTCTGCAGCGACCGCGATCGCGAAGATCGGGGTCTCCTCGTCGACGTCGTCAGCCATGGCTCACTCCCGCGCTTTGCTCATCAGGTCGGCGCGCGGGTTCTCCTTCGGCTCCAGCTCGTGGAACCGCTCGAGCGCTTCGCGCGCGCGGTCGTCGAGGTGGGTCGGCACGGCCACCTGCACCTCGGCGAGCAGGTCTCCCGTGCCCTTCGAGGATGCGACGCCGCGGCCCTTCACCCGCAGCACGCGCCCGGAGGGGGTGCCGGGCGCCACGCGCAGTTTCACCGGATCGCCCCCGAGCGTGGGCACCTCGATCGTCGCGCCGAGCGCCGCCTCGGTGAAGGTGACGGGCACGGTCACTCGGAGGTTGAGGCCGTCGCGGGTGAACACGGGGTGCGGCCGCACGGTCACCGACACCACGATGTCGCCCGGCTCGCCGCCGTCGGGCGAAGGGCGTCCGCGACCGCGCAGCCGGATCTTCTGGCCGTCGGCGACGCCCGCCGGGATCTTGACCTTGAACGGCTTGCCGTCTTCGCCCTGCAGCGAGATGGTCTCGCCCTTGACCGCCGTCTGGAAGTCGAGGGTCGTGCGGGCCGTCACGTCGGAGCCCCGCTGCGGGCCGCCGAATCCCCGGAAGCCGCCCGTCGACTGTCCGAAGCGGCCCGATCCGAAGCGGCTCCCGGCCTGCTCGCCGAACATCGCGAACAGGTCGTCGAAGTCGGCCGACTGCGTACCGCCGCGGCCGAAGCGACTGAAGACGTCTTCGAATCCGCCGCCCGCTCCGGGGGCCTGGAAGCGTGCGCTCCCCGACCCCATGGCGCGGATCTGGTCGTATTCCTGACGCTGCTCCTTGTCGGAGAGCACCGAGTAGGCCTCGCTGATCTCCTTGAACTTCGCCTCCGCCTGCGGGTCGCCCTGCGTGGAGTCGGGGTGGTAGGTGCGCGCCAGCTTGCGGTACGCCTTCTTCAGATCGGCTTCCGTGACGTCTTTCGAGACGCCCAGGACCTTGTAGAAGTCCTTGTCGAACCAGTCCTGACTGGCCATATCCCTCCCCTCGCCTACTCAGCGGGCACAGCGACGACGACCTTCGCGGGCCGCAGCTCGCTCGTGCCGAGTCGATAGCCCACTTCGACGACCTCGAGGATCGTCGGCACCTCGGTGCCGGGGGTGGGCGCCTGGAAGATCGCTTCGTGGTGCTGGGGGTCGAACTCCTCGCCCGCGACACCGTAGCTCTCGACACCCATGCGCGAGACGACGGCGCGGAGCTTGTCGGCGATCACGGCGAGCGGCGACCCCTCAGCGAGATCTCCGTGCTTCTCGGCGCGGTCGAGGTCGTCGAGCACGGGCAGCAGGCCCTTGGCGACGGCGCCCTTCGCACGGTCGATCTCGGCCTCGCGCTGCTCCTCGGTGCGCCGACGATAGTTGGCGTACTCGGCCTGCAGTCGCTTGAGGTCGAGGAGGAGGTCGTGCTCCTCGGCGGGGGCCTCGGCGACGGCGGCCTCGTCGGTCTGCGCGGCGCCGAGGATGTCCTCGATCGTCAGCTCGTCGGCACTGTCGTCGGTGTTCTGGTCCTCCTGCGGGTCGGGGTCGGAGACCTGCGCCTCCGACCCCTCCTCGCCGAGGACCTCGTCGCCGTCGTCCGGCTGTTCGAAGTCCTTGTTCGCCATGGTTACTTCTTCTCGTCCTCGTCGTCCACGACCTCGGCGTCCACGACGTCCTCCTCAGAGGATGCCGCACCCGCGTCGCCGGCGGCAGGCTCCTGCGCACCGGCACCGGCGGCCTGGTCGGCCTGCGCCGAGGCGTAGATCGCCTCGCCGAGCTTGGTCTGCGATGCGTTCAGCTTGTCGAACGCATCCTTGACCGCGTCGTCGTTGTCGCCGGCGAGAGCCGTCTTCAGCGCGTCGACGTCGCCCTGCACCTCCGCCTTGACGTCGGCGGGCAGCTTGTCGTCGTTGTCCTTGATGAGCTTCTCGATCGAGTACGAGAGCGTCTCGGCCTGGTTGCGGATCTCGGCGGCCTCACGGCGCTTCTTGTCCTCGGCCGCGTGCTCCTCGGCCTCGCGCACCATGCGCTCGATGTCGTCCTTCGGCAGCGACGAGCCACCGGTGATCGTCATCGACTGCTCCTTGCCCGTGCCCTTGTCCTTGGCGGACACGTGCACGATGCCGTTGGCGTCGATGTCGAAGGTGACCTCGATCTGCGGGATGCCGCGGGGCGCCGGCGCGATGCCGGTGAGCTCGAACGTTCCGAGCGGCTTGTTGTCGCGCGTGAAGTCACGCTCACCCTGGAACACCTGGATCGCGACCGACGGCTGGTTGTCGTCGGCGGTCGTGAAGGTCTCGCTGCGCTTGGTGGGGATGGCCGTGTTGCGCTCGATGAGCTTGGTCATGATCCCGCCCTTGGTCTCGATGCCGAGGCTCAGGGGGGTGACGTCGATGAGCAGCACGTCCTTGCGCTCACCCTTCAGCACACCGGCCTGCAGGGCGGCGCCGACGGCGACGACCTCGTCCGGGTTGACGCCCTTGTTGGCGTCCTTGCCGGTCTCGGCCTTGACGAGCTCGGCGACCGCGGGCATGCGGGTGGAACCACCGACGAGCACGACGTGGTCGATGTCCTCGACCTTGATGCCGGCCTCGCGGATGACGTCCTGGAACGGCTTCTTGGTGCGGTCGAGGAGGTCCTTCGTGAGGTCTTCGAACTTCGCGCGGGTCAGCGTCTCCGACAGCGAGACGGGGCCCGAGTCGGTGAGCGACAGGTAGGGAAGGTTGATCGAGGTGCTCGTCGAGCTCGACAGCTCCTTCTTCGCCTGCTCGGCGGCCTCCTTGAGACGCTGGAGCGCGATCTTGTCGCTCGAGACGTCGACACCCGTGGTGTCCTTGAACTGCTTGATGAGGTAGTCGACGACGCGCTGGTCCCAGTCGTCACCGCCGAGGCGGTTGTCACCGGCGGTGGCGCGCACCTGGATGGTCGAGAAGTCGTCATCCTTGCCCACCTCGAGCAGCGAGACGTCGAACGTGCCGCCACCGAGGTCGAACACGAGGATGAGCTCGTCTTCCTTGCCCTTGTCGAGGCCGTATGCGAGCGCGGCGGCGGTGGGCTCGTTGATGATGCGCAGCACGTTGAGGCCCGCGATCTCGCCGGCCTCCTTCGTCGCCTGACGCTCGGCGTCGTTGAAGTAGGCGGGAACCGTGATGACCGCGTCGGTCACGGTGTCGCCGAGGTACTGCTCGGCGTCGCGCTTGAGCTTCTGGAGGATGCGGGCCGAGATCTCCTGCGGCGTGTAGTTCTTGCCGTCGATCGCCTGCGTCTTCCAGTCGGTGCCCATGTGGCGCTTGACGGAGGTGAGGGTGCGGTCGACGTTGGTGACGGCCTGGCGCTTGGCCGTCTCACCGACGAGCACCTCGCCGTCCTTCGTGAACGCGACGACCGAGGGGGTCGTGCGGAAGCCTTCGGCGTTGGCGATAACCTTCGGCTCGCCGCCTTCGAGGACGGAGACGACGGAGTTCGTCGTACCGAGGTCGATGCCCACTGCACGTGCCATGTGTGTTTCTCCTTGTTCTGGATGATCTGAGGTTCGGAACGGATCTGTGTGAACCGGATCGGGGTAAGTCTGCGGAGCTTGAGCCGGTCGGGCTCAAGTTCTTCGGTTTCCACGATAAACCCCGACGCGCGCCAGTGTCAAACCAACTTGATACGACTCATATCAACTTTCCAGAGCGGGATGGGCGGGGCGGGCGAGCGTGTCGCGGGCGTTGCCCTGCTCTCTCTGTTCACAACTCCGGAAATCCATGCACCGCGCGGCACGACGCGCCGCGTCCCGGCTCCCTCGCCCACGCTTTCTCCGGAGTTCTGAACGCCGCGCCCCGATAGCCGGCAGCGCCGGCCCGCCCGGCCGCATGATGGATGGCATGGCGCTTCCCTGGGACTTCACCCGCCTCGTCGGCGAACGGGTCACGCTCGAGCCGCTGCGCGACGACGATCTCGACGGCCTGTATGCGATGCAGTCCGACCCGGAGGTTTGTCGCTACCTCCTCTACGAACCGCGTACGCGTGACCAGGTCGAGCAGACCCTCGCCCGCGACGCCGGCCGTACGCACCTCGCCGAGCCCGACGACTATCTCCAGCCCGCCATCCGCGACGAGAACGGTCGTTTTATCGGCACGATGTACCTCGTTCTCAAGAGCGTCGACGACCGCACGGCGGAGATCGGCTGGATCCTCCTGCCCGAAGCCCAGGGCCGGGGATACGCCGCGGAGGCCGCACGCCTCCTCCTCGACTTCTGCTTCGAGCAGCTCGAGCTGCACCGCGTGTACGCCGAGCTCGACCCGCGCAACGCGGCGTCGGTCGCGCTGTGCGAGCGCCTCGGCATGCGGCACGAGGGGCACTTCGTGGAGGACATGTTCCTCAAGGGCGAGTGGACCGACACGGGTCGCTACGCGATCCTCGAACGGGAGTGGCTCGCGCGCTCAGGCGACGAGCGCCGATAGCCTGAGCACGTCCCGCACCGCGGCGGGACGCCGCATCCCCCCGAGGAGCCCCCCATGTCCGACGTGGACCCGAGCTCGAACCCGACGACGCCGAAGCCGCCGATGCCGAGCGACACCCGCGCCCTCGGTGCAATCGGCGGGGTGTTTCAGGACACCGTCGCCGAGCGTGACATCCCGCGCACGCAGGTGCGCTCGTGGGCCATGTGGGACTGGGCGCTGCAGCCGTTCAACACCGTGATCCTCACCTTCGTGTGGATCGCGCTCTACCTGACCTCGCGCCAGTTCCTCGACCCTGCGGTGCGCGAGTCGGGTCTGCTGGCCGACGGCAGCTACATGAACTGCAACGACTCCCGCTACGCCGACTCGGCATACTGCCACGGCCTCACCGACCTGTCGGAGTGGTGGGGCTGGGCGAACTTCGCCGCCGGCATCCTGATCCTTCTGCTCGCCCCCGTGCTCGGCCAGCAGGCCGACGCCCGCGGCAGCAAGAAGAAGTGGGTGCTGGGCGCCACGATCGGCATCGCGCTCGTGCAGTTCTCCCTGTTCTTCGTGGAGGCCGACCCGAAGTTCTTCTGGTTCGGGGCTTTCGCCGTCGCCCTGGGTGCCGTGGTCGCCGAGATCGGCAACGTCAGTTACTACGCGATGCTCTCCGAGGTGTCGACGCCGAAGACCGTCGGCCGGGTCTCGGGGCTCGGCTGGGGCCTCGGCTACATCGGCGGGGTCGTGGCGTTGATCGTGTGCATCCCGGTGCTGTTCGGGCTCGGGCAGGACAATCCGCTCGCCTACAAGCTCGTCGCCGTCATCTGCGCGGTGTGGACGCTCGTGTTCTCCATCCCGCTGTTCCGGAACGTTCCGGAGTCGCCGGCCTACGGCGGCCCGGAGAAGGTTGGGATCTTCGGCGCGTACGTGGTGCTGGCGAAGAACCTCCGCAAGCTCTTCCAGACGAACCGGCAGACGTTCTGGTTCCTGGCCGCGGCCGCGGTGTACCGCGACGGCCTGGCCGGAGTCTTCGCGTTCGGCGCGGTGCTCGCCGCGCAGGGCTTCGGGTTCTCCTTCCTCGAGGTGATCGTCTTCGGCCTGGCCGCGAACCTGGTGGCGGGCATCTCGACGATCGCAGCGGGCCGCCTCGACGACGCCATCGGCGCACGCAAGCTCATCATCATCGCGTTGGTGGGACTGGTGGCGATGGCGTTCGTCGTGTTCGCGCTCAAGGACCTCGGCACGATCGTGTTCTGGGTCTGCGGCCTCCTGCTGTGCGCGTTCGTGGGCCCGGCGCAGGCTGCGAGCCGCAGCATGCTCACCCGCCTGACCCCGCCGAGCATGCAGGGCGAGATCTTCGGCTTGTACGCGACGACCGGACGGGTCGCGTCGTTCCTGTCTCCGCTGGCGTGGTCGCTGTCGCTCGCCTGGTTCGGCGGCATCGTGTACGGCGTGCTGGGCATCGGCGTCGTGCTGCTGATCGGCCTCATCATGCTGCTGTTCGTGCGCCTTCCGAAGCACGAGCGCACGCGCTGACCCTGCACCTGCGGCACCCGTCGGCCGCCGTCAGCCGCTCAGCCGTCAGCCGCTCAGCCGTCAGCCGCTCAGCCGCTCAGCTGCTCTGCCGGTCGGACGCCTGCGCGATGAGCGCCCGCGAGTTCGCCCAGCGGCCGCGCGCCAGCACCAGAGTCACAGCGGCGACCGCGAACACCCCCGGCATGAGCCACGTGTGCGCATCGGGCGACTCCGACACCGGCCACGCCCACCAGGTCGCCCCGCCCGCCACCGTCCGGTCGCGCCCGAACACTGCGGCGATGAACAGATAGACCGTCGGGACGACCCCGGCGAAGCGGTACCCCGTCCACGCGAGCAGCAGCACCATCAGCCCGAAGAACCCGCAGAGGTCCCGCACGAAGAGGATGCCGGGACCGGACACCGTGTGCGTTACCGCTGCACCGAGAGCGACATTCGCGACGGCCACTGCCACGACGCTGAACACGAGGAGCGTCTGGAAGTACGCGACCGGTCGCACCGCCGCCACACTCGCGGCCGCGTGGCCACGTGTCATCAGTGCCGCACACGTGACGGTGAGGAGCACAGATGCGAGGGCGAACGGGCGGATCGCTCCGAAGTCGCCCGCTCCCGACAGTGCCGGCACCGGGAGTGCGGCCGCCTCAGGAGCGAACGCGACCACCGCGCCGACGATGGCGGTCAGCAGGAGCATCAGAACGACACGGTGAGTAGCCATCCACCACCTCACGGCTGCAGGCACCTCCACGGGCGCCGCGTCGCAGCGCGTCAGGGCCGGCGTCGCGGCGTCGAACCATTCCCGCTGCTGAGACGCGGTCAGCTTCTGGAGTCGCTGCACCTGCACCTTGGCCCCGTCGCTCGAGACGAGTGCATCGAGCGCGTCGCCAGGCAGTCCCCCACCCCCCGCGACGGATCCGAGCCACCACGTGGCGACTTCAGCGCTGTCGTACCGCGCGTCATCGTCGTCGCCGTCCCAACAGGACACGACGAAGTCCATGTCGATGAGCCCCGAGGCGAGCGACCTCACGATCGATGCGGCGTCGGAATCGGCCGCGAGGAAGAGGCTGGCTGATCCGGCTTCCATCTCGCCGCTCGCCGCGGTGATCGTGGCCGGTAGCACGATCCCCTCATTGGCCAACTTTTCATATGCACGCACGAAGCCCGGCCGTGGATCGGTGCCCTCGATCTGCTCGGGGAAGAGACAGATCTCCGGTTCGGAGCCCGAGCAGACGAGTTCTGCTGAGGCGCGTGGCTGGAGAGGCTGCGGACCCAGGCCGCGCGCGAGGGACACACCTCCCGCGGTGGCGCCAGCGATGACGGCGACGGCGAGCAGGCCGAGCGCGAGATCCGCCAGGGAGCGATCGCCTGACGCGGTCATCGCGCTCCGAAGCGGGGAGAAGAATGCACCCAGCAATGCGACCGCCGCGAGCACGCTGAAGGTCGTCACGGCGAGAACGGCACGCGGATCCATCGTGGTGTCGACGCTGCAGCACGCGGCCATGATGAGTCCCGATAGATACCGCAGCGGGTTCCAGTCGACGGCCCAGGTGAATCCCAGCCAGCAGAAGGACACGAAGATCGCGAGCGGAATGCTCGCAGCGACCGGGAAGAGCCTTCCGAGGGCCAGACCGAGGACCGTATGCAGACAGATGATGGCCGCCCACGCGATCACGATCTCGAACGGGAGGCGACCGGTCGATCCCCACGTCTCAGGGACGAGCAATGCCAGGCCGAAAGCCTGCAGAGCAAGCCCGGCGAGTACGGACGGCCAGGCGAGTCGGACTGCCACGAGTATCGGCCGTCGTACCAGCGGCGACTCCCAGACGCGCGCACGCCGCGCACGCGACGACACGATCGCCGCCGACGCCGCCGACGCCGGTCCCGCGAAGATCAGGAAGATGGTGGCGCTACTGACAGTCGCCGTCCAGTAGCCGGCGTAGTTATCCGGGTCAATGAACCGCTGCTGAAAGTAGACGGTGGCACCGGCGGCGATGATCGCCAGCACGAAGGCGGGGTGACGCCAGGAGCGTCGCAATGAGTTCATGCGGTCAACCCTCCGCCTGCACGACCTGCGAGTACGCGGCGAGGCCACGACGATGCGGTTCGACGCCGTCGGGCGCCGAACCGAGGAAGTCATCGATGGTCTCGTCTCGCCGAACTTCGCCGTCTGCGAGGACGACCACGCGCGAGTAGATCGCGCTCAAATCGCTGACGTCGTGCGTAGACACGACGATTGTCTTCGCGTCGTCGAGCGCGGACACCATCTCGTGGAACCGCATCTGCTGCAACGGATCGAGGCCGGCCGTCGGCTCGTCCAGCAGAATGACCCGCGCGTCGTGCACGAGCGCACCGGCCAGTTGCATCCGCCGTGTCTGCCCGCCCGAGAGCTTGGTCGCCGAGCGCTCGGCGAGTCCGTGCAGATCGACGTCGCGCAGCGCCTCAGACGAGGTCGCCCATGCCTCGGCCCTCCGCATTCCCTTCAGCCACCCCGCGTAGGCGACGTGCTCCCTCACGGTGAGGCCTGGGAAAATGCTCGCGTGCTGCGGCACCCAGGCCACTGCTCGTCGGAATCGGGCGAGTGAACGCCGGTCGGCACTCGCGCCCACGCCGTCAATGATGACCGCGCCGTCCTGGGGAACGTGAACGCTTGCGGCCAGAGCGAGAAGTGTCGACTTCCCGGCACCGTTGGGGCCGAGGAGCACGGTTCTCCCCGGCTTCAGTTCGAGATTCAACCCGTCAAACACGGGCCGGCGGGCACCGTAGCCGAACGTGCAGTGTTCGAAGTAGACGTGATTCAACTGTGTGTGCGGCCTCAGCACCGGTCTCGCGCCGGTGTCAGTACGTGACCGAGACGGGATCGGAGCTGATGGTGTGCGCCTTGCTCGTGCTGTTGACGATCGAGAAGACATTCCAGTGGTAGCGGTCGCTGCGGGTCTGCTCCCCGAAGTTGTAGGTGCCGCAGTTCTGCGTTTTGGTGCCTGCGCTCTGATCAGGAAGCCAGCCCCACTCCGCGTACAGCCGCACGCCGACCGACTTCACGAGTCCCTTCGAATTGCCGTACACGCAGTTCTTCAAGGTCACGACGGTCTGCTGCCGGTCCGTATGCGAGTCTTGCCAACTCCGCGAGTCAAACCCGGGACGCGCGTTCACCATCCGTGAGCTCCACGAGCCCTCCGCGAACGCCGGGCTCGCGCCGAGCGCAAGTGCGACTCCCACGGCGGCCACCAGCACCATGTTGTTCTTCTTCACTTCCCGCTCCTCACGATGTCGAAGGATGCGGCAACGCAACGCACGTCGACCGCAAAGCTCCGCCAACCCTAGGGAGGATCGCGGGCGGGTAATTCAGACGCTGTGGATAACTCGGGTCACTACGCGTCGGGCCAGGCGGCGGCGAGTTTCGTAAGCAGGCGGGCGAGGTCGGCGCGCTCGGTATCGCTGAAGTCGGTGAGCGCGGCCTGCAGTCGCTCGCGCCGTTCGCCGCGGAATCCGCGGGCGATGCGCGTGCCCTCGTCGGTGAGGGCGATGCGGGTGCGGCGAGCATCGTCGGGGTCGGCTTCGCGGCGCGCGAGGCCGAGTTCGACGGCTTGCTGGATGAGCCGCGACGCGCGGGGCTGATCGACGCCGATCGCCTCCCCGAGTTCGCTCACGGAGAGCGGGTGGGAGGCCGATGCGAGAGCTTCGAGCAGCCGCAGCCGTGCGGGACCGCCGCCGAAGCGGGCGTGCGGGGCGAAGGGTCCGCGACCGAACGGCGGACCGCCGCGGTGGCCGTGCTCGAACGGTCCGGTCCCGCGGCCGCCTCCGGGACCGCCGTGTTCATGTCCCCTCCACGGCGGACCGGCAGGTGCATCGCCGCCGGGGCCGAACGGGGGCCGCGGCCGCCCGCGGAGCTGGGAGAGGGCAGCGGCGATCGCGTCGAGGTCGGCGGCATCCGTCATGCACCCAACTTACATGCGACTTGACATGCTTCCTGATTCCATGTCATTATGCATGTACATGCTATATAACATGCATAGGCGTCGGCCACGGGGGTCGGCGCACGAAAGGACTTCTCATGAACCGCATCGACGATGATCTGCCGCCGCAGGACGACGGCTCCCCCACCCGCCCGCTCGGCTTCTGGTTGCGCGCCATCGACGGCCTCCTCACGCGTGAGTTCGCCGACGCCTTCGCGCAGGAGGACATCGGCCGCCGCGAGTGGATGATCCTCAACGTGCTCGACGGCAGTGTCGACGCACCGCATCTCAGCGAGCGCATCCAACGGGGGAAGAAGCTTCGCCCGCTCATCGATCGCGGGTGGGTCGAAGAAGCGGACGGCGCCTGGCGTCTCACCGACGCGGGGCGTGAAGCCAAGGCGCGCCTCGGCGTGGTCGTCGACGGCATCCGCGCCCGCGTGGCCGGGGCCGTCGAGCCCGAAGCGTTCGCGACAACTCTCGCGTCGCTCGAGGCGATCGCCCGCGAACTCGGCTGGGACGAGACCCAGCCGATGTCGTTCGGCCCGCGTGGCCATCGCGGCCATCGACCCGGACGCGGATTCGGGCCCCGGTTCGGGCGCGGAGTCGGCCCGGGCAGGTTCGGCCCGGGCGGCGAGTACGCCCCGCACGAGGGCGAAGGGAACGACGGCGGCTTCGGCCCCGGCGGCTTCGGACGCGGATTCGGACCCCACCGATTCGGGCCGGGCTTCGGCCCGCGGGAGATGCACGGCGAGTGCGGTCACCCCCACGACGCCTACCGTGGCGTCGGCCGCCGCCACGGCGAGCGCCACCCGGAACGGCGCACCGAGCACGCGTACGAGCGCGGGTTCGACGCCGGCTACCGCCGAGCTCGCGAAGAGCGCGACGCCTGATCCGTCACGCGATCACGCGACGCGGCGCGGGGAGTTCGGACTCTCCGCGCCGATCGCGTCGGCGGGAAAGGCCCCCGCGCGGTCGTCAGCGTTTGTCGCGTCGGCGCCACGGGACCGCCGGCAGCCCGACGCCCTTCTCGTTCTCCGACTCGACCTCGAGGCCGTAGTGCTCGCCGATGTGCTCCACGAACTCGGCGCGTCGCGCCTTGTCGTAGACGCGACGTTCGCGCCGGAAGGCGACGACCGTCGCCCAGCAGATCAGCAGCATCACCACACTGAACGGCAGCGCGATGATGATCGCCGCCGTCTGCAGCGCCACCAGCCCGCCCGCGATGAGGAGCGCGATCGCCAGGATCGCCGTGATGAACGTGAACAGCGCGCGCACCGGACGGCTCGGTTCGGGATTGCCGCCCGTTGCGAGCATGCCCATGACGAGCGCACCCGAGTCGGCCGAAGTCACGAAGAAGATCGCGATGAGGATGATCGCGCCGATCGTGAGCAGCAGGGTGCCCGGCAGGTGCTCGAACAGCCGGAACAGGGCTCCCTCGATGTTCACGCTGCCGTCGGGATCGGTCATCGATCCCGGACTGTCGGTCTCGAGCTTGAGCGCCGACCCGCCGAGCACCGCGAACCACAGCACGCCGAGCATCGTCGGGACGAGGAGCACGCCCATCACGAACTGGCGCACCGTGCGGCCGCGGCTCACGCGGGCGATGAAGACGCCGACGAACGGCGCCCACGAGATCCACCAGCCCCAGTAGAACGCGGTCCACGCGGCCTGCCACTCCTGTCCCGGCACTCCCTGGAAGGCGCTGACACTGAAACTCAGGCCGATGTAGTTCTGCAGGTACGCGCCGATCGACTGCACCCATTCGCGGAGGATGTACTCCGTGTTGCCGGCGAACAGGATGAACACGAGGAGCAGCGCCGCCAGCACGAGGTTGATCGACGACAGCCACTTCATGCCCTTGGTGACGCCCGACAGCACCGAGAACAGCACAGCCGCAGTGATGACCGCGATGATGATGATCTGCTCCGTGAGGCCGGGGTCGGCGATGATCCCCGCCGCGTCCAGCCCTGAGCTGATCTGCATCACGCCGAGGCCGAGGCTCGTCGCGACGCCGAACAGTGTGCCGACGAGCGCGATCGCGTCGATCGCGTTGCCCCAGCCGCCCCGCACCCGTCGTCCCAGCACCGGCTCGAGCGCCCAACGGATCGAGAGCGGGCGACGCCGTCGATGGATGGCGTACGCGAGCGCCAGCCCCACGACCACGTAGATGGCCCATGCCTGCACCCCCCAGTGGAGGTAGGTCTGCGTCAGCGCGGCCTGCGACAGTTGCGCGCTCGTGCCTTCGAGCCCCGGCTTGGGGTTGACGTAGTGGCTGAGCGGTTCGCTCACGCCGTAGAAGACGAGTCCGATCCCCATGCCCGCGGCGAACAGGAGGGAGAACCAGGCGAGGTTCGAGAACTCGGGTTCGTCGTCGTCGCGGCCGAGCTTGATGTCGCCGAAGCGGCTGAAGCCGAGGAACAGGCAGAAGGCGACGAAGAAGGCCGTGATCAGGACGTAGTACCAGCTGAAGCCGTTGACGATGGCGGCCTGGATGGTGCCGAAGAACGTCTCGGCCTGGGTCGGGAAGATGATCGCGAAGGCGCTGAACAGCACCGCGACGGCCCCTGCCGGACCCACCACCCACACACTCGGCGTGCGGCGCGGTCCGACCGCACTGTCGGCGGGCGTCGCGGTCGGCTCGGCTGGTTTCGGGTCGTGATTCACGGCCCCAGGCTACCCGCCGGGGAGATTCGGCACCCCGGGGCGACGGTGCGAGAGCCGGTCAGGCGCCGGGCGCGCCCGCTTCGGAGCTGCCGACGTCGGTGCGGTGGAAGTTCTGGAACGAGCGCGACGCGGTCGGTCCGCGCTGCCCCTGGTAGCGGTTGCCGTACGGGCCTGAGCCGTAGGGGGTCTCGGTCGGCGACGACAGGCGGAAGAAGCACAGCTGACCGATCTTCATCCCCGGCCACAGCTTGATCGGGAGCGTTGCGACGTTCGACAGCTCGAGCGTCACGTGGCCCGAGAAGCCGGGGTCGATGAAGCCCGCCGTCGAATGGGTGAGAAGGCCGAGGCGACCGAGAGACGACTTGCCCTCCAGCCGGGCGGCCACATCGTCGGGCAGGGTCACGAGCTCGAACGTCGAACCCAGCACGAACTCGCCCGGATGCAGGATGAACGGCTCATCAGGCGCCACCTCGATGAGGTGCGTGAGGTCGGGCTGATCCTCCGCCGGGTCGATGAACGGGTACTTGTGGTTGTCGAACAGCCGGAAGTAGCGGTCGAGACGCACGTCGACGCTCGACGGCTGCACCATCGTCGGATCCCACGGGTCGAGGCCGACGCGGCCGTTGTCGATTTCCCGGCGGATGTCACGATCACTCAGCAGCACGGCACCAGCGTAGTGCGGATGCCGTCGACACCACCGAGACGGCCGTCATACGGCTGATATGCTGACCGGGCGCGTTCGCGCGCACGGGGCTGTAGTTCAATGGCAGAACTTCTGCTTCCCAAGCAGACAGCGCGGGTTCGATTCCCGTCAGCCCCTCCACGTGTCAGCTCCGGAGCTAGTTTGAACTATTGTTCCGCGCCACGCCTCTGGCATTAGCCCAGTGCGGCCCTGTGTGGGCGCCCCGACGCGCCGTCTCACGAAACGTGAGTTTCCTCGGCTGGCCACCTTCCGCCGCGAGCGAAGTCGCCGAATAGACTTCGACGCAATCAGAGGAGCACCCTATGGCGAGACAACGCGGTTTCTTTGCAGAGCTTCAGCACCAGGCGAAGGTGGCCGAACAGCGGCAGCAGGCGCATTTGCGCCAGCACGCGCAAGCGGCGAAGCGCGCCGAGGCAGCTCAGCGGAGTGCAGAGCGTGCGCGGCTCGCGGCGGAGCGGGCATCTGAGCAAGATCGGAAGCGTCTTGAGCGTGAGGCGGCCCAGGCATATGCGACGGCCCGCGTCGCCGAGGCTGAGGACGCGACCACCGAGCTACAGCGTCAACTCGCTGAGCTGGACGAGATCCTCGAGGCAACACTGCTCGTAGATGACTTCGTGGACCTTGAATCGTTGCGGGCCGTCGTGGAGCACCCGCCTTTCCCGCGCGTTGACTTGCGCGTTCCGACGCGGGCGATGCCCCCGATCCCCGAACCGACTCCACCAGTGCGGCGGGAGCCGGAGCCAGTGAAGGGTCTGTTCGGCAGGAAACAGAAGCAAGCGGAGGCTGCCGCTGAGGTGGAAGCGGAGTATGCCTCTGCGTACGCCGCGTGGGTGGCAGCGGTGGAAGCGCTGCCCGGTCGACGCGAGGCTCAGGCTAAGGAGTACGAAGCCGCCGAGGCGGCGCGTCGTGAGCAGCTTGCTGCAGCGGAGGATCAGTACGCGAAGGAATGCGCGGCGCGCGAACAGGCCGTCGTCGACCAGAACAAGGCTCTCGATGAGCTGATCGCTGGACTTGGGTATGGCACCGTCGACGCTGTGCAGGAGTACGTATCGATCGTGCTCGCTAACTCGGTGTATCCCGATTGGATTCAGGTCTCGCATACTGCTGAGTTCAATCCCGCCCAAGCCGAACTCTCAATGCGAGTCCTCGTACCCGGGCCCGACATCGTCCCCACTGCCAAGCACTACAAATACACGAGAGCAACCGACGAAATCACCCCGGTCGCCGCAACCCAGAAAGTAACCAAAGACCGGTACGCGAATCTCGTGCACAACATCGCGCTGAGATCTCTGCACGAAGTCTTCGAGGCGGACCGCCGCGGACTCATTCAGGCGATCTCCCTCGAGGTGGGCACTGAAACCATCAGTCCCGCTACCGGACAGCCGATCTATGTGCCTTTCGTCGCCGTGGCCGCACGTCGCAGCGAGTTCGACAAGCTTGACCTGTCCGCGGTCGTACCCTCCGCAACGTTGGAGCACCTCGGTGGCGCAGTATCGAAGAACCCGTACGCGCTGACACCCATCACGGCCGGCGGCGTCCGGCGGGCCCGATGACAAAGCCAGGCCTTCGCTTCAACCCACCCCCCGGCTGGCCACAGCCGCCCGCAGGCTGGGTACCGCCAGCCGGGTGGACGCCTGATCCAACATGGCCGGCGCCGCCTGACGGATGGAACCTGTGGATCGGCTCCACGGACGGCTCGACCGCGGAGGCAGTCGTAAGCGAGGCGGCGCCGAGCATGGCGCCTCAACGCTCAGATGACTCCGACGATCGAAGCGAGGTCGCGCGGCTGCGGACTGAGATCGCCAGGCTTCGGGCAGTGCTTTCGGACCAGATCGGCCCCGATTACGTCGAGCTGGACGATGCTCGGATCCTGCAAGACGTCGGCATCTACCGGTACCACCACCCCCTGGAGAGTGCGGCCGCCTACCAAGACGAGCTGCAGCAACTAGAAAGCGAGATCGCCGCGCTGGTTCTCGCTGGTCGCGCAATCGCCCGATCCGAACTCTTCACATTCAATAACTCGCTTGCCCAGGGCCGACGTATGAGTGATGACCTGGGGAAGCTCATGCTTCGCGCGTACAACGCGGAAGCCGACAACTCCATTCGCACGCTTCGGGCGGGAAATGTCGTGACCGCGAAGAAGCGCCTGGAGGCGTCGCGAACCGCGATCGCCAAACTCGGCCGCCTCATGGAGATGCGCATCAGCGACGAGTTCCACGATCTCCGCGTGCGCGAGATCGAACTCACCGCTGATTGGCTGATGAAGAAGCAGCAAGAAAAGGAGGAGGCGCGGGAAGAGCGCGCACGCATCCGTGAGGAAAAGCGCGTCGAGCGTGAACTTGCTGAGGAGCGAGCTCGCCTGGACAAGGAGCGCTTGCACCTCCTCAACACGCTCGCTGCACTCCAGGAAGGCGGCCAGTCAGACGACGCGCTCGTCCAGCGCCTCGCTGAGGTGGACGCTGCGATCGAGCAGAACGACTACCGCGCCGCCAACATCCGCGCCGGCTACGTCTATGTCATCTCGAACGAAGGCGCCTTCGGCAAGAACGTGGTGAAGATCGGCCTGACCCGCCGCCTCGAGCCACGCGAGCGCATCTACGAGTTGGGTGGCGCCTCCGTACCGTTCCGCTTCGACGTCCACGCGCTGTTCTTCTCAGAGGACGCCGTGACGCTCGAAGCGGAACTGCACCGCCGCTTTGCTGACCGCGCCCTGAACAGGGCTAACAGCCGAAAGGAATTCTTCTTCGCGACTCCCGCCGAAGTTAGAGACGTGCTGCTCGAGAAGGTCGGCAACATCCTTGAGTTCACCGAAGAAGTGGAGGCAACCGAGTACCGGCAGTCGAGAGGGCTGTGGCCGTCCGGCTTGTGAAAGAGTGCGGCGCGCGCGAACCTGGCCCCGGACAAAGTCGCACGACGGCTTATCGACACGTGGACATTTGAATAGCCGCGCCAAAGGTCTGCAGGGGATGCCTTACGCAGCTGCTGCCCGGTCAGGCGCTAACGAGAGCCTATTGCCGCGGGCAGGTATGCAAAGCTCGATGTCCCGGTCCTCCTCGACGGCGACGGTGTCGATGTCCCGGGCCGGCGGATCGGGGCCTGCGAACTCGTTCACCTCGTGTTCCAGGTCCTTGACTCGAACTCGAGGAGGCCCCGTACGCTGTCGAGGGGGAGCCTGAGCACCAAGACAGCGTGGCCCTCGAAGCGTCGAGCAGCTTTGGATGGTTCGCGGTGTGCGGCACCGAGGATGAACTTCACGACCTTGCGACGGTCCGCTCGCCAGTTCAGATCGGATCCAGTCTTGAGCTTTAGATAGTGCCTTTCGACACGGTCGTCGCTCGCTTCGAGCGCGGTGACAAATGCCGCGCGCTCACGTTGCCCTACTGGCATTTTCTCCGGCAGTGGACTCGCACGTCACCGCTCTCCGCCGCGTGGCCCGGACGGATCGCGATGCGCATCGCTCCCATCAGCGACGATAGCTTCGGGCTCCGATATTCACTTCCACCGGCCCACCGGCAGCTTGACCGTCCGCCGCGGTCACCATCTCCCGACAGCGAGCTTCGGCGGTTGTGATCGGATGAATCGCGCCGCAAAGACTGCTCCGACGAGCACGCCGATCGACAGGACCCACCCGACGTAGGGCACGGCGAGGAAGACCAGAGCAACAACTGCGGCGACGATCCAGACCCACGTTGCGGAGTTCGGTGTCGGCGCGGCCGGGACGATGGCGGGCTCAGCGTACGCAGCGGGGAGCGCCTGCGTAATCTCATCGGGGATGTGTGGAACGGTGACCGGCGGGCCATCCAGCCACTCGCTCTGAATGTCCGTCGCACGCGGAATCGACAGCGTGACGTCGATCGCGACGCGAGAACCGACCAACTGGCCCCACACTGCCATCGTTAGCCCCCGCTCTCGCTGCGCGTCGATCAATGGAAGCGCGTTCTTCGACGTGGTCGGCGACAGTTCGCCGATCGGCTCGTCGTCAAGGAGAACGGTCGCGACGGACTTGATGCCGTTCCGACTCGTCACATCGCTGCGCTTCAGGGTGAAGAGCAGGTTCGCAGCGCCGTCAGGCGAGAGGTAACCGGTCAGGTAATCCAAGTGCCGGTCCTCGCCGCTCACCTGGACCTTTCGGCCCCGGGGCGCGATCGTGTACGGACCGGCTGGCGGCGCGTTCTCGGGAAAGACGTCCGAGGGCTCGGGCAAGGCGATTCGGATCGTACTCTTGAGCTCCGCCCCCCGCCGCGTATTCCTCGTCACCGCCCAGATCCGCGCGTCCACTACGGGGACGGCGCCTCCCTGAACGATGTCGGCGACGAACGGCTGGACCGCCCTTGCGATATCCGCGCTGAGATAGCCCACTGAGTGTCCGCCAATACGCACGGCGACCGCATAAGCATCGTGCGGATTGTCGGGCTCCGGAATGAGTTCAGCCTTCGTCATGGCGACGCGCTCCTCATCGAGCCCCGGTCGGAAGCCGAGAGCAGCCACGATCTGCTCTTCCCTGTACGCCTCGCCCACAATGTCAAACACAGGACCGTACGGTGACGAGATGTCGACGCGAGGGAGTTGGGGCGCGTAGGCGAGCGGCTGAACGCCCTCGCCTCGAGGCCAGTACGTTTCGTGCCAGTGATGCCCATCCCACCACTGTCGAAACCCAGCACGAGCACCCGACTCGTACCAGCCAGGCGCTACCTTTTTCGTCTTGCCGATGGTCCCGGTCATTTCTCTCCACAGAAGCGCTCCCAAACCGTGTTACCCGCGCGGAGCGCGAACCCACGAACGTCGTCGATACCGCAGAGGAGCGGGGTGAGGTGGTTGATACACGGCGCTCGTCAGTGAGCTGGTGTTCCTTACGTCGACTTCGCCAGCAGGCGTCTCCCACCATCCAACGTTCGCTGACGAGGCCTTGGGCACGAAGTCGCCCCGAAATCACCCGATTAAGCGCGTGTCGCGAATCGGTGGCGATACAAAGTGTCGGCTGACCTGGTCTATTCTCGGCGCGAAGTCTGAAGTAGCTTCAGACGGCCGCGAAATCGCTCCGCCGACGAAGCCGGAAATCATCAGTCCGCACTCGCCGAGACGCGCCGCAAACAGTCCGATCCGGCTTGAGACGCGGCACCACGTGTCACGTCGCAACGCGGGTTGTCACGTCGCAACGCAGACCGGACGCCCTCATCGCACGACTGACCTGACCCCGTCGGAGGGGATCGGTCCTCGTGGGCGCGCGCGAGAATGCGCCGAACTGTCTGCCGTCAGCTCTTGACGGGTCCGCCGCTGTGTACGGGGCGCACTTCGACACCGCTGCTTCCGCGCACTGCCGGGTTGGTCCGAGCGATCTCGATCGCCGTGTCGAGATCCGCTGCATCCAGGATGTACACGCCGGCGACGACGTTCTCGTCATCGACGAACGGCCCCTCGGTGACGCCACCCGCTCGCACCGACCGGGCCATCGACCGTGGCGTGAACGCGTAAGCCGCAACCATGGACCCCGACGCTGCCAGTTCATCACCGTGACCGTTCGGCTCGGCCAGGTCCTCCTCGGTCGCCTCCGGGGCGTGGAGGGAGTCCGTGGCGTAGATCAGTACAGCGAAGTGAGGCATGACGGTTCTCTCTGACGGTCGACGTCGCACGCGGAGTGCTGTGCAGTGCCCAGTCTGCGTCGGCCGGCGACGGATGTATAGAACCAGCCTCGCGACTGATGCAGCTCACGCGGCGAGGTGTCGCCTCCTCGCCGTCGACGCCTCAGTCCCGCAGGATGTCGACCGAGCGCGTCAAGCCGAGCGGATTCGCCTCCTTCAGCTCCGCAGGCAGCGCGTCGTCCGGGAAGCCCTGGAACACGACGGGGCGCAGGAACCGGCTGATGGCCGTGAGCCCCACCGAGGTGTGGAGGGGTGACGTCGCGGCCGGGTAGGGCCCGCCGTGCATCATGGCGGGCGACACGGTGACACCGGTGGGCCAGCCGTTCCAGATGATCCGACCGCTCTCCCTCACGGCGGCGGGGAGGAGGTCGGCGACGCCGGCGTCGGTGATGTGCTCGGCGTGGATGGTCGACGTCAGCGTTCCGCCGATGGCGTCCGCGGCGGCGGCGAGCTGTGCGGCATCGTCGTACTCCACGACGAGCGCACTCGGACCGAAGCGCTCCGTGGTGAGCGTCTCGGCGTTCTGGAGGAACGTGTCGACGGTGGTAGCCAGGAGCGCGGGGGCGTGACCGACGGCGGTCACAGCACCTGCGCTCAGCACCTCCACCCCGGCGACGGCGGACAGCAGGTCGCCGACCGATGTGTACGAGTCGGCGATGCGGTCGTTGAGCAGGCGCGCGGCCGGGAGGTCCCGCACACGTTCGAGTGCGGCGGCCGCGAACCCCTCGCCCTGCGGCACGAAGACGAGCCCGGGCTTGGTGCAGAGCTGTCCGGCCCCCAGCGTGTAGGAGTCGACGAAGCCGGAGACGGTCTGCGCGGCCCGCACCCTCATCGCCTCACGGCTCACGTAGACGGGGTTGAGGCTCCCGAGCTCGCCGTAGAACGGGATGGGCACGGGCCGCCGGTTCGCGATGTCGAACAGCGCCCGGCCCCCCGGCGTCGAACCGGTGAACGCGGCCGCGCGCACCTCGGGATGCTCCAGGAGCCGCACACCCGCCTCCTGCCCCTCGATGATCGAGAAGACACCGGAAGGCAGGCCGGTCTCGGCGACGGCCTCGGCGATCACCGCCGCCGTCGCCCGCGACAGCTCCGGGTGGCCGGGGTGCGCCTTGACGATCACCGGGCACCCGGCGGCGAGCGCCGATGCGGTGTCGCCCCCGGCGACGCTGAAGGCGAAGGGGAAGTTGCTCGCGGCGAACACGGCGACGGGACCGATCGGCTGCAGGAGAGAACGGAGATCGGGCGAGGGGCCGGCGAGCGGGAAGGCGGGATCGGGGTGCTCGATCGAGATCCCCAGCTGCCGGCCGTCACGGAGGAGTCGCGCAAAGGTGCGGAGCTGGTAGGTCGTACGCGCGAGTTCGCCCGTGAGCCTCGCCTCGGCGATGTGGGTCTCGCGGTGAGCGATCGGCACGAGCTGCCCGGCGGCGGCGTCGAGGCGGTCGGCGATCTCGCACAGCAGCTGAGCCCGCGCGGCGTAACCGGCGCTCGCGAAGGGGCCAGCTGCCGCGGCGGCGCGCGTGGCGGCGTCGTCGACGTCGTTCGGAGTCGAGTCGGTCATCTTTCCTCCAGGTAGCGCCAGGGGTCGACCCCTGTGCGCACGGTGTTGGTGAGTTCGCCGATCTCGTCGATGCGGATCGTGACGCGATCGCCGTCGGCGAGCGTGAACTCGTCGCTCGGGACGATGCCGGTGCCCGTGGAGAGCCATGCACCGTCGGGGAAGTTCTCTGCTCGGTACAGGAACGCGACAAGTTCGTTGAAGTCTCGGACGATGTCGGCGGTGATCGTCTCGGCCTCCACGACGGGTGCGCCGCCGCGCTCGATCACGAGGCGGATCGTCAGGGTTCGCGGGTCGACCTCCCAGGCCGGACGCAACCGCGCGCCGACCGCGCACGCCCCGGCATACACCTTCGCCTGCGGCAGATACAGCGGGTTCTCTCCCTCGAGCGACCGGGAGCTGACGTCGTTGCACACGCTGTAGGCGACGATCTCGCCGAACCGGTTGGCGATGACGGCGAGTTCCGGCTCCGGGACGTTCCAGCTGGAGTCCTGCCGGATGCCGATCTGTTCAGCATCGGTGACGGTGCGCCAGGCGGCGCTCTTGAAGAAGAGCTCCGGACGCTCGGCCGTGTAGACGCGGTCGTAGATGTCGGGATCCGCCGACTCGCCCATGCGCGCCACGCGCGACCGCTGATAGGTGACACCGCTGGCCCAGACCTCGGTCCGCCCGTCGATCGGCGGCAGCGACGCGGCGTCGTCGGCAGTCGGCAGCTCAGACTCGAGCATCGCTCGAATGTCATCGAGCCGGTGCTGGAGCAGCGCGGACATCGAGGGCACCGGCAGCCGGAACAGGCCGCCGTCGCGCTCCAGCACGATCTCGTTGTTGACTGTTCGTCGCAGGAACATGCGCTTCTCCTTGTCAGGCGACCGTCGCGGCGGCCGGAGTGAAGTACGAGCGGGCGTCGGGCGGTCGGATGTCGGCGACGACGTCGGTGAACAGTCGCATCGGGTGCGGGATGTAGGGATGCTCGGCGATCGCATCGAAGTCGAGGTCGATGCCCAGGCCGATGCCGTCGGGGATCAGGACGTCGCCGTCTTCGGTGAGCGTAAGGGACTCGTTGGAGATGTCGCCGCGCCAGGGGACGTCGACCGCCATGATCTCCAGGTACCGGAAGTTCGGCAGCGTGGCCCCCAGCTGCAGGGTGGCAGCCGTGCTGAGCGGCCCACTCGGGTTGTGCGGGGCGAACGGAACGTAGTGCGCAGCGGCCAGGGTCGAGATGAAGCTCAGCTCCATCAGTCCGCCCGCATGGGTGACGTCGGGCTGAATGAAGTCGACCGCGTTGCGCGCCAAGACAGGCATGAACGCGCTCCGACCGAACCAGCGTTCACCGGCGGCGATGGCCACGGGCGACTTGGAGCGGATCTCGACGAGCGCGTCGATCCCGTCGGGCGGGCACGGCTCCTCGAAGAACACGGGCTGGAACTGCTCCAGCTCGCGGGCGACCCGGATCGCCGTCGGCACGTCGAACCGCCCGTGCCCCTCGATGAACAGCTCGATGTCGTCTCCGACGGCCTCGCGCACGGCCTCGACGGGCTCGAGCATGCGCCGAAGGTCTTTCGGCTTGACGTCGAGGTCGGCTGCTTCGAACGGGTCCCACTTGAGACCGCGAAAGCCCTGCTGCACGGTCGCGCGCGCCGCGGCGGCGAAGTCTTCGGGCGTGCGCGCCCCCGAGTACCACCCGTTCGCATACGCGCGCACGCGGTCACGGACCTGGCCACCGAGCATGCGATGCACGGGCACGCCGAGCGCGCGCGACGAGACATCCCACATCGCCATCTCGAGCGCGCTGAGCGCCGTCATGCTGACCGGACCACCCCGCCAGTACGCGTCGCGGTTGAGTTCGTAGATGGTCTCGGAGATCCGAAGCGGGTCCCTCCCCTTCACGGCTTCGGCCAGCACCGACACCGCGCCTCGAACGGCGAGCTCCTGCCCCTCGAGCGTTGCCTCGGCGACGCCCGTGATCCCTTCATCGGTCGACATGACGAGGAAGACGAGGTTGGTGCGATAGAAGTCGACGACCACGGTCTCGACGTTGCTGATCCTCATGTGCGTGTGATTATCCCTTCACGGCACCGGCGGTCATCCCGCCGACGACGTACTTCTGAGCGAACAGGTAGAACACGACCGCTGGCAGGGTGAAGAGAATCGCCACCGACATGATGCTCTGAATGGAGGTGTCCTGCTCTCCGATGAAGCCCGCGACACCGACGGATGCCGGCTGCAGGGACTTGTCGAAGATGAAGGTCACGGCGAACACGTACTCGTTCCAGGCGTGGAAGAAGGCGATCACCGCCGCTGCCGCGATCGATGGCCCGATGAGCGGCACGATCACACGAAGCAGGACGGTCGGTGCCCGGCCGCCGTCGACGCGCGTCGCCTCGTCGAGCTCCCGCGGGACGCTGTCGATCGCGCCTTTCAGAATCAGCGCGACGACCGGAAGGACGAATGCGGTGTTGGCGAGGATGAGCCCGTGCAGCGAGTTCAGGAGGTCCGCGCGGCGGAACAGCGAGAACAGCGGCACGACCAGCAGCGCCTCCGGCAGCATCTGCGTGAACAGGAGCGCCAGGCCGAGGGCGGCCTTTCCCGCGAAGCTGAATCGCGACAGCGCATACGCCAGCGGCACACCGAGGGTGATCGACAGCACGGTCGTGCCGACCGCGATGATCAGGCTGTTGAGGAGCCACCGCAGCACCTCGCCGTCGCGCAGCGCTTCGGTGAAGATGCCGATCTGCGAGAAGTCGGGGAAGAGCCGCACGACCCCGCCGAACATGTCGGCGTCCGAGGTCAGGGCGGTGACGAGCATCCAGTAGATGGGGAAGACGGCGAGGCCCAAGACCACGAGCACCGCGATCATGCGCGCGGTGACGCCGAGCCGACGTGTGCGTTTCATGATGCCCTTTCCGCTGCGCGCGCGACGAAGCGGCTGCCCGCGATGACGATGAGCGAGATCACGATCCCGACCATGCCGATCGCGGCAGCCACGCCGAGCTGCTTGGAGTCGAAAGCCTGTGAGTAGAGGTCGATCACGAGCGTGCGCGTGGTGCCCAGCGGACCGCCGCGCGTCATGAGCCAGATGAGTTCGAACCGGCGCAGAGACCAGATGGTCATCAGCACCGCGACGAGTGCGAGCGTCGGCTTCAGGACCTGGAATGTCACGACGCGGAAGACCATCCAGCGGCCGGCCCCGTCCATCTCGGCCGCCTCGACCAGTTCCTTCGGAACCGACTGCAGAGCCGACAGCAGCACGACCGCGACGAACGGGACGAGCTGCCAGATCGTCGTGACGAGGATCGCGGGCATGGCCAGCGCGGGGTTGTCGAGCACACCGCTGGCACCGGTGTCGATGCCGATGGCCCGCAGGATCTTCGTGAGGATGCCGTACTGGGCGTTGAGCATCCAGGTCGCGATCAGGGCGATGGCGATGCTCGGCGCGGCCCACGGCACGGTGATGAGCGCGCGGGCCAGGCCGCGCCCCGGGAAGCGACCGTTCAGCAGCATGGCCACCAGCAGCCCGAGGCCGACCGAGCCGACCACGCAGGCGATGACGTACACGAGTGTCGTCAGCAGGGTCTGGCGGAACGACGGGTCGGAGAAGATCGCCGCATAGTTGTCGAACCCGACCCACACGCTGAACGTCGGGTTCAACAGGGTCGTCTTCGTGAAGCTGAGCCAGACCTCCTGCACGAGCGGGATGCCTTGGAACACCAGGATGTACAGGGCCGCCGGCGCGAGGAAGATGTACGGCGTCCACCGACTCTCGAGTGATCGCCGCCGCCGCGGCTGCGCGGCTGGAGTGGTTGTAGACATAGTTCTCCCTGAGGGGCCCGGGCTCAGTGCCCGGACCCCCGGGTCAAGGGTCAGCGACCGACGAGGGCTTCGGCCTGCTCCTGGGCCTTGTCCATGGCGGTCTTCATGTCCTGCTGCCCTTGTAGAGCGGCGAGCACCTCAGTGACCACGATGGTGCGGATGTCGGGCGTCTCGGCGCCGAAGCCGAGCACGATCTGCGGCACGCCGGTGGCGGTCAGCTCGTCGAGCACCGGAAGGAACGGGTACTTCTCGAGGCTCTCCGCGCTCCGCTCCGTCGGGGTGGCGACGCTGCTCGCGCCGAGCACTTCCTGCAGTGCGACCTGCTGCTCGGGCTCGAGCAGCCAGTTGATGAAGTCGAGTGCGGCGTCCTTGTGCTCGCTGTTGTTGTTGATGACGATCGGAGCCAGCAGCGCCCCCTGCTTCTGCACGGGGAAGGGGATACGCGCCACGCTGAAGTTGAGGTCGGGGTTCGCCGCGACCGTCGCGGTCACATAGCCGCCGTTGTTGAGCTCCATGCCGACCTTGCCGGTGGCGAACATCTTGCGGAAGGTCGCCGCATCGGTGCCCTTCGGGATGACGTTCGCGTCGTAGAGGTCTTGGTACGCCTCGAGACCCTTCACGACCTCGGGCGAGTTCAGGGTGAGGTTCTCGCCGTCCGACCAGTTGCCGCCGAAGCCGAGCACGTAGTTGAAGATGTCCTGCCACACCCCGGGCTCCTCCGCCTGCAGGTGGCGGAACGCCAGTCCGTAGGTGTCGCCCGACGTGGCGGTCTTGGCGACGTCCACGAACTCCTCGTACGTGGTCGGCGCCTGCTCGATGAGGTCTTCGTTGTAGAACATGCCGTAGTTGGATGCCTCGAAGATCACGCCATACCGCTCACCGTCGACGCTCATGTACTCGTCAGGCTCAGGGATGAGGTTCAGGGCGCCCGCGTCGATCTTGTCGCCGAGCGGCTCCAGCAGTCCGGAGCCGGCGGCCGCAGCGAACTCGGGCATGTCGAAGCGCACGAGGTCGGGCCCCTCCCCACCACCCATCTGGGTGAGCACGGTCTGCCCGAAGGTCGGGTACGGGACGGAGGCGGGCTTCACGGTGACGAGGTCTTGGCTGTTGTTGTACTCCTCGATCAGCTTCTCGAGCCCGGGCCCGCGGCCGGGGTCACCCAGCGTGGAGGCGGCGAAGGTGATGGTGGCCGCCTCGGGCTCGCCGGACCCGTTTCCCGACGATCCGGAAGAACAGGCGGTCAGGCCCAATGCGGTGACGGCGGCCAGCGCGACCACGGAGGCCGCTACTCGGCGTCCGCGAGAGTCGTTGACAGGCATGGCTTACTCCTTCGTATGCGATTCGGAAAAGGCATCGCTGCACTTTGAGCCTATTATTACTAATAATACGGAGAAACTCAAGAACCGGCGATTCGACGCCGGTCAGAAAGGTAATGTCCATAACCATGGCTGACCTTCACGCAAATCTCGTCGGAGAGCTCGGCCTGCGCATCGTCCGCGGCGATTGGGCCCCAGGAGAGCGCATCGACGTGGACGCGCTCGAGCCGGTCCTGGGCGCCAGCAAGACCGCCATCCGTGAAGCCCTGCGGGTCATCCGCGAGAAGGGCCTCATCGATTCCTGGCCCAAGCGTGGAACGTTCGTGCGAAGCCGCGACGCCTGGAAGCTCCTGGACGGCGACGTCATCATGTGGCGCCGCTCAGCCCGCCGAGACGACGACCGCCTGCTCTCGGAACTGTCGCAGCTGCGCGACATGGTGGAGCCCGCCTCCGCACGCCTTGCCGCGCAGTTCCGCACCGCTGACGACGTCGCGGCGCTCGAGCATGCCTTCGCCGAGTTCGCGGCGGCAGGCGAGGACGTCGGCCGCCTCGAAGCCGCCGACCTCGAATTCCACCGTCGCCTGCTCCTCGCCACACACAACGAGCTGATGATCCGCCTCGACGTCGTGGTGGTGAACGCGGTCGACGCCCGCAACCGCATCCAGCATCATCCCGGCGCCCCGTGGATGGACCCCGTGCCCGATCATCGGCGCGTGCTCGAAGCGGTCATCGCGGGCGAGCCCGACGAGGCCGAAGAGGCGATGAAGTACGCGCTGCGCGAATCGGACCGCGACCTCCGCAGCGGCGAGCCCCCCTTCGAGCACCCCGTCGGAGAAGCGCGCTGATCCACCGCGCGGCCGCTATGGCCTCCTGAACGTCGGGGCGTCGCCAACGGCGAGCCCGAGCCGTCGCGGCAAGCGCACCGTGATGCGCGTGCCGGACTGGACGAGGCCGCCGTCGGGCAGGCACATCCGCGACAGTCGCGCCGTCACCGGCCGCACCCGAAGCGGAGCGTGGGCGACCGGGTTCGGCGCCCAGATCAACTGATGCGCAAGACGACCTTCGACGACAGCGCGGGATCGGCTGCGATCGAGAAGGCCTCGACCGCGTCTTCGATGTCGAACTCGTGGGTGATCAGCTTGTCGGCCTCTGGGTGTGCCGCCAGCACCTGCACGGCATCATCGATCTCGGTGTCGAAGCGCCATGCACCGCGGAAGGTGATCTCCTTGGTCAGGAGAGCCATCGTCGGTGTGGCGATGTCCGCAGATGCGGGGATCGCGAGTTGCACGATCGTGCCACCCGGCTTCACGCTTTCGAAGGCGGATCGGATCGCAGGGGCCGCCCCCGACGCCTCCACGACGACGTCGAATGATTCCGGCCCAGGCGCGTCCACCGGTACGTGGATCGTCGCGGTAGCGCCGACTTCGCGGGAGAGGTCGAGTGCGCGCGTGCTGAGATCGGCGGCGACGAGTTCGATGGGAGCCTGCCCCGACAGCGCGAGGATCGTGAGCAGCCCGATGGGGCCTGCTCCGATGACCAGCACCCGCCGGCCGCGGACATCGCCGGCGAGGGAGGCTGCATGCAACGCGACGGCGAGCGGCTCGGCGAGCGCGGCGCGGCGGGTAGACAGGCCCGGAGGCAGCACCCGCACCTGATCGCCCTCACGGCGACCAGATTCGCGAAGCCGCCTGCGTGTGGGGCCGTGTCGACGCGCTGCCGAGGTAGGACGTGCGCAGGAGGTGCAGCCCCGTCGGTTCGGCGCCGCGGGTGCGCATGGCTGGCCGGGTGCACTGTCACCGGCGCGCCGACGGCGATGCCTGCGACGTCGAAGCGACCCGCGCGACCGTGCCCGCGATCTCGTGTCCGAGGGTGAGAGGCGCGATCACCTCGTAGTCGCCGTTGCGCCCGTGCATCGCGTAATGGAGGTCGGAACCGCAGATGCCGCCGTACTCGACCCGCACGATGACGGTCCCCGGGAGCAATTCCGGCTCAGCGACCTGCTGCACGATCACCCCGCCGCCAGGGTGGACGCGCACGGCCTTCATCGCGTCTCGCCGCCCATCTGCGCCGGCAACGGGGGGTCGCTGCTCGCGTGTCACCGAGCGACTGCAGGCGAGTGGACACGATGCTCAGCTCGGCGATGTTCGTGCGGTTGGGAAGCGTGACGACGCCGAGCGCGGCTTCCGCGATGTCATCGGGATGCACGGCGAGCGCGCGCACGTCGGCGGGCGGCGGGCTCGGCCGCTTGTCAAGGATCGGAGTGTCGACGATGCCGGGGAGGATCGTGCAGACGCGCACGCCGTAGCCGTGCTCGTCACGCGAGAGGCCTCGGGCGAGGCCGAGAAGCGCCGATTTGGACGCCCCGTACGCGGCGCCGGAATGGTCGGCCAGCTCGCGGAGATGCTCGAGATGATCACCACGTCCCCCGCGCGCTCTCGAAGCTGAGGGAGCGCGAGGCGCAGCACCGAGAAGACACCGTGGAAGTTGGTTCGCATGATCTCATCGAAGGAGTCCTCGGTGAGCTCGGCGAACCAACGGCGCGGGATGTTCGTTCCGGAGCCAGCACGACGGTATCGAGGGGGTCTTCGACCGCCAGTTGCTCGATCAGTTCCGTCACAGCAGAGAGGTCGGTGACGTCGACGGCGTGCGGGTGGAAGGAGCCTTTCCAGTCCTCACCCGCGGCGATGTCCGTTCCTCGCCGCGACAGCCCGTGCACGCGGGCACCTGCCTGGGCGAAGCGGCGCGCGATCGATTCTCCGATCCCGCTGGAAGCGCCCGTCACGAGCACCGTCCGACCCTGCATGTCTCCGATTCCGGCCACGCTGCCCCCTTCTTAAACTGGACTATGCACAGCATCTCACATTTCCCACGTAATGGACACATTGCCCGCGTGAGAGAACAGGCATTCGAGGAGCGGTTCGGAACCGATGGCAGGATGACGAGGGAGCAGGGGGGTGCACGTGGTCAACGACGACGTTTCAGGGCTCGAACACCCTCCGAGCAAGGTCGTCCTCCATCCTGCAGGAGCTCCAAACAACGCGGAGAATGCTCGATCTCCGAGCTCGCGCGTGCCGTCGACGGAGCCGGTCAAGCTCCACCATCCGCCTGGTGTCGAGCCTTGCGATCGTTGGGATGGCTCGAATCGACACCTCAGCGCGGGTGGGGTGCGGGCTCGGTCTCGGGCTCTATGCACATCGGCATGCTCGTCGAGAAGGGCGGCCCCTACCGGCTGATTGCCACACCGCGCCTTCGCCTAATCGCGCGACGAGACGCGATTGACCTCGAGCTACCCTGCCTCGTCCGAAACGGCGCCCACGCCCATCCCTGCGTCAGCCGGTATGACGGGCGTGAAGTGCGAAACCTGGCGCTGGACCGGGGAATGCTGCCCTTGGACCGCGGAGGCTGGCCGCTCCCGCACTGCTCGGCGCAACTCCCCCACAGGAGGAGCAGGTGGGCCATTCCTGGGATGCACCTTGACGGAGTCCCGCAGAGATGAAGGCCCACCCGAAAGCATTGGAAATGATCGCCCGGGAGGGGATTGCCGTCTCGGACGGCGACGTGACGGAAGGCATCGCAGCCGTAGGCGCTGCGGTGTTCAACCGGCGCGGCGAACCCGTGGCGGCTGTTTCGGTGAGCGGCATGCGGAGGGTGGCGCTGGAAGACGGCGGCTCCGGCATTGGCGGTCCGTGCGACCGCCAATGCCATCAGCCGAGCCTTGGGCTGGAGCGGAGAGCGACATGGCTGAGCAGCGAGTGATCCGCGTGCTGGCGAACGCCGACGCGGTCATCCGGGCCCTGGCGCACGACGGATCGCAGAGCCCTGCCGAGATCGCAGAAACCGTAGGCATCCCCCGCTCGACGGTCTACCGTCTCACCGAAGGACTCGCTGCCATCGGACTGGTCTAGGTCGCCCACATTGCGGGTGTTGATGAGCGAGCGCCGGCTCCATCTCGCGGATGCTGCTGCGTTTCCGCTCCCTCTAATGGGCGGGCGCGGCGACCGTGCTCTATGACCTTCGCCGGGTGACCGGCATGACGACCTTCCTGTCACTGCCACACGGTGACGAGGTCATCTGCATCGCCTGGCGTCCGGGCCGTGCATCGGAGCCCCCACCACGCGGCCTGGTTGCACCCTGCCGCTTCATGCCGGCGCGGCGGGGAGGGTCGTCCTGGCATTCTCCGACCGGCCCATACCGGCGCCGCCGGGGGACTGCGCCGGTTCACGGAGCGGACCCTCACCGCTCCCGCAGACCTCGCGGCCGACGGTGTCAAGGTGCGCGAGCGCCGGAACGCCCTGTCTGATGAAGACGCGACGCCCGGTATCGGGGCAATCGGCGCACCGGTGTACACGAAGAACGGGACGCTCGCCGGTGTGCTGTCCATCGGAGGACTGGCCGGAAGTATCGTCCGCGACGAATCGCGTCTGGCCGACCTGACGATCGCTGCCGCCGAAGCCTGAATGCTCAACGTGTGACGGATACCAGCCGAGGGCCATCGACGCCAGCGTCGCGGTGCGCGTGACCTGCTCGATCGCGTGGGTGCCGTCGCCGAGGATCTGATCGGTGAGACCGCTCATCGAGATCGCCGCGACGGCGGAACCGGTGTGGTCGAAGATCGGCGCTCCCACGGAACTGATCCCGGCGGTCACGTCCTCGTTGGAGATCGAGTGGCCCGATCGCCTGATCGTCTCCAGGCGCGCGAGGACGTCCGGTACCGATTCGTTCTTCCGCGTCGGCTGGAGATCGAAGCTCGTCGCCCAGGTCTCCCACCGCTGCCGCACCTCTTTGGGCGCGTACGCGAGAAGCGCCACAGGAGCCGCGCCGACGTGAAGCGGCAGGGACCCGCCCAGCCGGAGTTCGAGACTCGTGACGTGCACCCCGTCGATGCGATCGATGCACACCGCCTTCGAGTTGATTCAGGACGCACAGATAGACGGTCTGCCCTGAGATCTCGTGCAGCTCCTCGAGAGATAAGGACGGACGACACGGGTGAAGTCCAGTCGGTTCACCGCGCGGGAACCCAGGCGGAACAGCTGAACGCTCAGCTCCCAGGAACCGGCACGCTTCCCGGGAATGATCCACCCCACGTCCGCGAGGTAGCGGAGAAGGCGGTACACGCTGCTTCGCGGCTCGTCGATCGCGGTGGACACCTCCGCGGCGGTCGACGCCCCCTCGCTCGCGAGGAACTCGATGAGGGCGGCGACTTTCGCGATGAGCTGAGAGGACGATTGTCCCGAGCCGCGCGCACTTGTCGCCTTGACGCCATCCACCGTGGGAGATTGCGTCCCCATGCTTGCCTCCTTGTACTCAGGGGATGCTACGCGAGGCCCGGTCAACGGGCCAGGTTCGGCAGCCAAAGCACGAGTTCGGGGGAAAGGAACAGCACGACCACGACACCCAGTTCGACGAGGACGAACGGCCAGATGCCCTTGAACACCTGCTCGATCGGCACCTTCGCGGAGGAGGACGCGACGAAGCACGAGATTCCCACCGGCGGAGTGACCAGGCCGATCTCGATGAGCTTCACCGCCAGGATGCCGAACCACACGCCGTCGAAGCCGAGGCTCGTGACGACGGGGTACATGAGCGGCATGGCGATGATGAGGATCGAGATGCTTTCGAGCCCCATGCCGAGCGGAATGAGGATGAGAAGGAACAGCACGACGACGACCCACCCGGGAACGGCGAGGTCCTGAACGGACTGCGTCAGCGCCTGGGGTGTCCCCGACTGGATGAGGAACGCCGAGAAGATCGATGAGCCGACGACGATGGCGAACACCATGCTCGTCATCGACGACGCCTCCTGCAGCGCCCCCTTGAACTTCGACCAGACCTTCCGCGCGCCGTCCTTCCGGAGCTCGAAGCACATGATCACGAATGCGGCGAGAGCGCCGATCGCGCCCGACTCCGTGGCGGTGAACAGGCCCGAGTAGATGCCGCCGAGCACGATCGTGAAGATGATGCCGATGTAGAACACACCCCGCCAGGGGAGGTCCCGGGCTCGCTGCGGCGGCTGGGAGCCGAAATCTGTGGATTCCACCGTGAGGACGGGGGCACCGGCCTGCGCGGGAGCGGCACCGTTTGCAGGCGTCTCGTTCCCGACGACCTCCCCGCGCAGTGCCCGGCGCGATGCCTCCTTCGCGAGGATCCGGCGACCGACGGTGAGCGTATAAGCGATGTAGCCGGCGGCGGTCAACAGCCCCGGGACGATTCCGGCAGCGAGCATCTTGCCGGTCGACTCGCCCGTGATCACGGAGTAGAGGACCAGGATGATGCTCGGCGGGATCATGACGCCCAGCGTGCCGGCGCAGGCCACCAGACCCGTCGCGAACGACGCGGGATAGCCGTAACGACGCATCTGATCGACCGAGAGTCGGGCAATGGTGGCCGTCGTCGCGACGCTCGAGCCGGTCACGGCCGCGAAGCCGGCGCACGCCATGACGGTCGCCGCCCCCAGGCCACCCGGGACCTTGCGGAACACGAAGTTCGACACAGCGAAGACGTATTCGGCGACTCTGCCGTGCACGGCGAATATGCCGATCAAGATGAACGTCGGGATCACGGTGAGCGTGAAGCTGAACGTCTGCACGAAAGGGGCGCTCCCGAGCACGCTCGTCGCGTAGCTGAAGGTGTGCAGGAGCACGAGCCCGAGGCCGCCCGAGATCGCGAGGGCGTATGCCACAGGTGTCTCGATAGCCAGGAGTACAAGGAGGGCGACAACGACGATGATGGTGATGGTGATGGGTTCCATGGCCTGCTTCCAGATCTCTGCAGCGGGGACGGCGGTCAGAAGTGCGACGCCGCGGGGACGTCCGCGCCGGGTTCGGGCGCGTCCAGCGGAAGCCCCTTGACCGCGTCGGCGACTTTGAACGCGCACTGGATGGTGAGGAGGCACAGGCCGAAGGCGAGCACCCATCGTGCGGGCCACAGCGGCCACATGACGAGGCCGAGTTGGGCCTCGCTGCGCACGAACGAGTCGATCGCGCGGAGGACGGAGGCGTACGCCATCCATCCGATGATCCCGGTCGCCAGGAGGTAGGCGACCGTCCGGCAGATTCGAGCGATCTTCTCCGGCAGCCTGCTCGTGACGAGGGTCATGCGCACGTGCACTCCGACGCGCTCGCCGTACGGGATCGCCAGGAACACGATGACGACGAGAAGTGTCTGGTTGAGTTCGAGCAGCCCGGGGAGAGAGCCGCCGACGGTGCGTCGGTTGAGGACGTCCAGTGAGACCGCGACCACCAACACCGTCGCGGCGCTGGCCGCGATGACCGCACACCAGCGAACGATGCGTTCAAAGGCGTGGCGGACTGCGGACTTCTTGATGCCGCCCGTAATGGCGGCCGCGGTCTCCTGCATGGTGGAACCTTTCGGGAATTCGGGAAGGGTTACTGGACTCGCTCCGCGCACGCGAAAGCGGGCGACACGAAGTCGGACTCTTCCTCTGCCTCACGAAGCAGCGTCAGGAACTGGTCGTACAGCGCGTCGGGGTCCGAGACGTGCGCGGCGACGTTCTTCTTCCAGTTCTCGACGGCACGGTCACCGAGAGCGTCCTTCCAGCGCTGCGTCTCCGCCGGTTCCCAGGCCTCCCAGGATTCCAGCGCTCCGGCCTCGACGATGTTGTCGCACTTCTTCTGCAGGGAAGCGCCGATGACGTCGTAGCCCTCGCCGGAGAAGTAGTTCTCCGTGGCCTCGTTGAACGCATCCTGGATATCGGTCGGAAGCGACTGCCACGTCTTGTCCGAGATCCACGTGCCGTTGTTGATGTAGACGCCCAGCCCGGTCAGGCGCCAGTGCTTGGACACCTCGTACATCTTGTAGTCGTCGGCGCCGGACAGGTTGTTCGTCCAGACATCCGTGAGGCCGAACTGCATCGCCTCGTACATCTCCGCAGCGGTCACCGCGACGGGGTTGGCGCCGACGGACTCGTAGGCCCACTGGATCCCCTCACCCGCGCTGCGCACCGCAAGCCCCTTGAGGTCGTCGACGTTGTCGACCGGATCCTCGGAGCCGATGATCGACGTGTCGATGCCGACGTGCCAGAGGGTACGCAGGTCGTGGCGGGCAGCCTCGTTGGCGGCGTCCTCGTTCTCCTGCAGCAGCCGGTAGTACGCCATGGCGATCGCCTCGGGGTTGCTCGTCTGGAACGGGAGGTTCATGACCTCTGCGATCGGAAAGAAGCCGGCCGTGTAGCTCGGGATGCTCGCACCGATGTCAGCGCGTCCATCGCGCACGCACTGGACGATCTCCGGTCCCGCACACAGCGTCTCCTGGTGGTAGCGCTTGAAGGTCACGCGGCCCTCGGTCAGTCGCTCGACCTCATCCAGCCACCAGTCCACGCCTGCCGTCTCCGGCGCGTTCGCGTGGTTGAAGTTCGCCACCACGAGCTCGAACGTCTCCTCCGGCGCGGCACCGTCAGCCGTGGGCGTGCCGCCACCCGACGAACAGGCCGGAAGAAGGATGAGTCCGGCGATGGCAACGGAAGCCGCAGCCGCGAGTGATCGCCGCCTCTTGGAATGCATCATTGCGTCTCCTTTTTCGATATCGGCGAGCATGTCGACGTCGACTGCCGGCTAGCGGCCCCGCCGTGGGCGAGCGTAAGCGCGAATCTCCTGATGTGTCAATAGATGAGACGTAGTACCGCTCAGTAATAATTCTCAAGTGGATGGACGCCCCTAGAGCCGCACAGTGGTTTTCGTGTCCGCTAGATGGACAACTCTCGCGTTTGGTGTCATGATGCCGACATGGACAAGGGCGACCATCACCACAACGACGCATCCGCGCGCAGCGCCAGCAGCGTCATCATCACGGGAGCCGGCGGCGGAATCGGCACCGCGGTCGCGCGCAGGCTCAGCGATGAGGGGCGCACGATCATCGCGCTGGACCGTTTCGCGGATCCGGCTGCACAGGCGATCAGCACGCTGGGCGGCGACAAACACCTCTCCGCAGGCGTGGACGTCTGCGACGAGCAGGCCATCGCCGACGTGATCGCTTCAGCCGTCGACGCGGGGCACCGCATTACCGGAGTCGTTCACTGCGCAGGAACACTGACCCGGGCCAATGCCGAGGACTTCCCGCTCGATGCCTGGCGACGAGAGCTCGACGTGCATCTCACCGGAGCGATGATCGTGGCCCGTGCCGCCTTCGCGCCGCTGCGCGATGCGGGAGGCTCCGGCTCGATCGTCAACATCGCATCCGTCGGTTCGACATTCGGGCTTCCGGGACGGCTCGCCTACGCCACGGCGAAGTCCGGCGTCATGGGATTCACCCGCACGCTCGCCTCCGAGTGGGGACGGCACGGGATCCGGGTCAACGCGGTGGCCCCCGGCTACGTCGCCACCGAGATGGTCGCCAGCGGCCTCCGGTCCGGAGCGCTCAGCGAATCCACTCTCGTCGGCCGCACTCCGCTGGGGCGCCTCGCGCAGCCCGAGGAGATCGCCGCGAGCATCGCGTTCCTCTTGTCGGAGGACGCATCGTTCGTCAACGGGGCGATGCTTCGCGTTGACGGTGGCCTGACGATCGATGGGAATTTCGAATGATTGACGCCGCATCCGGACCCCTCAAGGGGGTCAAGGTCATCGACCTGTCACGCTTCATCGCGGGACCCTACTGCACGCTGATGCTCGCGCACCTCGGCGCCGACGTCATCAAGGTGGAGAAGGCGGCACGGGGTGACGACGTGCGCCACTACGAGCCACAGCACGGCGGCGAGAGCCTCTACTTCATGACGTTCAACGCCAACAAGAGGAGCATCGAGCTCGACTACCGCAGCGCGACCGACCTGGCAGCGCTGCGCACGATGCTCGCGACGGCGGACGTCCTCGTCGAGAACTTCCGCGCGGGAACCTTGGAGTCGATGGGTCTCGCGCCTGCCGACCTGCTGGAGATCAATCCACGATTGGTGATCACACGCGTGTCCGGCTACGGCCAGGACGGACCTCTGTCCGATCAGCCCTGCTTCGACGCCGTGGCCCAGGCCGCATCCGGAATGATGAGCATCACGGGAGACCCTGACGGCACGCCGCGTGTCACGGGGTCGTACATGATCGACTACTCCGCGGGCATGCAGGCCGCGACAGCCACGCTGGCGGCCCTCCTGCACGCGCGTGAAACGGGCGAGGGCCAGGTCGTAGATGTCGCACTGCTCGACACGGCATACGGTCTCCTGCTCACGGGGCCGATGGAAGACGAGTTGTTCGACCAGCCGATGGCGCGCATCGGGAACAACGACCGCTACGTGTCGCCCGGGGGCACGTTCCGGACCGCCGACGGGTGGGTGCACGTCGTCGCCGGCAAAGACACTCACTTCCGGCAGCTCTGCGATGCCATGCGCTCACCCGAGCTCCTGCATCACCCGCGATTCGACACCGCGGATCACCGCATCGAGAACCGCCAGGAGATCCAGGGCATCGTCGAGTCCTGGACCCAGAAGCTGACGACGGACGAGGTCGTGCGTGAGCTCGATCTGCGCGCCGTCCCGGTCGCGGCGGTAGTCGACGTGCCCACCGCGAGCCGCAACCCCCAGCTCATCCATCGCGGCCATCGGGCGCCGGTGGACCATCTGACCGGCGGGCGGATGTCGGTGCCCGGAGTCATCCCCAAGTTCTCCCGCACTCCGGGCGCCGTCTACGCGGCACCTCCCCTCCTGGGCCAGCACACGGCCGAGGTGGCGGCGGAGTACGCGGTCACCCTCCGCACTCAAGACGCCTCAAGGAGCAAGGCATGACCGCCGGTCGCCGCAGCAAACTCACCGAGCTGAGCGAGCTCGCCGCTCGCGTCGAGGACGGCATGACGGTCGCCATCGGCGGCTTCGGCGTCTACGGCCGCCCCATGGCATTCGTTCGCGAGCTGATTCGTCAGAAGCGCCGAGGACTCACGGTCGTCACCACGACAAGCGGTCAGGAGACAGAGCTCCTCTGCGGGGCCGGTGCGGTCTCGCGGATCGAGACCGCGTATGTGGGGCTCGAGAAATGGGGGCTCGCCCGTCGATTCCGCGCCGCCGTCGAAGCAGGGCAGATCGAGATCGTCGATTACGACGAAGTGCTGTCATTCGACCGGTTCCGCGCGGCGCACGACGGTCGGACCTCACTCTCGGTGAACTACCTGCACGGGTCGTCCATCGTCGATCACAATCCAGACGTCCGGGAGTCGATCAACCCCATCACCGGCGTCGCGGAGCACGCCGTCCCTGCGGCGAGCGCCGACGTCGCCGTCGTCCATGTGCCGGCCGCGGACAAGTACGGGAACGCGGCCGTGCCACGTGATCAGATGATGCCGCAGGGACTCGACCTGACGATCACCCGCGGCTTCGATCGAGTGCTGCTCACGGCGGAGAACATCGTCGACGCGGCGGCACTGCGACGTTTTCCCCAGTACGTGCAGATCCCGTCCTACCGGGTCGAGGCCGTGGCCCACGCACCGTGGGGTGCCCACCCCGGACCGATGCTCGGGTCGTATGACGCAGACGAGGACCACTTCGAGCAACTCGTCGCCGCGGGCGCGGATGAGACGCAGTTCGCGTCGTATCTCGACACCTACGTGCACAGTGTTCCCGACAACGACGCCTACCTGGACCTGATCGGCGTGGAGAGTCTCATGCGCATTCAGAGGAGGTCGTTCAAATGACAACCCGGTACAGCCTCGGCGAGCAGATCGTCGCCGCGTTGAGCAGCCACCTTCGTGACGATGACACGTGCTTCACCGGTCTGACGACGGGGGCGGGAGCCGTCTCGTACGGAACGTGCATTCCGCTGGCTGCGATGGCGCTCGCACAGCGCACGCACGCCCCCAACCTGACGATCCTGTTCGCAGGATGGTCGGTCAATCCTCAGCTCGCCCGCTTGACGCGCCTCCCCGACCTCGAGTTCGCGAACGAGTTCCTGAGCCTGCCCGCGGAGGCACACATCACGAGCTACCCGAATGCCATCGGGTACAAGCGCGGGGATGTGACGGCCGGATTCAGCGTCGGAGCCCAGGTCGACCGCTACGGCTCCCTCAACAGCACGCTGATCGGCTCTCCCGCGGCCCCGCGGGTCCGGCTGGTGGGCCCCATCCTCCAACCGCTGCATTTCACCCATTTCGGACGGGAGTTCGTCATGATGCCGCGGCACGACGCGCGCACGTTCGTCGACGCCGTGGACTACCGATCAGGAGCCGGCCACAACTTCACAGCCGAGCAGCGTCGAGCGGCCGGCTTGAACCCGGACGCAGGGCCGTCGGTGGTCGTCTCGCCGCTGGGAATGTTCGGATTCGCCGGGCCGGAAAGAACGATGTCGGCCATCTCCCTGCATCCCGGTGTCACTCCCGCCCTGGTCCGGGCACGCACAGGGTTCGAGATCCAAGGACTGGACTCGGCGCCGGTGACCCCCGAGCCGACCGAGGAGCAGGTGCACGTGCTTCGCACACTCGTCGACCCGAACGATGTGCTCGCACTCCGGGCGATCACCCACGAAGACTTCACGGAGGTCACGCGATGAAGGAGAAGCTCACGACCATCGAGGAGCTGGCCGCGACCGTCGAGGACGGCATGACGATCGGGATCGGCGGCTCCACGTCTTGCCGCCACCCGATGGCGCTGCTCCGGGAGCTCGTGCGCCAGGGTCGCAAAGACCTGACGGTACAGACGTGGCTGGGTGGTCTCGACGTCGACTTCCTCGCGGGTGCAGGCGCCGTGCGCCGGCTGGAATGCGCGTACGTCGGGCCCGGTCCCCTCGGCCTCGCCCCGCACGTGCGCCGCCTTGCGGATCGTGGTGACCTGGAAGTGCACTTCTTCACGGAGAGCTCCATGATCGCGCGCTTCAGGGCCGCCGCGGCCGGGCAGCCCTTCGGCACCACACGCGTCATGGCAGGCACCGACTTCACGAACTCCGACCTCGTTCGCGAGATCACGTGTCCGTTCCTCCGGCGACACACTCCACGCCGTCGCCCCCGCGCGACCTCAGGTCACGCTGCTGCACGGCTACTACGGCGACGTGTACGGAAACGTGCAGCGTCCCACCCGCTACAACCGTGACGACATCGACGTCCTTCTGGCGAGCGCCTCCGACCGCGTGATCGTGACAGTTGAGCAGCTCGCCGTCCCCCGACGAGGTCGTCCGCCGGCCGCACTCGACCTACCTCCCGCATCACTGGGTCGACGGCGTCGCGCTCGCCACATTCGGTGGCGCACCCGGGACCGTGCGACGCGATGTACGAGCCGGACTTCGATGCGCTCGACGACTACATCGAGGCCTCGCGAAACGCCGAAGAGTTCTCGACCTGGCTCGACCACCATGTCTTGCACGCTCCGAATGAGGAACGTACCTGACGCGCGCGACGAGCCCAAGACCCTCGCGAAGATCCGCATCGCGGACGAAGTCTGATCGGAGTAGATGTGTTCACCCTCAACGAGCTCATGGCGTTTCGGCTCTCCCTGGAGCTCAAGAACGACGAGATGGGCTTTGTCGGCGTCGCAGCAGCGGACGGGCCTTCGTCTTCGCCGTCGGCCTTCCGATGGTGGCGAGCCGTATCGCGCAGCTGACATGCGCCCCGCTTCTCGATTCAGATGGGCCCGCCTGTCGACCCCGTTCTCGAACCCGAGCCGACGCGCTGGTTCGACTCGATCGCGTATGACCGTGATGCGCCCGCCTTCATCGACGCCGTGGACAATCTCGACGCCCTGCAGCGCGGCCGGGTCGACGTCTCCTTCGTGTCGGGCGCGCAGATCGATCCCTACGGGAACGTGAACGTGACCTGGGTTTGACGTCCGTCCGGCCAGCGTGCGCATCTCGTGGGAGCCCTTGCGCTGCCGGAGCACCAGGCCTTCGCGGGGCGGTCCATCATCCTGGCCGACCTCACACAACGGGGCTTCGTGCCGCAGGTCGACTTCGTCTCAGGCGTGGGTCGTCGATCGGCGGGCGTCAGTCGCGAGGCTCTGGGTCTCCCCGGTGGCGGGCCCGGTCTCGTGTTGACCGATCGTGCGCTCTTCGACTTCTCCCCCGAGACGGATCGTCTGCGCTTGATCGAGCTGCACCCGGCGAGACCGTCGAGTCTGTCTTCGAGAACATGGGCTTCGAGCCCGAGATCGCTGACGACGTACGCGAGACGCCCACCCCTTCGGACGAGATCGTCGACATCATCCGCACCCGCATCGACCCGGAGGGTATCTTCCTCAGCGCCACTCGCTGAGCGCCTCACAGCGAAGTCCCCCACGTGAGCTCGTGGGGGACTTCGCTTTCGCCGTCAGCTCCTCGCCAGGAGTCGTGTCAGCGGCGGAGGCCCGGAACGCGGGCCTCGAACGACGCTCAACCGCTCCGCCACCGGTTCCACCGACGCCACGGTCAATGCCCCCCAGCTCGTGGCGGCCTCCAGCGCACGCTCCGTCCCGAGGTGTGCGTGCGCCAGGAATCCGGCGAGCGCGGCATCTCCGGCACCTGTCGTGTTCCGCACGGTCGTGGGCGCGGCCGGACACCACGATGGCCCGTCGTCGTCCACGTAGAGGAGGCCATCGGACCCGAGACTCACGAGCGCGGCGACCGCTCCCCGGGCACGCAGATCCTGGGCTGCGGATACCGCATCGCCGATACTGCGGATTCGCCGCCCGGTGGCGTCCTCCAGTTCGTGGACGTTCGGCTTCACCAGGTCGGGGTGAGCGCCGCGGTCGAGCCACTCGCCGAGCGTCTCCCCCGCTGTGTCGAGGCAAAGGCGCGCGCCGGCGCGCGCGACAGCACCGCGAAGGCCCTGCAGATCGGGCACCTGCCCGTCCACGAGGGGGACGGTGCCGCCCACCACGAGCCATCCCGCACCGGATTCCTCCACGCACGCCACCGCTTCCCGGCAGACGGCGTGCCACGCCTCGGACGTCAACGGCCGGGGCGTCTCATTGAGGTTCGTCGTCTGTCCCGAGGGATCTACCAGCACCGTGTTCCAGCGGCCCGCGCCTTCGACCTCGACGATTCGCAACCACGGCGGCGGTGCCGCGCTCCACGACGGGTCCAGTACCACCACGGCGTACGACGTCGACACACCCGACCGCTGCAGGGTCGCCGTGAGGTTCACGCCCTTGCCGGCGAGCCGCACCACCGGGGTGCCGACGCGGTGCAGAGAACCGGGGCGGAGCTCATCCACCAGGTACAGCCGGTCGAAAGCGGGCGCGGGAGTGAGGGTTACGACAGTTGCGGCGGTCGCGCCCATCCCCGGCGACGGCGATGGGGCGAGCGTCAGCGCGGGATCACGCATCCCTCGTACTCATCACGGATGCGAACGCGTGTCGGAGCTGCGCGGCCACCTTCTCGGCAGACAAGCCGTACCGGTCGAGCAGGAATTCGTTGGGCGCCGACTCCGACCAGCCATCAGCCAGCCCCAGGCGGGTCAGGTGAGTGCCGGGTGCGCCCGAGGAGACGATCTCCGCCAGGAGGCCTCCGAGTCCGCCAATAACGCTGTGCTCTTCGACGCTGACGATCTGCGGCGCTCCCTCGACGGCCCGCAGCAGTGCCGCCTCGTCGACGGGCTTCAGCGTCGGAAGGTGGATGTGACGGATGTCATGGCCTTCCTCCGCAAGCCGGGCGATCGCCTGTGCCGTTCGCGACGTCTGCACGCCGGTCGAGACGACGGCGGGACCGGATCCCTCACGCAGAACGACCGGCAGACCGAGTGCGAATGCCGGTACCTCGTCGAACACCGGCTCGACCGCGTCGCGCGCGAACCGCACGTACACCGGTCCGTCGTACTCCGCGGCCCAACGGATCACCGCCTCGGCTTCGTACTCGTCCGCGGGCGCGATGACGACCATGTTCGGCATCGCGCGCATGATCGCGAAGTCTTCGATGTCCTGATGGGTCTTGCCGCTGGCACCGTTGAGCAAGCCGCTGTAGGCGGCCGCGAGTCGCACGGGGACTTTCGTCTGTGAGACCAGCATGCGGATCTGATCGAGCGCGCGATGAGTGAGGAACACCCCGAAGGTGGAGATCCACGGCCGGTAGCCGACTGTGGCGAGTCCGAACGCCATCCCGACGATGTTCTGCTCCGCGATGCCCACCTGAATGAAGGCCTCGGGCACCTGCTCAGCGACGATGTCGGCGCGAGTCGACGTCGCCAGGTCACCATCGAGAACGACGACGCGTGAATCCTCTTGTGCGAGAGCTGCCAGAGTCTCGCCCCACACCAAGCGCTGCGCCTTCATCGGTCGCCTCCGTTCGCGATCGCTCCGACGAGTTCCTCGCGGGCGGATTCCAATTGTTCGGTCGTCGGCACGCCGTTGTGCCACTTGTATGTGCCGGCCGTCCAGGACACGCCGTGTCCCTTCGTCGTCCGCGAGATGATGACCGTCGGCGCTCCACCCGTCCCCCGACGGCCGGACGCCTCGCGCAACGCGGCGCGGATGCCGGGCAGGTCATGCCCGTCGATGTCGATGACGTGCCAGCCGAACCCTTCGAAGACCCGAGGCAGATCGACGTGGCCAAGCGGTTCGCTTCGATCGAAGCGGTCGCGATCAGTTCCAGGCCATCCGTACTGCTGGAGCCCGTTGACGTCCACGATGAGGGTGAGGTTGTCCACGTGGAACCTCGGCGCCGAGAGCACGGCTTCCCAGATCATGCCCTCGCCGAGCTCGCCATCTCCTGCCATCACCCAGGTGTGGAAATCCTCACCCAGGCGCTTGGCGCCGAGCGCCATTCCGAGTCCGGCGGACAGCCCCTGGCCCAGTGAACCGCTGGATGCGTCGACTCCCGGTGTGATCCTCATGTCGGGATGCCCCTGCAGACGCGAGTCACCGTGATCGAACGTGGCCAGCTCAGCCTGGGGGAAGTACCCGCGCAGCGCGAGCACCGAGTACAGCGCGATCGCGCAATGCCCCTTCGACAGGATGAACCGATCGCGGTGGGGATGACCGGGCTGGGCCGGGTTGATCCTCAGTTCGTCGAAATAGAGCGAGATCAGCACGTCCATCGCCGACAGCGGTCCGCCGACGTGACCAGCCTTACTCGAGGCGACGGTCTCAAGCACAGCGAGTCGCGCCTGGGCGGCAAGGGACCTGAGCGTCGCGTCGTCGCTTCGCATGGGGGTGAGGGGTGACACATGTCCTCCAAAAGTTCCGTGGAATGAACGCTACGTCCACTGGGCGAGAAATGCAACCCTTCGGCCCGTGCGGGAGCGGGGCTGACGATCGTCCCCGTAGACAGCGCGAGTCCGACTCCCGTCCGCCCCCTCCACCCACGCCTCACGTGCGGCCACCGGCCGTGCGGGGAGGCGCATACGGGCGGACGTATGGGACCTTCGGCCTGCTCGGGCTCGTGCATTGGCGCGACTCTGCTTTCATGGCAGAAAGCACGCGAAGGGCATCTCGGCACCGGCCGCACCGCGCTAGCTGGTTCGGTATGGTCGCCGCCACAGTCGCCCTGGTCGCCGCACCGGCTCTTTCACTTTCGGCCTGCGCGGTCGCGGATCCCGGACCGGCATCCCCACCGGCGACGCCTCGGGAGTCCACGCCGCCGACCACACCGCGAGCCACGCCGCGCCCCACGGTCACCCCGACCGAGCCTGAAGCGACACCGTGCCCCGACGGCGGCAAGACAAGCCCAGTCGAGGACGGGTTCCCGCAGCGCCTGTCCAGCCTCGTCGGCGTCGAGATCCGCACCGGGAGCCATCCGCCGTGCTTCGAGCGCGTCGTCATCGAGTTCGCAGGAACCGGTGATCGCCCCGGATTCCGCGTGGAATACCAACCGGATCCGATCCTCGATTCCCCGCGGGGGGAGCCGGTTGACGTGGCCGGGAAGGCGACGCTCGTCGTCTCTGCTGGCGCGTGGATGCCGGACCCCGACGGCGGCGGGTATGACGGGCCTCGCGAGATCCTGCCCTCGAACGTCGAGACGATCGTTGAACTTCAGCAGCTCGAGAACTTCGAGGGCATGACAGCGTGGGCGATCGGGCTCGATCGCGAGCGGCCGTTTACTGTTCGATGGCTCAACAATCCGTCGCGCCTCGTGGTCGATATCGCGCTCGACTGACGTCCGGCCGCGGGTGTGCGATGCCAACACGTGCAAAGATGCCGACTCTCCCTACCCCTAGCCCACCACTTCGTCGCGCCACGGCAGGTCGGCACCCGCGCGGCTCACGGTCACGGCGGCGGCGGCGACGCACCGGCGAAGCACGGGCTCGAGCTCTGCGGCGCTCAGCGGCCCGTCGGGGAGCGCCGGGAGCGAGGCGACCAGGGATGCCATGAAGGTGTCGCCGGCCCCGACTGTGTCGACCACGGTCACCCTGGGTGCGGCCAGGCGGACGCGGTCATCAGCGCTGGCGATGACGGCCCCGGCGCCGCCCTCGGTGACCGCGACGATCCGGGGTCCGAGCGCGAGGAGCCTGTCGACGACGGCATCGACGGACAGTTCGGGGTAGAGATGCGCGGCGTCCTCGTCGCTGAGCTTCACGACCGAGGCGACCTTCGCGAGCTCCTCCACGCGATGCAGAGCGTCGATCCCTGCGAGAAGGTCGGGGCGGATGTTCGGATCGAACGTCACTCTCGCTCCACGTGCCGCCGCGCGACGGGCGAGGGTGACCACCGCGCCGGCCCCCGGCTCCAGGAAGCACGCGATCGATCCCACGTGCACGATGTCGTACTCGCTGGTTGCGATGGCGGGGAGGCGCCACTCGACGTCGAAGTCGTACGTGGCGCTGCCGTCCCGTCCGATCGCCGCGCGCGCCGTGGACGTCTGCTCCAGGGAGCGCGACTCCGGCAGCACGGCGACACCTGAGCGCCCGAAGTGATCGATGATCCGGTCACCGCGGTCGTCGGCACCGATCGCGGTGAGCAAGTCGACGTCGACGCCGAGTCGCCCGAGTCCGAGCGCGACGTTCGCGGGTGAGCCGCCGACGATCTCCTCCCCGTCGACGATGTCGATGAGGGCCTCACCGACGACCAGGACACGAGATGCGCGCATCAGGCCAGCCCATAGACGGTGCAGCTGCCGGCATCCGCGGTCACGACGAGCTGTTCGCCCGCCGGAGGGACGGCGCACGCGTAGATCCCGGCATCGGAGCAGAACTCCACGATCGGGCCGTCGACCATGATCCTCACGCGGCCTGCGACGGGGAGCCGCACAGGCTCCTCGCCCGTCTCGACGTCGAGCGCGTCATCCCGACCGCGTCAGCGTGACGAGCGGCTGATCGCCCGAACGGATGACGAGCGCACCGCCGACCGCCATCCACTCGATGTCGGCGGCCAAGCCCGCAACCCTGCCGTCGTCTGCGCGCGGTGTGCGGTGCAGCGGCGACATCGGGGTGCGGGCGCGCGATGAGCACCCCGCCCTCCGCGTGGAGGCGGTAAGGGATGCTGTGCGCCCCCTCCCACCCCTCTCCCCCGACGCCTCGGAGCCAGAAGGTGAGGGCCTGCTCGCCGTCCTTGTCCGTGAAGAGCGAGGGCGCGTAGTAGCTCGAGCCCCACGTGAGCCGACCCCACCGCTCGGCGTCGAAACGGCCGTCACGGAACGTCCCAGCCGCATACCCGGCGTAGTGCAACTCGTCCGCATCCCAGATCGACGACAGCATGACGTCCTGGCCGTCGATCGTGAACACCTGCGGGCACTCCCACAGCGTCCCCATCCACACCGGGTCGCGCTCGACCGGTGTGCCGTTCGAGGGCGACACCGTCGTACTCCCACGTGTCGAGGTCATGGGACACGTAGGTCAGCGCCATCGCGGTCCCGTCGACGCCGGCCGCGCCGACGAACATGCGCCAGCCGTCGCCCTCCCTGCGGATGAACGGGTCACGGTAGGCGACGAGGTCGAGCCCTTCGGGCGCCTCGACGACGACGTCGCCCTTCTCCCATGCGGTTCCACGAGGCATCGATCGGCCGGGCGACACGCATCCGGCCGATTCCGAAGTCCGGGCGTCGACACCGCCGTGTAGAACGCTCGCGCCGTAGCCGCCGTCGTCGACGACGCAGCCCGTCCAGATGCCGTCGTCGCCGTCACCGGGCGCGAGTGCGACCTCCCGCTCCTGCAGGCTGAGCAGGTCCGCTCCGGTCGCGTGTCCCCAATGACAGTTCGGCGCCCACGAGGTGGATCCCGGCACGTACTGGAAGAACACGTCGTACCCGCCGTTGCGGGCCGTGATGCCGTGAGGATCGTTGACCCACCCGGACGTGGGCGTGAAGTGGACAGCAGGACGCATGGCTCTCTTTCGACGAGAAGGAGCGAGAGGGCCCGGGCGCGAGTCTGCGGAAACGTCTCGGGCCCTCTCGCGGTCGGGGGGTCTATGCCGGCGGGGCGACGGACCCGCGATGGATGACGGGGCCGCGCAGGAGCGCCGTCGGGGTCTGGTCGGCCGTGCCGTCGATCTGGTTGAAGAGCTGTTCCGCCGCCCACACACCCATGTCGTAGTGGGGCAGTTCGATCGTCGTGAGCCCCGGATGGATGCCGTCGGCGACGAACTCATGGTTGTCGAAGCCCATGATCGACACGTCGCGCGGGACCTGGAGCCCGAGCTCGGCGGCCGCCCGGTAGGCGCCCATCGCCAAGCGGTCGTTGAAGCAGAAGATCGCCGTCGGCCTCGGCGAGCGCGTCAGCAGTTCCATCGCGGCGGCGTATCCGCCGGCCGGGTCGGTCTCGGTGACGGCGACGGCGAGGGTGTCGGGGTCGATTCCCGCTTCGCCCATCCGCGCGCGGAAGCCGGCAAGGCGTCCCGCGGACGCAGGGATATCGTCGATGTTGTTGATGAATCCGAGGCGCGTGTGACCGGCTCCGATGAGCACGTCGGCCGCATCGCGTCCGCCGGCGACCTCGTCGGGGGCGACCCAGGGGATGCCCGCCGTGGTGCATTCGCCGTTCAGGATGACGGTGGGCACGGAGGCGAGCTGTTCGGGCAGGGCGAGCTCACGGTGGAACATCGAGGCGTAGAGGATGCCGTCGACCTGCCTGCGGAGCAGTTCTTCGATCTCGCGCGCTTCGACGTCGCGCTGATACCCGGTGGAGACGACGAAGAGCACAGCGTCACGCGCGATGGCCACTTCTTGAGCGCCGAGGATGAGCTTGCCCGCGAAGGGCGTCGTGACGATCTCGTCGCCGATGAGCCCGATCGAGTTCGAACGCTGAGTGCGCAGGGACTGGGCGATCCCGTTGGGCACGTAGCCGAGACGCGCCGACACCTCCTCGATCCGCTGCCGCGTCGCGGGGTTCACGCGCAGCCCGGGGACGTTGTTGAGCACGTGCGAGACCGTGGTGATCGACACGCCCGCCTCGGCGGCGACCTGCTTGATCGTGACTCGCTTCTGTTTCACAGTCTCATCTCCCTTGAGGGTCGGCGACGACCCGTCGGCTTGCTACGCACCGATCGACGGTGTGGGGCGGAAGGCGTTCGCTGACCTGTCTACGGCAACCTCCGACTCGGCGCCCGAATCCAGGACGGTGTTGCCCGTCGAGGTCGCGTCGATCCGGACGGTGGTGACGGCGAGCCGGCGAGCAGGCCCGGTCTCGAGCAGGGCGCCCACCTGCGCCTCGTAACAGGAGTCATTCGCCGTGGCACTGACGTCTCTCGCCACCGTGTGGTTGTTCGACACGAAGTTGCCCGTGCCCTCGGCGATGCGGATGATGACGGGCAGTGCGCCTGCCTGCGTGACCCTTTCGGAGTCGACCACCTCCGAGACGTGGTTGCCGACGATGCTGTTGTCGCTCCCGCTCACGTGCAGCAGGCCGAAGTCGTCGGCGATGCCGTTGTCGACGCCGAAGAACGGTGTCCAGGGTTCGTGGTCGCGCAGCAGGTGGTTGGCCGAGAACAGGTTCTCGGAGCTTCCTCCGGTCAGGCGCACCATCCCCGGATAGAAGGAGTGGAGCCTGTTGGCGGTGACGGTCGACCGCGTGACGCCGTGAAGGTGCACGCTGCTGCGGCCGCGGGGGAACACGTTGTTCGCCGCGATCAGCAGCCCGCCGTGGTTCTCGGCGTAGATGGAGTGACCCGCGGGTCCCGCGCCGATGAGGTTGTCGGTGATCTTGGAGGCCTGTCCCCAGCCGCGCAGCTCGATGCAGCTTCCGCATTCGGCGATGAAGTTGTCGTGGATCGAGAGCGCATCGGCATTGCACATGACGAGCGCGTTCTCGAGGTACACGAAGCCCATGCCGTTGATCCGGACCGAGTCGTTGGCGGTCGCCGCGTAGATCCCGGTCTTCCCGTTGACGTAGGAGTTCTCGGGGTTGCCATCGGCGGCCTCGCCCGTGAAGTGGAGACCGTCGATGCAGAAGCCGGAGAACTCGACCGAGCTGATGCGCGGGTTGCCATCGCGTTCGATGAGGAAGGCGGCACCCGCCTTCTCGTCGTGCCCGCCCGACTCCGGAAGGTCGACGAGCACCCGGCTGCCGCCGGGCCACAGCTCGTGCAGGGTGTGCCACTGGTCCGGCGGCACGTTGAAGCGGATGCTCGACGACGTGAACCCGTGGCCCGCTCCCTGGATCCGCACGAAGCTGACGTCGATCCGCACCTGGGTGCGAAGACGATAGTCGCCCGGCGGGATGTGGATCACTGCGCCGGGCTTTCCGCCGTCGCGCACATCGCTGCGATCCTGTCGTCGCTTGACGTCGGTGAGGATGCTGTTGATCACCGCGCCGATGTCTTCGCGGGGATCGCCGTGTTCACCGCTGGTGACGTCGTAGGTGTCGTCGCTGCTCATGAGTGGTCCATTCGTTCAGCCCTTGACCGCGCCGAGCGTGAGCCCGGCGACGATGTGGCGCTGGAGGAAGAGGGTGAGGATGATCACGGGGACGGAGTACACCGCCGCCAGAGCGGTCATGCCGCCCCAGTCGAGCCCGAACTGGCTCTGGAAGTTCGCGATCACGACGGGCGTCGTCTGCGCCCGCACCGATGTGAGCAGCAGCGAGAACAGGAACTCGTTCCACGAGGCGAGGAAGGCGAAGATCGCCGTCACGGCGAGCCCGCCCGACACGACGGGGAGCACGACCCGCACCATCGCCTGGAACCGGTTGCAGCCGTCCACCTGGGCGGCTTCGCTCAGCTCATCGGGCACAGCCTCGAAGAAGCTCGCCATCAGCCAGATCGAGAGCGGCAGCGAGATCGTCGTGTGGGCGAGTGCGAGCCCGAACGAGGTGTCGGTGAGCCCGATGGTGCGCATCATCTCGACGAGCGGGGCGCCGACGGCGATCGTGGGCACCATGCGCGTGACGAGCGCGGCGAGGATGAATACGCGTCCCGACGGCGTGCGGAACCGCGTGATCGCGTACGCCGCGGGCACGGCCAGGACGAGGCTGAGCCCGGTGGAGATCAGCGCCGTCACGACGCTGTTGACGAGCGCTGCATCCACGCCCTGCCGCGTGAGCGCCGAGACATAGTTCTCGAGCGTCCACACCGTGGGCATGACGCTCGGCGGAACCGAGATCGCCTCGAGCGGCGTCTTGAACGACGTGAGCAGGAGGTAGACGAAGGGGAAGCCGTACAGGATCAGGGTGGCCGCGAGCAGCGCCCACAGCAGGATGCGGCTGCGTCCTCGAGTTTCGAGCGGATTCATCGCGCACCAGCTCCCGGTCGCCAGATGAGGAGGATGGCGACGAGCGAGACCGCGAGCATCGCCACGAGATAGACGGTGCCCATGGCGCTCGCGAGGCCCGGGTCACCGAACCGAGTCATCGTCCGGTAGATCAGGAGGCTCAGCGTCGTGGTGCTCCCCTGCGGCCCGCCGTCGGTCTGGATGAGGATCACGTCGAACGCCCGCGCGGCGTCGATGCCGCGGACGATCAGCGCCACGGCGATCACCGGGCGAAGCAGCGGGATGATGATGTTGAAGAGGATGCGCGGGTAGCGCGCGCCATCGATCCGGGCGGCTTCGATGATGTCGCCCGGGATGTTCTGCAGCCCCGCGAAGAGCACGAGGGTGATGAACGAGGTCGTCAGCCAGATGTCGGGGATGGCCACCGAGAACAGCGCGAGATTCGGGTTGCTCAGCCACTGCACCTGGTCGGGGCTCGACAGGAGCCCCGCGCGGAAGAGGAGTTCGTTGATGATTCCGAAGTTGTCGATGAGCAGGAAGCGCCACAGGAGCCCGGCGACGACCGGTGCGATCATCAGCGGGTACATGAAGAGCGTCCGGAACACCGCCGACCGCTTGCCGAGCGCGGTGAACAGAAGCGCGACGGCGAGGCCGAGGATGAGCTCCAGCGCGACGACGAAGACCGTGTAGACCACCGTCCGCACAGACGCCGACGTGAAGGCCTCCGACGCGAATGCGGCCGCGTAGTTGTCCAGCCCGACGAATGTGCGCCCCGCTCCCGCGAACGGGGAGATCTCGAAGAAGCTGTCGTAGACGAACCGCACCAGCGGCCAGAGCACGAACGCCGCGAGGAAGAGCGCTGCCGGAAGCATGAGGAGCAGCGCGAACCGGCGGTCGCCGCGCTCACGGCCGCCGAGCCGGCGGCGCTTTCCGGCCACCGCCGGGGTGGCCGAGGCCACCCCGGCGACGGTCTGAGGGGATGTGAGGTGCACGAAGCAGACTCCTACTCGACGATCGATTCGATCTGCGACTTGGCGTCCGACAGCAGCTTCGCGGTATCGGCGCCCGGCTCCACGGCCTTCTGCAGCGTCGGGATCAGCACCGAGTCGACGATCTCCTGCCACTTCTCGGTCTTCGGGCGCGGCAGCGTCTGCGACGCGTTGAGCGTGTCGACCAGCGCGGCGTAATTCTCGAACCCTTCCTCACCGGCCTTGCTCTCGAACGCACTGACGCGCGCCACGAGACCGAGCGAGGTGTCGGCTGCCAGCTCGTTGTGCTCGTAGGCGAAGGCGACGAAGTCCTTCGCGGCGTCCTGCTTCTCGCCCGTCGCGGGAACCGAGAGGTACCAGGCGCCCGGAACACCGGCGACACCCGCCGGGCCTCCGATCATCGGCGCGACACCGATCGCATCCTTCACGGGCGAGTCGTCGGGCGTCTGTCGGTAGGCGTGACCCCAGAACCGCATCATGGCGAGGTTGCCCTGGTAGAACAGGTTCTGCGCTCCCGCCCAGTCGAGCTGAGCGGCTCCCGACGGCGCGAACGGCAGCAGTCCGACGTAGAAGTCGAGCGCTTCCTTGTGCGCGGCGCTGTCGATCGTGACCTCGCCCGTCTCGGCGTCGAGGATCATGTGCTCTTCGCCCGCCTGTGAGACGGTCGCGAGCCACTCCGTCTCGACCGCACCCTTCACATCGGTGCCGTAGAGGTCGACCTTGCCGTCGCCGTCGGTGTCGCGGGTGAAGAACTCGGCGACGTCACGGTACTGGTCCCACGTGGTCGGCGCCGCGAGGGCGTAGCCGTACTTCTCCTCGAAGTCGGCCTTGTTCGCCGCGTCTTCGAAGAGGTCGGTGCGGTAGAACAGCACCTCGGAGTTGGTCCATACGGGCATGCCGACGAAGCTGTCACCGATCTGCGCCTCGTTGACGAGGCCGTCGAAGAGGTCACCCTTCACCTCGTCGGTGAAGAGGTCGTCGAGCGGGCTGAGGGCCGGGCCGAACGTCGAGAGCCAGATCGCGTCGAGCGCCGCGACGTCGAACGACGGGCTGCCTGCTTGCAGGTCGGACGAGATCCGGTCGTAGAGTCCGGCGTAGGGAAGTTCGACGAGGGTCACCTTCGTGCCCGTCTCGGACGCGTACAGATCGGCGATCGGCTGCAGCTCAGCCTTTCCGCCGCCCTCGACGACGACGGTGAGCTCGTCGGCCCCCGGCTCTGCGGAATCCCCGGGCTCGGATCCCCCGGCGCCGCAACCACTGAGAACCACCGCGGAGATCGTGACCGCGGCGAGTGTGGCCCCGACGCGACGGCCGCGCCCTGCCTGCTGTGTGCGAAGCATCTTCACTTCGACTCCATTCGCTTGTGATGTGAGTTGCAGACTCTGTGCCAAGGCGTTTTGCCAAAACGTCTTGGCAAAAGGTCTTGGCACGAGAGTAGGGCCGTCGCGCGGCTGCGTCAAATGAGAGTCACACCAGACGCTGGCGACCTACGCGTGCTCCGCCGCCGGCTGAGGCATCCGCCCGCCCGTCATCCGGGCAGCGCGGAGCGGATACACGACGGCATCCCGTCTCGTGTGTGCCGCCCCGATGCGGAGATCGTCCCGCCAACCGATTGCGGTCGAGCGTACAATCCTTCGCGAATTTGTGACGGCAGGCGCGCATGGAATATCCTGCAATCGGTTGCTGACCGCACGGGGCAACCCCACCCCCGAAGGTCACAGGTGACTCCATGGATGCGATTCTCGCCACCTACGGCTGGGATCTGCTGATCCTGGTGCTCGCCGGGGCCCTCGCCGGCCTCATCAACGGCGTCGTCGGCTCGGGAACCCTGATCACATTCCCGATCATGCTGCTGATGGGATATCCGCCGCTGGTCGCGAACGTCAGCAACAACCTGGGGCTCATCCCGGGGTCTACCGCCGCGGCCTGGCAGTACCGCAAAGAGCTGTGGCTGCGTCGTCGGCTGGTGTTCACAATGCTGCCGCTGACGATCGCGGGCGCGGCGGCGGGCAGCCTCCTGCTGCTGGTGCTGCCCAGCGAGGTCTTCAGCGGGGTCGTGCCCGTCCTGATCATCGCGGCGCTGGTCGTCGTGCTCGCGCAGCCGTTCCTGCAGCGTCTCGTCCGTCAGCGCACGACCGACCTCTCGATCGAGAACTCGGCGCCGCCCCGGCTGAGCTGGGCGCTGATCATCGGCCTCCCCCTCATGGGCGCCTACGGCGGCTACTTCGGAGCGGCGCAGGGGGTGCTGCTCCTCGTCATCCTGGGCATCGTGCTCGCCCTGCCGTACAGCCACGTGAACGGCATCAAGAACGTGCTCGCGGGAGTCGCCAACCTCGTGTCGGGCGTGCTCTTCATCTTCATCGCGCCCGACAAGATCGACTGGGTGATCGTGGCCTGCATCGCGCTGGGATCGATCGTCGGCGGAGCAGGCGGCGGGCGCATTGCGCAGAAGCTGCCCCAGTCGGCCTACCGCACCATCATCATCGTGGTCGGCCTCGCCGCGCTCTGGTCGATCCTCAGCCGCTGACGAGCCGCACGCTCACGACGCGGCGGGCCCCGTCGACGACCGGACGACCAGCGAGACCGGAAGCTTCAGGCTGACCGGCGTCTGCACGCCGGTCGAGATCCCTTCCAGAAGCAGGCGCGCCGACTCGACTCCCATCTCGTGCAGCATGATGCGCACCGTGGTCAGGGCGGGGTTGAGGTCTTCGGCAAAGGGCATGTCGTTGAAGCCGATGACCGACATGTCGCCGGGGCAGTCCAGGCCGCTCTGGCGCAGCGCCCGCAGGGCACCGACAGCCAGCAGGTCGTTGGCCGCCACCACTGCGGTCGGGCGCTCGGACGACGATCGGAGAATTTCTCGCATGGCCTCCTCGCCGGCGGCGACGCTGAGCGCGTCGGTCTCGACGATCGAGGGGGCGAGACCGGGGATGGGGCCTACTGCCGCGAGGAACGCCTCGCGGCGCACGTTGCTCGTCGAGAACGCGGCCGGTCCGGCGATGTGGGCGATGTTCCGGTGACCGAGCTCAACGAGATGCTCCACCGCGGCGACGATGCCTCGGGCATCATCGCCGGTCACCAAGGGGTAGCCCGCTTCCGACCCACCCCGGTTCACCAGCACGATCTTCGTGCCACGCTCATACGCGTCGGCGAGGAAGGGATGGTCGCGCCGCCCCGTGGCGACGATGAAGCCGTCGACGCGTCGCGCCAGGAGCGACTCGAACGCCACGCGCTCCGTCGAGTCGCGCCCTTCGGTGTTCGCCACGAGAGCGGTGTACCCGCGCTCGACCAAGTGACTCTCGATGCCCCTCAGGATCGGGGGGAAGATGGGGTTCGTCAGGTCGGGCACGATCACGCCGACGGTCATCGACAGGTTCGTGCGGAGGCTTCGCGCCATGACGTTCGGCACGTAGCCGAGCTGCTTGGCCGCGCGCTGGATGCGCCGCACCGTCACAGCGTTCACCTGGTGCGCCGTCGCGACGTTCAGAGCACGCGACACCGTGCCCTTGTGCACGCCGGCGAGCGCGGCGACGTCGTCGATCGTGACCCTCTTGACCATCAGACGAGAGTAACAATCAGATGCCCTCGGAGCGTGCGGTCGAGGCGCGCCAGATCGCCGGGGGTGAGCGATCCGAGACGGTCGGCACCCGGGAGAGGCGAATCGCGCGCCGGGGACCGTCAGCGCGTGCGGCGCTGCAGCCGCACATCGAGCAGGAGCAGGCCCGCGCCGACGGCGGACAAGACGGCGAGGACGCTCCACGCGAGCGTGTATCCGGCCGTGAGCAGCAGACCGAAGGCGATGGGGCCCAGCAGGTTGCCGAATAGCCCCCCGAAGTGCACGTACGAGCTGGCGGCACTGGCGGCGTCGAGATGGGCGCGCATCGCCCCGAGCTGCACCAGCGACGCCCACCCCCACCCCGCGGAGATGCCCAGGATCGCGGCGACGAGCAGCGCCCAGAAGCCGTTGGCGACGCCCATCAGCGCGTAGCCCCCCGATCCGGCGAGCATGAGGAACGACGCGGTCGCGTAGGGGTGGCGAGCGATGCGGTCGGAGCGGTAGCCGCTCACCAGCCGGGTACCGATGGCGACGATGCTCGCGACGGCGAGCAGCAGTCCCGCGGTTGCGAACGATTCCCCCTGAGAGACGGCGGACTCGACGAAGAACACCCGGAGCGCGTTGGCCCCCATCGACGCGAGGATCGACGCGATCGTCACCCGCAGCAGGCTGGCGTCCAGCCGCAGCCCTGCCCGACGACCGGGCCCTGCCTCCCCGCCGCCGCGGGCGAAGCCGACGCTCTCCTTCGGTGCGACGATCAGCGCGGCGACAAGGAACACCACGGTGGCGGCGGCGCCGATCCACCACGCGACCCGCCAGTCGCCGAGCACCGCGAGCATGCCCACCGCGACGCCGGCGAGGAGCGTCGCCGCCGGGATCGCCGCCTGCTTCACGCCGAGCGCGAGTCCCATGCGCTCCCTCGGAATGCGGCGGGCGATGGCGAGATTGACTCCCGGCTGCACGACGCCGTTGGCGAGACCACTCACGGCAAGTGCCACGAGGACGTCGGTCCACCCGTCGGCGAGCCACGCGATGAAGGCCATCGCGCCGGCCGACGCGAGAACGCCGGCGAACATCATGGGTCTCACCCCGACGCGCTCGGTCAGCGCGAGCCGTCCGCTGAGGAGCGAGGCGATCGAGGAGGTGAGGAAGAACATCCCCACGGCGATGCCGAGCTCGGCGGCGGTGAACTGCAGGTCGGTGCGGATCGCCAGCCCGAGTGCGCCTATGAGGCACGACGGCAGCGTCACGAGGATCGTGGCGCTGACGGCAACTGCCAGCACGCCCAGGGGCGTGCGCGGACGGCGGATCATCGCTGCCGGGTCAGTAGGGGTTGGCGACGAACAGTTCCTGTGCGGGGAACTTGGTGAGCACTTCGATGCCGTAGTCGGTGACGACGACTTCTTCCTCGATGCGGGCCGCGGACGATCCGTCGGAGGCGGGGCAGTAGGTCTCCATCGCGAACACCATCCCGGCGCGCAGCTCGACCGGGTCGGCCATCGAGTTCAGCCGCGAGATGATCGGCCGCTCATGCAACCCCAACCCGAGGCCGTGCGCGAACTGCAACCCGAACGCGGCGAGCTCGTTCTCGAACCCGAAGTCCTCCGCCTTCGGCAGCACCCGCGCGACCTCATCGGTCCCCACCCCGGGGCGCAGGGCATCGAGGGCGGCGTCCATCCACTCCCGCGCCTGCTTATACGCATCATGCTGACTCGGGGTCGCCCACCCGACGCCGAACGTGCGGTAATAGCAGGTGCGGTACCCGTTGTAGGAGTGGATCACATCGAAGAACGCCTGATCCCCGGGCCGGATGATCCGGTCGGTGAAGTTATGCGGGTGCGGGTTGCACCGCTCCCCCGAGATCGCGTTGATCGCCTCCACCTGATCACTGCCGTACTCATACAGCCGCGCGTTGGCAAGCGCCACGATCTCGTTCTCCCGCACCCCCGGCTTCAATGCCTCCGCGATGTCCTGATACACCCCGTCGACCATCGCCGCCGCCTGGTTCAGCAGCATGATCTCGTCCTGGTTCTTGATCACCCGCGCGTCGAGCATGTGCTGCTGCGCGTCAGCGATCCGGATCCCCCGACGCTGCAACTCGAACAGGAACGGCGGTTCGATGATGTCCACCCCCAACGGGGCACCCTTCACCCCCGCCGCCGTCAGCAGCGACTCGATCTCATCGATCGCGGTCTTCATCAGATCGGCGCCGCCCTCCGGCGCCACCGCCCCCTTGAACCCCAGGAACCCGGCCCGGTAGTTCTCCTCCGGCACCCAATCCGAATACAGCTTGTGATGACGCACCGCCGACCCGAAATCCCACAAGATCGGCTCCTGCCCGCGGATCAGCAGCGCGTACCGGATCATCTTGTCGCCCAGGGCCCCCCCGATCCACGTCTGCGTCGTGTACCGGATGTTATAGAAATCGAACAGCAGGAACGCCCCGCACTCACTCGCCTCCAACGCCGCCTTCGCCCGACCCAACCGGTACTCCCGCAACCGGCCGAAATCGACCCGATGCTCATAATCCACACCCATGATCCCCGGGGCACCCAACGGACGCACCCCCGCAGGACGATCCACCGGACGCTCAAAACGACGCGACCCGTGGCTGTGACCGTGCCCGCCGCCCATCAGCCGGCCCTCCGCTCGTCGGTGGCCGCACCGGGCACGAGCTCCGCACGCGTGGGAGCGGCCTCGCCGATCCGCCCCGTCGTGAGTGTGGGTTCCATCATTCGCCGTTCTTTCTCATTGCTCGCTGCGACGGTGCGCAGAAGTCGTGGGTGCCGCTGCCGGCCGGTCAGTGGAGCACCCGCTGACGCGCGGGGTGCTTCAGTGTGCGGGCCATCCAGTCCGCCGTGCGGTATCGATGCTCGGCGAGGACATTGGCGCATCCGTGATTGCCCTCTTCGAGCATCAGCAGCTCACTGCCGGGCACGAGGCTCACGAGCCGCTCCTGCGACTGCCACGGGATGAGCCGGTCCTTGCGGCCGGACACCACCAGGAGCGGGCACCGGATGCCATCGGTGCGTCCTTCGAGGGTCAGCGCCTGCGCTGCGACTCGCCCTTCCTCGGCGTCACGGGCACCCGAACGATGGACGAACGTGTCTCGCGTGAGCTGCGGCAACTGATCCCACAGCGAGCCCCAGTCGAACGGGCCGCACAGTGCGACGCAGGCGGCGAAGCGGTCGTCGCCGCTTGCGGCCCGAGGTGCGTAGTAGCCGCCGAGGCTCACCCCCCAGACCCCGACGCGATGGCTGTCGATGTCGGGTCGCGTCTCGAAGCAGTCCAGCACCGCGGTGCCGACCGCCTCCCAGTCCGCACGGATCGGGAGGTCGAATTCCGACTCCCCCTGCCCCGGACCGTCGATGGCGAACGTCGCGAGATCGCGGGCGAGGAAGAGTTCTTCGGTGGAGCGCAGCTCCTCTTTGACCGAATCGAGTCCGGGGAACATGACGACCGTGGGGTGCGGTCCCGGTCCGAGCGGGCGCCGAAGAATCCCGTGGATGGCCGAGTCGCCGAAGGGCACCGTCACGCGCTGCGCCCGCGGGTCGATGCGCGGCAGCGCCCGCCGGTACGTGCGCTGCACGCTGTCGTGCGCCTCGCGCAACTGCTGCGGATCGACGACGAACACGAACTTGGCGAAGTGGTACAGGGCTGCCGCCGTGGCGAAGTGCTCACCGGCCGACAGCCCGCGCCCCTCCGACGTCGCCTCTTCTCCCAGGTCCTCGTGACGGCGCGCCGCCGCCGACCACTCGCGACACCACTCCTCCCACGAGGTGATGCGATCCATCACACGTTCGAAGTCGCCGACGGGAACGCCGTTTGCGGTGAACCGCGGCGCCCAGTGCTGGCGCGCGGAAGCGACTCTCTCATCCATACGTTTCACCTGCTTCTTTCGGAGTGGGTCGTTCCGCTGCCCCGCGACAGCCGTCCGTCGAGGTCGCCCTCGAGTCGAAGCGCGTGCAGGCCGTGATTCTTGTCGGTGACGAAGATGAACCCGCGGGCATCGGCCAAGACGTCCTCCGACTGCGTCACCAGGTCTGTGGGGAGCCGGCCGCGCCGCGTCTCGGGATCGTCGGGCAGATACCACGCGACTTCTCGCGGCACATATGGATCGGCGGTGTCGAAGACGCGCAGCCCGGCGTTGAACCAGGTCATCACGACGAGGTCGCCCTGGGGTGCGAGATGCTCCCCCTGCGGGTGGTGCTGATTGTGCGGGCCGAACCGTCCGCCGCGCAGACTGAAGTTCGGGTATCCGGCACCGGGCGCGGGAACCGGCGTCGGGAAGATCGAGATGAGCCGGGGCGCCGACTCGTCCGAGATGTCGACGAGCCCGGCGAAGTTGAAGGGCTCCTGCTGGCGTTCCGCGATCGCCTCTGTGTTCACGACGACGAGCGCGCGCCCGGGATCCGGAATCGCGGTGTGCATGGCGATCGCGCTGGAGAACGCTGCGCCGAACTCGAGCTGCGAGACGAGCTGCGGCGAGGAGGGATCGGCGATGTCGAGGATGACGAGACCGGCCGCACCGTAGCCGAGGTAGGCCCGATCCCCCTCGACGTAAGGCCGGGCCATGGAACGAGACCCGCCGGCCGCGACCGCACCCTTCGCGCTGCTCGGGGAGATGCCAGCTGCCGACCTCGCGCACCTGCGCGGGGTCGGACACATCGAGGATCACGTAGATGTTGCCCTCGAAGCCCTGCCGAGCGGCGGCGCACGTGCGCATACCGTCCGCCGACGTAAGTGGTTGCGGTGCACGCCATCGACGTGCCCGGTGCGCCAGTGGCCGAGCAGCCGCGGCGTCGCCGGGTGGGAGACGTCGAAGAACCGCAGCCCCTCTTCGCCCGGCTGCGCCGGGTCGCCGCCCCACGGGACCGGGCGCGACTCCAGGCCCTGCACGAGCAGGCCGTCGGCGACCTGCACCTGCCACGTCGCCGTGTTCTCAGGTCCGTCGATCGAGGCGACGATGCGCATGCGGGCGGGTTCGGTGACGTCGATCACCGACAGACGCGGCTCCCAGAAGTGCGTGACGAACAGGTACCAGCGCTCGTCGACCACCTGGAGCGCCATCTTGAAGCCGGGGCGGCCGTCGAGGTCGTGATAGCCCGCGAGGCGGATGCCGCTGGCCGTTGCGCCCGGTGCGCTCGGCGCGGCGATGGCCGACGGCCGCGTCATGAGCGAGCTCGGGCTTCTTCCATCAGCGCGGCGAGCTCGTCATCCGCCTGCAGCGCGTACACACCGCCGGTGTGCCGCTCCGACGCCCAGATCACGCCGCCGTCGTCGACGAAGAGGTCGTTCGGCTGCGGCACTTCTGCGCCGTCGGGAGCTTCGGGAACCCAGTGGGCGACTTCGCGCGGCTCTTCCGGGTCGCTGAGGTCGTACACACGCACGCCGGCGCTGAAGTAGGTCGCGAACACGAGGCGCTCGCTGCGGTAGGAACCCGCGCGGTTCTCGTGGAGATTGTGCGATCCGAACCGCCCCGGCAACGACTGGAACGACGCATCGGGCTCGGGCAGCTGGCGCAGGTAGCGCGGGGCGGTCGGATCGGAGATGTCGATGAGGTGGATGCCCCGCTCGGCGCATCCGGTCCGTCGTTCTGCTGCTCATCGGTGACGACGAGCAGTCCACGCCCCTTCAACGGCAGCGCCGTGTGGGTGGCGCCGCCGCCCCACATGAGCGAACCGATCTGCACGGGCGCGGCCATGTCGGACACGTCGAGCACAACGAGGTTGGCGTCGTCGTAGCCGAGGTAGGCGATGTCGCCCTCGAGGAGGGCGTGGTGCGCCGCGACGCGGAACTTGTCGCCGTGGCTGTTGCCCGCCGGCGGGACGTAAGGGTCCTCGTCGACGTGCTGGCCGGGCACCCACCATCGTCCGGCACTCGTCGGCGCGGCCGGGTCGGCGAGGTCGATGCTCAGCCAGATGCGGTCGCGGAAGCCCTCAGGTGTGGCGGACACGTGCGCGTACCGCCCGCCTTCCCAGACGATCCGGTGCACGCCCTTGCCGCCGCACTCCCAGAACCCGACCTGACGCGGGTGGAACGGGTCGGCGATCGAGTAGATCGCGATGCCCGCCGAGTGCGGACCGAGCGGTGAGGTCGGCCGGTAGGGGAAGCGCTCGTGGTTGACGAGAAGCAGCCCATCGGCCGACTGCACCTTGTGCGAGTGGGTGTGGAGCGGTGCCGACCACTGCTCGACGAGGCGAGGAACGTCGGGTGACGGAGACGTCGAGGATCGAGGTCCCCGCGCCGGTCGTTCCTGTGTGGCCTACGTAGAGCGCATCGCCGTGACGCATGATCTGCATGCCGTCTCCGCGACCACCGAGATCGTGGTGGCCGAGCAGACGCAGACCGCGCGCCGAAGCGGTGGCCGGCACCGCACCCATCAGTCGGCGACCTCTGCGAACGCCGGGCGGAGCTCGAGACCGAGGGCCGTCTGTGCGCGCCACAGCGGCATCAGGTCGGCGGCCTCACGCCACTCGGTGCCGGCGGGCACTTCCTCGAAGTCGATCTGCTCCTGGATGAAGGCATCCATGTCCGCGATCTCGAAGCCGCCGTCGAGGGTGTGGTAGTCAGGGTCGTTCTCGATGGGCCACGCCGCACGGTACGCCTCGGGAACATCGAAGCCGAGCGACTCGAAGTAGTCGAGATACTCTTCGCTGTTCGCCATGTTCGTGATGTCGGCGCGCGCCTTGAGGATCGCCACGTGGAACGCCGCCAGAGTCTCCGCGTTCTCCGCGGCGAACTTGCCGGTCGAGACGAAGCCGGTCTGCGGGGCGACGGTCAGCTCATTGAAGAGCACGCTTCCGCCTTCGGCTTCGAGGATCGCGATGTGCCGCGGCTGGATCGTCGCGCCGTCCACGGTGCCCGCGACGATCGCCTGCAGGCGCTCGTTCGACTGCCCGCCGGTCGAGACGATGGTCACGTCGTTGTCGGGGTCGATGTTGTTGCGCTCCAGCAGCGAGCGCAACAGGAACCCGTTGCGGCTGCCTTCCTGGCCGCCCGTGATCGTCTTCCCCTTGAGGTCTTCCGGGGTGTTGATGCCGGGACCGACACCGAGGATGTTGTTCTCGCCACCCAGGTAGATGGACAGGAAGCGGATGTCGCCACCGGCCGCCTTGGCGGCGACCGAGCCGTCGACGTCGTTGAGGGCGATGTCGAGCGAGCCGCCGATGAGCGCCGGCACCGGGTCGTCGGAGGTGACGATCTTCACGGAGTCGATGCCGACCTCCTTGAAGTAGCCGTTCTTCTCAGCGATCAGGATGTCTTCGTGGAACAGGTAGTGCGGGTTGTCGACGCCGACGATGAGGTCCTTCTTGACCTTGCTCGTGTCGATCTCGCCGCTGATCTCGCTGGCGTCGGTGGGAGCCTCCGGCGCCGCCGGCGGGGCGGGCTCTCCCGACGCGCAGGCGACCAGGGCGGTCGCGACGAGCGCTGCGGCACCGAGTGCCGAGAGCAGTCTGATGCTTCGTTGCATGTGTGTACTCCTCGTGTTGATAGGGATGACGGCGCTGCTGCCGTCGGCGGCTCCGGATACCCGAGGCCGCACATGGGCCGGGGCGGTACTCGACCGCCCCGGGAAGCTAGCTGGCGTTGCGGTTGCGCCAGGGCGCGACCCGCTCTTCCATCCAGCGGGTGAACTGCACCAGCGAGACCGACAGCACGGCCAGGATGATGAGGACGGCGAACATGAGCGGCGCCTGGAAGCTCTCGGCGGCGCGCTTGAGGATGTAGCCGAGGCCGTTGCCGCTGCCGCCCAGCAACTCGCCGATGAGCATGCCGACGAGGCCGCGGGCGATGCCCTGGTTGATGCCCGAGATCACGAACGGGAGCGTGTACGGGAGGATGATCTTCGTATACGCGGCGACCCCGGAGGTGCCGAACACCTGGCCGGCGCGCAGCAGGGACGGGTCGACCGTCTTCACGCCCGCCATGCAGTTGATGATGATCGGGAACATGGCCGACAGCACGATGATCGTCAGCAGCATCTCGTTGCCGAAGCCCAGGATCAGGATGAGCAGCGGGATGAAGGCGACGCGAGGGAGCGCCGTGAGCGCCAGCACGTAGGGGCTGAGGATGAGGTCGGCGACCTTGTTGGCGCCCATGAAGAGCCCCACCGGGATGCCGATGACGCACGAGATCACGAGGCCGATCAGCAGGTTCGAGATCGAGAAGAGCAGCTCGGGCAGCAACGGTCCGCTCGACGAACCCGTTGTACATGGCGACGAACATGTCGACGGCGTCGGGAAGAACAGCGGGTTCACCAGCGGCGTGCGCGCGATGAGCTCCCACAGCAGGAGGAAGACCGTGAGGTTGATCACGGTGATCACGGGAGCTCGCCACCGCGCCCACGCGTTGCGCTCGATCGAGATCGTCGTGGTGGAGTTCGGGATGGTCAGCTTCTTGCCGTCCGAGGTGGTGTCGGTCGACGAGGGAGTTGTCGCGGTCATGTCAGTTCTCCTTCTTGGCGCCGAGCGCTTCGTCGCGGAGGAGTCCCCAGATGTGCTGCGCGTAGCTCGGCGAAGCGCGGGTCTCGCTTGACGGCGTCGTCGAAGCGGGACCGAGGCAGGTCGATGTCGATGATCTCCTTGATGCGGCCGGGCCGGCTCGAGATCACGACCACGCGGTCACCGAGCGCAACGGCCTCGTCGATCGAGTGGGTGATGAAGATGACGGTCTGTCCGTCTGGCGGCGATGATCTTCTCGAACTCCGCCTGCATCGCCTCACGGGTCATGGCGTCGACGGCGCCGAAGGGCTCGTCCATGAGGAGGATGTCGGGGCGGGTCACCAGCGCCCGCGCGATGCCGACGCGCTGCCGCATGCCGCCGGAGAGCTCGTGCGGGTAGCGACTTCTCGAACCCGGTGAGGCCGACCAGCTCGAGCACCTCGGCCGTCCGCTCGCGCGGCCTCCTCCTTGGTGACGCGCACGGTGCGGGTTCTCCAGCGCGAAGTGCACGTTGCGCTCGACCGTCCGCCACGGGAGCAGCGCGTAGTTCTGGAACACCATGGCGCGGTCGGGGCCGGGGCCGGTGATGGCGGCGCCGTCCATCGTGATCTCGCCGCTCGAGCGGCTTGACGAAGCCCGCGATCATGTTGATCAGCGTCGTCTTTCCGCATCCGGACGGACCGACGATCGCGAGGAATTCACCCCGCTTGATCTCCAGATCGATGTCCTGGAGGACGATGAGACGCGTGGCCTTGCGCACGTTGTCGTAGCCGGCGTTCACCCCCCGCACCGAGATGAAATTCTCGCCCCGCTTCTTCTCCACGTTCGCCGCGCCTCTTTGCGCTGTCGCCTGGCTCATTGCTCGAGTCCTCCGCATGGTGCGTTCAGCAGAACCGCCGTCGGCCTGCAATCGATTGTTGTCAACATAAGGGCATGCGAGAAGCAGTGTCAAGAGCGAGCACCATTCGTGTCGCAATCGGCGCGACAAACAGTTGATACTGGCGCTGTCACTCCGTACACTCGGCCGAAGATGGCTGCACAATCGGTTGCGATATTCAAGAGGAACGCGGCATGACCACCACTCTTCGACTCGGCGTTTTCACGCCCTCCGTTCTTCTCGACATCGCGCGTTCGGAGGGTCGGCTGAGAGCTGCCGACCTCGAGGTGATCGAGACCCTCGTCGCGTCGTCGCCCGCGCAGTTCACCGCCCTCGACGCCGGCGAGTACGACGCCGTGTTCACGAGCCCCGACAACGTCATCGCGTACAGCTTCGTGCCGGCGAACCCCTTGGGGCGCATCCTCGACATCGAGATCGTTCAGGTGGTCGACCGCGGCCTCGGCCTGAGCCTCGCCCTGCGTCCGGGCCTCGACGCCGTGACGCCCGGTCTGCGATTCGCCGTCGACGTGCCGCAGTCCGGCTTCGCCTTCGTGGGATACGCCCTGCTCGAACGCGCCGGATTGGCGCGCGACGACTACGAACTGGTCTCGCTCGGCTCGACCCCGCGGCGAACGGCGGCCCTCCTCGCGGGCGAGTGCGACGCGACGATCCTGGGCGCGGGCAATGAGCTGACGGCGGCGACGGGGGGCGCTCGAATCATCTCCGACGTCACGTCGCTCGGACCGTACCTCGGCACGGTGCTCGTGCGCCGGTGCGGGGGATCACCCGTCGGAACGTCGGTCGACGCCCTCGCGGCCGTGCTGCGCGACACGGCGGCAGCCGTCGTGGCGGGCGACCTCGACGACGTGGCCGCCTTCTCAGCGGAGCGCGTGCTCGGTCTCGACGCTCAGGCCGCGCGCGCACACGTCGCCGTACTCCGGTCACCCGATGCCGGTCTGTACCTGGACGAGGGCGTGGACGAAGCCGCGTTCGCCACGCTTCTCGAGCTTCGCCGCCGCTACCTCCCCGATCCGGCGCTCGACCGCGTCAGCCTCTCCGCGATCCTCGCCTGAGCGGGCGTCGCCCCCGCGTTGCGCCTCGCGCTCTCGCCGGGCGGTCAGCCGCGCGCAGGCCCGGTGGACGCTCGCACGATCAGCGAGACGGGGAGCATCATCGTCACGGGCTCGCGGGCGTCTTCGCCGATCCCCTGCAGGAGCAGTCGCGCCGCCGCCGCTCCCAGCTCCGCGGCCGGCACCCGCACCGTCGTGAGCGGCGGGGAGAAGTCCTCGGCGAACGTGATGCCGTTGAACCCGATCACGGAGATCTCCTCGGGGCACCGCACGTTCCTCGATCGAAGCGAGCGCAAGACACCGAGAGCGATGAGGTCGTTGCTCGCGATGATCGCGGTGACCCGCCCCGCGGCCTCCGCGTCCAGGGCGTCCATCGCCTGCTGTCCCGCTTCGACGCTGAGCCCGGACGCCTCGACGACCGTGCCCCGCACGTCGGCGTGTGCGGCGCAGGCGTGCGTGAAGGCCTGCATGCGGACGATGCTCGTCGACAGGTCGAGCGGGCCCGCGATGTGCAGGATGTCGCGGTGCCCCAGCGCGTACAGGTGCGCGACCGACGCGGCCACGCCGCTGGCGTCGTCGCCGGTCACCAACGGGAACGGCAGGCCGCCGGCATCGCGGTTGAGCATCACGACGTGCACGCCGGTCTCGTGGAGCCGCGCGAGCACGGGTTGCTCGCCGTGGTGGCCGCTGGCGACGATCAGCCCGTCGACGCGCCGCTCGAGCAGCGAGTCGATCGCCGCCCGCTCGACCTCCTCGTGCCCGTCGGTGTTGGCGAGGAGCGCTGTGTACCCGCGAGGCTGCAGGTAGTCCTCGATCCCACGGATCACGGGCGGGAAGAACGGGTTGGTGAGGTCGGGGATGATGACGCCGATGGTCGTCGACAGGCTCGTGCGCAGGCTCCGCGCCATGGCGTTCGGGCGGTACCCGAGCAGCCGGGCGGTCTTCTTGATCTTCTTGATCGTGTCCTGACTGACCTGATGCTGCGTCTCGACGTTGAGCGCCCGGGACACCGTCGCCTTGTGCACCTTGGCCGCTCTCGCGACGTCGTCGATCGTCACCCGTTTGTCCATACGTTCTCCGTCCGTGGAGCCGAAGCTCACGCCAGCGCCACTGGGTGGGGCTCACCTGCGGGGCCACTCCGGGATCTCGCCCTTGCCCGAGACGAACCGCACGCTCTTGCTGCGGACGAACTCCCGCAGGGTCTCCGCAGCGTTCTCGCGCCCGAAGCCGCTGCCCTTGACGCCGCCGAACGGCGAGCCGAGGAACGAGCGCCGCATGTAGTTGTTCACGAAGACCATGCCCACTTCGAGTCGCTCGGCGAGCCGCCAGGCCGCTGCCTCGTCGCGCGTCGCGATGGCGCAGGTGAGACCGTACTCGGTGTCGTTGATGATCTCGACGGCCTCGTCGAGGGTCGAGAAGCGCATGAAGAGCGCGACGGGGCCGAAGATCTCCTCCTGCCCGACCGTCGAGTCGGGCGCGACGTCCACCAGCACGGTGGGCGGAAACCACGATCCGCCGGCGTAGGCCGGGTCGTCGGGGATCGTGCCCTGCGCGACCATGCGGGCCCCCTCGGCGAGAGCCGTGTCGAGGTACGCCTGCACTTTGTCGCGCTGCCGCTCGTCGACGAGCGGCCCGATGTCGGTGGCCGGGTCGAGGCCGTCTCCGACGCGGAGCGACATCGCCGCCGCGACGAACTTCTCGACGAAGGCATCGTGCACGTCGTCATGCACGAGCAGGCGGGCCGTGGACGTGCACGCTTCGGCCTTGTTGTAGAACATGGCCTCGACCGCGATGCGCACCGCATGGTCGAGATCGGCATCGGGGAGGACGACGAACGCGTTCTTCCCGCCGAGCTCCATCGTGGCGAACGTGAGGTTCGCGGCCGCGCCCTGGAGCACTTTGCGCCCGGTGGCGGTCGCGCCGGTGAAGCTGATGCGCTCCACCCGGGGGTTGGCCACGAGGGCGGCGCCGGCAGCGATGCCCGGCACCGCGTTGAGCACGCCCGGCGGGAGCACTTCGTTTGCGATCTCGACCAGGCGGAGCACCGTGAGCGGGCACTGCTCGCCCGGCTTGATGACGACGGTGTTGCCCGCGGCGAGCGCGGGACCGGCCTTCTTCGCAAAATGCACGGGGGGCCAGTTGAACGGCAGGATGCAGGCGACCACACCGTACGGCTCGTAGACCACCCGCGTCTCGATCGGCCCCTGGTCGATGATCTCTCCGTGAAGCGTGTCGGCGAGGCCCGCGAAGTAGTCCAGCGCGCGATGGCTGAAGTTCACGTCGTTGAGGAGCGCATCCTCGCGCGACTTGCCGTTCTCCCTGGACTCCAGGGTCGCCAGCTCGTCGAGGTGTTCGCGGATGCGTGCGGCGACGCGCCGCAGATACTCCCCGCGCTCCCGCGGCGACAGCGCACGCCAGGCGGGGTAGGCCTCGCGCGCGGAGCGCACGGCCTCATCGGCGAGGGTCTCGTCACCGGCGACGACGGAGGCGATGCGCCCACCCGTGGCCGGGTCGATCACGTCGAAGAGCGGCTGACCGTCGGTCGACGTCCATTCGCCGTGGATGAAGGCGCCCCACTCCTGGCGGGCCAGCGGCGGACGGGTGGCGATGGCGTCGGAGATCATGGTCATGATTCAGCCCTTCAGGTGCTGGTCGAGAAACTGGACGATGCCGTCGATGGCATCTTCTTGCGTCTGGTCGACGAGGGGAACCCCGCGCTCGTCTGCCACGGGGAAGATGTAGCCGTGGAGCGGGTGCTCCCAGGAGACCCAGGTGACGGGCTTGCCTGCTTCGGCGAGAAGGTCGTAGCTCAACCGGAAGATGCCTTGCAGGTGGTCGTCGTCCCGTCCCATGACGAGCATGGGGGTGACGATCGGCGCGATGCGCTCGGCCGCGACCTGCTCGTCGATGCGGCTTCGCACGAACTGCGGATCGCGCATCTGCATCTCTTCGATGTTCCGCAGCTGCGTCGTCTCGTTGACGAAGGCGGAGTCGTCGGGCTCGAGAGCGAGGAATTCGTGGTTCGCGGGCTCGCACGCGACGCCGGCGGTGATGACACCGGGGTAGTGCGAGGAGATCTTGTAGAGCATCTCGCCGGCATGGCTCACCCCGACGTGACCGATGTGCTCGGCGTCGATCCGGGGGTCGGCGCGGACATGGTCGAGGATGGCGATCTCGTCCTCGAACTCCAGCGGACTGCGGTTGAGAAGGTCCATCCCCTGGCGCTGGTCGACGACGAGACGCCCACCGTGATGGAACCCGAGTTCCACCTCGGTGCGATACCGGCCCCACGCGCAGGCGTATCCCGCGGCGAGGAGCCTCTGCATGATGTAGCCGTGCGAGCGGACACGGCCCCGCAGCCACTCGAGTCCGCCTCCGCCGTTGCCGTAGGCGAGAAAGATGAACGGGTGGGGTCCGTCGCCCGCGGGGACGCGCAACGCGTACGGCGCGTAGAGGCCGTCTCGGGTCGGGGCGAGGAAGTACTGCGTGTCGCCGAACCCGTCGTCCATGGACTCGGTGAACCAAGGCAACCGATCTACATTGATGGGAGCAATAGTGGTCATGGGCGCCAACATATCCAAGCCTCCGGGCCGAACGCAACCGATTGCGTTAATTGGCTCGCTCGCGGCGGCCGGCGCGTAGGCTCGGCCGCATGGCGAGCATCCTCTACATCGGCGGCACGGGGACCATCAGCACGGCATGCGTGCGGCGTTCGATCAGTCTGGGACACGAGGTGACGGTGCTCAACCGCGGCAGCGGTCGTCGATCTCTGCCGGACGGCGTGCGGCTGCTCGAGGCGGACGTCCGCGACGCGTCGTCGGTGCGCGCCGCGGTCGGCAGGGCGGAGTTCGACGTGGTCGCCGATTTCGTGGCCTTCACTCCCGAGCACGTCCACACCGACCTGGAGCTGTTCCAGGGGCGAACGGGCCAGTACGTGTTCATCAGCTCGGCCTCCGCGTACGACAAGCCGCCGCGCAGGCTGCCCGTCACCGAGTCGACGCCGCTGCGGAACCCGTTCTGGCAGTACTCCCGCGACAAGATCGCCTGCGAAGACGTGCTGGTCGCCGCCCACAGGGAGCGCGGGTTGCCGGTGACGATCGTGCGACCGTCGCACACGTACGACGAGCGGCTGCTGCCCACCCTGGGCGGGTGGACCGATATCGCCCGCATGCGCGCCGGCAAGCCCGTGATCGTCCACGGCGACGGCACGAGCCTGTGGACCATCACGCACGCCGACGATTTCGCCGTCGCCTTCGTCGGCCTGCTCGCGAACCCCGCGGCGATCGGCGAGGCGTTCACCATCACCGGCACCCACGCGCCGTCGTGGAACCAGATCTACGGCTGGCTCGCCGACGCGGCGGGCGTGGACGAGCCGGACCTCGTGCACGTCGCCTCCGACACGATCGCCGCCTTCGCGCCCGACCTCGGTCCGACGCTCATCGGCGACAAGGCGCACTCGATGGTCTTCGACACCGCGAAGGTCACCACGCTCGTCCCGGCGTTCCGCACCACCATCACCTTCGACGAGGGAGCGCGTCGCCTCCTCGCTTATTACGACGCGCACCCTGACGAGCAGCAGAGCGATGCGCGACTCGACGACCTGTTCGACCGCATGGCGGCGCACGCGCGCTCAGCCGGCTCCCTCTGACCACGAGGTGCCGGTGGCACGGACCGCCGCGTAGCGTGGCCGCATGACGACGCGGCTGCTCCTGGTGTCCGACACGCACATCCCGGGTCGCGCCCGCGGGCTGCCGACGGCGGTGCTCGAAGCGGCCGACGCCGCCGACCTCATCGTTCACGCCGGCGACTGGGTCGCCGCGTCCGTGCTCGACGAGCTCTCGGCGCACGGCGAGCTGGTGGGGGTGTGGGGCAACAACGACGGCGCCGATCTCCGGGCCCGACTGCCCGAGATCGCCCGTCGGCGGGTGGAGGGCGTCGACCTCGCCGTGATCCACGAGACCGGAGATGCGCGCTCTCGCGAGCGTCGGATGGACGCGGCGTTCCCCGACGCGCATGTGCTCATCTTCGGCCACAGCCACATCCCGTGGGACACCACGACGCCGCGCGGCCTGCGCCTGCTCAACCCGGGCTCCCCCACCGACCGCGTCGCCAGCCGCGCCACACCTACATGACAGTCGTGATCGACGGGGCCGACGTGCGCGACGTCGTGCTGCACACGCTCTGAGCGGGTTCGCCCTCCGAAGCCGGTCGCATCTCGGACCGCCGGAGGGGGTGGCTGCGGCCGTGCGCCACCGCAACCCCGGGCGCGCCCTACGATGAAGGCGATGACCCGCACCGCCGACCACGCCCGAGTCGGGGTGCTCTTCTCCCTCGCGGCGAGCGCGCTGTTCGGCGGGATCTTCCTCCTTGCCGGTCTCGCCGATGTGTCGCCCGAGTGGCTGTTCGCGTGGCGGATGGTCATCACCCTCGCCTGCTACGGCCTCATTCTCCTCACGGCCACCGGCAGGCGATATGCGCGGGAGGGCTGGGCGACGGTGCGACGGTCGCCGTGGGTGCCTGTGCTGCTCGTGGTGACCGCATTCCTCGTCGGTGTCCAGATGTGGCTCTTCGCGTGGGCGCCCGCGCACGGCTTCGCACTCGATGCGACCCTCGGGTATCTGCTGCTGCCGATCTGCCTCGTGTTCGTCGGCCGACTGATGTTCCGCGACCGGGTGTCGGCACTGCAGTGGGTGGCGATCGGGATCGCGGCCGCGGCGGTCGCGCTCAGCATCGTCGAGACGGCCGCGCTCTCGTGGGTGACGGCGGTCATCGCGGTCGGCTACGCGCTGTACTTCGGGATGCGGCGCAGGTTCCGTCTCGACGGTCCGGCGGTGTTCGCGATGGAGGTGGCGCTCATCAGCCCGGTCGCGTGCCTGCTGATCAGCGTCGGCGTGGCGCTCCGATGCCGGCCTCGGCGCAGCTGCCGGTGCTCTTCTTCGGCGTCGCGGGCGCCATCGCGATGGGCATGTACCTGGCAGCATCGAGCCGGCTGAGCATGCCCGTGTTCGGACTGCTCACCTATGTCGAGCCGGTGCTGATGTTCGTCGTGGCGCTGCTGCTGGGCGAGCACCTCTCAGCGACCGATCTCTGGGTGTACGTGCTGCTGGCGGTCGCGCTGGCCGCGCTCGGCATCGACGGACTCCGCCGTCCGCGTGCGCACCAGCTGCACACCGCGCCCGCAGAAGACCCGCCCGTCCCGGACGGCGATGCGGCGGAGGAATGACCCGCATTCCCGGCGGATTCCCACTCCCGTGCACCACGCCCGCGCGATAGCATCGAGGTGCTCCAGGCGGGCTCGAAATGCGCGTCTACCTGGGGTGTCGTCCCCCCGACACGTGCATAGGCGCTCCTATGCAGGAAGCTTTCCATGATCCCCCCCACGGAAAAGCGCGGCACCCGCCTGCGCACGGCCCTGACCCCGCGCGGCCGCGGATTCCGCGCCACGCTCGCGCTTCTTCTCGCAGCGACGCTCGCCCTGCCCGCCACCGCGGCGGCGAGTGCCACCGAGATTCCCGTACCGACCGCGGCGACCACGCGACCCGACGCCATCGGCGCGGTGACGTTCACGGGGTGGGGCTGGGCGAACGGCGCCGCGACGCTCACGGTCGACTGGGCCGACGTGCCGCGTGCCACGAAGTACGAGGTGTTCGCCTCGGCCGATTACGACGCGGTCCTCACCCTCCCTTCGCCGACAGCGACGGTGACGTCGTCGAAGGCGACGCTCACGGGGCTCGACCCGAACGTGAAGTACTGGGTGAAGGTGTCGCCCGTCAACGACAAGGGCCGCGGCCCGGGCTCGTCACGCGTGGGCCAGGTCACGCCGACCGAGGCGATCGCCGGCACCGCCTGGAACAAGACCAAGCCCGACGGGATGACCCCGGTGAAGGCCGTCAGCGGATCGTGGACGGGCAGCGGATCCACGCTCACGCTCGACTGGGCTGATGTGAACCGCGCCACTTTCTACCAGGTGTTCGTGTCGACCGACTACGAGGGCATCCTCGAGATGACCACGCCGACCAGGATCGTCACGACCTCGAAGGCGACCGTCACCGGGCTGAAGCCGGGCGTGAAGTACACGGTGCGGGTGATGTCGGCGAACAACGCCGGTCGCGGCGGTGGCTCACCGCGCGTCTCGTACACGACGCTGACGGAGCGCGACGCGGGCCAGGCATGGCAGACGGAGAAGCCGGCCGCGATGGGCACCGTGAAGGTCATCGAAGACGGCTGGCGCGACGGCGCCGCCACCCTCACGCTCGACTGGGCGAACGTCAGCCGCGCGACCCGCTACGAGGTGTTCGCTGCGACCAGCTACGACAAGGTCATCGCGATGACCTCGCCCAGCGCGGTCGTCACCGGATCGAAGGCCACCATCGGCGGCCTCGACCCCGACGTGCGGTACTACCTGAAGGTGTACGCGGTCAACAACATCGGACGTGGCTCCGGCTCCCCGAGCGTGAGCCAGATGACCCCCACGGAGCGCACCGCAGGTGCACCGTGGCAGACCGAGAAGCCCGGGGCGGTGGGCCTCGTCACATTCACGGGCGCGTCGCTCACCGCGAACGGAGCCACGCTGTCGATCGACTGGGCGAACGTGGCGCGAGCGTCGAGCTACGACGTGTTCGTGTCGTCGAGCTACAGCGGCGCCGTCAAGGCGACGAAGCCCCGCCTGTCGGTGACGTCGTCGAAGGCCGTCATCACCGGCCTCAAGAAGGGCACGAGCTACTTCGTGCGCATCGTCGCCGCCAACAACGTGGGCCGCGGCGACAGCTCGGCGCGCGTGGGGCACAAGACGATCACCGCCGAGGCCAAGCTCGACGGCACCGAGACGCCCTACTCCGTCATGACGTGGAACGTGTGCTCGGTGGTGTGCGGCAATATCGGCGGCCGCACGAAGGCGATCAACAGCCGCATCCGCGAGCTGAAGGTCGACGTCGTCGGGATGCAGGAGGCGATGAAGTACACGAGGGCGCCCTCGGGCTATGCATTCGCCGTCAACGGGCAGAATGACATCCTCATCCGCAAGGGCGTGTTCTCGAAGGTGGGCAAGAAGGGCGGCGTCGCCACGACGGGCTCCAAGAAGTTCGCCCGGAAGTACGCCGGCTCCGGCCACGGCGTGACGTGGGCCGCGCTCCGGCACTCGTCGGGCAAGTACGTCGTCGTGTTCAACACGCACCTGGTGGTCGGCACGTCGAAGAGCCTCCGCGCCCAGCGCAACTACGAGGCGCAGCAGCTCACGCCGTACGTGAACGCGGTGATGCGGAAGCTGGCGGCGTCGAACCCGAAGCTGAAGGGCGCGGCGAGCATCCTCATCGGCGACTTCAACACGAGCCTGAGCTCGGCAGGCGACAAGACGATGTCGTCGCTGAACAAGGCCGGCTGGGTCGACTCGTTCCAGCAGGCACGAAAGCTCACCCGTCAGCACCACAACTCCGCGAACCCCGACCGCAGCTCCAAGCCGGTCATCGGGATCACGTGGGGCGCGCACGTCGACAAGGTGTGGGTGAAGCCGTCGCGCACGGTCATCACGTCGTGGGAGAACGCGGGGAAGATGAAGGGCAGCCGCTACGTGACCCCGCTGCCCAGCGATCACCACCCCGTGCTCGTGAAGGGCTACTTCCGGTAGGCAGCCGCGGCGCGACCTCCCTGACCGCGAGACGACGTCTGCACGCCGAGAACGTGGGTGCCGACCACGCTCTCGGCGCCACGACGTCGTTTCGCGGTGCTGGGGCTCAGACCGCGCGACCCTCGCGCCTCTCCAGGATCTCCTCACGGTGCGTAAGCACCCAGCAGTGGAGGCCGGCCAGCGGCTCGATGAGGGTGTGACCGAGCGGGGTCAGGGCGTACTCCACACGCGGCGGGCTCTCGGGGAACACCGTCCTGCTGACGATCCCGTCGCGCTCCAGCGTGCGGAGCGTGCGGGTGAGCATCCGGTGCGAGATCGCGGGGAGGTGCTCCATGATCCGGCTGAAGCGCAGAGGCCCCTCCTGCAGGTGCCCGATCACGAGCACCGTCCACTTGTCGCCGATGACCGAGAGCATCTCGCGCATGAGGCCGTCGGGGTCGGCCTCGCGACAGCGGGGGCCGAGCACCTCGGCGTCGGAGTGCTGTTCGGCGGGTGTGGCGGTGATCGGCGTCATGGCGCGTTGCGTCCCTCGGTGTTCGTTCGGCACGGAAAAGTGCGTATGCCGCAACGGGAATGAAGTGCTCTCCACGCCGTTACGCACCCTCAGTAACCGAACTCGCGGAGCCGGCATTCCGCCGCTCCGCACGAAGGGAGATCCTCATGTCGCTGTTCCGAGTGGACGCCAGCCTGTTTCCCGACTACTCCGCCAGCCGTGCGCTCGGCGATCTGGTCGAGGCCGAGTGGGTGGCGGCGCACCCCGGGGAGGAAGTGAAGCGGCGCGACCTCGTGAGCGACCCGATCCGGTTCGAGTCCTGGGCGGCCGCCGTGAGCGCCGGGACGGTCGCGGACGGCGACCGCACCGACGCGCAGCGCGAAGCCACTGCCCTCGCCCGCACCCTCGCCGACGAGCTCATCGAGGCCGACGCACTGCTGTTCACCTTCCCCCTGTACAACTACGGCGTGCCGCAGCACGTGAAGAGCTGGTTCGACCTGGCCTACACCGACGGCCGGATCGGCCCCGCGGGCACGGCCCTGCGCGACAAGCCCGCCGTGCTGGTGAGCACGCTCGGCGGCAACTATGACGAGGGAACCCCGAAGCACGGATGGGATCACGCCACCCCGTGGATGCGGCGCGCCCTCGCCGACGTGTGGGGCCTCGACCTGGAGGTCGTCCGCCGCAGCTTCACCCTCGTCGGGGTCAATCCCGCGCTCGACCGGTTCGCCGACGTCGCCGCCGAACGGCGCTCCGCCGCCGAGGCCGACGCCCGCCGCGCAGGGCGCACGCTCGCCGGCAAGCTGGTCCGCGCCGCCTGAACGGGGCCGGAGCAGAATCCGGGGAGCGCGCCGGACACGAGCGTACGGCGGGCTGGGCGGGCGTTCCCGACCCGGCCCGCCGCGCAGGTCACCCGACAGGCTCGGACGCCGCGCCGACACGGCGTCCCGCCGCGCGCACCGCACCCACTGAGGCGACGATGACGAAGGCGATGCCCACGAGCTCGAGCCACGCGAGCCGCTGGCCGAGCAGCACGAAGCCGGCGAGCGCAGCGATCGCCGGCGCCAGGCTCATGAGGATCGCGAAGGCGGCGGCGGCGATGCGGCGCAGCGCCACGAGCTCGAGCGCGTAGGGAATCGTCGAGCTCAGCACCGCGACGGCCGCGCCGAGCGCCAGCAGGTCGACGCGGAGCAGGGCGTCGCCGGCAGCGGCGATGCCGAAGGGCAGCGACAGCACTGCACCGATCGTCATCGCCCACGCGAGACCGTCGAGCCGCGGGAAGGCGGCGCCGACACGCGCCGACGCGAGGATGTAGCCCGCCCACGCGGCGGCGCCGAGAGCGAAGCACACACCGAGCAGATCGAGGCGGTCCCACCCGCCGCCGCCGAGCGCCACGACCCCGGCGAACGCGAGCGCCGCCCACACCCACGCCGACGCGCGGCGGCTTGCGACGATCGAGAGGACGAGCGGGCCGAGCACCTCGATCGTGACCGCCACTCCGAGCGGCAGACGCTGCAGCGCGAGGTAGAACAGGGCGTTCATGAGCGCGAGCACGGCCCCCAGCTGCAGCACCGCGAGCCACGCGCGTCGCGAGTGTCCGCGCCAGCGTGGCCGCGCGATGAGCAGCAGCACCAGGGCCGAGAACACGAGCCGGAGCATGACGACCCCGAGCGCACCCGCACGAGGGAACAGCCCGACCGCGAGAGCCGCGCCCACCTCCTGACACGCGAGTCCGACGACGACCAGGCTCGCGGCCGACGTGGAGCGCGCGTTCACGGAAGGGGGCAGATGGCGGCCTTGACGATCCGGTCGGCGTAGGTCGACGCCTCCCAGGGCAGGCCGCCCGCCTCGGGCACACTCTCGCCGTCTGCCGCGGGTGCCTTCGACGCGATCGCGGCGAGCTGCCATGCCAGGTGGCGCGCCACGGCCGAGTCGGCGCGCGAGTTGTTCAGCACGAGCACGATCGACAAGCCCGTCTCACGGTCGGCGAAGGCGGCCGTGAGGTATCCGGGGATCGATCCCGCCTGCCCGACGAGCGACCCGGCCTGCAGGGCGCCGCCGGTGGCCGTGAACCATGAGGGGGCCTTCGGGACGGCGGGAAGCGGATCGGTGAAGCGGTCATCGGTGTCGTACGAGCGGGTGCCGAGCGCGACCGACTGGATGTAGTCGCTGAGGTCGGCGACGGTCGACACGGCGCCCGAGGCGGTGAAACCGGCGGTCGGCGAGAGCGTCGTGAAGTCGAGGGGCTCCGCGCAGTCGGGCTTCTTGCCTCCAGAGCGCAGTCCGTGGAGCCAGGCCGACGTGTCGCGCACGGCCGAGGGGAGGGCGCTGTCGTCCATCCCGATCGGGTCGAACACGTACTGCGAGAACAGCGCCGCGGCAGTCATGCCGCTCGCGCGCTCCAGGGCGAGCCCCAGGAGCAGGTAGCCGGTGTCGGAGTCGCGGTAGGCGGCTCCCGGGTCGAACGAGAAGCCCTTGGCCGATCCGTAGGCGACGAGTTCCTTGGGCGACCACGACCGCTCGGGATTCGCCAGCAGGCGGCTGGCGATCTCGGTGGCGTAGGTGGAGAGTCCGCTGGTGCTGTCGCAGAGCTGACCGAGAGTCACGTTGGTGGCGGACGGGTATCCGCTCACCCAGTCGCTGAGCTGGTCGTCGATCTCGACGATGCCGCGGTGGGCCATCGCGTACAGCACGTCGCAGGTCATGATGCGGGTGACCGGTCCGGCCTTGAACAGCAAGTCGGACGAGACCGCTGCGCCGGCGGGGGATGTCGTGCCGAGGGCCCCGGTCCACACCCCCGACCAGGGGGCGCGCACCTCCGCGATCGCGCCGGTGGAGCCGGTGGCGGCCATGGCCGCCTCGACGGCGGCGCGGAGCTCGTCCTGCATGTCGTCGGGGAGTGAGCCGTCGACCTGCGAAACCGGCTCATGTTCGACGGCGGTGCCGTCGGCGCACGCGGTGATGCCCACGAGGGCGGCGGTCAGTACGGCACCCAGCGCGACGAGAGCGCCACGCCGACGAATACTGCTCGGCATCCATCACCCCCGGAAACGTTCGACTTCCAGGGTACGTCATTCGCGAAGGCGCACTCCGGGCGCGACGCGCGTGGAGGAGCGCCTGCTGCCGTGAATAGGCTGAGCGCATGCCCCACACCTTCGACGACGCCACTCTGGCGGGCGTGCTCGGCCATATGAACAACGACCACCGCGACGACAACATGCTCATCGCGCGGGCCTACGCCGACCGCGCCGACATCGTCTCGGCCGAGATGACGTCGTTCGACGGCGACGGCGGCGAGTGGCGCGTGGTCACGGCCTCGGGCGCGGAGGACGTCGTCCGGATCCCGTGGCCGGGCGGCGCCATCACGGAGCGGCCCGAGGTGCGACGCGAGATCGTGGCGCTGTACGACGGGGCGTGCGCACGGCTCGGGATCGCACCGCGCCCGCACGCCTGATCGGTCACGTTTCCGCGTCCGTTTTCGAACCTTCAGGTTAGCTGACCCTAACTTTCGCTATGCTCGGTGCCATGTCCGAGCTGATCCCGTTCTCGACCGCGCTCCGCGAGCGCTCCTCGGCCGCCCACTCGGGCAGCGAGCACGCCGGCTTCATGGCCGACCTCATGCGCGGGCAGGGCACGCGCGACGACTACATCGCGCTCGTGGTGCAGCACTGGTTCATCTACGACGCGCTCGAAGCGGTCGCCGAGCGGATGAAGGCCGACCCCGTGGCATCGCTGTTCATCAGCGACAAGCTCACGCGGATCCCGGCGCTCGAGGCCGATCTCGAGTTCCTCATCGGATCCGACTGGCGCGAACGCGTCGCTCCCCTGCCGACGACCCAGCGCTATGTCGACCGCATCCGCCACGTCGGCGCGACGTGGGCAGGCGGTTTCGTGGCCCATCACTACACGCGCTACCTCGGCGACCTGTCGGGCGGGCAGTTCATCGGAAAGCTGATGGCCCGGCAGTTCGGCTTCGAGACGAACGGGATCGGCTTCTACCTCTTCGCCGACATCGCCGATCCGCAGGCGTTCAAGGAGGTCTACCGCGAGCAGCTCGACGCGGCGCCGTGGGACGACGCCGAGCAGGAGCGGGTGATCGACGAGGTGCTCGTCGCGTACCAGTTCAACACCGATCTATTCACCGACCTCGCGGCCGCGAAGTCCGCATCCGCCCGGCTCGCCTGACGAGCGCGATCACCCGCCCGCGGCACGGACCGCGGCCATGAACCTGCGGACATCGGGGTCGACGAGGATGTCGCTCGGGCGCAGCGGTCGCGAGAGGTACAGGCCGTCGAGGCTCGTCAGCCGCGACAGCGCGACGTACGTCTGCCCCGGTGCGAACGCTCCCGATCCGAGGTCCACGATCGCCCGGTCGTAGGTCTTCCCCTGCGATTTGTGGATCGTGACCGCCCACGCCAGCCGCAGCGGGAACTGCGTGAACTCGGCCACGATGTCGCGTGTGAGCTTGCGGCTGCCCGGGTCGTACGCGTAGCGGAACCTCTCCCACACGACGGGCTCCACATCGTGCTCGTAGCCGTCGAGCTCGACCCGCACGGTGCCGCCGGCGATCCGCGTGACGGTGCCGATCGAGCCGTTCACCCAGCGCGGGCCCTCACCCTTGCCGCCGAGGTCGTTGCGCAGGAACATGACCTGCGCGCCGACCTTCAGCTGCAGCTCCACGTCGGCCGGGTATGCGTCTCCGCGTCCGAAGTCGCCGCTGACGTCGGCGCGCGCCGTCTGCACCGGCCCCGGGAGCGCGTCGAGGTGACGCTGGTTGATCCGGTTGACGATGTCGTTGCGGGTCGCGAGCGTGATGATCGGCGGTTCGCCCTCGACCGGCTCCGGCACGGGCCGCGCGCCGGCGGCGTTGAGCATGCCGGCGATCTCGGCCGTGACCACCCCGTGGCGGACGGCGTTGAGCATCGCCTTGAAGCCGTCGTCGGACTGCCGGTGGATCTCGCGCAGCTCCTTGATATGCAGCGGCGCTCCCACCCTCCCGAGGTCGAGCAGCCCGTCGGACCGGATCGCGCCCTTGTCGGCCCTCGGCCCCGCCCATACCTGCGCGTCGAAGAACCAGAACGACCGGTAGTGGTCTTCGATGTAGCGCAGCTCATCGCCGCGCGGCGGGACCGGCGACAGCTGGTACGGATCGCCGAACATCACGACCTGCACACCACCGAACGGCTCGGCGCGGCGGCGTCGGGCCTGGCGCAGGGAGCGGTCGATGGCATCCATGAGGTCGGCGTTGACCATCGACACCTCGTCGATCACGAGCGTGTCGATCGCATTCATGATCTTGCGGGCCGGCTCCGACTGCTCCAGCTCGCTGTCGGCGATCAGGCCGATGGGCAGGCGGAACAGCGAGTGGATCGTCTGGCCCTCGACGTTGAGCGCCGCGACACCCGTCGGCGCGCAGACGGCGATCTGCTTCTGGGTGTTCCACGCCAGATACTGCAGCAGCGTCGACTTTCCCGTGCCCGCACGACCGGTGACGAAGACATGCTCCCGGGTGTCTTCGATCAGCCGGAAGAGCTCCTCCTGTTCCGGGGAGAGGGCGGGGATGCTCACCGCAACAATGCTAGTTGTCAGGTCGAGTTTCCTAGACTTGCACCGTGGACCCCGGCCAGCACGACGAGCAGACGACACCCGCCGCGCCCGCGCCGGGTCGAGCTGCGCGGCGTCGCCGCCGCGGTGTCGCGGGCGACCTCGTGGCCCTGGCCGTGGTGGGAGTGCTGCTCGGCGGCGCCCTGTTCGCGGCCGGCGCCGTGGTCTACGAGAAGCTGTACAGTCCGTCGGCCTTCGTCATCCGCTACCTCGACCTGCTCGCGCAGGGCCGGGCGGTCGAGGCGCTCGACGTTCCCGGTGTGCGCGTCGACCTCCTCGATCTCGATGGCGCGGGCCTCCCCGACGACGCCACCGACGCCCTCCTCCGGCAGGCGGCGCTCGCTCCGCTGTCGGATGTGCGAGTGGTCGAGTCGAAGGACGCCGACGGCGTCACCGCGGTCACCGCGGTCACCGTCGAGTACGTCGCCGGCACCCACTGGGGGACGACGACCTTCGTGGTGGAGCGCGACGGTACGATCGGCGTCGCGCCCGCGTGGCGATTCGCGACGAGCCCGCTCGCTGTCATCGATCTGACCGTGCGCGGGGCGATGCAGTTCACCGTCAACGGCTTCGAGATCGACAAGCGGCAGGTACTCGCGGCGGGCGTCGACGCCGACCCTCTCGACCCCGTGCCGCTGCTCGTGTTCTCTCCCGGCCTCTACTCGATCGCCGTCGACACCCCGCTGTCGGCGAGTCCCGGGGTGGCGGTGCTGTCGGACAAGCCGCGCGCCGAGATCCCCGTGCAGGTGCAGACGCAGGCGACCGACAAGTTCGTCGACGTGGTCCAGGAGAGAGTCGAGGCGTTCCTTGCGGAGTGCGCCACGCAACGTGTGCTCCAGCCCACCGGGTGCCCTTTCGGCTTCACGGTGCGCAACCGCATCGTGCAGGCTCCGGTGTGGTCGATCTCCGAGCAGCCCGTCGTGACGCTCGAGCCCGACGACGCCGACTGGCGCATCCGGCGCACCCAGGCGGTCGCCCACATCGAGGTCGACATCCAGTCGATCTTCGACGGGTCGGTGCGCCACGTGGACGAGGATGTGCCGTTCTTCCTCGACGGCGAGATCACCGTGCTGCCGGACGGCTCGGCATCGATCCGCGTCTCCTCCGCCGACTGACGACCGGGCGCTCGGCGGCTATCCGCGTTGCGCCTCACGACGCGCAGCGCGCTCGTCGCGCTCCGCGAGCGCCGCGAGGCTCGCGTTGTACGCCTCGAGCTCCTCGTCTCCCGTGCGGTCGGCGTGACGGTCGGCGCGGCGCTGTGCGCGCTCGTCCGATCGGCTCCACTGGATCGCCACGACGATCGCGAGGATCAGCGTGGGGATCTCTCCGATCGACCACGCGATGCCGCCGCCCGTGTACTGATCCACCAGCGGCGGATCGCCCCACGTGCGACCCATGCTGCCGAACCACTCGGCGACGAACAGACCCGACGACATCATGATCGCGATGCCGAAGAACGCGTGCATCGCCATGATGCCGATGAGCGTCACGAGCCGGAACGGGTACGGCAGCCGCAGCGGCACGGGATCGATGCCCACGAGCGACTGCACGAACAGGTATCCCGAGATGAGGAAGTGGGCGATCATCCACTCGTGTCCGAGGTGGTCGTACAGCGACCAGCGGAACAGCTCGCTGTAGTAGAACGCCCACAGCGAGCCGATGAACATCGCCGCCGCGAACAGCGGGTGCGTCACGACCTTCGAGAACGGCGTGTGCACGGCCCACAGGATCCACTCGCGGCCGCCCCGCGTGCCGTCGTCGCGCTTGCGCACCGCGCGTGCCGCGAGCGACACGGGCGCCCCGAACACGAGGCACAGCGGGATCGCCATCGACAGCAGCATGTGGCCGACCATGTGCACGCTGAACAGGTAGTCCTGGTAAGCGTTGACCGGTCCGCACGTCACCCACAGCAGCAGGAGCAGCCCAGCCACCCACAGCGCCGTGCGGTAGACCGGCCACCGGTCGCCGCGGCGGTGCAGGCGCCACACGCCCGCCAGGTAGAAGAACAGGCCGAAGCCGACGGCGAGCGCCCAGAGCGGGTCGATGTCCCACATCGTGAGCCACCGCTCGGGGGTGAGCTCGGGCGGCAGCGGTGCACCGGTGAGCACCTCGGCGGGGGTCGGCACCGTCGGGAGTCGCGTGTCGACGGCCGGCGGTGAGCTGGCGAGGGCGACCGCCGCCCCGCTCGCGATGCCCATGAACGCGAGTTCGACCGCGATCAGCGTCCAGAAGGTCCGTGACGCTGCGCCCTTGGCTGCCGTCGCGGCTGCCGCCCCCGCTGCTGCGGCGCGCTCGACCCGACCGATCAGGTGCAGGCGGTACCGCGCTCCGAGGGCGCCCATCACCAGCAGGGCGGCGACCTTGACGAGCAGCAGGACACCGTAGGGGGTGACGAGTTGCGCGAAGCCGATGCCGCCCGCGAGGGCACGTGCGACGCCCGAGAGGCCCACGACGAGGAAGGCGACGAGCGCGAGGCTCGAGTACCGCCGCAGGAGGGCACCCATGTCCGACCGCTCGACCGCGGGCCGCACGACCGCGAGCAGGAGCACACCGCCGAGCCAGACGGCGGCGGCCACGATATGCAGCGCGAGCGACATGACGGCCGTGTTGTGGTTCGCCTCTTCGCCGGAGTGGCCGACCGTCGCCATCGGGATGAGCGCGGCGACGGCGAGTGCGGCGACGACCGCAGTCGCGGTCCAGCCGCGCACGGCGAAGGTGAGCACGGTCAGCACGGCGCCGGCGATCGTCGTGATCAGCCAGGCGCGACCGATGTCGGTGTCGAGGAGGAAGCGCCCCAGCTGCTGGCCGAACTCCGCCCCGATGCTGGGCGTCGCGTTGAACGCGTTGAGGAACGTGAAGTAGGCGGTGAGTGCGGAGGCGACCGTGAACACCGCAGCCGAGACGGATGCCGTGTCGAGCGCGATGTCGAAGGGCCGCTCGCCCGCTCGCAGGGCGAACAGCGCGAGCACGAGCGATCCGACCATGCCGGCAGCCGTCAGGTTGACGAGCAGCTTGACGAGCGGCAGACCCCAGCGCACGAGCGGACCCGGATCGCCGATGACGAGCGGCGCGGCACCGCCGCCGAACACGAGCCCGGCGACGACGGCGAGCAGGGCGGCGCCGATGAGGATCGCGGGCCCGGCGTAGCGGAGCGCGCGGGAGGTCACCCATCCAGCGTAGTTCGCTCGGAGCCGCGGGCAGGCCGCCGTTCGTCTTGCGCGGGGACGACGAAGGGGGACGCCTCTCGGCATCCCCCTTCAGACGGCTGGGGCGTCTTACTTGACGGCAGCCTTGAGCTTCGAGCCCGCGGTCACCTTGACGCGCTTGCCCGCGGGGATCTTGATCTCCGCGCCGGTCTGCGGGTTGCGGCCGGTGCGAGCCGAGGTCTCGACCTGCTCGAAAGCGATCCAGCCGGGGATGGTGACCTTGTCACCCTTGGCGACAGCCTCGGAGACGGTCGAGAACAGCGCGTCCAGCACGCCCGAGACAGCGGACTGGCTCTGGCCCGTTGCGGAAGCGATGCTGGCGACGAGCTCGGTCTTGGTGATGGCCATGGGGTTGTCCTCCAGACGGCTGAGCCGCCTTCAGTTACTTCGGACCGGACGGCTGACGCCGCCGGCTGGTCGGATCGACCGAACCCGAATATACCCACGAACCGCGTGTTTCCGCGGATTTCCTGCCGTTGTGGGCCGTTATCCACGGCGTGTCGCAGCGGAATGTGACAGAAGTGAAGATCTGAGGCCCTCAAACGGGCCGGCGCGCCCGCGAAGAGGGGTCTGGCGGCGCCCCCGCGTTCACGTCACTATGTCCTCCATCCGGCACCATGCTCCATCACCGGCACCACCTGCCACCGCCTCCGTCACAGCAGCCGCCGCACCACGTCATCGAAGGAGCACGACAATGACCACCGACAAACCTCCGATCGTTCTCATCCACGGCCTGTGGATGACCCCCAAGAGCTGGGACACCTGGGCTGGCCGCTACCGAGCTGCGGGCCACGAGGTGATCGTCCCCGGCTGGCCCGGCATCGACGACCGCAGCGTCGAAGACGTCCGGAGCAACCCCGAACCCCTCAAAGGCATCGGCCTGAAGCAGATCGCCGACCACTACGAGACGATCATCCGCGCGCTGCCCGAGAAGCCGATCATCATGGGCCACTCGTTCGGCGGAGTCATCATGCAGATGCTCGCCGACCGCGGCCTCGGTGTCGCCTACGTGGGGGTCGAGCCCGGCCAGACCGCCGGCGTCACGACCCTTCCCCTCTCGACGCTGTGGACGGGCACGCCCATCCTGTCGAACCCGTTCGGACGCAACGGCGCCAAGCCGCTCAGCAAACGCCACTTCCACTTCACGTTCGGTAACGCCCCCCCACGCCGAGTCGGACAAGCTCTGGAAGGAGTACGCGGTCAACTCCTACAATCGCGTGTTCTTCGAGGGGGTGACATCGGTGCTCAACGAGAAGGGCGGGGTGACGCACGTCGACTACGCGCGCCCCGACAGCGCCCCGCTGCTGATCCTCACGGGCGAGATCGACCACGTCGTCCCGCCGGCGATCGGCCGCGCCGTGGTCAAGAAGTACCGGAGCACCGGGAGCCCCGCGATCGTCGAGTACAAGGAGTTCCCGGGCCGCACGCACCGCATCGTCAGCCAGGACGGCTGGGAAGAGGTGGCCGACTACGCCCTCGACTGGGCGACCTCGCACGCCGTGAGGGTGTGACGGCACGACATCCGCGACGTCGTCTCCGCATGCAAGGAGGCCCGCTCCTCCGAGGAGGAACGGGCCTTCGCTGCAGTGGTGCTTCCGACCGCCATTATGATCCTGAGTACGGGGCCGTCCGACGGTTGGCCTGAGGACGGAGAGGAGATCACCAATGCCTCTCAATCGCCCCCCGGCGCGTGTCTGGATCGTGCGTCATGAGGAGAGCCCGCTTTCCAACATTGTCGGAGTGTTCGCGAGCGAGGATGAGGCAGCGCGATTCGCGGACGAAGTCAAAGCCCGCTTCGAAGACGGTGTGGTGTATTCGTCCTTCGCGGTTGGATTCCGATACGACCACGGAACCGGTCACGCCAGCTTCACCTCGTAGCACTTGGTCCGTCGCTCGCGCTGGCTTGTTAGTACCGCACTTCAGCTTGGCTTCCTCGAACGCCGTAGCGCTTCCGCTCGTACCCGTGGGGAAGGTACCCGTACCCCGGACGACCATTCGGAAAGTCGTCTCCCGCAGGTCGTCGCAGATTTTCTCGACCTTCTTCTGCTCCAACACAGCCTCACCGGTGTTCGACGAGTTGAACGGACCCGCTACGTGCTGGAGTTCCCACCAGACGGTCTTGTAAAGCATCGTGGACTGAGTGATCTTGACCATCGGCACATTACAGACGGTCCGCGGGTGCCCTCCCACGGATCCGTACTTGTACTTGTTGCCGGAACTGCGCTTGTAGACATCGCCTGTGTCGATTGTGCACCGTTGACCACTTGCGCCGGCGAGCGCCAGCGCCCCAGGGGGACTCCACGCGCCGCTGATTCGACGCAATCTACTCATGTTGCCCGCGACGATCACGCCAGACGAAGCAGCCTCCAAACGCGCTACTTCCGCCCACGTAAGGTCGTCAGCGCCGGGCGAAGCGATCGCGGGGTCATAGGAGGGCACGCTGTCAGGCGCTGCGGACGTGGTGTGGGTCACGGGGTGAACGGGCGGTTCTGCCGCAGCCGCGCCCAATGAGGGTACGCCGGTCGCAAACATGATCGCCGCTGCCGCGGCCACTGCCCTGGTTGTCCAGGTACTCATTTCGAGTTCTCCTCTGGGTTGTTATGGAGCCCGGAGGCTAGCACTGGACATGCAAGCGACTTTCTCCTTATCCACAGGTTCCGTGCGCGCTCCACTCCGGCTTTCCCACGATGATCATGAACACGAAGAAGAGGCGGACCCCCGATCGGGGATCCGCCTCTTCCGTGTGCTGTGGTGCTTACCAGCTCGACTTGGTCACGCCGGGCAGCTCGCCCTTGTGCGCCATGTCGCGGAAGCGGACACGCGAGATGCCGAACTTCGACAGGTGGCCACGGGGACGACCGTCGATGGCGTCGCGGTTGCGCAGACGCACCGGCGACGCGTTGCGCGGGAGCTTCTGCAGGCCGACGCGGGCGGCCTCGCGGGCCTCGTCGGTCGCGTTCGGGTCGACGAGAGTCTTCTTCAGCTCGGCACGCTTCTCGGCGTAACGGGCGACGACCTCCTCGCGCTGCTTGTTGCGCGCGATCTTGCTCTTCTTGGCCATGAGATCAGCGCTCCTCTCGGAATTCGACGTGCTTGCGGATCACCGGGTCGTACTTCTTCAGCACGATGCGGTCGGGGTTGTTGCGGCGGTTCTTGCGCGTCACGTAGGTGTACCCCGTGCCGGCGGTCGAGCGCAGCTTGATGATCGGACGAACGTCCTGAGCCTTCTTCGCCATTAGAGCTTCACACCCTTCGCGATCAGGTCCTTCACAACCGACTCGATGCCACGAGCGTCGATCACCTTGATGCCCTTAGCGGACACGTTGAGGGTGATCTTGCGGCCCAGCGAGGGCACGAAGTAGGTCTTCTTCTGCACGTTCGGGTCGAAGCGGCGCTTCGTCCGGCGGTGCGAGTGCGAGATGTTGTGACCGAAGCCGGGAACTGCTCCAGTCACCTGGCACACTGCTGCCATAGTGATTCTCCTTAGTACCGTGACACCGGACGGCGCCACCCAAGATCCCTTGTCTGCACCCCATCCGCGAGCACGACGCAAGCGCCGGAATCAAGGAGTGGGATACGAACTGCGTGCTGGAGTGCGCGCAGACAAAGAGTCAGTCTAGCACGGGCGACACGCCCGGCCCGTCGGCCGCCGGGACCGGCGGGCGGCTCAGGCGATCGGGTGCGCGAGCGAGATGACCCCCTCCGGATCCCACGCGGCCGCGATTTCCCGCAGCCGCCCGAGCGCGCCGCCGTAGATCGGCTCCGGCGACGCCGGCCGATCCGCGAAGGTCTTCACGACCTGCGACGACGAGAACGGCCGCAGCCGTTCAGCCATCCGCTCCGCCGCCGCGCGCACGGGCGGCAGGGCCTCGGGCGACGGCACGACCCCCAGTGCCATCACGATCCCCTCCCCCGCGATCCGCGTGACCGCCCCGTGCGACGCCTCCGCCGACGCCAGCCGGCCCCCCAGGTGCCGCAGCTCGATCGACAGGAGCGCGCCCGCCTCCGGCGCGAGCGCCGCCTCGACCAGTGCGTCGATGGCGGGCGCCGAGATCTCCGCGATCACGATGGCCTCGCCGTACGCAGCAGACGGGTCGACCGGGTCGCCGTGTACGCCGGCGAGATCGGTCGGCCGCACCGGACGCACCGTATCCATCTCGGGGCCGAGAGCGAGCAGCGGCGCGAGCATCGTGTCGGCGTCGTCTCCCTGGATCGCCGCCTCGACGACCACGAACGCCCGGCCACGCACCGGCTCCGGAAATACGTCGAGCGGCGGGAACCTCAGCACGCGCGCGAGCGATGTCACCGTGTCGGGCACCCCTGCGATCCACGCACGCCACGCGTGCGCGACGTCGGCCGCCCGCTCGATCGGCCACATGAGCGACCCGGCGTGCAGCGGCGGTATGCGGTGAAGCTGCACCTCGATCGCCGTCACGATCAACGGCAGCACGCCCCCGCGCGCCGCCCACAGCAGCTCCGGATGGCGGTCGGCGTCGGCCCGCACGAGCGTGCCACGGGCGTCGACCCCCTCTACCGCGAGAATCTGCTCGGCGGCGAGCCCGTGCGACCGGGCGAGCCAGCCCAGCCCACCGCCGAGACTGAACCCGACCACCCCGACCGAAGGCGCGAACCCCGCCACCGCCGCGAAGCCCTCGCGGTCGGCAGCCTCCACCACCTGCGCCCAGCTCGCCCCGGCCCCCACCCGGGCGACGCCGTTCGCAGCGTCGATGCGCACTTCGGTCAGGGCGCCGGTGCGCAGCAGGATCGTGTCCGCCAGGTCCGCCACAGCGCCGGCGCCATGGCCCGTCGTCTGTGGTGCGACGCGCAGCCCCCCGGCGCGCGCCGCGCGGACGGCGGCGATCACATCGTCCGCGGTGGCCGCCTCGACCACCGCGACCGGCTGCTGATCGACCAGCAGCTGCCACGCTCTGCGGGCGTCATCCCAGCCCGCATCCCCCGGAAGGACCACTCGGCCGCGCGCCCCCGCACGCAGCTGATCGAGCGCGGCGACGGGCCGCCCCTCAGTCGGGTTGCCGCTCATCGCCCCACCTCCATCCGGATGCTCTCTATCACCGCGTCCACGCCGGCCGGACCGGGAGACACGGCGATCGCCTCCCCGATCCGGCGCGCGTTCGCGCGGAACGACTCCTCGTCGAGCAGCCGCTGCACCGCCCGGCGCAGGGCGAGCGGCGCGACCCGTCCGTCGCGGCCCGGCGAGAGACGCACACCGGCGCCCGACCACTCCACCCGCGCCGAGACCTCCGCCTTGTCCTCGGTGTTGCCGGTGGTCACGATCGGCACACCGTGTTCGAGCGCGTAGTGGCCGCCGCCGTAGCCGCCGTTGGTCACGAAGACGCTCGTGCGCGGCAGCAGCAGGTCGTAGGGGAGGTAGGGCGCTATCCGCGCGTTCGGCGGCAGCGCGCGATCGGGCACGGGCCTCCCGCCCGTGGACGCGACGACCAGCACGTTGCGGTCGGCGAGGGCCTCCATCGTCGGGAAGACGAGCGCGTCGAAGTCGGCGTTGGCGACGGTGCCCTGCGTCACATGCACGACCGGACGGTTCCCGTCGAGGTCGCCCCACCAGGGCGGCAACTCGGCCTCGACCGTCCGCGGGGCGCCGTGCGAGGCGGCTCCTCCGCGTGAGACGGGACCCACGAAGTGCACGGGGAGGGGAAGGTCGCTGCGGGGATACTCGAACTCCTCGACCGTGAACTGCACGAACGCGTCGGCCTGGCTCTGATAGTTCATGACATGAGTGGTGAGCGGCAGACCACCGGTCTCGGCGAGCATCGCCTGCGCCGCGCGGTGCAGCTCTCCGAACACGAAGCGATCGGTGATCACCTGCATGAGCGCGTTCCGCATCCGCCCGAGCCGCCCGGCTCGCGGCGTGACGCCCAGCCCGAACGGCGCGGTGTCGCGACTCGCGAGCGGCAGCGGCACGATGCCGAGCGCGATGACGACCGGCCGGTGGGCGGGCGGCCGACCCAGCAGCAGCATCGCCCCCATGAACATGCTCTCGGCGAGCACGACCTCGACGGGCGCGGAGGCGATCGCGTCGTCGATGGCGTCGAGCTGCGCGCGGGCGGGCTCGAGGAAGATGTGACGCAGATCCCAGCGAGCGCCATTGACGCCGGTGCGGCCCGCCCGGCCCGGGTACGCGGCATCCATATCGGCGTCGTCGTAGTCGGCGGAGGCAGGAAGCGGCAGCCATTCGGCGCCGGTCGATTCGACGGCGGTGCGGTAGCGGACGCCGGTGAGGAAGCGGACGTCGTGTCCGGCGCCGACGAGCTGCCGCGCGACGGACAGGAGCGGTGTGACGTGCCCGTGAACGGGTGTGCTGCAGACGAGCACAGCGGCCATGCGAGACTCCCGGTGATAGGGTTGATTATACGTTGTGAGTATTCACTACCCTGTTAGGAAAGTCAATGACCCCGTATGTGTCCCCTCTGCGTGAGGCACAGGCCGCTCAGACCCGGGCGCGCATTCTCGAAGCCGCTTCGGAGATGTTCGGCACCCACGGCTACACGAGAACCTCGCTCGCCAAGATCGCCGAGCGCGCCGGGGTGTCGGTCGAGACCGTGAAGCTCGCGGGGTCCAAAGGCTCACTGCTGCTCGCCGCATT
>CAWBJK010000007.1:0-58991 GCA_963789095.1 uncultured Actinomycetota bacterium
CGACCAGGCGTTCGTCGGCGAAGAACTCCCCGGCACCATCCACGAGAGCGACATCGGCGAGGCTCTGCGCGCTCTCCCCCCGGCCGAGATGCTGACGCAGTGGATCGCCTTCGTGTCCGATGCCAACGCCCGCGTCGCGCGGCTGTGGCCTCGCGTGCTCGACGCCGCCGCCGGCGACGCCGACGTGGCCGCCCGCCTCGCCCGACTGCAGGCCAGCCGCACACAAGACATGCGCGCCGCTGTCGGATTCCTGCGTGAAGAGGGTCGCGTCGCGAGCGGACTCACCGACGACGTGCTCGCGGACTCCCTCTCATACCTGCTCGCCCCCGAGGGCTATGTGCGGTTCGTGCTCGAGTGCGGGTGGGACATCGCCGCCTATCGCGCCTGGCTCGTGCGCGCCGTCGAGCGGCTCATCCTCGCCGCCTGACCCCGGGTCCGGCCCGCCACCCCCGGCTGTTCTCGACAGTCCGCCGTTCACAACTCAGGAAGAACCGGTCGACCGCCGGCCCGCGCACGCGTGATTCCGCGGGCGACGCCACGTGCGCCCGTGGTACAGACTGAATTGTGAACCGCCGGCGCCCCACAGACCCCGCCGCCTGACCCCGGGTCCGGCCCGCCAGCTTCGCCAGCGGCGGTTTCAGCGACCAGCGCGGGAGGCTACAGCTCGGCGGCGCCGCGACCCCAGCGGAACGCCGACACCGTCGGATCGCCCGTGATCCAGAAACGCCACGGGTACGCCCCCGTCCCGGCCACGCCTGCCACGCCGACCCGCGGGCCGGTCGACACGTCGTCGAGCGGCCGCCGCGGCAGCAGGAGCTGCGCGACGGCGCCCGCGAGCGGCGTCCCCTCCACGGCGTCGATGCCGTCGTGACGCGGATGCCGCAGGCCCACGGCGTCACCGAGCCGCCCGGGCCCGCGGGCGAGATCACGCGGCGTGCGAGCAGCCGGACGGCGGAGCGCGGCCGCGTCCACGCCTTCCACAACCTCACCGCCGCGCAGCAGCACACCGCCGGCGACCCCCTCGGGGCCGCACACGACGTTGACGCAGGAATGGATGCCGTGACTCAGATACACGTACAGGTGTCCGGGCTCGCCCCACATCGTCGCGTTGCGCGCCGTGCGCCCCATCCGTGCGTGCGAGCCGGGATCGGCCAGGTCTCCCGTGCCCTGCCCGTGGTAGGCCTCGACCTCGGTGAGACGCACGGCCACGGTGACGCCGTCGACGGTCGCGCGGAGGATACCGCCGAGCAGACGGGGCGCGACGACGAGCGGAAGCTCCATGAGCGCCGCGCGGGTGGCGGGAACGAGGGTCATCCGCGCGGGCCCGTCTGGCACCAGGAGATGTCGAAGCCGCGGAGCGCGACGACCTCGTCGGACGTCGCGAGCTCGACGACGTGCGTCTGCACCCGCTGCGGAAGCGGCAGCAGATACCCGTCGTACGGGTTGTCGACGATCGTCGGGGCGACGAGCAGCGCGGCGTACCGGTTGCTCGGCGAGAGGCACACCTGCAGGAGCGCGTCGGAGTCGGCCACGTCGAAAACGGTGCGCACGTCGTCACCCCCCTCCGGAGCCACGACGGCGACGACAGTGCGCTCGACCGTGATGCCGTCGGCGTCGAGCACCGACATCGCGCGCAGCGTCGACCCGTCTGCGAGGGCGAGCGTCGACCACGCCTGGCCGTGCTCCGGCGCGGTGGCGACGAGGGGCTCTTCCTCGGCGGTGGCGAGGTCGATCGCGACGGGACCCTCGACGCGCTCGACGATCGCGACCGACGACCCGCGTGCGATGCTGTCGATCGCGACGGCGGTGCCCAGAGAAACAGGATCCGAAGCAGCGGTTCCCGGCGCGGGCGCGGTCACGAGCGTGAGGGCACCGTCGAACGTCAGCATCAGGATCGCGTCGGTGTCGGGGACGAAGCGCCAGTCGTCCACGCGCGAGTCGCCGCCGGGACGCTCGATCGCGCGGGGCTCCGCGTCGGCCTCCGCGTCGGCGAGCGATGCCGTGAACAGCGCGCTCTCGCGTCCCGAATCGGCGCCGATGTCGGCGTCGGTGAAGGTGTAGCCGATGAGGTCGCCGCGGTCGGCGCTCTGCAGGTCGCCGACGATCCCCTCGCCCGGCAGCGACAGTGTGCGTTCGCCGGTTCCGTCGAGGGCGGTCACGGTCAGTCCCGAATGTCCGTCGTCGTCGACGGTCGCCATGACGAGGTGGCTGGCGGTGGCGCGGAAGTCTTCGATGTGCGGATGCGTGAACACCGGGACGGCGGCATCGCCGGTGAGGTCGGTGCGATACACGGTGTCGCGGTCGGCGCTGCGCTGCAGGATGTACACATCGAGCGGCGGCGTCGTGAAGGAGTGCTGAATCGTCGAGGCCGGTCCTCCTCCGAGACCCGTGACGCCGTCGATCCGCACCGTGTAGTCGGTGTCGTCCCACAGGGGCAGCGCGAAACGCAGGCCCACGCTGCGGCCCGCGGTGTCGACGGTGAAGTCGGCGGCGGGGGTGACCGTGACCTGCTCGGGCGTCACCTCGTCGAGCGACTGCGTCGTGGTGAAGATGATGCGCGAGCCCGACGCCGACACGGCCGCGGCGGGATCGACGTGCGCGTCGGTGACCCGCGGGCCCTGGAGGTTGGTGACGGCCGCGCCCCCGAGGGCCACGGCGGCCAGGACGGCGGCGACGATCGCGAAGGTTGCGGCGAAGGTGCGGCCGCGCCGGCGACCGTCCGTTCTCAGGCGTCCTCGGCGCTCAGGGGGATGCTCGGTGCTCATCGTGATCGTCAGTACTCGTAGGGGTCGCGGGGTTCGTCGATCGGGGCGATCGCCTGCGCTTCGATCCGCAGATCGCCGTCGACATCGCGGATGACGCCGTCGATCGTCACCCACTGCCCCGTGTCCCATCGGCCGCCGTCGGAGGCGGTCACGGCGATCGGGACGCTTGCGGGCTGAGCGTCGATGACGCAGTGCGTGACGACGAGCCGCGTCAGCGCGAAGCCGTCGCCGGTCGCGGCACCGTCGTCGGACCGACTCGGGGTGACGAATCCGGTGAGGGTGACCTCGTCCCCCGCGAACGCCTCGGGGTTGGTGGCGGTGGCGAACACGCTCGCCCAGTCGCCGACACCGAAGGACGCGGTGTCTCCGGTGGCGGCGAGAGACACCCGGTCGGCCCCCTGGAACAGCGGGGCCCCGCCGGTGTCACGCGACATCGCGAGCTGCACCGACAGGCTCGCCGGCGGCACGAGCACGATCGCCGCGACGACGCCGGTCGCGAGCACCCCGCCGGCGGTGACCGCGACGGTCGCGGCGATGGTCGAGCTTCGCGGCGCGGACGACGCCGGAGCGGATCTCGCGTCGACGTGGTCGCGGCCGGTGGGTCGCCGTGGCCGGCCGTGGTCGTGGCCGGCTGCGTCGCCGTGGCCGGCTGCGTGGTCGTGACCGTGGCCGTGGTCGTGGCCGTGGTCGGCCTCCGCTCCGAGGGGCAGCGCGAAGCTCGCGACGGCGCCGATGAGCACGAGCACCGCCATCGAGATCGCGAAGGGGTTCGACGACGGGTTGATATAGAGGGCGAGCCTGTCGGTGAGGGCGAGGGCGATGGTCGTGGCGGCGAGCCCGGCGGCGAGTCCGACCCCGAGGATCCGGGTGCTGAGCCGCCCGAGCGTGCGCCCCGCAACGGTGTCAGGCAAGAAGGTTCACCACCCCTCCGACCGCGACCGCGAACAGCACCACGATCACGACGAGCCCCGTGAGCACGCGCGTGCGGAAGGTGGTGCGCAGCAGGGCGAGCATCTTCACGTCGACCAGAGGCCCGACCAGGAGGAACGCGACGATCGATCCCGGGGTGAACGTCGACGCGAACGACAGCGCGAAGAAGGAGTCGACGTTCGAGCAGATCGACACGATCATCGCCAGCGCGATCATCGCCACGATCGACAGGGTCGGATTCGACCCGATCGCCAGCAGGGCATCGCGCGGCACGAGCACCTGCACGGCGCCGGCGAGCGCCGAGCCGATGACGAGGGCCGGCATGACGGCGCGAAGCTCCACGATGAACTGCGCGAGGCTGCGGCGCCCGCGTCCGCCGCTCTCGGTCTCGACGATCTCGCAGGCGGCGCGGAAGCGATCGGTGACGAGTGCATCGGGGTCGGGGTGGCGACTGTACAGCCAGCCGATGAGGTTCGCGACGGCGTACCCGCCGAGCAGCCGCGCGATGAGAATGCCGTCGTCGAACCCGAACGCCTGATGCGTCGTGATGATGACGATCGGATTCACGATCGGCGCCGCGATGAGGAACGTGAGCGACTCCGACACCGTGAACCCGCGCATCATGAGTCCCCGCGCGAAAGGCACATTCCCGCACTCGCATACGGGCACGAGCATCCCGAGCAGCGACAGCACGGCACGGCGACCCCAGCCGCTCCGCGGCATCCACCGCTCGATGACGCCCGGCGGGATCCACACCTGCACCACGATCGACAGCAGCACACCCAGCACGACGAACGGCAGCGACTCGACGAGCACGCTGACCGCGAGCGTCAGGCCGTCCTGCGCGCGGGTCGGGAGGGCGGGGAGCGGGGTGAGCAGGGCGAGGGCGATCAGGACGCCGACGATCGCCAGCCCACCCGCGAGCACGAGGAACGTGCGGACGTTCGGGCCACCGGACGGCGTCTGCGGGGGCGGGGTCGCGCGCGTCGGCGCCGATGCCGGGGGCGTCGCGGTCCGCTCGATCGGCTCCGGCCGCAGCGTCCGTCGGCTCCGCCGGGTGGCCGGCTCGCTCACTGCGCGGGCGTCGCTTTCGCCGTGCACGCGGCGCAGAGGCCGAAGATGTCGACCACGTGCTCTGCCCGCGTGAACCCGTGCGCCGCGGCGGTGCGCTGAGCCCACTGCTCGACGTCGCTCGCCTGGATCTCGACGGCCGTGCCGCAGCCGCGGCAGATGAGGTGGTGGTGGTGACCCGTGCTCGAGCAGGCGCGGTAGATCGCTTCGCCCTCGGGGCTTTGCAGCTGGTCGGCCTCGCCGCTGGCCGCCAAGGTCGCCAGCGCCCGGTAGACGGTGGCCAGGCCGATGCCCGTGTTGTCGTCGCGGAGCGCGGCATGGAGGTCTTGTGCGCTCACGAAACCCTGCGTCTCCGCGAGGGCGGCACGCACGCGATCGCGCTGCCAGGTGTTGCGCTGGGCCATGCGCTCGAGTCTACCGGCGGCACCTCAGCCCCGGCTGGGCGCGGACAGCGGCCAGGCCGATGCGCCGAGACTGCTCAGCGGGCGCGCACGACGCGGTCGCGGCGCGACCCGACCACGCGGCACACGAGGTAGATCGCGAACGAGATCGTCGTGATGTACGGGCTCACGGGCAGGGTGCCCATGACCGCCAGCAGGATGCCGCCGACCGCCGCCACCACCCCGAAGAGCGCCGACAGCACCGGCACAGCGACAGGCCCGGTCGCCACCCGCATCGCCGCAGCGGCGGGCGTGACGAGAAGCGCCATCACGAGCAGCGCGCCGATGATGTGGACCGCGACGGCCACCACGAGACCGAGCAGCAGCATGAAACCGAGCGACACCCATGTGGTCGGCACACCGCGCGCGGCGGCCGACTGCGGGTCGAGCGAGTCGAAGCGCAGCGGTCGCCACACCAGCACGAGCGCCACCAATACGACGGCGGCGATCGCGATGAGCCACCCGAGCTGATCGTTCTGCACCGACACGATCTGCCCTGTGAGAAGACTGAAGCGGTTGGCGCTGCGTCCGCTGTACAGCGACAGGAACAGGATGCCGAGGCCGAGGCCGAACGGCATGAGCACGCCGATGATCGAGTTGCGGTCGCGGGCGCGGGCGCCGAGCCATCCGATGAGACCCGCAGCGATGAGCGAACCGACGATCGACCCGGACACGACGTCCACGCCGATCAGGAGCGCTGCCGCCGCCCCGGCGAACGAAAGCTCGCTGATGCCGTGCACGGCGAATGCCATGTCGCGCTGCATCACGAACACGCCGATCAGCCCGCCGACGAGTCCGAGGATCGCGCCCGCCCACAGCGAGTTCGACACGAGCGCAAGGATCTCCGCATAGTCCGCGAGCCCGCCGAACATGGCGTCGCCGATCTCCCCCCCGTTCACGCGTGATCACCGCCGTGGTCGTGGTGGTGATGCGACTCCTCCGCGTCGGGGGCGCCGACGACGACCAGCCGGTCCCCCGCGCGCAGCACGAACACCGGGGCGCCGTAGAGATCGGTGAGCACCGGCGACGTCAGTACGTCTTTCGGGGTGCCGAGGGTGAAGCGGCCGTTGGCGATGTAGAGGATGCGGTCGACCTTGCCGAGGATCGGGTTGATGTCGTGCGTCACGAGCAGCACGGCCGCGCCGGTCTTGCGGTGGTCGTCGATGAGGCGCACGACCGCCTGCTGATTGGCGAGGTCGAGGCTCGTGAGCGGCTCGTCGCACAAGAGCAGCCGCGGGTCGTCGGCGAGCGCCTGACCGACACGCAACCGCTGCTGCTCACCGCCCGACAACACGCCGACGGGACGGTCGGCGAACTCCCGCGCGCCGACGGCATCCACAAGCGCGTCGATGCGCTCCCGGTCGCCGCGACGACGCACCGGCAACCCGAAGCGGTGGCCGTCGACGCCCAGCGCGATGAGATCACGCCCGCGCATCGACGTCTCAGCGGGAAGCGGGCGCGCCTGCGGCAGGTAGCCGATGCGGCGGTTGCCGCGACGCTGCACCCGCTCGCCGAGCGCCGTGATCGAGCCCTCGCTGAGCGGTTCGAGCCCGAGGATCGCGCGCAGCAACGTGGTCTTGCCCGACCCGGAAGGGCCGAGCACGGCGACGAGCTCGCCGGGGGCGACGTCGAGGTCGAGACCGCTCCACAGCTCGCGGTCGCCGCGGCGCAGGGCGGCACCGCGGATCTCGAGCAGACTCACCGGGTCAGCCTATCGGCCTGGTCCCCGCAACGGCGGGGCAGGCCCTGATCGGCCGGTGGACCACCGCGACCCCGGTCGCGTCCCCCCGACGCCGCACGGGGGCGCCCCGACCCCGTGTTCATAATTCAGTCTCGCTGCGCCGACCGCCCGCGGAAGAGCCTCGTCAGCACAGTGCTGCGCCAATACCCCGCGGATGGACCCGCCGCTGTGGACTGAATTGTGAACGGCCCGTCGCCGGGATCACGACTCTGCCTGCCGCGCCTAACGCGGACGCGCGACCTGCCGATAGACCCAGTCACGGAGTCCACGGACGGACTCCTGGGACCCACGACGGGCGCCCGCTGAACCCCAGTCACGGAGGAATACACCATGGGTATGCAGATCAACACCAACGTGTCGGCGCTCAACGCCTACCGCAACCTGTCGAGCACGCAGAACGACCTGTCGAAGTCTCTCGAGAAGCTCTCGAGCGGTCTTCGCATCAACCGCGCTGCGGACGACGCCGCCGGCCTCGCGATCTCCGAGGGCCTGCGCTCGCAGGTCAACGGCCTGAACGTCGCGGCCCGCAACGCCCAGGACGGCATCTCGGTCATCCAGACCGCGGAAGGCGCCTTGACCGAGGTCCACTCGATCCTGCAGCGCGTGCGCGACCTCGCGGTGCAGGCCGGCAACGACTCGAACAACACCGAGTCGCGCACCGCGATCAAGACCGAGATCGACGCCCTCGGCGACGAGCTCACCCGCGTCGCCGCGTCGACGAACTTCAACGGCATCAAGCTCATGGGCGGCGCCGGCAACCCGACGGCGCTGACGTTCCAGGTCGGAGCAGGCGACCAGGCTGCGGAGGACCAGATCTCCGTCAGCCTGACCGACTTCAGCGGCCTCGGCGCGACGATCAAGACGCTCACCGTGGACACCGCGGCGAACGCACTGCTCACGATCACCGCCGTCGACACGCAGATCGGCAACGTGTCGACCGCGCGTGCCACCCTCGGTGCGGCGCAGAACCGCTTCGAGTCGACGATCAACAGCCTCAACGTCGCGTCGGAGAACCTGGCTGCGGCCGAGAGCCGCATCCGCGACACCGACATGGCGTCCGAGATGGTCAAGTACACGGCTGCGAACATCCTGTCGCAGGCGGGTACCGCCATGCTCGCCCAGGCGAACCAGGCGAACCAGGGCGTCCTGCAGCTGCTCCGCGGCTGACATCTTGGCGGGGGTCTCGCGGCGCTGCTGCGGGGCCCCCGACCGCCGGGTCGCTCCACCTGGCCCACCCCTCAGTACCCCAGGAGCACAATGTCTTCCCCGTTCTCGCTCACGCCGCGCCTCCGCTACCTGGCCCGGCGTGTTCGTCGTCTCAACCCCGATGCGCTGATCACGCGGGCGCGGCAGGCGGCGCAGCGGCACGGGCGGAGCACCCCGGCCGTCGTGGTCGACATGCTGTGGGAGGCGGGTTTCCGCGGCGTCGGCTTCCAGGACTACATCGATTACGACTTCGCCATCCTCACCCGGGCCGAGCGCGCCACCTATATGACGAGCCCGCTCTCCGACCGGCTGGCGATGGAGTTCGACGACCCGGCCTTCCGGCACCTGTTCCACGACAAGGTCGCGTTCAACCACACCTTCGACGCCTTCCTGCGCCGCGAGTGGATGACGGTGACCACCGACAACGCGGCAGAGGTGCGCGCCTTCGCGGAGCGCCACGGCACGATCGTCACGAAGGAGCCGCTGGGGCGGGCGGGCCTGGGCGTGCACCGCTACCACGCGGCCGACGTGAACGACTGGGAGCTGTTCCACCGGGGGCTGCTCGCCCGCGGCGAGATCCTCATCGAAGAGGTCATCCGCCAGCACGACGAGCTCGCGGCGCTGTGCGCCGGCACCGTCAACACCACCCGGGTGACCGCCTTCTTCGACGGCCGCACGACCCATATCCTCGCGGTCGCGCAGAAGTTCGGCCGCGGCGCCGTGAGCGACCAGAACGCGTTCGGCGGCTTCTACGCCATGCTCGACGAGTCGGGCCAGGCCACCGGCGCCGGGTACGACTCGTGCGGGCAGGTGCACGTCGTGCATCCCGAGAGCGAGATCCCGATCGCGGAGTTCCGGCTGCCGATGTTCGAAGAGGTGCTCGACTTCGTCGACCGGATCGCACGCGTCGTCCCGCAGGTGCGGTACGTCGGCTGGGACATCGCGGTCACCCCCGAGGGACCCGTGCTCGTCGAAGGCAACTGGGCGGCAGGCGTGTACGAGAACAAGCCGAGCGCCACGGGCATCCGCACGGGGCACCGCGAGCGCTACCTCGCGGCGATCACCGCGGCAGGCTCGTCGGACGCGCGCGTGTCGATCGGCGGACGCGCACTCGAGCCGATCGCGGCGTAGCGCGCGGCGCGACCGGCGCGACCGCCTCGACCGCCGCCGGGAGCGCGACAGACGGCGTCAGACCAGAAGAGCGCGCACGGGGAGATCCTGGCCTTCCAGGATCACCTGCGCCGCAGCTCCCGTGCGCGTGTTGACGACGACGGGAGCGAGAAGGTTCACGCCGATCCCCTCGTCGGTCATGCGCGCGACCACGAGCACGACCGCATCGTCCGGCGTGCGGAGGCCGAGGGCGTCGACCTGGTCGTCGCTGAGCACGGGCGCGTAGTCGGGCATGACGGAGGCCGCGTCGACCGCGAACAGCCGGACCTCGGGATCGGCGATGGCCGTGAGGGCATACAGGGCGTCGGCGCCGTCGATCGCGTCGAGGGAGAAGTCGACGTGAGGGGCGAGTCCGGGAGGCGGAGCGACGAATGTGAGGGCCGCGGAGGCCGACGACGCGCTCACCGCAGGAAGTCCAGGAGCGACGGCTGCAGCACGCGGGCGGTGACCGACAGCGCCGACTGGTAGACGAGCTCCTGCGCGCGCAGGTTGACGAGCACCTCGACCGAGTCGACGTCCTCGACGGCGGCGCGCTGCGCTTCGAGCGTGACCGTGGCGTCCAATGCAGCCTCCTTCGCGCGGAGCACCTGATTCTGGCGGGCGCCGACCGCGCCCTGCACCCCGAGCATACTGTTCAGGCGTTCGTCGATCTCGCCCAGGCGCGGGCCGACGTTCGTGCCGGCGCGCAGATCGGTGACGATGTTGTCGATCAGCGCGAACACCGAGCCGGCACCGATCCCGAACACCTCGGCCCCGTCGGCGTCGACCCGCACGGTCTCGCCGTCGGAGATCCGGCGCTGCACCTGCGACCCGGCGACACCCGAGAAGGAGTAGTCGGGGGCGAAGGCGGCGGTCTCGGACGTGCCCGCGAAGACGGAGCGTCCCAGGAAGGTCGTGTTGCCCTGTCCGATCAGCTCGGCCCGGATGGCTTCGAGCTCGACGGCGATCGCCTCGCGGGCCGTCACGTCGAGGGCACCGGAGTTGGCCCCCTGCACCGTGAGGTCGCGTGCACGGCCGAGCAGGGCGGTCGAGGCACTGATCGCGGTGTCCACGGTGGTGAGCCAGGCGAGGCCGTCGTCGATGTTCCGCGTGTGCTGCGCCGTGCGACGCTGGGCGTCGTGCAGGCCGAGCGCCGTCGCGGCCGCAGCGGGATCGTCGGAGGGGACGGCGAACGCGCGCTGCGACGTGGCCTGCTCCTGGAGGCGCGACAGGCTGTTGAGCCCCGACTGCAGATTGCGCAGAGCCGTCTGCGTCATCGCCTGCGAGGTGACACGGGTGATCATGACGCTCCTGGGTGGTCGACGGGAAAGTGTGCGGTGGCGGTCAGCGGCCCACGAGGCCGGTGCGGTTGATGAGCACGTCGAGGGCTTCGTCGACGGCGGTCAGCACGCGGGCGGCCGCCTGGTACGAGGTCTGCAGCGTGAGGAGATTCACGGTCTCTTCGTCGCCGTCGACACCGGCGACCGACTGCTGCGCCACCACGGCGGCTGTCGCCCCCGCGTCCGCACGGCTCGCGCGTCCCGCTTCGGAGGCCGTGCTCACCGCGAGGCGGGCGACGACGTCGCTCCAGAGGCCGTTGGGTCCGCCCGGCCGCCCGCCGACGTCAGAGAGGGCGTCGGCGTTGGAGCCGTCGAGGGGGCCACCGCCGGCGAGGGCGACCGCAAGGTCTGCCGTGCCGATGGGGATGATGCCGAGTCCGAGCGCCGCCGGGCCGCCGGGGGTGAGCGAGAAGAAGTCGCCGCCGGGAGCGCCCGACGAGGTGACGCCCGCGCGGTGCTGAGCGTTGACCGCGTCGGCGAGAGCGGTCGCAAGGGCGTTGAAGTCGCCGGCGAGGCCTGCCAGCACGCCGCCTTCGGAGGCGGGTGCGAGCACCGACAGCTGCCCTCCGAGCTCTCCGCCGGCGGCGTCGATGGGAAGGCTGCCGTCCGGCCCCCACGCGAGCGTCATCGAGCCGGTCGACTCGATCGAGGGCGGCCCCGAGAGCATGAGCGCGCGAGCCTGCGACCCCGAGACGAGGGCGTTGCCGTCGACGCGCAGGGTGAGCGTGCCGTCGGCTTCGACGGTGGCCGTCGCCCCCGACAGGCGAGCGACGTTCTGCGCGAGGAGGTTCCGCCGGTCGATGAGCTCGTTGGGGGCGCCGCCGGCGCCGATGCTGTCGCGGATCGCGCCGTTGAGGTCGGCGATCTGCGCCGCGGCGACGTTGATCTGCGAGACCGTCATGTCGGCCTTCGAGCGCATGCTCGCCCACTGGTCGGCGACCGTGCGGTAGCCGTCGGAGATCCGGCCGGCGAGCGCTTGCGCGTGGGTGATGACGGCGGCGGCGGCCGCGGTGGAGTCGGGTCGGTTCGCAAGGTCCTGCCACGATGCCCAGAACTCGGACAGCTGGTGGGCGATGCCGTTCTCGGTGGGCTCGGCGAGGGCCGCCTCGGCGGCCGCGGCTGCGCTCGCGCGCGTCGACCAGTAGCCCGACGCGGCGAGCGTGTCGCGCACGCGGGAGTCGAGCACGGCGTCGCCGAGACGCGCGATGCCGTCGACCGACACGCCCTGCCCGGGCTGGGCTCCCACCGAGAAGCGACCCGACACGGCGACCGCCGCCACAGCGGAGGTCTCGAGACGCTGGCGCGTGTAGCCGGGCGTGGTCTGGTTGGCGATGTTTTGCCCGATGAGGTCCATGCCGCGGCGAGCGGCGGCCAGCGCGCTCGATGCCGTGTTCAGTCCGCTGAAGGTGGACATCCGTGCCTCACATCTTCCTGTCGACGATGCGCGCCTGGTCTTCCCGGGCGCGCGTGCCGTGCGTGTCGTACACCCCGGCGCCGGCTTCGAGGCCGGCGAGGGTCTCTTCGACTGCGCGCCCGGCGGCGCGCAGGTGGACCTCGTTGGAGCCCTTGAGCTGGGCGACTTCGCCCATGAGGGCGGTCAGCGCGGTGCGGTGCTCGGTGAAGATCTCGCGCCACGAGTCGGTGGGTGCCGCGTCGAGCAGGTGCGCGAGCGTGACCGGCTCCGGCACCCCCCACTGGCGCGCGAGGGCTGCGACCTCGACGTCGCGCCCGAGTCCCGACTCGCGCAGCCGCTCCAGCACCTGTTCGATCTCGCGAGTGGCGAAGTGGATCCAGCGCATGCCGCCGGACTCGAGCAGCAGCCGCTGCTCCTCGAGCTTGAAGATGAGCATCTCCAGCAGCTCGCGTTCGCGCCACAATTGCATCGACAACTCGTTGGCTCCCATTTTTCCTCCCCAGTGGATTCCCTTTCGGCTCGCGGTCGTGCGCAACCCCACGTGTGCACTCTTCGCGACGGGCATGTCTCTGTCTATCGGCGACCGGACGCAGATCGTTAACGAGACAGAAATTATTTCGCTCTTCAGTTTTATGAGAGTTCTCTCATAGTCTTGCCTGAACGTCGGCGGCTCCCCCCACCGTCCGGCGAAGTCTGAGTGTTCCCCCGCTCTCCAGACGGAAGGCCAAATCCCTGATGCGCGGTCGCGCCGAACGCAACCTCCTGATAAAAGAAAATTTACCTCTCGTGGGCTACCTCGCCCGTGAGCTGCATTCCCGAGCGACGCATGTCCCCCTCGAAGACCTCGCCTCGGTGGGCGCCCTCGCACTCGTGAACGCGGCGGACGCGTTCGACGCGAGCCTCGGAGTGCCGTTCGGAGCCTATGCCCGGCGGCGGATCCTCGGGGCCTTCGCCGACGAGATGCGGTCGATGGACTGGGCCTCCCGCGGAATCCGCAGGCGCATCAAAGAGACCACGGCCGTGCGCGACACCCTCACCGCCGGACTCGGACGCACCGCGACCGTCGACGAGGTCGCCGCCGCCATGGGCGTCGACCGCGACACCGTCGTGGAGGCCCTCGACGACGCCGCCCGCACCGTCACGAGTCTCGACGACTCCACCGTGTTCGACGTGCCCTCCGGCATGGTGCTCCCCGAAGAGTCGGCCCTCCTCCGTGAGCGGCGCGCCGCCCTCGCCCACGCCGTCGAGGCCCTCCCCGAGCGGATGCGTGCGATCGTTCGGGCCGTGTACATCGACGAACGCCCCGTGAAGGAGATCGCCGAAGAGCTCGGCGTCTCGCACTCCGCCGTGTCGCAGCAGCGTGCCGAAGCCGTGCGCCTGCTCCACGACGCCCTGGAACGCTACTCCGAGGGCGACGCCATGGTGCCCGTCTCCCGCGTTTCGGAAGAGGCGCGCGACGCGTACTTCGCCCGGATCGACGCCCTCGACCCCGCCCGTCGCGGCAGCGATCCCGCTCCGCTCCACGCCACGCGGCACGCCCCGCTCACGACCGGCCCCCGCGCGGCCACCGCATAGGCGCAACGCCGGGCTGCGCGACGCGGAACCTCGCCGAACCGCGCGGCTAACGGGACGGCACAGCCTGCCGATAGCTACCGATGCCGGGGCCCGTCCCCGGCGTTCCGTACGCAACAGGGGGGGATATGGCCATCTCGATGGACGGGCTCGCGTCGAAGCTCGACACGTCGGCGATCATCAACGCCCTCATGGACGTCGAGAAGATCCCGCGCACGCTGCTGAGCGCGAAATCGGACGACCGCAAGTTCGTCATCAGCCAGCTGCAGTCGCTCAACACCTCGCTGCAGGACCTGTTCGCGAAGGCGAAAGCAGCCACCGCGCCCACCGCGCTCAGTCAGATGACGGCGACGAGCTCCGACACCGGCGTCAAGATCGTCTCGAAGGCGGGCGCCGCCCCCCTGTCGACACAGATCGTCGTCGATCGAGCGGCCACGGCGCACAGCGTCGTGACGGCGGCGGCATCATCGATCCCCGGCACTCCCCCCGTGCTGACGATCGAGAAGGCCGACGGAACGCTCGTCGAGGTGCGGCCGACGTCGGGCTCCCCCGCCGACGTCGCCCGCGCCCTCACCGCCGCCGGTGCCGGCGTCGCGGCCTCCGCCGTGGCCGCCGGCACCGACGGCGGCGGGGCGCCCCTGTTCCGCCTGCAGCTGACGGCCACGCAGGCAGGCGACGCGGGCGCCTTTCGCGTGCACCTCGGCGATGCCGCCGCGGTCGCCGGAGGCACCGCCACCGACCTGGGCTCCGAGCCCGGCGCGGCGACCGTGACCCAGGGCGCCGACGCACAGGTGCGCCTGTGGGCGGGCACCGCCGCCGAGCAGGTCGTCACCTCCGCCGGCAACACCTTCACCGACCTGTTCCCCGGCATCGACGTCACCGTGTCGACGCCCACCACCCAGGCGGTGACGCTGACGGTGGCCGACGATCCCGCCGCGCGGACCAAGGCCGTCTCCGACTTCGTGAAGCAGATCGCTGCCGCGCTGTCGGGGATCGCGAAGGGATCCACCGCGACTCCCGGCGGCGCCCCCGGCGAGAGCACCACGCTCGGGGTGTTCACGGGCGACAGCACCGTGCGTGCGCTGCGCCAGGCGCTCACGAGTGCCGTGCAGCACCCCGTCGACGGCACCTCACCCTCGACGATCGGCATCTCCTTCGACCGCCTCGGGGTGCTGAGCTTCGACGAGGCCGTCTTCACGAAGGCTCTCGCCGACGACCCCGACGCCGTGTCGGCCCTGTTCTCCGGCATCGCCGCACGCGTGCAGGACGTGACCGAGCAGTACTCCGACAAGTACGACGGCCTCGTCACGGCTCGCATCACCGGCCAGCAGGAGGAGGTCAAGCGGATATCCGAGCAGCTCGACCGCTGGGACGTGCGACTCGACCAGCGGCGCGCGAGCCTCGAGCGCACGTACGCGTCGATGGAGACGATGCTGTCGCGGCTGCAGTCGCAGTCGGCCTACCTGACCTCCCAGATCGACGGGCTCGCCGGCCTGCGGAGCGACTCGTGAATGCCGCACTGCGGGCGCAGCAGCGGTACCAGGAGGAGGCGATCCTCTCGGCGAGCCCGCAACGGCTCCTCACGATGCTCTGCGACCGGCTCGTGCTCGACGTGCAGCGCGGCGAGGCCGCCCAGCGGCGCGGCGACTGGACAACCGCGAACGTCGAACTGCAGCACGCCCAGCAGATCCTCGCCGAGCTGTCGGCTTCGCTCACCGACGACTGGGAGGGGAGCTCACAGCTGCGCGCCCTCTACGGCTACATCACCCGCACGCTCATCGGCGCGAACATCGGTCGCGACCCCGAACGCACGCGGGAGTGCATCGAGCTGCTCATCCCGCTGCGCGATGCCTGGCACGCTGCGGCCGACGCACTGGCCGTCGTATGACCCTCGACGCCTGGAACGCCCAGCTCGACCTCTTCGAACGCGATCTCGACGCTCCGGGCTCGGCGCCGTGGGCGCCCGACCGGGCGCTCGGCCCGCTGCCTCCGCAACTGCTCGACCGGGCACGCGACATCGCTGCGCGTCAGCTGGCCCGTACGGCCCAGCTGCGCGGCGAGCTGGTCTCGGTGCGCGCACAGCTCGACGCGGCGCGGCTCATCCCCGGCCCGCGCGCCGACGTGGCGGCCTACGTCGAACGCGACGGCTGACCCGCCGCTCCTCCCGCGAGACGACGCCCCCGCGCCGAGAACATGGGTCCGACCCGTGGTCTCGGCGCGCAGTCGTCGTCTCGCGGGAGTGAACGCGACGGCCGGACTCGCCTAACGCGGGGCGCGTGGCGTCCGATAGAGGGTGAAGAGCACGGATCGCTCGTCCCCGGCCACGGATCGGCCGTCATCCGAAGACGGAAGCAGCTTCGTGCTCGAATCAGTGACCACCGCCGCGCTCACGAGCGCCCTCAACGGGCTCTCCCAGCGCCAGCGCGCCATCGCCGACAACATCGCGAACGTCAACACGACCGGCTACCACGCCAAGGTGGTCACCTTCGAGGACGCGCTGGCCGCGGCCGTCGCTCGCGGATCCGGCAGGGTCACCGCGAGCGTGTCGGAGTCGACCGCACCCACCAGGCTCAACGGCAACAACGTCAACCTCGACACCGAGACGCTCTCCAACATCGACACCGTGCTGCGCTTCCAGTTCGCGTCGCAGGCCGTCGGCGGGGCGTTCTCGTCGGTGCAGACAGCATTGAGGACCTCATGACCTTCGACGCCATCGGCATCGCCGGCTCCGGCATGACCGCCCACCGCATCTGGCTCGACGCGCTCAGCGACAACCTCGCCAACATGAACACCGCCGTCTCCGGCGACGAAGCCGCCTTCCGTCAGCGCTACGTCGCCGTCGAGGCCGATGAGGCGCGCGGCGGCGTGGCCGTGGCCGGCGTCGTGTGGGGCGACGACGAAGGGCGACTCGTGTACGAACCCGACAACCCGCTCGCCGACGAGGCGGGCTACGTGCGCTACCCCGACATCGACCTGGGTGAGCAGATGAGCTACCTGATCCTCGCTCAGCGCGGCTACCAGGCGAACGCGGCCGTCGTCGACCGTGCGAAGTCGACGTACGAGGCCGCCCTGCAGATCGGGAGGCGCTGATGCCGCCGCTGTCGGGGATCGAAGGGATCGGCCAGGGTCTCACGGGCGGCCTGGGTCTGTCGGGCGGCCTGGGTCTCACGGGCGGCCAGGGTCTCACGGGCGGCCTGGGTCTGTCGGGCGGCGTGGCGGCGGTCGGGACCGGGTCGGGTACCGGGCCGTCGCACCGTCCGCGCGGCCGGTGCCGGGCCGGTCGGCACCGTCCGCGCGGCCGAAGGCGCCGCGTCGTTCGGCGAGAGCGTCACGGGCGCGGTCGACGAGCTGCGTCAGCTGCAATCGACCTCCAACGAGCTGGCCGTCGCCGCCGTCACCGGCAACCTCGACGACATCCACTCGGCCATGATCGCGTCGGCGCGCGCCTCGGTCACCCTCGAGCTCGTCGCCGCCGTGCGCAACAAGGGCGTCGACGCGTTCAACGAGATCATGAGGATGCAGGCCTGATGCCCGCCGCCGTCACATCGCTCCTCGGCCGCCTCCGCACGGCAGTCGGCTCGTTCACGCTGGCCCAGCGCACCATCGCGATCATCGGCGTCGCCGTGCTCGCGATGGGCGTCTTCGCTCTGTCGAGCTGGCTGTCGCGTCCGGCGCTGTCGCCGCTGTTCTCGGGCCTGGGCGCCGAAGACGCCAGCGCCGTCGTCGAGCAGCTGCGCGCGGCCAACGTCCCGTACGAGCTCACCGACGGCGGATCGACCGTGATGGTGGCGGAAGCCGACGTGTACGAGCAGCGCCTGGCCGCCGCCGCGTCCGGGCTCCCCCGCGGGCGCACCGACGGCTACTCGCTGCTCGACGCGATGGGCGTCACGAGCTCGGAGTTCCAGCAGACCGTCACCTACAAGCGTGCCATCGAGGGCGAGCTCGCCCGCACGATCTCGGCGCTCGACAACGTCATGACCGCCTCGGTGCAGCTCGCGATCCCCGAGGAGAGCGTGTTCGTGTCGGAGAAGGTCGACCCGACGGCGTCCGTCTTCCTCGAGACGGCGGGCGGCACGACACTCCCCACCGAACAGGTCGAGGCGATCGTGCACCTCACCTCCGCCGCCGTCAGCGGGATGAAGCCCGAGAACGTGGCCGTGATCGACAGCTCCGGACGCACCCTCTCGGCGATCGGCGGCGACACCACACGCAGCGCCGACCAGCAGACGAGCGCCTACGAGACCCGTATCGCCTCCAACGTGCAGCAGCTGCTCGACACGGTCGTGGGCGCGGGCAATTCGAGCGTGTCGGTGTCGGCCGTCATGGAGAACGCGACGCGCGAGCGGATCGACGAGACCTACGAACCTGTCGAAGACGCCCCCGCGCTCACCGAGGAGACCTCGACCGAGACGTACACGGGCACCGGCGGCGACACCGGCGTGCTCGGGGCCGATGTGCCCGCGGGCGCGGAGGGCGGCACGTACGAATCGTCGAACGAGACACGCACGAACGTCATCAACAAGTCGACCGAGAGCACCGTCATCCCCGCCGGTGCCGTCACGCGCCAGACCGTGGCGGTCGCCGTCGACACGACCGCCGCCGAGGCGGTCGACCTCGCGCAGCTCACGGCGCTCGTCACGACCGCCGCCGGCGTCGACCCCGACCGCGGCGACGCCGTGACCGTGGAGCTGGTGCCCTTCAGCGCCGGATCGGCAGACGCCGCCCAGGCAGCGCTCGACGCCGCGCGCGAAGCCGAAGCCGCCGAGCGCGCCGCCGAGACGACGCGCATCGCCATGATCGCCGGGGTGATCGTGTTCGCCGTCATCATGGCCCTCGTGACGGCGGTGGTCATGAGCCGCCGTCGCCGTCGCGCCGGCGCGGAGCAGGAGGTCATGACGCTGACGGCGGTCGACGATCCGCTCGACCGCTTCGAAGCGCTCACCCACGGCGTCGCGCCCCAGATCGAGTCGATCGCACCCGACCCGCTCGCCACGGCGGTGCTCGAACCCGATCCCGAGCCCGAGCTCAGCCAGATGACCCTCGACCGGCGCCGCGCCGAGATCGGCGACTTCGCCCGCCGCGACCCGGCCAAGGCCGCCGACCTGCTGCGTCAGCTCGTACGCGATCGGCAGGACGCATGACCACCCTCTCCGGTCCTCAGACGGCCGCCGTCGTCATGATGAACCTCGACCGTGCGCTCGCCGTCGAGGTGATGAAGCACCTCGGCGACGAGGAGGCCGAGGTGATCGCTGCCGAGATCATCCGGCTGCGCGACCTCGACGCCGAGACCACCAACTCGGCGCTCACCGACTTCCACCGCGTCGCGCAGGGGCACCTCCCACCCGCCCGCGGCGGCCGCGACCTCGCCACCGGGCTGCTGGAGGCGTCGTTCGGCTCCGAACGCGCCGCCGGCGTGCTCACGCGGGTGTCGTCGGCGATGACCGGATCGTCGTTCGACTTCCTCACCGCCGTCGAGCCCGCCCAGATCGCGAGCGTCGTCGAGGGCGAGCTGCCGCAGACGATCGCCCTCGTGCTCGCCCACCTGCCGGTCGACCGGGCCGCGGCGGTGCTGGCCGAGCTGTCCGACCCGGCGCGCACCGATGTCGCGCACGCGATCGCCACGATGGGAACCGCGTCGCAAGACGCCGTGTCGATCGTGGCGGGAGCCCTCCGTGCCCGGTCGGGAGCCTTCGCCACGCGCGACTCCCGCGAGACCCTCGGCGGCGTGCAGCCCCTCGTCGACATCATCAACCGCTCCGACGCGACGATCGAGAAAGCACTGCTGTCGAACCTGGAAGCGCGCGACAGTGCGCTCGCCGAAGACATCCGCTCGCCGGATGTTCACGTTCGCCGACGTCGTCGTGCTCGACGACCGCGACGCCCAGCGCGTGCTGCGCGGCATCGAGATCCGCGTGCTCGCCCTCGCTCTGAAGGGCGCCGCGCAGGAGGTCGCCGCCGTCATCCGCCGGAACATGACCGAACGCAACCGCGACACCCTCGACGCCGAGTCGCGCGTGCTCGGCTCGGTGCGAGTCTCGCAGGTCGAGGAGGCGCGCGCCGAGATCGTCCGCACCATCCGCGCGCTCGAGGCGGCCGGAGAGATCCGCGTGCGTCGCGGCGACGAGGACGAATATGTCGCCTGAGAACCCCACCACCACGTTCACCTCGCTCCCGGCAGGGCCGTTCCCGCCGGTCAGCCGGGTGGCCGCGGGCAGTCAGGGGGTCACCACCGGGCAGGTGACCGGCGCCGACGCGTTCGTCCGCCGCGAGATCCCCCGGCTCGCCGGCGCGAACGACACCCGAGAGCGCGAACGCGCCCGCCGCCAAGGCCGCGCGCTCGGCTACGCAGAAGGTCTCCGCGCCGCCGCCGAGCAGGCTGAGCGTGACGCGCAGCACGCGGAGGCGGAGCGCCGCGCCGCCCGCGCCGCCGACGCCCAGGCGGCCGATCGGGCCCGCCTGGCGGTCGAGATCGCCGCCGTATCGCTCAAAGACCGAGTCGACGCGATCACGGAAGTGGCGGAGGAGAAGATCTGGGCGCTCGCGATCGAACTGGCCGAGACGATCCTCGAGCGCGAACTGTCGGATCCGGTGCGCGCAGCCCAGACGGCGCTGGCCCGCGCCGAGAACGCGGTCGGAGGTGCGGCCGAAGCGGTCGTCATCCTGAGCGACGTCGACCTTGCGACACTCGATGCCCTCGGCGCCCGGCCTGTCAGCGAGGGGACGGGCCTCCGCATCGAATCGTCGGCCGGGCTCTCGTCCGGCGACGCCGTCGTGCATATGGGAGACGGACAGGTCGACCTGCAGGTGCGCGCCGCGCTCCGCCGGGCGCGCCTCGCGCTCTCCGCCCGCACCACCCCCGACGAGGTGGCGTCGTGAGCGGATGGGGCGCCGTGCTCGAAGCGGCGCGCCCCGAGCGCTCGGGCACGGTCTCGCGCGTGCTCGGCCTGGGCGTCGAGGTGCGCGGCCTCACGGGCGCGGTCGGCGATCTCGTCACGATCGGCGACGGCGTGGCCGCCGAGGTGGTCGCCGCCGAGCGCGGCGCCCTCCGCTGCATGCCGCTGTCACCCACCGACGGCATCCGCGTCGGCGAGCGTGCACTGTCGATGTCGGGGCGCGTGCGCGTGCCCGTCGGCCCGAGCGTGCTCGGCCGCATCATCGACGGACTCGGCCGCCCGATCGACGACCTCGGCCCCATCGCGGCGCCGCGCGTCACCCTCGACCACGAGCCGCCGTCGGTCATGGACCGCGCCCGCATCACCGACACCCTCACGACCGGTGTTCGCGCCATCGACACCCTCACGCCGGTGGGCCGAGGCCAGCGCATGGGTCTCTTCGCGGGCTCCGGCGTGGGCAAGTCGTCGCTCCTGTCGATGATCGCCCGCGGATCGACCGCCGACGCGAACGTCATCGCCCTCGTCGGCGAGCGCGGCCGCGAGGTGCGCGAGTTCATCGAAGACGACCTCGGTCCGGAAGGCCTCGCCCGCTCCGTCGTCGTCGTGTCGACCTCCGACCAGCCGGCCCTCGCGCGACTCCGGGCCGCGAGCACCGCCACCCGCATCGCCGAGGCGTTCCGCGATGCCGGGGGGCACGTCATGCTCATGATGGACTCGCTCACACGCGTCGCGATGGCGCAGCGCGAGATCGGCCTCGCCGCGGGTGAGCCGCCGGCCACGCGGGGCTACCCGCCCTCCACCTTCCCCGTGCTCGCCGGTCTCCTCGAACGCGCGGGCACCGACCGTCACGGCTCGATCACCGGCGTCTACACGGTGCTCGTCGAGGGCGACGACCACAACGAGCCCGTCGCCGACACGGTGCGCTCCATCCTCGACGGCCACCTCGTGCTCGACCGTGCGCTGGCGATCACGGGACATCATCCGGCGATCGACGTGCTCGGCTCCGTCTCACGTCTCGAGGGCAAAGTGTCGTCTCCGCAGCAGCGCGCGACCGCCGCGGCCCTGCGGTCTGTGCTCGCCGCCCGGCAAGACGCGCGCGACCTCATCGGGATCGGCGCCTATCGCGCGGGGGCCGACGCGCGCGTCGACGCCGCCATCGCCCACGAGCACGCGATCACCGCGTTCCTCACCCAGTCGCTCGACGAGACGTCGTCGCACGTCGAGTCATGGCGCCGCCTCGACGATCTCGTCTCAGCCTTCGGAGGTCTCTCATGAGTCGTGGATTCCCGCTCGCAGGCCTCCTCCGCGTGCGCCGCCTCCAGGAGCGCGCCGCCGCTGAGCGTCTCACCCGAGCCTCGATGGAGCATGCGCAGACCGAGGCCCGCGACCGCCAGGTGCGTGCGTCGCTCACGACATCCGCCGAAGGGGTCGAAGACGTGCGCACGCTCGCGGCCCTCGCCGCCAGCCGCGTCGCGGCGCGCAGCCTGCTCTCCGACCTCCGGGCGCTGGGCGATGCGCAGGCCGCCGCTGCGGACGCGGCGCGCGCCGAGCACGCCGCAGCCCGCATCGATGAGCACGGCCTCACCCGGCTGGCGGAAGCGCACGACCGCCGCGAACGCGATCGGGTGCGGCGCGGCGAGCAGTCGACCCTCGACGAGATCGCGCTGCGCCGCACCTCCGCGACACCCGGGGTGGAGGGACAGTCATGACGCTGGCCGCTTCGCTCGGACGCATCGACGACATCCAGCAGCGCATCCGCGTGCTGTCGACCGACTCGTCCTCGGGCGCCCCGACCGCAGGCGCGGCAGCACGCAGCGCCGCCGGTTCGCCGACCGCCGGCGCGTTCGCCGCGGCGGTGGCGGTGGCGGATGCCGGTGCGGTCGGCGCGAGCCCGCCCCTCTCGGCGGGCTCGGTCGACGGCGACGACGTCGTCGACCAGGCGATGTCATACCTCGGCGTGCCCTACGTCTACGCCGGCGAGGACCGGTCGGGCATGGACTGCTCCGGGCTCGTGCAGCGGGTGTTCGCCGACCTCGGCATCGAGGTCCCCCGGGTGGTGCAGGACCAGGCCGACATCGGCGTCGAGGTCCCCTCGCTCGCCGACGCTCAGCCCGGCGACCTCCTCGTCACAAGCGGCGAGGGTTCACATCGTGATCTACGCCGGCGACGGCAAGGTCATCCACGCACCGAGCCCCGGCAAGGTCGTCGAACACCGGGACAACTGGCTGAAGGACGGCGACCTCGCCACCATCCGACGGGTCGTCCCTGCCTCGACGACGGCCCTCGCGGCCTCCGGCACCGCCGGTGCGCTGACCACCGGGACGCTGACGGCCGGTGCCGCGCCCCTCGCGCGCTCCGCCGAGCGCTCCGCTCTCCTCGCGACCCCGGCCCCGACCCCGGCCACCGCCGCCGTCGCCGCCACCGTCGCCGCCACGATCCCCCCGGGTGCGGGCCCTCATCCCGCGTGGAGCGGGGAGGTGACGCCCTCGCGCGACAGCGCTCCCCCCATCGGCGTCGCCTCTCCGCTCGCTCCCTCCTCTGCCGTCGCCGGCCTCACGGCTCCGATGGCCGCTGCCGCGCAGGCAGCCGCACTTCGCACGGCGGCCACGGCCGGCGACCGAACGACGCGCGCCGCGCCGGCCGAGACCGGCGTGCCACCGGCCGCGGAGTCGCTCATCGGCTCCGCAGCGGCGGCCGGCAGCACGACGCCGCCGACGATGTCGCCCGCCGCCGCCCCGGCAGCCCCGACCGCGCCCACCGCGACCACGGCCGCGCGAGCTCCCCTCGCGCCGCAGCTCACGACGCCCGTCGTGTCGCTCGTGCAGGCGGGAGACGGCGACCACACCCTCACGGTGCGGGTCTCGCCCGACGACCTCGGTCCGGTCACGGTGAAGGCGCACATCTCGGGGTCGACGGTCTCGATCGAACTGGCATCGAGCACCGCAGTCGGGCGCGACGCGCTCCGCGCCATCCTGTCGGACCTCCGCCGCGACCTCGCCGCGCTCATGCCGCACTCGTCGCTCGCCGTCGTCGCCACCGACGCCGGCCGCCCCGACCCGTCGTCGACCGGGTCGGGCGGCTCGTCAGCGTGGGCGGGGCTCACGGGGTCCGGCGCTGGCGGCGGATCGGGTTCAGGCTCCGGTGCGGGCTCGGTGCGGGCTCGGGATCGGCCTCTTCCGCTACGCCCGGCGACCGCGCGGACACCCGGAGCGATGCGCCGGCCGCTCCCGCGCCTGCTCCCGCGATACCCGCTCCCGCACATGGCGGGACCTCCATCGACCTGTTCGCCTGACCCCCACACGAAGACTGCTGAAAGGAGCGCCATGCCCCCCGTCGACGCCGTCGCCGCTGCATCGGCCGCCGCATCCGCGAGCGCCGGCACCCCCACCGCGCCCAAGAAGACGCTCGACGCGGAGGTCTTCCTCCAGCTGCTCGTGGCGCAGATGAAGAACCAAGACCCGAGCTCGCCCCTCGACACCAACGAGATGATGGCCCAGACCACGCAGCTCGCGATGATGGAACAGCTCGTCACCCTGGCCGACACCTTCACCGAGAGCTTCGCGCTCAGCATGCGGCAGACCGCCGCGGCGCTCGTCGGCAAGACGGCGTCGTACGTCGACGCCGACGGCGTCACCCAGTCGGGCGTCGTGACGAAGGTCTCGTTCGAGAACAGCGTCCCCTCCGTCACCATCGGCGACACCACTATCCCGCTCGACGCCGTGTCGGGCGTCACCGCTTCCTGACCCCTATATAAGAAGGGCACCACGCCATGCTTCGCTCGCTCTACGCCGGCATCTCCGGCCTCCGCTCGCACCAGACCATGCTCGACGTCACCGGCAACAACATCGCCAACGTCAACACGGTCGGCTTCAAGGCCGGATCGGTGCAGTTCCAAGACACGCTGTCGCAGATCGTGCAGAACTCCCGCGCCGGACAAGACGGCGCCGGCGGTTCCAACGCCGCGCAGGTCGGACTCGGCACGCAGGTCTCCGCCATCCGCACCAACTTCGCCCAGGGCTCGGCGCAGAGCACCGGCGTGCCCACCGACCTCATGATCGCGGGAGACGGCTTCTTCGTGGTCCGCAACGGCGCCGAGACCCTCTACACCCGTAACGGCGGCTTCACCTTCGACTCGACAGGACGCCTCACCACGGCCGACGGCGCGCTCGTGCAGGGATGGACGGCGCAGAACGGCGTGATCGCCACCGGCACGCCCATCGGCACCGTGTCGCTCCCCGTTGGCGCGACGTCGCCCGCTGTCGCGACGCAGAACGCCGCCGTCACGGGCAACCTGCCTGCCGACGCCGCCGTGGGCGAGCAGATCGTCCGGGACATCACGGTCTACGACTCCGAGGGCACCGCCAGCCAGCTGACCCTCACGTTCACGCGCACGGCGGGCGGATGGGATGTCACCGACGGCACCGCCACCACCTCGCTCGCCTTCACCGACGGCGCCCTCACCGCTCCCGCCTCGATCGTGTCGGGCGGCGTGACCGTCGACCTGTCGGCCGTGTCGGGCTTCGCGAGCCTCCGCACCGTCGCCGTCACCGACCAGGACGGCCGCGCGTCGGGCGCTCTCGTGTCGTACACGCTCACCGCCGACGGCAGCCTCGTCGGATCGTTCAGCAACGGCGGCGCCGAAGTCCTCGCACAGGTCGCACTCGCCTCGTTCGACAACGCCGAGGGCCTCGAGAAGGCGGGCTCGTCGCAGTACCGTGTGGGGGCCAACTCGGGTGCGGCCGTCATCGGCGTGGCTGGCAGCGATGGCCTCGGCGATCTCGTGAGCGGCGCGCTGGAGATGTCGAACGTCGACCTCTCGCAGGAGTTCACCAACCTGATCGTCGCCCAGCGCGGCTTCCAGGCGAACGCCCGCATCATCACCACGAGCGACGAGGTGCTGCAGGAACTCGCCAACCTGAAGCGCTGACCGCCTCAGGCCCTCCCGGCCTGATGGCCGCGAGACGACGACTGCGCGCCGAGACCACGGGGTTTGAACGAGAAGACGCGGAAGGAGCGGGTGACGTGTCGGCTACCACCGGTAGATCTGAGCACCGTCGCTAGTGCTCATAGGGGTTTGCTTGAGTCTTCTCGAACGCGCGGACCCACGCATCTATTAGGTGCGCGTGGCGAATCGGGAGATGAAGTAGCCCACAGCCAGATGGTAGGGGCGTGGACCTCCCCGCTGGCGCAGGGCGGGGCGATTCGAGGCTCATGTTCGGCTGGGGCTCCCCTCTATCGAAGGATCAGTCGAAGCGTGCAGGCAAAGCTCGGAACCCGCTCAGCTTCGCCTGACGGAGCGCCTTCAGGGTCGCGTCGCTCACGATCATGTCGCCCAACTCGTTCGGTAGCGCGGTAACCGCAACGCCAACCATCTTGGATTCTGAGAGCACCCATCGAATCGGCAGGCCAGAGGGGCCCCAATCGGTGCGTTCTCCGTCGAGGATGTCGCGAGGCCTCGGGAAGTGTGGAATCCAGCGCTCCTCTTCCGCGTCTCCCATGCGCAACATCGCGGGCACCCATTGGATCTCGTCGTGCTCACCGCGATGCTCGTCGAGGATCGCGCGGAACGCGGGGGAAAGAAGTGGGATGTAGGGGACGGCCCATTTCCAGTCGGTGCGCTGCTCGGGGCTGCAGACCCAAACCAACTTTGCAGGTACGTCAATTCGTTCTGAGCGCCGTAGCTTGTGCATGAACGGACGCCAGTTCCTGTCAACGCTTCCCCTAGGACCGCTGGCCGTCTTCATGCTCATCACGTGGCCCGCCATCGAGCAAGCCCCCCGCTGCGCCAGCGGCGTACTCGGGTCAGGCTGGCCGGTGCGCGGCGCGCGGACTGTAGCCACGGCCAACCCCCTTCCGACGGGTCCGCAGTCGAGCGCTAGCTTGTGCGCCATGGCGAAGAACGATGACGACCGGTATGTGGTTCCCAACGCCGAGCGCGGCGGATGGGATGTAATCAAGAACCTGCCGGGGTCTTTCGGCGTGCCGCGGGAGGTCGCACTTGCGCGGCCAGTGTCGCAGCTGCCAGCCCCGTCGACAGGGCCGCTAGTCGACCGCGCCGCTGCGTGGCGCAGATCTAAGCCTCCTGATCTCGATTGTCGAGAAGCTGCGCCTCCCGATTTCTCCAGCTGGCTATCGCCCGCTCCCGCGGCGGGAGAAGCTGAGTCACCCACGCAGGCGGATCTCCCTCCGCCGTGAACAACTTCCCCACCCGACGGCCGTCGTCAGTCAAAGTGTGCAACTTCCATCCAGGAATCTTTTGGCTCAGTCCCGCGCGCTCCAACTCTGGATCTCCACCTAGCCCAGGCCCGAACGTCGCACCCGGTCTCGAGGAAGCCTTCGCGTCACGCGTGAGACGGAAGAGAGTCTCAATCGCGCCTTCGCTCAAACCATCCAGCGTTTCACCGACGTACTGGACATCCTCGGGAGCTGGCCATGCGGTTAGCTCGGAGTGAATCGTCTCTGCTTCTTCCTTCGACAGAGGGGGGCCACGTACTGGAGATACCTGCGCGGGAGCCTGACTCGACGATTGCCTGCGTCGAGGCGACCTCGGAGTAGGTTTGCGCAACTCGACGCGCAAGCTCGCCGCTCGACTGGCTCGGGCGACCGGTCTCCTCTTTGCCGATGACCGCTTCGAGCTATCGGGAGTTGATCGCGTCCACCGATCTCTGAGTGGTGCCAGTTCGCTCACGAAGCTCTGCGAGCAGGCCGTTGAGCTCAGTATGGAGTCCGAGCGATCTTCGAGATTCTGCCGCGGCCTCGGATGGCTGGACGATGTAGATGATCAACTGCGCAGCAAAGGCGATGACTGCCAGCGCGAGAGCCACAACGCTTAGCAGATCCGCGTCGTTGATTGACGTGACCAGCACCAACGCGGTTAGCGATGCGACTGCCAGCAACAGGCAGGCCACTGCGATCGCTGATACGCCCGGGCTGACGTTGCTGTGCGCGAAACGACGACGGCACGCCGAGACGGTGGGGTTCACCCGTGTTCTCGGCCGCCCGAGGTCGTCTCGCTGTCGGTAGTGAGGGCGGGCGCGGCGGGGGCGGGGGAGGCGGCGGCGCGCACCAGCGCGGCGAGCGGCGCGGGCAGCCGGTCGAGCGGAACGGCCTCGGCGAGAAGCGCGGCGTACCGGTGCTTGTTGCCGCTCCGCCCCGCGAAGAAGCGGGCGAGATGGCGCTCCCGCGGGAGGTCGCGCTGCGCGGGCTGCTGCTGCAGCCGATGGAACGACAGCAGCTCGCCCTCGGCGGCGATCACGTCGAGCACGCCCTCCACCCCCACCGCGCGGACGAGTTCGCCTTCCAGGTCGGGCTCGCACACGAAGATCGCATCGACCTCCCCCTCGAACAGCACCCGCTCCCGCGCGTCGACCAGTCCGAGCAGCCGGGCTCCCGGAAGCGCCGCCCGCACGCGCCGGGCGCCGTGCGCGCCCCCCAGCACGACGATGCGAGGGATCGTCGCACCGAGCCGCGCCGCGATCACCTCCACGGCGACGCGATCGCTGTCGCCCTCGACGACGATGACGGTGTCGGCCATGGTCTCCGCTATGCCACGCGTCGCTCCGGACCGCAACCCCCTCACTGATCGGCGACCTCCGGACGATAGTGGCGTGCCTACCGGAGGAGGCCGCATGAAAGCCATGACGTACCGCGGACCGTACAAGGTGCGCGTCGAAGAGAAGCCCGACCCGATCATCGAGCACCCCAACGACGCGGTCGTGAAGGTCGAGCTCGCCGCGATCTGCGGATCCGACCTGCACCTGTATCACGGGATGCTCCCCGACACCCGCATCGGTCACACGTTCGGCCACGAGTTCATCGGCACGGTGGAACAGGTGGGTTCGTCGGTGCAGAGCCTGAAACCGGGCGACCGCGTGATGGTGCCGTTCAACATCTTCTGCGGAAGCTGCTTCTTCTGCGCGCGGGGGCTCTTCTCCAACTGCCACAACGTCAACGCCAACGCGACCGCGGTCGGCGGCATCTACGGCTACTCGCACACCGCCGGCGGCTACGACGGCGGCCAGGCTGAACGGGTGCGGGTGCCGTTCGCCGACGTGGGGCCGTCGATCATCCCCGACGACATCCACAGCGAGGATGCGCTGCTGCTCACCGACGCGTTCTCCACGGGATACTTCGGCGCGCAGCTCGCCGACATCGTCGAAGGCGACACCGTCGTCGTGTTCGGCGCAGGGCCGGTGGGTCTGGCGGCGGCGCGATCGTGCTGGCTGATGGGCGCGGGCCGAGTGATCGTCGTCGACTACCTCGACTACCGGCTGCGCAAGGCGGAAGAGTTCGCGTTCGCCGAGACCGTCAACTTCGGCCAGGTGTCGGACATCGTCCGCACGCTCAAGAAGATGACCGGGTGGGCTGGGCGCCGACCGGGTGGTCGAGGCGGTAGGCGCGGAGGCGGACGGTCATGTGCTCCAGCACGTGACGTCGGCGAAGCTCAAAATGCAGGGCGGATCGCCGGTCGCCCTCAACTGGGCGATCGACAGCGTGCGCAAAGGCGGGACGGTGTCGGTGATGGGGGCCTACGGACCCCTGTTCAGCGCCGTGAAGTTCGGCGACGCGATGAACAAGGGCGTCACCCTGCGCATGAACCAGGCGCCCGTGAAGCGTCAGTGGCCGCGCCTGTTCGACCACATCCGTGCGGGACACATCGCGCCGCGCGAGATGATCACCCACCGCATCCCCCTCGAGCACATCGCCGAGGGCTATCACATCTTCTCGTCGAAGCTCGACGACATCGTCAAGCCGGTCATCGTTCCGGCCGCGTGACCGGACACCCGGAAAGGAACGTCATGCCGTACACCTCGAACAAGCCCACCACCACTCCGACGTCCGACGAGCTGCGGGCCCGCATCCCCGGGTGGGGGGCCGATCTCGATCCTTCCGACCGCCCCGCGTTCCCGCGCGAGCAGCCCGGGATCACGACGGGCGCGCACTGGGACATTCCGGAGCAGCAGACCGAGAAGCAGCCGCGCGAGCGCTCGGTGGAGCACACGCGCCTCACGCCCGTGTTCGGCACGGCGCAGCCGCTGCACGGCGTCGCGGGGGCGATCCGGCGGTTCGCCTACGACCGGTACAGCGAGGGTCAGACCCCGCACTGGCTGCTGCTCGTGCTGGGCGACCGCGTCGAATCCGCATCTGCCCACCTGCGCTCGCTGGTGTCGGCCCGCCCTGACGACCCCGTCACGCAGTCGGGCGTCTGGGGCGAGCGCGGTCACCGCCCGCTCGGCTCACGCCTGGGCCGCGGCCGCATCGACCTGAAGCACGCGTGGCTCGACCCCATCCTGGTGCTCGGCCCGTGGATCCTCACCGCCTGGGTGACGGTCGCCGCCGCCCGCCGCCTCCTCCGCCGCTAGCCCCCGCCCCCCTCAAGGCCGCGAGACGACTCCTGCGCGCCGAGAACTTGGGTGAAACCCACGGTCTCGGCGCGCAGTCGTCGTCTCGCGGAAAGAAACCCGCGGCACGCCTAACGGACGGCGAACGGCGGCCGACAGTGCGCTGTGAGCCGAAGACACGATGTCGCAGGCCGCCGGTGCGCGTTCGCGGGCGCCGACCAGATACCACCAGGGAAGGGGGTGCTTCGTGATCGTTCTCACACGCTTGAACCGCAGCCGGTTCGCGGTGAATCCCGACCTCATCGAGCGGATCCAGGCCACCCCCGATACGACGCTCATCATGGTCGACGGCGCCACCTTCGTCGTCGCCGAGTCGATGGATGCCGTCATCGGCGCCGTCGTCGCGTTCCGTGCACGGGTGCTGTCCGCCGCCCTCGATGCCCCGCCGCGCCGACTGACCACGCGCGCGGCGCCGACGACCGATCGGCCCTGGCACTGCCGACCAGAGCGGAAGGAGCCGGCTGATGCTCATCATCGGAATGCTGATCGCCTTCGCGGGGCTCTACGCGATGATCACGCTGGAAGGCGCGCACGTCGAGGCACTGCTGCTGCCGGCGCCGATGATCCTCGTGTTCGGTGCGACGATCGCGATCGGTCTCGCCGGAGGCACGGTGAACGACGCCAAGGCAGGCGGTCCGCGCCCTGCCGCGGGCCCTCCGCGGGCTTCCCGGCTCGTCGGAGGAGCTCATCCAGAAGGTCGTCGGCTACGCCGAGAAGGCGCGCTCCGAGGGTCTGCTCGCGCTCGAAGACGCCGTCGCCGAGGAGAAGGACCCGTTCCTCCGCCAGGCGCTGCAGAACATCGCCGATGGCACCGACGCCGAAGATCTCCGCGTGCTCATGGAGGACCAGGTCGCGACCACGGCCGCGACCCGTCGCACCGCGGGCCGCTTCTACTCGACCCTCGGCGGCTACGCCCCGACCGTCGGCATCGTCGGAACGGTCGTCTCGCTCACGCACGTGCTGGAGAAACTCGACGAGCCCTCCACCCTCGGGCCGCTCATCGCGGCCGCCTTCGTCGCGACGCTGTGGGGACTGCTGTCGGCGAACTTCATCTGGCTGCCCATCGGCACCCGCCTCCTGCGCCTCGCAGAGATCGAGGTCGACCGGATGACGCTGCTCACGGAGGGCATGCTGGCCGTGCAGGCGGGAAGCCCGCACCACCTCGTCGAGGAGCGGCTGCGCGCTCTCGCTCCTGACGCGGGCGGTACACGCCGGGAGCCGAAGGTTCCGGCACCGGCGGAGGAGACGGTATGAGCGTCCCCCGTCGACGTCGCGTCCAGGCCCATGCCGAGCACGGGCCCGACGAGCGGTGGATGGCGTCGTACCTCGACATGGTCACGGTGCTGATGTGCATGTTCATCGTGATGTTCGCGATGTCGACCGTCGACCAGGAGAAGTTCGAAGAGCTGCGGGCGTCTCTCGCAACCGGTTTCGGTGCGGAGGAGACCGAGACCATCGACGTGGCGTCGGGGGTCGTCGTGCCCCCCGATGTCGCCGACGACGACGGCGAATCGTTCTTCGAGCTGCCGCCGAACTCGGCGGAGGAGGAGTACGAGAGTCTCGCGAGCCTGCGGGACCGTCTCAAGGAAGCGCTGGACAAGGAAGGGCTGGGCCGGTCGGCCACGTTCACGATCGATGATCGCGGGCTGACGATCGGGCTCACGAGCGCCGAGACGTTCTTCACCCCCAACAGCACGACACTCAGCAGGAAGGCACGTGCCGTGCTCAACGCGGCGGGGAGCGTGCTGGCCACCGACAAGCGGCGGATCTCGGTGGAGGGTCATGCCGACTTCCGCCGTCCTTCGGCCCCGTTCCGCGACAACTGGGAACTGTCGTCGGCGCGGGCCACCGGGGTGCTGCGCTACCTCGCCAACGAGCGCGACGTGGCGAAGGAACGGATCCGGTCCGTGGGGTACGGGTCGTCGAGGCCGCTCGCGGAGGGCACGACGGCGGCGGCGCTGGCGAAGAACCGGCGGGTCGACATCGTGGTGCTGTCCGACGCCGACGAGAAAGTGAGAAAGCAGCTGCCGAAGCTCGACGCGATCGCGTCGGCCGCGGCCGCACCCTGACGACCAGCTGCGGGATCACGGGATCCGACATCGCGCCGACACGGCCCTTACGCCTGCGCAGACGCGACCGATAGTCCGCTGCGTGACGATCGACGACAGCACGCGGGCCGGTGACGGCGTGCTGCCGAGCGACCCGACGTCGACGCCGCCCCGGTACGACTTCGGCCGCCCGGCCGCGCTGTCACGCGAGCACACGCGAGCTCTCGCCGGCGCCTTCGACGCGTTCGCGCGCCTGTGGGCGATGCAGCTCACGTCGAAGGCGCGACTGCGCGCCCATGTGTCGGTCGAGAAGGTCACCATGGAGACGTACGACGAGTACGTCTCCACTCTCCCTGCGACGACGACGCTCGTCGTGTGCGCGGAAGACGACTCCGACGACCGCGCGGTGATCGAGTTCCCCGTGTCGACGGCGCTGCTGTGGATCGTGAAGATGCTCGGCGGCGACGCTGTGCACGGGCTCGAGACGCGGACTCTCACCCCCATCGAGTTCGCCCTCCTGCGCGGACTCATGGAAGAGACGCTCGGGCACCTGCGCAGCTCGCTCGGCGGGCTCCTTCCCGACGGTCTCGCCGTAGGCGCCGTGCAGTACAACGCCGCGTTCGCGCAGATCGTGTCGGCGCAGGAGCTCGTGGTGGTCGCCCGCTTCTCGATGCGCCTCGCCGACCGCACCGAGGCGGCGAGCATCGCGCTGCCGGCCGGGGTGCTGCTGGAGCGCCTGTCCGACACCACGTCGACCCCTCACGCCGCGTCCGACCCGGATCTCGTGCGCCGCCACGTCGAGGACACGCCCGTCGAAGTGGCGCTGCGCCTCGCGACCCGCACCATGCGTCCGGGCGAGGTGCTCGACCTGTCGGTCGGCGACGTCCTCTCGCTCCCGCACAGCGAGGACCGCCCGCTCGACCTCACCGTCGACGACCTCGTCGTCGCCTCCGCCGCCGTCGGTGCGAACGGCGCGCGTCTCGCGTGCGTCGTCACCTCGTCCGACCTCGCCCACTCGCTCGCCGAGGAGACCTCATGACCACGACCACCACGCACGAGTTCGCCGCAGCCGCCGCGTTCGCCGACCGTCTGCCCACCGCCAGCCGCACCACGGCGCAGCCCTCGACGTCGTCGGGTGAGACCGGCGACGCGCTCATGGTGTCGTCGGTGGGTGACACCAGCGCCGCACTGGCGGTCGTCATGCTCGACGAGTCGGCGCTCCTCGGCGACGCCGACGCCGACCTGGCCGACCGCCTGCGCGACGCGCTCGACGCGGCCGCCACCGCGTTCGGGCCGAGCGTGCTGGGCGACCCGGTGATCGGCGACGCGTCGGCGCTCTTCTCGCACCCGGCGGCGCAGGTGTTCGACCTGGTCGACGAGGCCGGCCGCACGATCGGCCGCCTCGCTGTGCGCATCTCGCAGACGCGCACCGCCTCGCCGCGCCGCCTGCAGCGGATCGCGGGCGTCGAGATGGACCTCACGGTCGAAGTGGGGCGGACCCGCATGACGGTGCGCGACGTGCTCGAGCTGGAGCCGGGACGCATCATCGAGCTCGACCGGTCGGCGGGCGCACCTGCCGACGTCAAGCTCAACGGCCGCCTCATCGCGCACGGCGAGATCGTCGTGGTGGACCAGGACTACGCGGTGCGCATCACGCGCATCATCGAGAACACGGAGGTGTGACCTGGACGACCTGCTCCTCGCCCTTCGCGTCGTCGTCTCTCTCGGCGCCGTGCTCGGCGTCGTCTGGCTGGTGCAGCGCCGCGTCGCCCGCGGCGGCACGAAGAACGGCCTCGTCACGAAGGAACGCGCGCGCGAGTCCGTGCACGTGGTCGCCAAGCGCGGGATCGGCGCGAAAGCGCAGCTCGTCGTGGTCGACGTCGACGATGTGCGCTACGTGCTCGGCGTCACCGATGGCGGCATCACCGTGATCGACCAGACCGCATCGGGTGCCGCCGACGCCGTCGAGACCTCGGCCCGTGTCGCGCCGCTGACAGCGCTCCCCCAGCGCGTGCCCGCCACCCGCTCGGAGGCGAAGCTCGCCCGCGCGCGCTCGACGAGCCTCGCCGGCTTCCTCCAGAAGGACGCGGCTCGGGTGCTCCGGCGCGCGATCGGCGCCTGACCTGTGATCGACCCTGACCCCGCGATCGACTCAGCACCGTGACCGTCTTCGGGACCATCGACAGGGCGACCGCCATCGTCGCTGCGAGCGGCGTCTCGGTCGACATCAACGGCATCGACGGCACCCCTTCGGCGTCGATCCTCACCCTGATCGGCATCACGCTGCTGTCGGTGGCGCCGGCGCTGCTGCTCATGATGTCGTCGTTCACGAAGATCTTCGTCGTGCTCGCCATGACCCGGAACGCACTGTCGCTTCCCACGATCCCGCCCAACCAGGTGCTTGCGGGGCTGTCCCTCTTCCTGACGCTGTTCATCATGTGGCCCGTGCTCACCGAGATCAATACGGTCGCGGTGACGCCCTACACCGACGGGTCGATGACATTCACCGACGCGGTGACAGCGGCGTCGGATCCGCTTCGCACCTGGATGCTCGCCTACACGCGCGAAGAGGATCTGGCGCTCATGACACGGTTCTCCGGCGCCGAGAACCCCGACGACCCGGCGAGCACGCCGCTCATCACGCTCATCCCGGCGTTCATGATCTCGGAGCTCCGCGCCGCGTTCATCATCGGGTTCGTCATCTTCGTGCCGTTCCTCGTGATCGACCTCGTCGTCGCGGCGGCGCTGATGTCGATGGGCATGATGATGCTCCCACCGGTCATGATCTCGCTCCCGTTCAAGATCCTGCTGTTCATCCTCGTCGACGGCTGGGGTCTCATCCTCCGCACCCTCATGCAGAGCTATACGGGGGCCGGATGAACCCCGAAGCCGTCCTCGACATCGCCCTGGAAGGGGTGATGATCACCGCGAAGCTCGCGGCGCCCCTGCTCGTGACGGCGCTCGTGGTGGGCTTCGGGATCTCGCTGCTGCAGTCGATCACGCAGATCCAGGAGGTGACGCTGTCGTTCGTGCCGAAGGCGATCGCCGTCGGCGTCGCCCTCGTCGTGTGCGGCAACTGGATGATCACCGAGGCGGTCACCTTCACGAACGCGCTGTTCGACCGCATCCCGCAGCTCCTCAGCGGCGGATGACCCGGCGGACCACGGACCCGGCATGAACATCCCCCTCGACTTCGCGTGGCTCGAGGCCACCGCGCTGGCCGCGGTGCGCATCACCGCGTTCCTGTTCCTCGCGCCGCCGTTCTCGTACCGCGGGTTCCCCGCCCGGGTGAAGGCGATGCTCGGCGTGGGTCTGGCGCTGGCCGTGAGCGGCACGGTCGCGCCGGGCCACGAGCTGCTCCCGACGGCGGAGTTCTTCCTCGCTCTCGTCGCGCAGCTGGTCACCGGGGCACTCCTCGGCTTCCTCGTCACCGTGTGCTTCTCCGTGGTGCAGTCGGCGGGAAGCCTCCTCGATCTGTTCGGCGGATTCCAGCTCGCGCAGGCGTTCGACCCGCAGATGAACGTCAACGGCGCCCAGTTCACGCGCCTGTTCCAGATGGTGGCGCTCGCACTGCTGATCTCGTCGGGCGGCTACGCGCTCATCCTGGCGGGGCTCGCACGGAGCTTCTCAGCCGTGCCCGTGTCGGGGATGATCGCGCTCGAGAACCCGACCGACCTCCTGGTCGTGACGGCGGGCCAGCTGCTCGTCTCGTCGGTGCAGATCGCGGGACCGCTCCTGCTCGTGCTCTTCCTCGCCGACGTGGGTCTGGGTCTCGTCAGCCGTGTGGCACCCGCGCTCAACGCGTTCGCGATGGGCTTCCCCGTGAAGATCATGCTCACGCTCGTGCTCGCCGGCACCGTCGTGCTCGCGCTCCCGGGCATCGTGAGTGCGCTCACCGGCGACGCCGTCGACCTGCTGATCGGAGGTGTGCGATGAGCGACAGCGACAGCGGCGAGCGCACCGAGAAGGCCACGCGGCGCCAGCTCCGCGAGGCCTACAAGAAGGGGCGGATCGCCCGCAGCCAGGACATGTCTGCGTGGGTCGCGATCGGCGCGTTCTGCGTCATGCTCCCCACGCTCATCGCGACCGGGTCGAACGCCGGCACGGAGCAGTTCGTCGGCATCGCCTCCCTCATCCGGCATCCCGATGTCGCGACCGCGGTCGTGTTCTTCGAGTCGGCGCTCGCGAGCATCCCCGTCATCCTCGGCACGACCCTCGCGACGGTGTCGGCCGTCGTGCTGTCGATCTCGGTCGTGCAGGGCGGGGTGCATCTGCGCGGCGTGCCGGCGCGGTTCGAGCAGTTCAACCTGCTCACGGGCGTCAAGCGGATCTTCGGGATGCAGGCGCTGTGGGAGGGTGCCAAGGCGCTCCTGAAGACCGCAGCGATCGGCCTCGCGCTCTACGTCGTGATCGCGGGGCTGATGCCGGTGCTCACGGCGAGCGGCGCGTACTCCGTGCAGCGGCTGATCGAGGTCGCGTCGTCGGGCATCGCGAGCCTGCTGGTGACGGCGGTCGCCGTCGGCGTCGCGCTCGCCCTCGTCGACGTGCTCGTCGTCATGCGCCGCAACCGCAAGCACACCCGCATCACCAAGAAGCAGGCCCGCGACGAGCACAAGAACAGCGAGGGCGACCCCCTTATCCGCAGCCAGCGTCGTGCCCGCCAGATGGCGATGAGCCGCAACCGCATGATCGCCGCGGTCGGCGACGCCGACGTCGTGCTCGTCAACCCCACGCATGTGGCCGTGGCCCTCCGCTACGAGCCCGGGAAGTCGGCCCCCCGCGTGGTGGCGAAGGGCAAGGGCGTCATCGCCGAGCGCATCCGCGAGCGCGCCACCGAGGCGGGCGTTCCGCTGGTGCGCGACATCCCCCTCGCTCGCGCGCTCCACGGTGCGTGCGAGCTCGGTCAGGAGATCCCTGCCGACCTGTATACCGCCGTCGCACGCGTGCTCGTGTTCGTCGACGGACTCAAGCGTCGCGGGTCGGCCCGCGGCGTGCACACCGTTCCCGAGAGGAAGGTGCCATGAAAGGCATCCTGAAGAAGTCGGCGATCCCCGTCGCCGTCGTCGGCATCATCATGCTGCTGATCGTCCCGGTGCCGCCGCCGGTGCTCGACGTGCTGATCATCACCAACATCCTGTTCGCGCTGCTCATCCTCCTCACGACGATGTTCGTGAAGAAGCCGCTCGACTTCTCAGTGTTCCCCTCGCTGCTGCTCGTGGCGACCCTCTTCCGGCTGGGACTCAACGTCGCGTCGACCAAGCTCGTGCTCGGCGAGGCGCATGCGGGGCAGGTGATCGACGCGTTCGGCGCGATCGCCGTCGGCGGATCGCTCGTCATCGGCATCGTCGTATTCCTCATCCTCATCGTCATCCAGTTCGTCGTGGTCACCAAGGGGGCCGAGCGGGTCGCGGAGGTCGGCGCGCGCTTCACCCTCGACGCGATGCCCGGCAAGCAGATGGCGATCGACGCCGACCTCAATGCCGGTCTGATCACGGATGTCGAGGCGCGCACCCGCCGCGCCGAGATCGCGGCCGAGGCCGACTTCTACGGCGCGATGGACGGCGCGTCGAAGTTCGTGAAGGGCGACGCGATCGCCGGTCTCGTGATCATCGTCATCAACCTCGTGGGCGGCATCGCGATCGGTCTCATCTCGCACGGCATGGAGATCGACGAAGCCCTCAGCACGTATGCCATCCTCACGATCGGCGACGGCCTCGTCACGCAGATCCCTGCCCTGCTGATGGCGGTCGCCACCGGCATGATCGTCACCCGCTCCAACGCGGAGGCCGACATGGGCACCTCGGCCGCCGGGCAACTCGGCCAGTCGCGCACCGCCCTCATGATCGCGGGCGGCGCGGCGATCGCGATGTCGTTCATCCCCGGCATGCCCATGCTCGCGTTCCTCATGATCGGCTCGGTGCTCATCCTCATCGCGCAGCGCATCGGCGCGTCGGAGGCCCGCGCCGCCGATGAAGCACCGGCCGCCGAGGCTCCCGCGATCGACGCCCCCGAGGAGCTCGCCGAACGGATGCGCGTCCACGCGCTCGAGATCCTCCTCGCGCCCGACATCGTCGACCTCGTGACCGGCGGGCCCGACGACCTGCTCGGCCGGGTGAAATCCCTGCGGCGCAAGACGGCCGCCGACATGGGGCTCATCGTGCCGCCCGTCCGCACCCGCGACAGCATCGAACTGCCGGCGTCGACCTACGTCATCCGGGTCGCCGGCGTCGAAGCGGGCCGCGGCGTCGCCCCTCGCGGGTCGATGCTCGCCCTCGGCGCAGGACTCGACGCGCTCCCCGGCGCGTCGTCGCCCGACCCGGTGTTCGGCATCGACGGCAAGTGGGTGCCGATGCAGATGCGTCACAACGCGGAACTGTCGGGCGCCACGGTCGTCGACCGGGCGAGCGTGATCATCACCCACCTGTCGAGCGTCATCCAGACGCATGCGGCGCGGCTGCTCAGCCGTGAGGACGTCCGCCAGTTCACCGACGGCCTGCGGCAGGTGAGCCCTGCCGCCGTCGAAGAGCTCACGCCCGCCCTCCTCTCACTCGCGGAGATCCAGCGTGTCCTGCAGGGCCTGCTGGCCGAGCGCGTCGCGATCAACGACCTCGTGCGCATCTACGAGGCATTGTCCCTGCGAGCGAAGACCTCGACCGAGCCCGAGGGTCTCATCGAGGCCGCCCGCGCCGCCCTCGGCCCGGCCGTCGCCGCTCCGTTCGCCGAGAACGGGCGCCTGCGCATCGTGATGATCGACCCGCTGCTCGAGCAGTCGATGCTCGAGTCGCTGCGCCCCGGCGAGGACGGCATGCACATCGCGCTCGACCCTGCTCGGCTCGAAGCAGTCATCGCCTCGACGAAGGCCGCCGTCGCCGCCGCGGGTCCGGGCGCCGAGCCCGTGCTCGTGTGCGCGCCGTCGCTGCGCACGGCCGTGCGCCGCCTCGTGTCGACGCAGACCGACGGACTCCCCGTGCTGTCTTACACCGAGGCGACGGCGGGCGGGCTCGCGATCGATACGATCGGCGTCGTCCGCGACACCGCCGCCGCGCCGCACAGCATCGCGGGGTGAGACGATCCCGGGCCGAAGCCCGCGGCCGCGCGCCGAAGAAAGTAGGGTGATCGAGTGCTGGTTCTGACGAGACGGATCGGTGAGCGCGTGCTCATCGGCGACGACATCGAGCTCACGGTGCTGGAGGTGAAGGGCGACAGTGTGCGCCTCGGCATCCAGGCGCCGCGCGAGACGCGCATCCAGCGCGCCGAGATCGTCGCCGCTGTCGAGTCCGAGAACCGCTCCGCCGCACAGACCGCGCCGGACGTGCAGCAGGCGCTGCTCCAGGCGCTTTCCGCCCGGCAGCGCCCGTCGTCTCCCGAGGCCCCCGCCGAGCAGGCGTGACGTCGGAGCGCCGGGAAGGCGCAGGTCGGCACCGCCCGGACGCCCGCCTCAGCCCGCCAATGCGCCCGCGAGCGCATCGACGTTCGCGGTCATCCACGTGAGATAGGTCTCACCCTCGGGCACGAGCTCGGTGAATTCGAGCACGGGAATGCCGCGCACCTCGCTCCAGTCGATGACCTCGTTGGTCTCGGCGCCACCCGTCTGGGCGTTGGCGATCACGACGCGGACCTCGCCCGACTCGATGATGCGCCGCGCTTCGAGCAGGGTCGCGGGCGAGACGTCCTGGCCCTCCTCCACGGCCTCCGTGAACGCGGCCGGGGCCACGTCGACCAGTCCAGCGGCGGCCGTGAGGTACACCGGGACCGGTTCGGTGCCGAAGACGTGCTCGCCCTCATGCGCGTCGGCGATCCCCGCGAGGCCGGTTTCGAGGTCGGCGATCCCCGCAGCGAACGCCTCACCGTTGGTCTCGTAGACCGCGGCGCCTTCGGGGTCGAGTTCCGCGAGGTGGTGCACGATGTCCTCCGCGAGATGCGCGACCGTGTGCGGGTCGTACCAGACGTGCTCGTTGAACCCCTCGATGTGGTCGTGCCCGTGGTCATCGGCACGATCGTGGTCGTCGGCGGCGTGCCCTTCGTCGGCGTGCCCGTCGCCCTCGTGCTCGTCGCCCTCGTGCCCGTCGCCCTCGTCGCCATGCTCCGAGTCGTCGCCGACGTGAGCGTGCTCCGCATCCGGGTAGTCGTGTGAGAACTCGACCGCGCGGAGCACCTCGGCCTCCGTGCCGGTAGCCTCGACGAGGCCGTCGACGAACGAGTCGTATCCGCCGCCGTTCGCGACGATCAGGTCGGCGCGCGAGATCGTGAGCTGGTCGCGCGCGGACGCCTCGTACGCGTGCGGATCCTGGCTGGTCGAGTCGATGAGCGCCGTCACGTCCACGCGGTCACCGCCGATCGCCTCGACGATCGATCCGTAGACATTCGTGGACGCGACCACGTGCACGGCGTCGTCGGCGGCGCCCGAACCCGTCGCTCCCGGTGAGCCTGCGGGGGCACAGCCCGCCATGACGAGCGCGGCGAGGGCGGTGAGGCCGAGGGCGATCGGGGTGGAGCGGCGTGAGTTCATGTCTTGAGCATAGCGGTTAGTGATAATCATTCTCAACACGAGCCCCGCTTTGGGGCTGCCACCCACGCACACGAGGAAAAGTCAATGGGACGCGTCGACACCCCTGCATGACCTACGGTCGCGACATGGGCGACGTCGTAGGCATGTTCCGTACGCGGATGACGATCAACGGCGACGACTACGAACTCTCGGCCCGAGAAGACGTGACGCAGCTGAAGCGACGCATCGAAGCCGCCGCCGAGCCGCCCGGGCATTTTGCGGAGTTCCGCGTGGTCGGCGACGGTGAAGTGAGCGTGCTGATCACACCGCTGACGCGCGTCGCGCTCTTCACCACGCGCGTGACCCGCGACGACGCGTCGCAGACAGAGTCGCTGTCGCCCTATCCCGGAGAGTTCGACTACTGAGCCGACGCGTCGTCGGAGTCGTCGACGATGCGCACCGTCTGCGGCGAGGCGTCGGCGTTCTCCGACCAGTCGGCATCCATCTGCTCCGCGACGAGGGTGATGCCGCCCGACGAGTTGGCGCTCTGCGACAGCGCCTCCAGCCACTCACGACTGAGTTCGGGGGTCTCCGGTTCGTCGAAGACGAACCGCAACGGGATCGACGGATGCAGCCAGATCGTGCTGCGGCCACGCTCCGCGTCAGCGGGATGCTGCCACGACAGCGTGAAGCTCTCGCCCCGACGCAGCTTGGTCGCGACGACGACTTTCAGGTGCGCGAGCGCACGATCCTCGACATGAACGGGCGTAGCCGAACCGCCGTAGTAAATGGTGCCCACGTTCGCACCTTATCCGACGCGACGCCGTTTGGCCTCACCTGACACTTACGGCGTAAGCGCGACTAGCGTGGGCGTGCGCGCCGTCATGCGCGACGACGGGGAAGCAGAGGCGGGTATGTCGGAACGGGCCATCGCTCCACGAGCGGCGGACAGAGGGCCGTCGTACAGCGGGCGCCTCAGCCGAGTCCTCATCATCGATACCGCCATCGCCCAGATCGACCGCATCGGTCCCGAAGGGCTGTCGATGCGCTCACTCGCCAAAGACCTCGGCGTCGAGGCCATGTCGCTGTACCGCTACGTGCGCGGCCGCGAAGACCTCCTCGAGGGGGTCACCGACGCTCTCACGGGCGACCTGGCGTCGAGGCTCGAGAGCGAGCTGACGGACCACTGGCAGGGCTTCCTGCAGACCCTCGCCCATCAGGTTCGCCGGATCGCCATCGAACACCCGCGCGCCTTCCCGCTCGTCGCCACCCGCTCACCGGCCGCGCCGTGGCTCCGTCCGCCGCTGCGCAGCATCTCCCTCGTCAACACGTTCCTCAGCGCCCTCATCGGATACGGGTTCACCGACGCGCAGGCTGTCGCGGCATACCGGTCGTTCACGAGCTTCCTCATCGGCCAGCTGCTGCTGGAAGCCGCCGTGCGCGGCGCCGAACTGGTGCCCGTCGACTCACCCGTCGACGACGGCGACGACGGGCTTCCCGACGACGGCGACGCCGGCGACGAACTCGACGACGCCCCCGAGGTCGAACGTCTCCGTCCGCTTCTCAGCGAAGACCGCAGCGACGAGGAGTTCGAGGCGTCGCTCGAGACACTGCTCGACAGACTGTCGACCGAACTCGGTCAGTAGCGAGATCACGCCGCCCTGTAGCACCGGCTGGCCAGACGCACAATCCCGGTGATGCCGGCGCGACCTCGCTCTACGGTCGGAGCATGGCATCGACTACCACCCCCAGCACGACGAAGAACAAGCGCAAGCCGGCGCGCGGCGCCCGCCTCACCAAGGAGCAGAACGCCGAGAGCGGCTTCACCGCCTCGAAGGAGCTGAGCGACAACCTCCAGAAGGTGCTCGTCGACCTCATCGAGCTCGCCTCGCAGGGGAAGCAGGCCCACTGGAACGTCGTCGGCACGAACTTCCGCGACACCCATCTGCAGCTCGACGAGATCATCGACGCCGCACGCACCTTCAGCGACACCATCGCCGAGCGGATGCGGGCGCTGCACGCGCTTCCCGACGGCCGCAGCGACACCGTGTCGGCGACCACGTCGCTCCCCGAGTTCCCGCAAGGCGAGATCGCGACCACCGAGGTGATCGATCTCGTGACCGTGCGGCTCGAAGACGCCGTCTCGACGTGCCGCGAGGTGCACGATGCTGTCGACGAGGAAGACCCGACGAGCGCCGACCTCCTCCACGCGATCATCGAGAAGCTCGAGCAGTTCGCCTGGATGATGAGTGCGGAGAACCGGGTGCCGCGCACGGCGTAGCGCCGCAGCCAATCCGCTTCCCCGAGGTCTCCGAACGACCTGTAGACACGGCAACCGCCGCGTCCAGAAACGGAGTACCTCATGCGCACGTCACCGAATCGGCTCGTGGCCACCATTTTCGGGGCCGTCTACCTGCTCGTCGGGCTGCTCGGGTTCGCCGTCACCGGCGGTGTCGGCTTCCTGTCGACCTCCGGCGGCCTCCTCCTCGGGATCTTCGAGGTGAACCCGCTGCACAACGTCGCCCACCTCCTCATCGGCGCCGCGCTGCTCATCGCCGGCCTCGCGTCCGCACGGGCCGCGAAGACGGTGAACACGATCGTCGGAGCGGCCTACCTGCTCCTCGGCGTCGTCGGGTTCTTCCTCGTGGGCACCGCCGCGAACATCCTCGCGCTCAACACGTTCGACCACTTCCTGCACCTCGCGAGCGCCCTCGTGCTCCTGGGCGTCGGCATCGGGGCCGAGCGCGGAGCCGGCCGGATCGCGACGGCCTGACCCATGTCGACCGCCGGGCTCACCCGCTCCTGGCCGCCGCTGGCGGCCTGGGGCGCCGGGCTGATCCAGCTCGCGCTCGGCGCCGGCATCCTGACGGGGACGGATGCCGCGCCGCGCGCGGCCGGCATCCTCCTCGTCGTCGTCGGTGCGGCTTCTCTCGGCTGGGGCGCTCTGCGCCTGGCTGGCCGCTCCCTCGACCGGACCGGCCTCGGTGTCGCGCTCACCGGCGTGCTCGCCACCGGCACGGCCCTCCTCGCCGACCCCGTTCGAACGAGTGTCGCGGCCGTCGCCGTCGCGATCGCCTTGGACGTGGTGGTCGGCGCCACGATCGGACGCTCGCGGCGGCCCCGTACGAGGCGTGCTCCGTCGCCGCGCGCGGTCGTCGCGGGCGTTCCTCCCTTCGTCGGATTCTTCGTCGCGGCCGTCGTCGTCGCGGGCCTGGTCACTCCCGCGCTCGCGTCGACGGAGGCCGGACGCCTCGCCCCCGACCACGGCACCCACGGCACGCTCCCCGAGCACCCAGGTCACTGACACCCGGGTTCGCTGAACCCCCGGGGATGTCCCACTTTCGGTCGTTTCCTCTCCGCCAAAGCGACCGAAAGTGGGACGTCAGCCTCCGAAAGTGGGACGCGCGCCGGCGCGCACCTCCACCGGCGCCTCCGACGCGGCAACCGTCACGCCGTCGAGCGTGAAGTGGGACATCCCGTGCTCGGTCTTCTGCCAGTAGTGCGGCTTGGTGATGAGCTGCCACAGCGCCTTGTACGACGCGAGCGAGTGCAGCAACCAGTACACGGGGTTGAGGATCGCCCATCCAACGAGCCAGAACGCGCCGCGCTTGTACGGACCCATCATGTTCAGGTAGACCATCAGCGCGTTGCCGACGACGACCAGCCGCCCCACGATGCGCGCCTCCCGGAACACGGGGACGAGCACCGTGTACATCGGGAGATCCTCGTCGCGCAGCGCGTCGATCTCGTCCGCACGGACACGCGCCACAAGGTCGTACCGCGACCCGCGCAGCGCGATGAAGAACTTGAAGAGCGTGCTGGCGAGGAAGACGACGCTCGCAACGCCGATCAGCGCGAGCAGGGTCGCCAGCGGCCAGACCACCGCGAACGCGCCGACGGTCACGAGGAGCAGCACGCCGATCACCTGCTGCGAGCGCGAGAGGACGTAGCGCGCCGACAGGCCCGGATTCATCCGGTACAGGCCGTCTGCCGCCTGGTCCGCGTACTCGCTGCGGAGCCGCTCGGTCAGCGTCGCGACGATGACCGCCTGCGAGGTGCGCCGCCGCGGATCGGCACGCCGCCCAATGCCTGCTCGATCCGGGCGCGGCGTCGCGGCGTCAGCGGCCCCGCCGTCGCGACCTCGATCTCGGAGCCGCGACGCGCGATCGGCAGCCAGCCCTCCGTCGCATACGCGACCCTCAGCGCCGGGTCGAGCAGTCCGGCGTCGGGGTCGAGGGGCTCGATCACGGCGCACCTCCCCTCAGGATGCCGACCCAGCGGCCGACGGCGTCGTTGTCCGCAGCCTGCAGCCACCCGACGATCCCGAGCACGATCGACGTCGCGCAGACGACGACCACACTGGCTGTTCCCTCGGGCTTCGGCACGACCGATACCGCCACGAGGAGCATCAGGAGGTAGTTGATCCCCGCGACGCCCGGTGGGGTGAGGCCGACCGTGAAGGCGAGCAGGATCATCGCCGTCATCAGCCGGCGCGACGAGACCGACGCCCAGGTAGCGCAGCGCGATCGTCGGGAACGCCACCACGATCGCGTTCGCGAGCCGCGACCCCTCACGGGAGCGGACGAGGAACGCGGCGGCGAGCGCTGCGACGAGCGCAACGAACAGGCCCGTGGAGTCGGAGACGGCGGAGCACGCGAAGAACAGTCCCGCCCGGAATCCCGCCTGCGTGTTGGCATACGTCACGAACCGGACGAGGTCGATCATCCCGAGACCGAAGAAGGTGAGTCCGAGGGCGGCCTCGAAGCTCGTCGTCACCACGTACCCGAACATCGGCGTCAGTCCGAGGGTGACGATGAACGAGCCGCAACGGCAGCGGGAACGCCTTCCGGTGCATCGACTGCACGATCAGCTGGATCAGGAGCCCTCCCACGAAGGCGCCGGCGATGCCGAGGCCGAGTGGTCCCGCCGGGATGACGACGGCCAGCAGGCTGCTGATGACGGGATAGAGCTCGGCGATGGCCGACACGTCGCCCGACCCCCACGGGAGCTCGGCCACCCGCTCGGCCAGCGCGCCGTTCGCGGTGCCGGACCAGTCGCCGCCGGAGGCGACGTGGAACCAGATGGCAAGGGCGACGTACGGCACCGCGGCCGCGAACCGCACGGCCCAGCGAAGCCAGATGTTGCGCGGATAGGGGTCGATGTACCCCGACTCGCTCTCCAGGTAAAGGGGCTGATCCCTCGCGAACACGCTCTCAGCCGTCGTCACTCTCCACCGCCCGTCCTCCCCCAACGTTCGCGTCAGTCCCCCGTCGCGCGGTCAGGGGCTCGACGATGAGCCCGTGATCGCGTGACGGCGCGCACGCTACCGAACGCCGGCGATGCCATCCGCTGACGCCGCCGGTCAGTCGAGAGACCGGATGCGGACACGGGTCGCGGTGTTCGCCGTGCTCACACCCTCACGGTCGGCTCGGAAGCGCTGATGAGGCGACGGGCGGCACGTTCCCTCTGAATCACGGGATCCGCGACCGGCGCGGCCTCGACGAGCCTGCGGGTGTATTCCTGCTGCGGGTTGCGCAAGACCGACACCGTGGGACCGTGCTCGACCAGCCGGCCCGCACGGAGGACGGCGATTTCGGAGGCGAGCAGCTCCACGACGGCGAGATCGTGACTGATGAACAGACACGAGAACCCGAGTTCGCGCTGCAGTCCTTTGAAAAGGTCGAGGACCGCTGCCTGAACCGAGACGTCGAGCGCACTGGTCGGCTCGTCCGCGATGAGCAGCGCCGGCTCGAGAGCCAATGCCCGGGCGATGCCGATCCGCTGGCGCTGCCCGCCTGAGAGCTCGTGCGGGAAACGCGCGTGCCAGGCTCGAGGGAGCTCGACGCGCTCCAGGAGTTCACCGACGCGCTCATTCCGGTCTCGTCGGCTCATGTTCGGTCGGTGGACGATGAACGGCTCCGCGATGCTCTCCCCCACCGTCTGACGCGGGTTCAGTGAGGATGCCGGATCCTGGAAGACCATGGCGTACGAGCGTCGAAGCACCCGCCGCTCCTTCGCGGACGCCTTGCGAGCGTCTTGCCCCGCGATGTGGATGCCGCCCGCTTCGCTCGGCACCAGCCCGACCACGGCCTTGCCGATGGTCGACTTCCCGGAGCCCGACTCGCCCACGAGTGCGAGCACCTCGCCCTGCGGGATGGTCAAGGAGACGTCTTCGACGGCCAGGAAGCCCTTCTTCAAGAAGGAACCCGGGTATCGGACCGACAGGCCGCCGAGCTCGAGCGCGGGCTGCGCCGAACTGGTCGGCGCAGCCCTCTCCGAAGTTCCCGCGCTGCCCACCTGCGGTACGGCTGCGAGCAACGCCTGCGTGTATGGCCGCGCGGGTGCGGCGAACAGCTCGAAGACGTCGGCCTTCTCGACGACGTCTCCCTTCTCCATGACGACGACGCTGTCCGCCATCTCGGCGACGACACCCATGTCGTGGGTGATGAGGAGGATCCCCATGCCGCGATCTCGCTGCAGCCTGCGCAGCAGCGCCAGGATCTCGGCCTGCACTGTCACGTCGAGCGCAGTCGTCGGCTCATCGGCGATCAGCAGGTCCGGATCATTCGCGATCGCCATCGCGATCATCGCGCGCTGCCTTTGGCCCCCGGAGAGCTGGTGCGGATAGCTGCGGACACGCCGCTTGGGCTCGGGGATGCCGACATCAGCGAGCAGACGAGTCGCCTCTTCCCATGCCGCCGAGCGCGACATCGGGCGATGAGCGCGAATGGCATCCGAGATCTGCCGGCCGACGGTGTAGACCGGATTGAACGCGGTCATCGGCTCTTGAAAGATCATGCTGATGGGTCCGCCCCGCAGGCGACGGATCCGCTCCGGCGACGCGGTGAAGAGTTCCTCTCCGCGGTAGCGGATGGAACCAGCTCGGCTCGCAGTGGGGGCAGCAGGTCCAACACCGACATGGCTGTCACGGTCTTCCCCGACCCGGACTCTCCGACCAGTGCCACCGTCTCTCCCGCACCGACGCTGAAGGAGATGTCGCGGGTCACCTCGACCACACCTCCCGGCGTATCGAAGGAGATGCTCACGGAGTCCGCGACCAAAAGGGCGTCGATCGACTCGTCGCCGCTCATCGCGCGAGCTCCTCGAGAAGCGCGGGTGCGCGCTCGCACACCTCGGCGGAAGAGGCGATCTGTCGCCAGGTGTGGGTCCGGACCGCCATCTCGCGCAGATCGATGGGGAAGTGCTCGAAGACGAACAGTCCGTCGTAGCCGATCTCTCGCAGCGCGACGAACGTCTCGCGCCACGGGACCTGGCCCGTGCCGGGGAGACCGCGGTTGTTCTCCACGGCGTGGAAGTGTGCGAGGCGCTTGCCCACACGCCGAATGGCTGCGGGGGTGTCATCCTCTTCGATGTTCATGTGCCACGTGTCGAGCTGCACCTGAACGTGACTCGACCCGACCTCGTCGACGAGTCTTGACGCATCGTCGGCGGTGTTGAGGAAGTAGCCCGAGTACCGGCTCACCGGTTCGGCTGTCAGGACGACCCCGGCCGCCTCCGCGGCGGGGGCGACTTCGCGGAGTGCGGAAACGGACCAGTCCCACTCTTCGTCGGTGCGCCCGCGGTCTCGAAAGCCTCCGTTGGCCGAGTGAATGCCGCCGGACACTCGTGTGGCACCGAGTGCGGCTGCGATGTCGACGCAGCCGGCGAGGTGCGCGATTCCCCGCCGGCGGGTGTCTGCGTCGTCGCTGATGGTGGACTTGTCGGCGGTCAGCGCGGTCCCGATGACAACCGTGAGTCCGGTCCGGTCAGCTGCCCGGCGAACCTCGTCGAGGGGGAATGCGGCAACGTCCGGGGTGTGGATCTCGATGGCCGAGAGACCATACCCGGCAACGGCATCGAAGACGCCGTCGACATCTTCACGGATGTCATGCACGAACATCTGGCTATGAGCGCCGAACCTCATGGGCGGGCCTCCAGTTTCTTGCGGGGGTTCACGGGAATCACCTGGGTCGTCGGGGGTGTGAGACGGGCTCTCGGTGTGCGGGAGGACTGCGCCGCCCGGCGGGGATCGAGTCCTCGATCGATGGTGTCCGCCAGCACCGAGAACGCCAGGATCGTGGCGACGATGATTCCGGAGCTGACGAACAGCAGGAGCGGGTTGGAGAGCATGAGCGCCTGGCCCTCGCCGATCATCGAGCCCCACGAAGGCGTCGGCGGCACCACACCCAGGCCCAGGAAGCTGAGACCTGCGGAGAGAAGCATCGTGGACGCGAGCGTCAGCGACACCTGCACCAGCACGGGCGGCACCACCCCGGGAAGAATGACTCGGAACAGGATGCGCGTGCGACGGCTGCCGATGACTTCGCTGGCCTGCACGTACTCGAGGTTTCGGATGGTCAGGACTTCGCCGTACACGATTCGGGCGAAGGCCGGCGCGAAGAGCACGCCCATCGTGGCGATCATGGTGAGCTCGCCCGGTCCGAAGAGGGTGACGATGAGGAGCGCGAACACGATGGGCGGGAAGGCGAGGATGACTTCCACGCCGCGCATCGACAGCAGCCCGACCGCTCCACGGGAGGAGCCGCCGATGAGGCCGACGACGACGCCGAGTATCGTCGCGACCGCGGTCGCACCGAAGGAGACCAGCAGGTCTACGCGAGAGCCGACGATGAGCCGTGACAGGGTGTCGCGACCGAACTGGTCCGTGCCGAGCCAGTGTTCCGCACTGGGCCCCGCGAGGCGGTCGCCGCTCTGCGCGATGGGCTCATAGGGGGCGAGGATGTCGGCGAATATCGCGATGAGCACGAGCAACACGAGGAAGCCTGCAGCCAACGCGGCACCGGGGCGTCGCAGCTGACGAAGCAGCGAGGAGAGCTGAGTCATCAGTTCCGTCCTCTCGGGTCGAGGAAGCCATAGGCGATGTCCACGGCGATGTTCAGCAGCACGAACAGCGCCGCGATGACGAGCACGACACCCTGCACGATGGGGTAATCGCGCTGGGTGACGCCGTCGATGAGGAGTCCGGACAGACCTGGGTAGTTGAAGACGCGCTCGATGATGACGGTGCCGCCGAGCATCGCCCCCATCTGCAATCCGGTGACGGTCAGCACCGGTGAGAGCGAGTTGCGCAGCACATGGCGCCGGAAGACGGTGTCCTCCCGGAGGCCGACTGCGCGACCGGTGCGCACCCAGTCCTGGTTGCCGATGCCGAGGACGGCAGAACGGGTCATTCGGGCGATGATCCCGGTGAATCCGATGGCGAGTGCTGCGGTCGGCAGCACGAGGCCGCGGAAGAAGTCACCGGGGTCGCGCTCGAAGGGAACGAAGCCGCCAGACGGCAACCACCTCAGCTGAACGCCGAATGCATAGACCAGGAGAACGGCGGCAACGAACGACGGGATGGCGATGCCTACCGATGTGGCGGTGAGCACGATGCGGTCCCACCAGCCCCCGAACCGCGCAGCGGTCGAGCCGATCAGCACCCCGAGCAGCACCGAGACCACCGTGGAGAAGCCGATGAGCACGAGCGTGCGGGGAAGACGCTGTGCGACGAGGTCGAGCACAGGCTGACCGTTCTGCAGAGACTCGCCGAGCGAGCCGGTGAACAGCTGCCCCATGAAGTTCGCGTACTGCTGCCAGATCGGAAGGTTGAGGCCCAATTGGTCCCTTAGCGCCTGGACCGCCTCCTCCGTGGGCGTCGCGCCGGTGCCGGTGAGGATGGTGCGCGCGGGATCGCCCGGCACGAGCTGCAGCGCGACGAACACGATGGTCGCGACCACGAACAGCAGCGCGGCTCCGGCGAGGAGGCGTTTCACGATGTTCAGAGCCATCGGCGGTCACCTTTCTGCATGCTGACGGGGGGCGACGATGCTGCCGCCCCCCGCCAGCAGTGGATCACTGAATGCTGGTCGTCGCCAACGTGTAGCCCGAATCGAAGGTCAGGAATCCGGGGATGTTGGAGAATCCAGACACATCCGTGGTGTAGCCGAATGCCTGTGCGCGCCAGGCGAGCGTGACGATGGGCGCCTGCTCCAGCACGTACTCCGACAGTTCGTCGTAGACGGCCTTTCGCTCCGCGACGTCCGTCGTCGCGCGGCCCTTCGCGAGCAGATCGTTCACCGTGGTGTCGTCGTAGCCGAACGGTGCATTCTGGCGACCGACCGGGGTCAGGATCTCAGCGAGGAACGCGGGGTCATTCGTCAGGCCGCTGGTGCCATACACGGCGATGTCATAGTCACCGGCGGCGCCGAGCTCCAGACGGGTCGGCCAGTCAGGCAGATTCATCTCCAGCTCGATACCGATCTGCGCAAGATCCGCCTGCACCGAGATGGCCGTGTTCTCGTGGAAGTCGTACTGCGACGAGGACAGCATCGTGGCAGTGAACCCGTCCGGGTACCCGGCCTCGGCGAGCAGTTCGCGTGCCTTGTCGAGATCCTGCTCGTAGTAGTCGCTGTAGTCCGCGTTGAAGTACTCGCTGTTCTCCGGGATCGGCATGCCCTGAAGGGGCTCACCCTGACCCGACAGCGCCGAGTCGATGACGCCCTGACGGTCCACAGCGTAGGCGACCGCCTGGCGGACCAGCGGGTCAGCGAACGGGCTGTCCGGCGTGGTGTTGAACTGCAGGTACATGAACGGGCCCTCGGTGCGATCGAGGACGAGCGAGTCGTTCTGCTCGACCTGGTCGTAGCTGTTCCAGCCGACGAAGGACACGGCGTCGACACTGCCGCTCAGCAGCGCGTTGTCACGGGCGGTCTGGTCGGCGATGATCTGGAACTCGATCCCGTCGAGGGGCACTTCGCTCGCGTCGTAGAAGTCCTCGAACGCCTCCACGACGAAGCTCGAGCCCTGCTCGTAGCTGACGTACTGGAACGGGCCGGCGCCCACATAGGTGGGGCCTTCCTGGCCGAGCGACTCACTCGGCAGGACGGCACCGGAGACGTCTGCCAGGAACGACAGGAATGCCGCGTCCGGGGTGGCCAGTTCGATCTCGACGGTCGTGTCGTCCGGGGTCTCGATGGCGCTGATGCCGGATGCCGCTCCGCGGAGCTTCGCCGAGTTGTCGGGATCGGCGATGTACTCCAGCGTTGCCTTGACGTCTTCGCTGGTGAGGTCGCTCCCGTCGTGGAAGGTCAGTCCCTCGCGCAGGTGGAAGGTGAAGGTCTGCTCGTTCTCGTCTTCCCAGGTCTCAGCGAGGGCCGGGACGATCTGGCCGTCGGCGTCGTACTGGACGAGTCCACGGTGGAGTGCGGCGTTCAGGATCATGGAGGCAGCGCCCTGATTCTGGGGCGTGACCAGGTTGGGCACGTCGCTGTCGAGACCGTAGACGAGAACACCGCCGTCGCTGGTCTCCGGTTCCCCGCCGCCGCCACCAGAGCATGCAGCCAGGCCGAGCGCGGCGACGGTCACGACGGCTAGCGTCGCGAGGCGGTGGCCCGCGTGGGCCGCGGGACGAAATCGGTGTGGCGCCATGAGAAACTCCTCGGTGAGTGACTGGGTTAGCGGATCGGCCCAGACATCTTGCGTTGTTCGGGGACATAGACCAGATTGGGAACGATCCCAATATGCCTTAGAGCTACTCTCAGGCATGTTGGGAACGATGTCAATATCACGGCAGTGACGTAACTCTTTCGTAACGTGCGCAGAGCGATGTCGTCGGCGGCGGCGCGTCGGCACTGTATGCAAGAGATACGGAACACGGCAGCACCTCGGAGGAAGATCGGATGGCTCAGCACAATCACGCTGTGACGCTCGTTGACGTCGCGCGCGAAGCAGGCGTGTCGAAGTCCTCGGCGGCTCGCGTGCTCGCCGGTCGAGGATCCGCGAGCCCCGAGACTCAGCGCCGGGTGAACGAGGCCGCCAAGCGACTCGGGTACAGGCCGAACGCGCTCGCCCGGGCGACGCGGAAGGGCGCGAGCAATACTCTCGCCATCGTGATTCCCGATGTGGCGAGCCCCTTCTTCTCCGCTGTCGTTCGAGGCGCCAGCGACGCTGCCCACGCGGCGGGGTTCGAGGTCCTGCTGGGCAATACCGACAACGATCCCGACATTCAGACGCGCGCCATCGACCTTCTCCGGGAGAAGCAGGTCGACGGCTTCATCGTGGCGCCCGTATTCGAGGACGATCCCGAGAGCATCCGAGCACTCGTCGACCACGAGATCCCGGTCGTGCTCCTCGACCGGCGGACGCCGGCGCTCGCGGACGTGCCCGTCGTGTCGATCGATCACATCGCGGCGTCGCGGATCGCGGTCGAGCACCTCATCGACCTCGGGCATCGTGACATCGCCATCGTCACCGAGGCCGCGCACAGCCTGGATCAGCTTCTCGAGGACCCCGGCGATCTGCGGCTTTTGCGGCCATCCCATCAGCGTCTGCTCGGCTATCTGGACGCGCTGAGAGCGCATGGCATCCCTGTCCGACCGGAACTCGTTCTCTCATCCGCGTACGACGCGGAATCCGCGCGCGCAGCGGTAGCGGAGGCGATGCGAGACCGGCAATTCACAGCGCTGTACTGCACGGACTCCACGCTCACCCTCGGCGCCTACACGCAGGTGGTGGACAGTGGCGTCCAGCTTCCGAACGCTTTCTCGTTCCTCGGCTTCGACGACCAGGAGTGGACGACGCTGGTACGCCCTGCTGTGACGGTGATCGATCAGCCGCGCTACCGACTGGGTGCGGCGACCGCGAACATGCTGATCGCTCGCATCCGAGGCCTCGGCGGGATCCCTGACGACCTTCTGCTGGATGCGAGCCTGGTCACGCGCGCGTCCACATCCCGGCCGGCGTGAATTCGCCCGGCCGGGATGTTGTCCGACGTCAGTCGCTGAGACGGCCGTCCGCGAGGTCGGCCTCGTGCGCCTCACTGGTCCGCTGAGACGGGTCTCCGTATCCACCAGCGCCCGCGGTCTCGATGGAGGCGGTCTGACCGGGTTGCAGCACGGTGTAGCCGTGATCGATCGGGCGGGTTCCCTCGCTCAGCCGCACACGGGCCGACGCGCCGGGACCGCCACCTGCGAGACCCCACGGCTGCGACTTCTGCCGGCTCGTGTCCAGCCAGAAGTGCACGTCCGGCGCCTCGACGCGAACCTGGCGCCGAATGCCCATCCCGCCTCGGAACTCGCCTTCACCCCCGGATCCGTCCCTCAGCTCATACGCTTCCACGACCAGAGGGTATTCGGCTTCGAGCGCCTCGACCGGCAGGTTGGACGTGTTGGTCATGTGGACCTGAACGCCGTCCAGCCCGTCCTTGTTGTAGCGCGCTCCGGAACCGCCGCCGATGGTCTCCAGGTAGACGAAGTCACGCCCGCGCGTCGCGTCGTAGCCTGAGAAGTGGACGCCCGTGACGGCCCCGTTCGAGGCGGCGGTGACACGGGTCGGAAGTGCTTCGACGAGGGCGCCCTGGATGAGATCGACCACGCGCTGACACGTCTCGATGCGGCCGTTCACCGCAGCGGGCGCCTTGCAGTTCAGGATCGAGCCTTCGTCCGCCACGATGGTGACCGGGCGATATAGGCCGGCATTCGGAGCGATGTCAGGATCGATGAGCGTCTTGACCGTGTAGTAGACCGACGCGTAGAGGCCCGTCCACACGACGTTCACACTCGCTCGGACCTGGGCGGGGTTGCCGCGGAAGTCGAAGTGCATCTCGTCTCCGGACACCGTGACCACGACTTTGAGCGTCAGTTCGTCGTCGAGCTCCGGCGCGTCGAACAGGTCCTCGAAGGGGTAGACGCCATCCGGCATGGCGGCGATCGCGGCGCGCGTTCGGCGCTCGGTGTAGTCGAGGAGTTCACGCGCGACGGCAGCCGTCTGATCCGCGCCGTACCGTTCGATGAGTTCGAGGTACCGAGTGCGAGCCACCCTCAGCGCCGCCTGCTGAGCGTTCAGATCAGCCTTGCGCTCTTCGGGGATCTGACAGTTGAGCAGGAAGACTTCGAGCAGCTCCTGTTGGAGCACACCTTCGCGGATGAGGTGCACCGGGGGGATCCGGATCGCCTCCTGGAAGATGTGGGCGTGCCCGCGGTCACCGAAGTCCGCATGATGAGCGAGCGATGCCGCCCACGCATGCACCTGACCGTCCACGAAGATCGGCTCCGCGAGGACGATGTCCGGCAGGTGCGAGCCACCCCCCGTATACGGATCGTTCCCGATGAAGACGTCGCCCTCGCGGATCTCATCGTCATCGAAGCGGGCACGGATCCCGTCGACGATGCCCATGAGCGAACCCAAGTGCATCGGGGAGCCGCCCTCGTCCTGGGCGATTGCGCGGCCCTCTGCATCGAACAAGCTCGCCGTGCAGTCACGGCGCTCCTTGATGTTCGGTGAGAACGCGGCCTTGACCAGGGTCTCGCTCATCTCCTCCACAATGGTGGCGAGGGCGGAGCCCACCACCTCGACCAGCACCGGGTCGAGGGTGTTGTTGTCTGCGCTGCTCATTTCTCTCCTGTGTGGATGACGAGGTTTCTGAGGGTGTCCACTCTGCAGGTGTCGCCGGGAAGCAGGATCGTGGTCGTATCCATCTGCTCCACGATGGCTGGTCCCGAGATCTGGTTGCCCGGCTTGAGCAGCGATCGGTCGTAGACAGGGACGGAGATGTAACCCTCCGCAGGGACGAAGCACGTGGCGCGGGTGCCGACGACGGCCGCCGTCGCATCCTCCCCCTCCAGCGCGTCTTCCCGAAGCTCGACATGGGCAGCCTGCCCGCTGGCCTCGAGCCGGAAGGTGACGGCCTCCAGACGTGCCTGGGGCGAGCGATATCCGTAGACGCGCTCGTGCGCCTGGTGGAAGTCCTCGACGATCCGACCCACGAGGTGCGCATCCAGCGGGCCGTCAGGAAGTTCGACGGCGAGTTCGAAGTTCTGACCGGCGTAGCGCAGCTCGAGGCGACGTACGGTCCCCCGGTCGGCTTGCTCGATGCCTTCGTGCTCGAACCAGGCGTCCGCCTGCTTCTCCAACGGGGCGAAGCCCTTCTGCAGGTCCTGGAGCGTGTCGACGGAGACCGTGGTGATCTGCGTGCGCATGAAATCGGTACGGACGTCCGTCATCAGCAGACCCAGCGCGGACTGGGCACCCGGCACCTCGGGCACGACGATGGTGCGCATGCCCAGCTCCCGGGCGAGGCGGGAGGCATGGAGCGGTCCGGCGCCACCGAACGGGACGAGCGCGTAGTCGCGAGGGTCGTAGCCGCGTTTGACGGACACGACTCTGATCGCGCGCGCCATGTTCGCGGTGACGACACGGAGGATCCCGAGCGCCGCTTCCTCGATGCTCAGCCCGAGCGGCGTCGCGAGCCGTTCGACCGCCCTGACGGATGCCTCACGGTCGATCTTCATCTGCCCGTTGAGGAGGTACTCCGGGTTCAGCATCTGCAGCACGACGTTCGCATCGGTGACAGCCGCCTCCTCGCCGTTGCCGTAGCAGGCCGGTCCGGGGAAGGCACCCGCACTCTGGGGCCCGACCCGGAGGTGGTTGCCGCTGTCGATCCAGCCGATGGACCCGCCGCCGGCGCCCACGGTGTGGATGTCGAGCATGGGAGAGCGGATGGGGCGTCCGTCGAGCTCCATCCCCGCCGTGACCTTCGGACGACCCCCCTGCACCAGCGAGATGTCGCTGGAGGTGCCGCCCATGTCGAAGGTGATGATCTCAGGGAATCCTGCTCGCGCGCAGATCTCCGCCGCGCCGACGACGCCGGTGCTCGGTCCCGAGAGGACAAGCCGTACGGGGATGGCTTCCGCGGTCTGGAACGGGATGACTCCGCCGTTCGACTGAGTCACGTGGGGCACGACGCGCAGCCCGTTCTCCGCCAGCGTGGCGCGCAGCCGCGCGAGGTATCGGTAGACGACGGGGCCGACGTAAGAGTTGGTCGCGACCGTCGAGAGACGTTCGAACTCGCGGAACTCCGGCAGCACGTCCGAGGAGAGCGAGACGTAAGCCTCGGGGTGCTCCTCCTTGATGATCTCGCCGATGCGCTGCTCATGATCCGCGAACAGGTAGCTGTACAGGAGGCACACGGCGATCGAGTCGACGCCGTCCTCCTTGAGGAACCTCACCGCGGCGCGGACCTCGTCCTCGTTGAGCGGGGTCTCCACGACACCGGTGTGGCGGACGCGTTCCGAGACCTCCAGACGGTGTCGGCGGGCGACGAAGGGCGTGGGCTTGTCGGCCTGCGCGTCGTACATGTCCGGTCGGCGGCCGCGACCCAACTCCAGCAGATCGCGGAACCCCTTCGTCGTGATGAGCCCCGTCTTGACGCCGCGCCCCGTGAGCAGAGCGTTGGTGCCGACAGTGGTGCCGTGCGCGAAGTAGGACACTTCGCTGATCTGCCGGTCGCCGATCTGCGCCAGGAGCTCCTCGACACCCTGGATGATCGCCCGACCGGGGTCGTCCGGGGTGCTCGAGACCTTGCGGACATGCACCCGCCCGTCTACATCGTCGAACCCGCAGACGTCGGTGAACGTCCCTCCGGTGTCTACTCCGATTCTCAAACTCACTTGCTCACCTCTGCGTTTGCGTTCTCCGCGGCTGCCGGAGGCGCCGTCGGTTCGAAAGGGGTTCCGTATCCGTATGCTCCGTGCGCCATGCACACCTGCGCTGCATGAGCGCTGGCTGAGGCGAGCACGCTTCGCCTGTCGCGCCCCGCGAGCAGCCCCACGAGCACGCTCGCGATGAACGCATCACCGGCACCGAGAGTGTCGATGATCTGCACCCGGTCGGCGTCTTGGTGGATGGTCCACCTGGCGGACGCGAGGTATGCGCCCTCTTCTCCCCGCGTGACCAACGCGTAGGTGGCGCCACCGGCGACCGCATTCCGAGCGAGATCGCGGCTCTCCGCATCCGATCGGTGACTTGAGGAGAACGCCGCCAGATACAGATGCGGGAGGTAGGGCTCCGCGGTTTCGAGGGCGAAGCGGCTGCCGAAGTCGAACGACACCTTCGTTCTCTTGGCCATGGCGGGAACATGGGGCAGGAACGTGCCCGCATAGCCGGTGTGGGCCACGTCGAACTTCTCCATCGCCTCGAAGTGCTCGGCCGTGGGGTCGAAGGCGGCGACGTTCTTCTGCGCGCCGAGGAAGACCCGGTCGGTGCCGACGAGGTCGATGTCGGCGTACGCATTCGGCCCCTCGGCGACCGTCACCAGATCGACGGCCACCGATTCCTGCCGAAGGCTCCGGAGTACCGTCTTGCCGGCCTCGTCGTTGCCGACCACACCGAGGTAGGACGCGCTGGCGCCGAGTCGCGAAGCGAAGACCGCCACGTTGACGGCGTTCCCGCCCGGGAACATCATCCCCAGGGCTCTGTAGCGGTCGACGACATTGTCGCCGACACCAATCAGTCTCATCAGTAACTGACCTTGTACATGTAGCGGCGGACGGACGTGTCGTGACCGCGGCGAGCGGCAACGTGGTCGAGCACGCGGCGCTCAGCGCTCATCAGTGCGATGACGCTGAGGTCGGGGCGACTCTCTGCCGGGATGCCGGGAAGCGAGAGGGTCGCCGTGTCGACGACGCCGAGCTTCGACGTGTAGGTCTCCCCGAAGCGCACGACACGCTCACCGAGCTCGCGGCTGTCGTCTTCGGCCTGCAGCACGACGAGCGGAGTGTTCTCGAGGATCCGCTCGAACGGACCGTGGAAGAAGTCGCCGCCGTTGATGGCCGCGGCGTCCATCCACTGCATCTCCTGGAAGTAGCACCACGCCATCATCTTGGCCATCCCGTAAGCAGGTCCGCCACCGACGACGTAGGTGAGCTCTGCGTCCGCCACGATATCGGCGACACGCTCCCCCGCGTCCGCAATCTCGTCCTTGACCGCACGGAGCGCACCCGGAAGCGCGGGGATGCCGGCACGCAGCTTCGCAGCGACATCCGTCGCTCCCGTGCGGTCGAGAAGCGCGGCTGCGATCTGCTCGTTGTGGACGAGCTTCGGCTCGGTGACGGTGATGGTGTCCGGGTAGTCGAGGTGCAGATGCGAAGCTTCAGCGAGACCGCTCTCCCCCTGACGCGCGATTCCGACGACGGTCGCACCCTTCTCGCGAGCGAACTTCGCGGCAGCCACGGTCTCCGGGGTGTTGCCCGAGTGGGAGGCAGCGACGACGAGTGCATGCTCGTTCAGGCCGACGGGGTTGCGCGATGTGAGCTCGGCGCTCGTGATGCGCTGGGTCGTGAAGGCGGACGCATAGCGGTCGAGCAGGTCGAAGGCGGGATACGTGCCGAAGTGAGAGCCGCCGCAGCCGACGAGGTAGACCCGCTCGAGTCCCTTCTCGAGCGCCTCATCGACGATCTTTCGCGCCTTGTCGTCCTGGTCGACCGCGTGCTGGACGCTGGCTTCGAAGTCGTCGGGGACGGGGATCAGAGCAGTCATGTGGATGCTTTCCTTCGCAGTTCTCGCGCGTGTTCTTCGTGCGGCGGCGGGTCGGTCCATGAGATTGGGAACGATCCCAACATCTAGCTTGCAGGCTTTTGGGAACGATGTCAATCGCTGATGCGGCCCTGCTTGTCGTCTTGGCTGAGGACGATCACTGCGCGCGCTGCGGCGCGTCGTCGTGCACCCTCATCGCTGCGCACAACACACGCCCGAGG
>CAWBJK010000008.1:0-190348 GCA_963789095.1 uncultured Actinomycetota bacterium
GCGAGATCCACCGGCCCGTGACCTCGTCACGGATCGCGTTCGGGTACTCGATCGTCGTCCACGCGTCCTCGGGGATCGTCGCGATCGCCGTCTTCACCGCGGGGTCCATCCGAACGGTGACCGACACGTCCGCGCCGGCCTTGATCGCGGTGCCGATGGTGGCGTGGCCGTAGAACGCGGAGTCCGCCCGCAGCAACGGCCGAACCCGCTGCCGCAGGCCGGTGCGGCGAGCGTGGCGAGGGCGTCGGCGACGATCCGTGCGGCGCCTTTCGGGGAACCGGTCTTCCCCTGCCGCAGCCGCTGGGCCAGGATCACCGGCGCGGACGATCGTCGTCGACGCGGTCGCGAGCAGGGCGTTCAGGCCGCGGACGCCGGAGTACCCGAACCCGGCGCCCTGCTTCTGGTACCCGTGGACCTCGATGATCGTGTCGTCCAGATCGACCATCACCCGCTCACCGTCCGGATCTGCAGCAGCGGCGCGGCCGGCGAGGTTCACCAGCGTCCGGGAGGCGACGGCGTCGAGCTGGCGGACGTGCCCGAACCGGAACTCCCGCAGGAACGAGCCCAGCGTCGACGGCGCATACGTCCGATCGAACAACCGGCCCATCCCGCCATGACGGAGCAGATTCATGTCGTCGATCGAGTCCGCGCCAGCGAGCATCCCCGCGACCAGCGCCATCACCTTGCCGCCGGCGTTCGCACCCTTGTCCGTCGGGACGCTGAACCGCGACTGCGCGAGCTCATCAAGCCCCGCAGAACGCGCAAGCCGGAGCATCGGGACCAGCCCCGCGACCGACACGAGATTCGGATCATCGAACACAGCCGACACGGCAACGGGAGCATGCTTGAATTGCACCTACGAGATGCCTCTCGGACTCGGGAAATAGGACTTTAGACAAGCTCTATTCTTCCTGGTCAGAGGGGCATTTCTGCGTCACGACGCCAACTCAGCAAGCCCCCCCATCGGTGGATCGAGGCTTAGGCGGCATGGACGATTGCGATCAATCGCGGCGGTCCGAGGCGTCGAAGCGCGCCCGCAACGAGGCCAATCACGATTGCGGCGAAGTCCTCGATCGCGACCTCTTTGAGCCCCCACGGGCGACACCTTCAGCCGATGTGAGGCGGCTCTTCATCTCCCGACGCGTGCATGAGCTGTGGGTCGCGGCACGCGTCCAGCTCTCCTCGGTTCGGAGGATCCATTCCCGGGCGCCCAACCGTGATCGCAGCGGCGCGCGACGCGCGAGCCAGCGCGGTGGCGAGATCCTGCTCGGACAGCCGCCGAAGCGATGAGCGGATCCCGTTCGCATCGCTTCCGAGGCCGGCCACCCAGTCGATGAGAACTGCCATGAAGGTATCGCCAGCGCCGACTGTGTCGACTACCTGCACGCGCGCGGCTGCGACGGCACAGCTTGCTGTCGACGCGTATCCCACAGCGCCGCGCGAACCACCCGTGATGACGACGAGGGATGCTCCCCCGGCCAGCCATCGATAGGCAACCCGTGCGTGGGACTCTCCGGGCGCGACGACATCGAGGTCCTCGTCGCTCGCCTTCACGATGTCGGCGGTGCTGATAAGCGCCTCGATTCGGGCAAGCATCAACCCACGGTCGCGCTGGTCGACATCCCGCACATTGGGATCGAAACTAATCACACTTCGATCGCGTGCTGCGCGAATCGCGGAGGCAACGACCCCTGCACCCGGCTCCATCCAAGCTCCCAACGACCCCGTGTGAATCACTCGCGACTTGGGTGTGTCGAGGGAATCAGGGAGATCCCACGAGATGTCGAACTCGTAGTCGGCATCGCCGTTGGCGTCGATCGTTGCTCGTGCTATCGACGTCTTGTGGGATCGTTCGACGGGACGGACGTCGACTCCGGCGTTCACCAACCAGCGTCGGAGCAGTTCGCCGCGGTCGTCGCTTCCTAACCCGGTGAGCAGCGCCACAGCACGCCCGAGTCGGCCGAGCGCGAGCGCCACATTGGCAGGGCTGCCACCCGGGAACTCTGACGCTGACGCGGCGCGCAGGACGACGTCCATCAGGGACTCCCCCAAGACCACGACGTCGAATGAACTACTGGGGGACTGATCGTCTTTGCGACCAGCCCCGATTGCCTGATTCATTGCTCTCCGCCTCGCTTCCTCAACGCGCACCGGCCGAAAGCCGACTTTGGTAACACGTCAGTTCAGCACCTCGCCCGTCATGCCCGACAACACGAGATCCGCGCGCGCCCGGGTCGGTTCGATGTGTGTTGCGTTGCGACCGTCGACTTCGCGTGCCCACGCCGTCGCCGCCTCGCGGCTGCGGCCATGGCGGACGTGGCGTTCGACCAGACGCGCTGTCCGCTCTTCGGGTTGAGTCGCGCAAAACCACGCCGCATCGAGGCGAGCGCGCACGCCAGACCAAGGCTCGTGGTCGATCAGCAGATAGTTCCCCTCGACCACGACGATCCGCGCTTTGGGTTCGATCCCTACCTCTCCGGCAATCCCCTCATCGACGGCCCGCGCGAAGCTCGGTGCGTACACCGTGTGATCGGTCTCGTGGCGCAGCCGGTCAAGTAGGGCGACGAACCCCCACCCGTCGAAGGTCTCGATCGCCCCTTTGCGGTCGCGGATGCTGAGGCGGTCGAGCGTCGAGTTGGCGAGATGGAAACCGTCCATGGGAAGGTGAGCGGCGATCTCGGGATCGACACGGTTGATTCGCTTCACCAGGGCTTTGGCGAGCGTGGTCTTCCCGCTTCCCGGGCTCCCCGCTATGCCGAGCAGATAGCGGCGGGCGGGTGCCGCCGAGTCCAAGATGCGCGCCGCGAGCGCGTCAACGGCACCCGCATGCGGTCGAGTCGGAACGAAGCGAGCATTGCCTCCGGCGCTAGTCACGTTGGTTCGCCTGAATCTGGTTCGTCATGAACGCGTGCGCGTGACGGGCGAGGGCTGGGCCGTCGTTCCAGAGATTCCGCCAGATGGCGAGGTCGCTGGACAGTGTCGGCGACACGACCGCGGACGAGAACGATTCGAACGTGATCGGGCCCGTGTACGCGATGTCAGCCAGCGCGTGGAAGAAGCCGGTGAAGTCGAGGTGACCGCTGCCCAGGTACCCTCGGTGGTTCTCCCCGATGTGAACATAGCCGAGACGTTGACCGACGAGGAGCACCGGCCGCGTGAAGTCATCCTCCTCGATGTTCATGTGATATGTGTCGAGGTGAATCGTGACGTTGTCGTGGCCAATGTCGTCCGCGAGGCGCAAGGCCTCGGCTGCGGTGTTGATGACATTCGTCTCATACCGGTTGCAGATCTCGAGCCCAAGGGTCATGTCGCGCGACTGCGCCTCGACGGCGAGATCCTTCAGCGTCGAGATGACGTTGGCGCGGCCAGCCGGACTGAGCGGTGCTCCGTACTTGCCGAGTGCACTGTAGAGGGCGCCGGTGAGGTGGGCCCCGCCGAGACCGTGCGTGATCTGAAGCGAGTCGTGCAGCAGCTCCACCCCACGCTTCACGACCTGCGGGTCGTCGCTCGACACGTCGGCGGCAAACGACAGCCCGCGAGAGCACACGATGCCGAGCCCCGCTTCGTCGAGCTTCTTGCGGGCGTCCTCGACATCCAGATTCGTCGCGTCGTGCAGGGACAACTCGAGGATGTCGTAGCCGGCTGCCAGGGTCTCGTCGATGATCATCGACATGTCGTCGGGGGCTGTGCCGCCGGCGAAGACGAGGGCGTGGGCGCCGAGAGGGTTGATGGGCATTGTGTGGGGCTGCTTTCTACTGGATGGCGAGGGGATGGGCATCGCCGCTGGCGAGGATGCGGCGAAGGCTGTCGCGGGCGAAGGCGGCGCCATCGACTGCGATCACTGCCCGCAGATTCGAAGGCGTTTCGCGAAGAGGGACCGTCTGCCCGCGAGTTGGCGTGCAGTCGAGCTCGACGGCCACCGCGAGATCGATCGCATCGACGAGCCCCGGATCGGCGGCGACCGCAACAGCGAGCGGGTCGTACAGCACACATCCGTCGGCCCAGTCGAACATGGGGGCAGCGAGGTAGGTCTCGCAGATGCGCGCGAGCAGGGCGGCGACCGGAGACGACGCGGGTTCGATCGAGGTGATCGCGTCGGCGGTGAGCACGACCCCGTGGTTCGGGTTCGTCACGTCGAGGCTCACCATCGTCAGGTCGACCCCGGAGCGGAACACGATGTCGGCCGCCTCGGGGTCGTACCAGATGTTGCACTCGGCTACCGGCGTGACGTTGCCACTGCCGTAATCGGGGTCGATGCCCAGTGCGCCGCCCATGAACACGACCGAACGGAGCCGTCCGGCGATCCCGGGATCGAGTTCCAATGCTCGAGCGAGGTTGGTCTGCGGTCCGATCGCGACGACGGTCACCTCGTGCGGGTGCTCATTCACGGCATCCACGATGAACTGCGCCGCGGACCGGTCGATCGCCGCTTCAGCCAACGGCGGAAGCGGGATGCTGCCTGGCCGCCCACGCTTGCCGGCGTAGGCCTGCTCGAGCTCGGGGGGAAGCCCGCCTCGCAGGGGCACGCCGTCGCCCACTGCGACCGGGATGTCGCTGCGTCCCGCAATATCGAGCACGGCTCGGGCACCGCGCGCCCCGAGGTCCGGGGGGCAGTTGCCGAACGTCGTGGTCACACCGATCAGATCCAGGCGCGGGTCAGCCAGTGCCAGCAGGATCGCGATCGGGTCGTCCGCGTCGGTACCCGGAATCCCGACTCCCGGGTCAGTGTCGATGATGATCTTCCTCGGAGCGCTCATCGCGACCCCCCGTCGGCGTCGATAGACCTCACGGCGAGCGGAGTCGCGAGTTCGTCGGCGACCTCCTGCCATTCGGTTCCGTAGCGCCCGTAGGCGGTGCGGATCGTCACATCGTTCGGCAGTTCGGGTCTCTCGTTCTCCGTGTTGGTGCCCCAGTTGCACCATCCGGACTCGCGGCGCTGCTGAATGTCGAAGCCGCCCGAGGGCTTGGACGTCCACCAGACCATCCCGTAGCCCGTTTCGGTGCTGTATCCGGCACTGCGGTCGGCGGGCCCGACGAACACCGTCGACTGGAGAGCGGCCGGAACCTCGACGCCGAGGGGGTCGGTCGTCATTTTCCAGAAGCGATCCGCCGCATCGGACGCACGGTGCGCCTCGGCGCGGACCGATGCGAGTTCGTCGTGGATCCGTTCGTGCGGGAGGAACTTCTCCCAGGCGCTGAACAGGCGCCAGTACCAGTCCCAGTTGGCGGACGTCAGATCATCGCCAATCGCCTCGCGGTACATCCGCAGCTCGGTCGTGGACTCGTCGTCGATGTTGGCGACGATGCGCTGAACCGCGCGAGCGAGGATCGCCGAGTATGGTGCCCCTTCCCGGAACGTGGTGGCGCCAGCGGTGGCGAAGCGATCGAAGACGAGGTTGCCCTTGCCCGCCTCGAACTCGTCGCCGACGGTGAGTTTGCCGACGACGGAGCGTCCGTCGATCTCCGTCTCGAAATCAGAGAGGAGGTAGTGCCGTTCGAACCATCGCGTGCCGGCGGTGAAAGTCCAGTCGATCGACAGCAACGCGCCACGCAGCTCCGGGCGCAGGCCGTCCGGGATGCGGACCTGCATTCGGTAACGGTGCAGCAAGGGACCGACGATCACCGGGGTCACGTCGGCGATCGCATGCTCGGGCGGGTTGATCAATCCGTTCTCGGGAGTGAAGAAAGGCGCGTATACGCCCCCGAGCGCGTTATCGCCGCCCGGGATGAGATCGATCCCCTGCTCGACGTCGATGAAGTGACGGAGGCCCCACTTGCTGTCGGTCGTGCCTCGGGCAGTGCCGCGGCACAGCTCGAAGTTCGAACGTGCCGGTGTGAAGGCGGACTACGCCGTCGAACTCGGTGGGAGTGATGGTTGTGATCGATCGCGTTGCCGCGAATGGCGAAACGCCGGGGAACAGCCGCAGACGGTGGTGTTCGGCGGCGGGCAGGTCGAGGATGGCGACGCCCTGTCGCGGAGTTCCGGGAAGCATCTGGACCGGGACCGGATCGCCGTCGCCGAGCACCGCGCAGATCTGGAACCCGGTGCCCTCGGGCAACGGGAAGAACACCGGTTCGGCCGTACGTCGGCGGCTAAGTGGGTCGACAAGGTCGTACTCTCCGACAGGAGCCCGCCCCAGGGTCACGAAGCGGTCACCGTGACCGGACGCTGCAGGGCATCGGCGACTTCGCGCCATGTTTCGGCGAAGGGCCCGTACGCCGCGCGGATCACGACATCGGTAGGCAGCTCCGGGCACTCGTTTTCGCCGTTCGTCCCCCAGTTGCTCCAGCCCGATTCCCGGCGCTGCACGATCTGGAAGCGACCGACGGGCTTCGAGGTCCACCACGTCATCGCGTATCCGGTGTCGGCGTTGATGGCTGCGGTCTTGCTCGAGGGACCGACGAACACAGTCGCCTCCTCTGCGGAGGGCACCTCCACACCGAGGGGCGCGTCCGTGGTCTGCCACGGACGGGTGGGGGCATCGGCAGCACGGTGGGCCGCGGCGCGCACCGTGGCGAGATGTGCGGTGATCTCGTCGTGGGTGAGGAACGACTCCCACGCGCTGAAGAGCCGCCAGTACCAGTCCCAGTTCGCGGACTCGATGTCTCCGCCGATCGCCTCTCGGTACGCGTGCAGTGCCCTGGACGAATCCTCGGAGATGCCTTCCGTGATCTCGTGCACTTTCCGTGCCAGGATTCCCGCATACGGGTCACCTTCCCGGTAAGTGGTCCCTGCCCAAGAGGCGAAGTGATCGAATAGCACGTCGCCCTGTCCGGCCTCGAACTCGTCTCCCACGGTGAACTTGTTCACGGTCGCGCGTCCGTCGACCTCCGTTGCGAACGGGGTGATGTCGTAGTGGCGTTCGAACCACGCCGCGCCTGCGGTGAACTGCCAGTGGATCGTGAACCACTTGCCCCGCAGTTCGGGAAGAAGGCCGTCCGGAATTCGTCCCGACATGCGGTATCGGTGGAGAAGTGGTCCGCGTTCGAGTACCTCGACGTCGGCGATGACGTGCTCCGGCGGATTGATCAGGCCGTTCTCCGGTGTGAAGAAGGGCGCGTAGAAGCCACCGATGCAGTTGTCGCCGCCGGGAATGAGATCGATTCCTTGGTCTTTGGAGACGAGGTGACGGATGCCCCACTTCGAGCTGGTCGTCCCGCGCCCGGTCCCTCTGCAGAGCTCGATCTCGAAAGCCCCGGTGTCCAAGCGCGTCACAGCATCCTGCTCCGTCGGGGGGATCTCCACGATCGATACCTCGTCGGTGGTGTCAGCCGGTGCCGCGATGAGTTCGAGCTGGAACGGGCCCACGCCTTCGGGAATGTCGATCACCGCGACGACACCCCCCGACGAGAGGGCTTGAGTCGATCGACGGGCACCGCCGTCCAGACGCACCGACACCGGACCACTCGACGAATCGACGTCGAGGAACACCGGCTCGTTTGTGCGTGCGCGGCCGGTCGGGTTGGTGAGAGTGAACACGGCCAGGGCTGACTCGTCAGCAATCATCGTGGATCTCCTTGTTGGGGCAGGTTTCGGAAGTGGTCAAGCAAGAGTGAGGTTCGAGGGGTCCGGGCATCCGCAGCTTCCGCGGCGGATGAGCGACACCGGCAGGACGGTTCGCCTCGGCGGCTTTGCGGAATCGAGCAAGGCAAGGAGCAACGACACGGACTCTCCCGCGATCTGCGCGAATGGCTGGCCGATCGTCGACAAACCCGGCGTCGTGTAGGCAGCCTCGGGAATGCCGTCGAACGACACCACGGCCACGTCGTCGGGAACACGCAGTCCGAGGTCGGCCGCGGCCCGTAGCACCCCGATGGCCTGTCTGTCGGTCACCGAGAAGATCGCCGTCGGGCGATCGGCCCGGGCGAGGAGCTTGAGAGCGGCGGCATGGCCGGCGCGTCGGGTGAACGGGACGTCGTCGACGATGGTGAGCTCCGCATCGGGCCTCGCCGTGATCGCCTCCAGCGCACCGAGACGCCGCTGCTCCGCCTGGGGACTTGGTCCGCTGACCATCGCGAGACGGCGATGACCGTGTTCGAGGAGATGGGCGACGGCTTCCCTCCCTCCGCTGCGATTGTCCACTTCGATGGCGCTGTGCTGATCCCCGGCTGGCGCGCGGTCGACATACACGACAGGAAGTGCAGATTCTTCGAGCAGTCGGACGATCTCGGGTGAATTGCTCGACGAGATCATGAGCATGCCGTCGACCCGGGCGTTGAGGAATGTGCTGACGTACGTCATCTCTCGCGCGTTGTCCTCTGCGGAGTTGCCGAGCAGGAGCGTCATGCCCTTCTCGTAGGCCGCCTCCTCGACTGCGCGGGCTAGTTCGGCGAAATACGGGTTGCTGCTGTCGGGGACGACGATCCCGAGAACGCCTGTCCGTTGCAGCTTCAGCGCTCGCGCGAGCGCGTTGGGCCGATAGCCGAGCTCCTGAACGGCCGCCTCGACTCGGGCTCGGGTTTCCGGGGACACGGCCCGCGGACCGCCGTTCATGACGTAGCTAACCACGGCCGTACTCACGCCGGCGTGTCGGGCGACATCGTTCCGATTCACCATGACGCCTCCTTCATTGGCGTATCTCAGCGTTCGCGCCGTCGAGCCGATTCTGGCCCATCCCTTCGCTCGCCCGCCCGGTGGGCCGGGCCACCGCGTCGGAGGCCATCACGCAAGATCCGGATCGACGGCTGATGCGCCGGTCATGATGGCCACGGCTTCCGCCGGCGTATGGGATGCCGGGGTGATCGTCGCCACCCGGCGCCCGAGGCGCTGAATGTGTATGCGATCAGCGACCTGGAAGACATTGGGCATGTTGTGGCTGATCAGGACAACCCCGAGGCCGGCGTCGCGGAGCCCCATCACCACGTCGAGGACTTGGCCGGTCTCTCGCACGCCGAGCGCCGCAGTGGGCTCGTCGAGGACGATGATCTTCCCCCCGAACGAGATCGCGCGCGCGATGGCGACTGCTTGACGTTGCCCGCCTGAGAGCGTCTCGACGATCTGCGTGATGTCCTGGAGTGTGCGAATGCCCAGCCGTGACACGTTCTCTGCGGCGAGTTTGCGCATCCGACCGTGGTCGAGCATCCGCGCAACGCTGCCGAGGGGTCCGCGTCGGCGGATCTCGCGACCGAGGAACATGTTGGACGCGATGTCGAGGTCGGGGGCGAGAGAAAGTGTCTGGTATACGGTCTCGATTCCGGCCGCCTGCGCGTCCTGGGGTCGACGGAAATGCGCCTCTTGGCCGCCGACGGAGAGCGTGCCGACGTCGGGCACCTCTGCCCCGGTAAGACACTTGATCAGCGTGGACTTGCCGGCTCCGTTGTCACCGATGACGGCGAGGACTTCGCCCGCGTAGAGGTCGATGTCGACGCCGTCCAGCGCCACGACCGCACCATAGGTTTTGACGAGACCTCGCCCGGAGAGGATTGGTTCGTTGCTCATGCCTTCACTCCTGCCCGGCGGATCCACTGGTCCAGCGCAACCGCGACGAGGATGAGGATGCCGATCGCGAGCGTCTGGTACAGCACGTCGACGCGGGCGAGCGAGAGCCCATTGCGGAAGACTGCGACGGTGATGGCTCCGAGGAACGTACCGAGAAGCATCCCGCGTCCACCGAACAGGCTGGTTCCACCGATCACGACGGCCGTGATCGAGTCGAGATTGACGTCCACAGCGGCGCTCGTCGTCGCCGCGTTGTTGCGTCCGATCAGCACCCACGCCGAGAGCGCGACGAGGAATCCGGCGGTCGCGTAGACGCCGATGAGCACCCGACGTGTGTTGATACCCGCGAGACGAGCCGCATTCGGGTCGCTGCCGACCGCATAGACATGACGGCCCCATCCGGTCTGCCTCAGAACGAAGCCCATGCCGAGATACATCAGGATCATCAGGACCACGCCCACCGTTAGGTTGAACGGCCCGATGCTGAAGGCGGTCGAGGTCCATGTGAGGAAGGGTCCGAGCTTCTCGCCCTGGATCGCGACGCCACCGCTCATCAGCAGCGCGAGTGCCGCGAAGATACTCATCGTGCCGAGCGTGGTGATGAAGGGTGGGAGTCGCAGGAGCGAAACCAATGCACCGTTCAGGAGGCCGGCCAGCACGCCGACCAGGATCCCGATGGCGAAGGCCAGGGGCCCCGGCAGGCCGGCGTTGCCTACCAGGGTCCCCATGACCATGGAGACGAAGATCATCATGGCGCCGACCGAGAGGTCGATTCCGCCCGTGAGGATGACCAGCGTCTGCGCGACTGCGAGCGATCCCACCACCGCCACTTGCTGAAGGATCAATGAGATGTTCCCAGGACTCAGGAACCGATCGTTCGCGAATTGAAAGGCCACCAGCGCGATAACCAACACGATCAGTGGACTGATCTCGGGGTGCACATGCAGCACGCGATGAACGCGCTGTAGCGGCGTCAACGGACGGGTCTTGAAAGCCTCGGCCGCCGATAGTTCGGGGTTGCTCGCAGTCGACATCATCGTTGCCTCAGGAAGTGCAGGCCGTCATGGCCTCTTCGCCCGTGATGCTCTCAAGGCCATCGACGGGCTTGTCGGTCACGAGCTCGACGCCCGTGTCGATGAAGCCGTCAGGGTTGTCGGTCTTGGGCTCGACACCGTCGCGGACCCACTCGACGGCAGCCTTCACGCCTTCGGCGCCCATCTTGGCCGGGAATTGCTGCGCCCCGGCGCCGAACTTGCCCTCGATGACGGTCTCGATGTCTTCGCAGGCGCCATTGATCGAGGTGAGGAGCGCGTCGGAGTTCGCGGCCTTCAGCGCTTCGTAGGCGCCGAGGCCTGCGGCCGTGTTTGAGGTGTAGACGACGTTGATGTCAGGGTTCAACGAGAGACATTTCTCGGTCGCGGTGCGTCCGCCGTCCTGTGCTCCGTCGCTGTACTCGTGGCATGCGATCTCGTACTCTCCGCCGGAGTACTGCCCGGTCGGCTCTTCGTCGCCGATGACCTCAGGGTCGCCGAGTTCGATGCCCATGCCTTCGAGGAAGCCCTGGTCGCGTTGGTAGTCGACCGAAACGACCTTGTCGGCGAACAGGTCGATCATCGCGATGACCGCCTTCTCCCCGCCGAGCGTCCCCGCCGTCCACTCGCCAATCGCCTTTCCGGCGAGGAAGTTGTCAGTGGCATAGGTCGCGGTTGCCAGGTCCGGCGGGCTGAACGGCGTGTCGAGGGCAAGCACCAGCACGCCGGCGTCCTTGGCCTTCTGGATGGCGTCGTTCACAGCCGGCCCGTTGTTCGCGATGAGAATCGCGTCGTCCCCACGGGCGACCGCGTTCTCGATCGCCTGAATCTGGCCGTCGCTGTCGGACTGGTCCTTGCCTGCCGCGACCGTGATTTCGACGTTCTGATTCTCGGCTTCCTTCTCGGCCCCCTCGATCATCGCGACCCAGAACGGATCGCTCGGGTCCTTAGTGATGATCGTCACGTAGATCGATTCGTCATCGCCGCCTCCCGAGGAGGTTCCGCCTCCGCCGCCGGCGCATCCCGCGAGCATCAGACTGACGCCGACCAACGCCGCCCCTGCGGCGAAGAGCGACTTGTGTCTAGACACGTTCCGATTCATCCCAACTCCCTTGGTGAGTAATGCGTCAGAGACTCGACGCCGTTAGCAACGCAATCTACTGCTGTAGCGCTACAGCAGTAGATTGCCATCTCACCGCACTCATGTCAACCAAGTTTCGGTAGGCCCACGTGCTGGCTTCAGTTCGGAACGGTCACCTCCCAGGCATGAACGTGGGTTCGCGCGAGGGCGGGTCGCCGCCTGGGAGAGTAACGCACCCCAACTGTAGCCAGGGGCGACGCTGCCGCGGAAACACGCGGAATGACAGACGAGTCTTCCGCCCTGCCGCGCACAACCAGACCGGATTGGCGGCTCAAGTATCCCCCAGGTGTGGTGACGTCCCCTGGGGTGGTGTAGATATCGGCGGTGGCGTCTTCGTCGCAGACGTAAAATCGAAGACCTATGGACCGCCGTCCTTGCCCCGCTCACACTGGGTGAGTCATCCGGATTCTCACTCGGAGCGCTAACTTGCTCTGCGGTTCTCTCCGGCAGCCAGGCTGAGCATTCCTGCCAGCTGATCGAAGGACTCAAGTCTCGTGAAGAACAAGTCGCCGATCCCAAGCTGGAGTTGCTCCCGACTATCGGCGCGAGGTGTAAAGAGCAACTCTGGCCCGACGACGAACCCATCGATTGCGTACCCGGAGAAGTCATAGTTGTCACCTACTGGGGTTCCTCGAATCTCTTGTACTCGAGCGGCCCATTCGTCGAGGGCCAGTTCGACTCGAGATCGCGCGTTCCGGACCGTGCGGTAGTCGCCGGCGAGGTACTCGACACCGAGCACGAAGCGTTTGCACGAGACGAGGTAGAGCGTCTTCTTGACCACGATTAGGGCGTCGAGGTCCGTGATGTCACGCCCTTCGATCCTTAATGTGCGACCGCGTAATTCGCGGAGCGCGCTCGGTGGTGCGAAGGGTGATTCATCCACGATCCGCTGGACAGCTTCTTCGAACTCGAGAGCAGTGGCGTTCACGAAGGATCCGCCTGTCGAAGGATTGATACGCAGCGCGACGTAGACGTGCCAATGGAAGGCCCACACATCGACCACTACGTCCTCGCCCTCGTAGTGGAGCACCGGACCGGGGCGGCTTCTCGCACCATTCTGATAGAGACCCTGGATGAGTGTGATCACTCGATCGCTGCTAAGCCTCGATCCACCGATGAGCCTTCGGCGGGGTCGGCGTCGGCGTGATCGGGCGCGGCGTGATCGGTCGAGGGCAGGGGTGAGTTCCGGGCGTCGCATCCCGGTCGTCCACTTGGTCCTCGGTCGTGCCGCGGTTGCGGCGGTGGTCAGCTGGCCGCGGCCGGTGGTGGTGCGTGCGTGGCGGTGAAGAGTCGGTCGAACGCGGTCTGCCAGGGCCAGGCCTCCGGGAGGTGCAGCGTGATGCGGCGCGCGGACCGCGCCAGCCGCGCCGGCACGTGGATGAGGGTGCGGCGGATCGTCGCGGTCGTCGCTCTCGCGAGCCGTCCCGCCTCGGTCGGCGATGAGTCCCGGCGGCGCGGGTGAGGTTGAACGCGATCACGGCGAGGACGAGCCAGGCGCTGTTCGCGGTGAACACCCCGGAGGGCAGGTGCGCGAGCGGGCCCGCTCTTGAGGTCGGCGTGGACTTGCTCGATGATCGCGTGACCGCGGTGGGTCTTGTCCGCCGCGACGGTGTCCATCATCGTCCTTGTCGGTGGTGGTGAAGAACGCGTGGTGCCGGTAGGTGTCGAACAGGGTCGGCTGCTCGACCTGCCTGGGGTTCAGGTCGGGGATCCGGCGCACCACCAGTCGCCCTTCGACCCGTTCGGCCTTCTTCCGGGAGCGGAACGCGACGAACGGGACCTCGGCGACCTCGGCCTTGGAGATCAGCTGCCCGGTGGTCTCGTCACGGATCGAGTCGGTGTACTCGATCATCTCCCACGCGTCATCGGGGATGGTCGCGATCGCGGCCTTCACCGCGGGGTCCATCCGAACGGTGACCGACACGTCCGCGCCGGCCTTGATCGCGGTGCCGATGGTGGCGTGGCCGTAGAACGCGGAGTCCGCCCGCAGCAACGGCCGAGACCCCGGCCGCGACGCCGGTGCGGCGCAGCGTGGCGAGGGCGTCGCCGACGATCCGCGCGGCGCCTTTCGGGGAACCGGTCTTCCCCTGCCGCAACCGCTGACCCAGGATCACCGGCGCTGACGAGTCGTCGTCGACGCGGTCGCGAGCGAGGGCGTTGAGGCCGCGGACGCCGGAGTACCCGAACCCGGCGCCCTGCTTCTGGTACCCGTGGACCTCGATGATCGTGTCGTCCAGATCCACCATCACCCGCTCACCGTCCCGGACCTGCAGCAGCGGCGCGTGGCCGAGCGAGGTTCACCAGCGTCCGGGAGGCGACGGCGTCGAGCTGGCGGACGTGCCCGAACCGGAACTCCCGCAGGAACGAGCCCAGCGTCGACGGCGCATACGTCCGGTCGAACAACCGGCCCATCCCGCCATGGCGGAGCAGGTTCATGTCGTCGATCGAGTCCGCCCCAGCGAGCATCCCCGCGACCAGCGCCATCACCTTCGCCGCCGGCGTTCGCGCCCTTGTCCGTCGGGACGCTGAATCGCGACTGCGCGAGCTCATCAAGCCCCGCAGAATGAATCGGCCTGACTTTCGTTCCGTTCTTCAAGCAAGGATGGAACACGATGAACAGGAAGTACTCGCCGGAGATGCGTGAGCGGGCGTTGCGGATGCTCGCGGAGGCGCGGCCGGAGCACCCGAACATGATGAGCGCGGTCCGTCACGTCGCCGGGTTGCTCGGGATGAGCCCGGAGACGCTGCGACTCTGGCAACGCCGCTACGAGGTCGACGCCGGCACCAAGCCCGGCGTCACCACCGACGCGGCGGCCGAGATCAAGCGGTTGCAGAAGGAGGTCTCGGAGCTGCGGAAGGCGAACGAGATCCTCAAGGCTGCGAGCGTGTTTTTCGCGAAGGAGCTCGACCGCCCCTGACCGAGATGATCCGGTTCATCACTGAGCACCGGGATCGTTTCGGGGTCGAGCTCATCTGCCGCGTCCTCAGACCGGCAGTTCAAGGGTTCCTCACCTCCCGTGGTTACCGCGCCGCGGTCGGCCGTGCGCCGTCGGCCCGGCAGCTGCGGGACGACCTTCTCGTCCCGCAGGTCGCCAGGCTGCATGCGGAGAACTACGGTGTCTACGGGCGCCGGAAGATGCATGCGCTGATGCGCCGGCAAGGCTGGGACATCGGCCGCGATCAGACCGAACGCCTCATGCGTCTGGCCGGGGTGCGGGGCGTGCGCAAGTCGAAGCGGGTGTTCACCACACGATCCGACAAGACGGCGGCGCTACCGAGCGACCTCGTGAACAGGCGCTTCACCGCGCCAGCGCCCAGGCGGCTCTGGGTCTGCGATGTGACCTACGTCGCGACCTGGTCCGGGTTCGCTTACGTCGCATTCGTCACCGATGTCTACTCGCGCCGCATCGTCGGATGGAACGTCGCCGCCACGCTGCGGTCCGAGATCCTGCCGATGCAGGCACTCGACATGGCCGCATGGGGCGCTGGCGGCAGGCTCGACGGGCTCATCCATCACGCCGACCACGGGTCGAACTACACCGCGATGGTCTACACCGAGCGAATCGTCGAACTCGGCGCCGTCCCCTCCACCGGGACCGTCGGCGACAGCTTTGATAACGCGATGGCCGAGGCCGTGAACAACCTCTACAAGACCGAGCTGATCCGTCAGCGCGGCCCCTGGCGCACAGTCGAGCAGGTCGAACTGGCGACGCTCGAGTGGGTGTGGTGGTGGAACAACTCCCGCCTCCACGGCGAGCTCGACATGCGCACCCCCGTCGAGGTCGAGGACGCGTACTACGCTGACCAAGAATCAGGCCAACCGGCACCTGCCGGACAAGGCTCCCGATAGGAACGAAAGTCAGGCCGATTCACCACCTACAACCGCAATGCTCTGTCTGACGGCGAGAGTAGTCGAGAAGGCATGCCTCTAGATTCGGCTGACCCAAACTATCGCGGGTAAAGGGGGCGCCCCAGCGCGCGTTCAAGACGAGCAATCGTCCGCAGATCCGGCCACACCGCTCCCGCGATGATGGTACGAATCGTGCCCTCACTAAGCTCAGCGTTACGCGCAACTGAGCGGACGCTATCCTCGCCGAGTCCCTCGCGCAGGTTGAGGACGAACTGTCGCGCGACTTCCGCGTCCGGATCTTGGGAACGAAGATCGGGCCAGCGCTCGGTGAGCTCGGCCGGAGAAGGGCGGAATCGATTAGTCACGCGGCTTCTCCCGGCGAGAAAGGGCTGCACTGCCTGATTCCATGGAGCAACTACCCGGATCAGGAGCAACTTCTCGACCCAGGAGCAACTTGGATTGTCTGTTGGAGCAGTTCATTGACGTCTCATATCAGTCGAGAAGCAGCGCGGGCTCTTCGAGGATGGACGCCACGTCGGCGATGAACCGGCTCATGCCGTCGCCGTCGATCACGCGGTGGTCGAACGAGCCCGACACCGTCGTGACGAACCGCGGCCGCACCTCGCCGTCGACGACCCACGGCTTCTGGCGGATCGTGCCCATCGCGACAATGCCCGACTCGCCCGGGTTGATGATCGGGGTTCCGGCATCCATGCCGAACACGCCGATGTTGGTGATGGTGATCGTGCCGCCCTGCTGGTCGGCGGGCGACGTGCGCCCTTCGCGTGCCGTGAGCGTCAGCTTCTCGAGCGCCTTCGCGAGCTCGCGCAGATTGAGGTCCTGCGCGTCCTTGATGTTCGGCACGAGCAGCCCGCGCGGCGTGGCGGCGGCGATCCCGAGGTTGACGTAGTTGCGCACGCGGATCTCGGCCGAGCCGTCTTCACGGTCGATCCAGGCGGCGCCCACCATCGGCGTGCGACGCACCGCCCAGATCACGGCCCGCGCCATGATCAGCAGCGGCGACACCTTGATGTCGGCGAAGTCCGGCGACGCCTTCAGTCGCTTGACGAGCTCCATCGTGCGGGTCGCGTCGACATCCGTCCACACCGACACGTGCGGTGCCGTGTACGCCGAGCGCACCATGCCCGAGGCCGTCGCCTTGCGCACGCCCTTGACGGGGATCGCCTCCTCCCGGCCCTCGACGACCGCGGGCGCGGGTGCGACCGCGGCCGGAGGGTTCGCGGGCGAGGCCACGGGGATCGTCTGCTCCCGCTCAGCGGGAAGGTCGGGGGTGGCGATGTTGCGGAACACCGACGCCTGGTCGGCGTGGCGCACGACATCCTCTCGCGTCACCTCGGCGGCCGGTCCGCTCGGCGTCACCTGCGCGAGGTCGACCCCCAGATCGCGGGCGAGCTTGCGCACCGGGGGCTTAGCGACGACTCCCGCCGACGCGCGCACCGCCTCGGCGCGAGGCGCCGGCTTGCTGCGACGCGACTTCACCGCACCGCCCGTGCCGTAGCCGACGAGCACCGAGCCCCCGGCCTCCGCCTCGGCCGGCTTCTCCCCGTGCTCGCTCTGCCCGGCAGACGCGTCGGGAGCGTCTGCGCCACCCGCGATCGTGATGATCGGGGCCCCGACGTTGACGGTTTCACCCTCCGAGGCGAGCAGCTCGCCGATGGTTCCGGCGAACGGCGACGGCAGCTCGACGAGCGACTTGGCCGTCTCGATCTCCACCAGCACGTCGTTGACCTGCACCTGGTCGCCGGGCGCCACGCGCCACTGCACGATCTCGGCCTCGGTGAGGCCTTCGCCGACATCGGGGAGAACGAACGTCTGGGTGCTCATCATGAATCCTCTCGGTCTCCGCGAGACGACGCCGTGGCTCCGAGAACATGGGTTTCCCCCGTGTTCTCGGCCTCCAGCGGTCGTCTCGCGGACGGGGTGATCGGCGGCGGGGTCATCGGGTCAGTAAGCGAGGGCGCGGTCGACGGCCTCGAGGATGCGATCGGCGTCGGGGAGGAATTGGCCCTCGAGCTTCGCGGGCGGGAAGGGCGCGTCGAAGCCCGACACGCGCAGCACCGGCGCCTCCAGGGCAAAGAACGCCTTCTCCATGACGGTCGCGGCGACCTCCGACCCGAGCGACGTGAAGCCCGGCGCCTCCTGCGCGTAGACCATGCGGCCCGTGCGACGCACCGAGTCGAGGATCGGGCCGTAGTCGACGGGCGAGAGGGAGCGCAGGTCGATCACCTCGCACGAGGTCCCCTCCCCCTCGGCGAGCGCTGCGGCCTGCAGCAGGGTCGTCACCATGGCGCCGTGACCGACGAGCGTCACATCCGTGCCGCGGCGGACGACCCGCGACGCGTGCAGGGGCAGGGCGCGCGCCGACGTGTCGACCTCGCCCTTCTGCCAGTACTTCGCCTTCGGCTCGAGGAAGATCACCGGGTCCTTCGACGTGATCGCATCCTGGATCATCCAGTACGCGTCGTTCGGCGTCGACGGCGAGACCACCCTCAGGCCGGGGGTGTGGGTGAAGTACGCCTCCGGGCTCTCCTGGTGGTGCTCCACCGCGCCGATGTGCCCGCCGTACGGGATGCGGATCACCACGGGGAACGGCATGACGCCCTCATGGCGGTTGGTGAGCTTCGCGAGCTGCGTCGTGATCTGGTCGAACGCCGGGAACACGAAGCCGTCGAACTGGATCTCGCAGACGGGGCGGAAACCCGCCATCGCCAGACCGATGGCCGTCCCGACGATGCCCGACTCCGCCAGAGGGGTGTCGAGCACCCGCTGGTCGCCGAACTCGGCCTGCAGCCCCTCGGTCACACGGAAGACGCCGCCCAGACGGCCGATGTCCTCGCCCATGAGCAGCACGTGGTCATCGGCGGCGAGCGCCGCGCGCAGGCCCGCATTGAGCGCCTTCGCGAACGGCATCGTCTCGACGCGGGCCGGGGCCTCCGCGGCCGTGTCGGTGGTGGTCTCCAGCGTCATCGTCACGCCCCCTCGAAGGATGCCTCGTAGTCGGCGAGCCAGCGGCGCTGCTCGTCGATCAGCGGATGCGGCTCGCTGTACACGTGGGCGAAGATCGTCTCACGGTCAAGGCCGCCCAGCTCGTTGGTGCGCACGCGCACATCGTCGGCGTAGGCGGCGGCCTCGGCATCCACCCCCGCGAAGAAGCCCTCCGACGCACCGCGCCCCTGAAGGTAGGAGCGCATCCGCGCGATCGGGTCGCGGAGCGCCCAGGACTGCTCCTCGTCGGAGGTGCGGTACTTCGTGGGGTCGTCGCTGGTGGTGTGGGCGCCCATCCGGTAGGTGAGCGCCTCGATCGCGCGAGGCCCCTCGCCGGCGCGGGCCTCGTCGAGCGCGAGCTTGCTCACCGCGTAGCTCGCGAGCACGTCGTTGCCGTCGACCTGGATCGACGGCATCCCGTACCCCGCGGCGCGCTGGAACAGCGGCACACGCGACTGCGTCGCGACCGGCACCGAGATGGCCCACTGGTTGTTCTGCAGGAAGAAGACCTGAGGGGTCTGGTAGCTGGCGGCGAACACCATCGCCTCGTGCACGTCTCCCTGGCTCGACGACCCGTCGCCGTAGTAGACGAGGACGGCCGCATCGTGCTCAGGGTCGCCCGTGCCGGTGCGCTTGTCGAACACGAGGCCCATGCCGAAGCCAGCGGCGTGCAGCGTCTGCGAGCCGAGCACGAGCGTGTAGATGTGCGTGTTGCCGTTCTTCGGGTCTGTCGGATCCCAGCCGCCGTGGGTGAGCCCGCGCATGAGGCGGATGATGTCGATCGGATCGACGCCGCGGATCGTGCACACCACATGCTCGCGGTACGACGGGAAGAGGTGATCCTGCGGGCGCGCGGCGCGGGCGGATCCGACCTGGGCGGCCTCCTGTCCGAACGACGGCGGCCACAGGGCGAGCTGGCCCTGACGCTGGAGGTTCGTGGCCTGCCGGTCGAAGGCGCGGACCACGACCATGTCGCGGTAGAGCGTCTCGAGCTCGGAATCGGCCAGCGCGTCGATGAGCGGCAGGTACCGCTCCGCCTCGGGGGTGGGGGCGAACGTCCCGTCCGCCGCCAGGACACGCACGAGGGCAGGGTCGTCAGGCGGGGTCATGTACCCACGCTAACGCCCCACGCATACGCGTCTCTGCATGAGTTCGACAACGGATGCCGCGTTTCGCCGTGCGCCCCTCACAACCCCAGCCCGGCATGGCGCCGGGCGGCGCGGAGCTGACGGCTGGAGCCATCGGCTCGCCGTTCACAATTCAGTCTGCGCGCTGCCCTCGGGGGGCCTTCGCCCGCGCACACCCGCGGATGGCCGAGGTCGCCTCCACGTGGAGCCTCCGCGCAGACTGAATTGTGAACACGCGACATCGCGCACCCGCCGGCGGGCGCGGGATCAGGGGGCGGGGAGCACGGTTGCGCTGGGCGAGCTCGCCGAGCCACGCGAGGCTCGGCTTCGGCGTGCGCGTGAACGTCTCGCGGTCCACGGCGATCAGGCCGAAGGTCGGCCGGAACGAACCCCACTCGTAGTTGTCGAGCAGCGACCAGTGCAGGTAGCCGCGCACGTCGCAGCCGTCCGCCACCGCCGCGGCGAGCCCCTGCAGTGCACCGGTCGTGTAGTCGATGCGGCGCTCGTCGTCGGTGGTGGCCATGCCGTTCTCGGTGACGAGCATCGGGATGCCGCCCGTGACCTCGCGCGTGTGACGCAGCGCATGCCCCAGCGCCTCGGGGTAGTACTCCCATCCCGTGAGCGTGCGCTCGACATCGTCGGGGAACGGCACGGGACCGTCGGGGCCGATGATCGTGCGCAGATACGACTGGACGCCGATGAAGTCATCGCCGCGAGCCTGCTCGAGGTAGAAGTCCTCGCGCCAGTAGCCCCACTCGTCGCGCTCCTTCTCGTGCCCGGGCACCGCCTGGAACACCTGATTCGCCACCGACCAGCCCGACTTCACATGGCCGAGCCCGCGCAGCACGTCCACCGACGCGTGGTGGGCGTCGGCGATCACCTGCGCCGGCGTGCGGCGACGGGCCGGGGAAGTTCACGCCGTTCTCGGTGTCGATCTTCGCCTCCTCCTGGTTGACCATCATGTTGGGCTCGTTGATGGTGATGACCCAGTCGACGTCGTCGAGGATCCGCGTCGCGGTCTCGGTGTAGCGGCGGAAGCGGTCGACGACATCCGGCGCGTACCAGCCGCCGTCGCGGAACTGCCAGCGCGGCACCGTGAAGTGGTGGAGGGTGACGATCGGCTGCACGCCCGCGTCGCGGCAGGTGTCGATCATGCGCCGGTAGTGGTCGAGCTGCGCGCGGGAGATCACGTTCTTCTCGGGCTCGATGCGAGCCCATTCGATGGAGAAGCGGTAGGCCTTCAGCCCGCCCTCGGCGAGGAGAGCGATGTCCTCCGGGTAGCGGTGGTACGAATCGCACGCGTCGCCCGACGGCTCCTGCACCGTCGTGCCTTCGGAGTATTCGTACTCCCAGTGGCTCGTGTTGACGTTCTGGCCCTCGATCTGGTGGGCGGCCGTGGCGGCACCCCAGATGAAGTCCTGAGGGGCGGGGATCGTCTCGATGGGGAGACGGTTCGTCGCGGTCATGCGCTCTCCTTATCTTCGCGGGGACGGATTGTTCGCGGGGACGGGTTTGTTCGCGGGCACGGATTGTTCGCGGCGTGGCGGCGGATGAGCTCAGGCGCGGCCCGCGGACGCCCCCGAAGGATCGAGGTCGATCGCGGCGCAGCCGAACGGCGCGAGCCGCAGTCGGCCCGCGTCGAGCCGCGCCTCGTGCGCGAGTGCGACGGCGGCGCCGTCGGCCTCGACGTCGAGCGTGTGTTCGACGCCGGAGGGGTTGAGGGCGACGAGCAGCGTCCCGCGCCGGTAGACGAACGGCGAGCCTGTCGACACCACCTCGACGGGAGCCCTGGCCGACAGTCGCGGGTCGGCGTGGCGCAGCGCGATCGCGTCGCGCACGAACCGCAGCAGCGAGTCGGGCTCGTCGAGCTGGTCGGCGACGGTGGGGCGCTGCGGATCGGGGTCTTCGGGCAGGTACCGCGACGGTGAAGCCGGGGCTCTGCCCGCCCCCGCGGGGAGATCGCCCCACTGCATGGGAGTGCGCGATCCGGCGCGCTCGTACGACGGACCGAGAGACGATCCCTCGAGCGGGCCCACGCCGGGCACGTAACGCATGCCGATCTCGTCGCCGTAGTACACCGAGGGGAGTGCCGGCCAGGTGAGCGCGAGCAGCAACGCCGGCCGCACCTGGTCGGCGTTCCTCGTGCCGGCGACCAGGCGGGTGAAATCGTGGTTGGCGGTGGGGAGTCCCGTGAGGCCCGACGATCCGGCTGCGGCGATCGCCTCTCGCGCCCGATCCCAGGCGGCGACGAAGTAGGCGGCGTCGCCGGTGCCCTCGGCGTCCGCCCAGGCCACCTGCGGCTCCCACGCCTCGTGCACGGTACCGGCGCCGTTGTTCCACAGCGACTTGAGCGGCTGACCGTCGTCGTCGCCGCCGAACTGCAGGAAGAAGTCGACGTCGAACCCGGCGGGCACGGCGCGTGCGGGGTCGCCCCACTCCGAGATGAGGATGTTGCCCGGGTGCCGCGCGTCGAGGCGTGAGCGCACATCGGCCCAGAGCCGCGAGGTCTCGATGTGACCGGGATCGTCTTTCACGAGCGAGGCGGCCATGTCGACGCGGAACCCCTGCACACCGCGGTCGTACCAGCGCGAGATGATCTCGACGAGCGCGTCGCGATTGCGGCGCGGCCCGTCGGCGTCGACGGACTGCCGCCATGGCTCGGCGGCGTCGGGCCGCGCGTACCCGAAGTTGAGCGCGGGCTGGAAGGCGAAGAAGTTCGGCTTGTAGAACTCACCGCGCAGGCCGGACCCTGCGACGAATCCCTCCGCAGGTGCGGGGCTCCAGACGTAGCGATCGTCGGAAGGGTCGTCGGCCGACGCGCGAAACCAAGGATGCTCGTCGGACGTGTGCCCGGCCACGAGGTCGAGCACCACGGCGATGCCGCGGGCGTCGGCAGCGGTGATCAGCCGGTCGAAGGCGGCGTCTCCGCCGTATCGCGGATCGATGTGGTCGAAGTCGGCGACGTCGTACCCGGCGTCGCGCATCGGCGAGACGAAGCACGGATTGATCCAGACAGCGTCGACGCCGAGCCAGGAGAGATAGTCCAGCCGTGCGGCGAGGCCGTCGAGGTCGCCCATGCCGTCGCCGTCGCCGTCGGCGAAGCTCTGCGGATACACCTGATAGAGGACGGTGCGATCGAGTCGATCGCGGAGCGTCGGACCGTTGCCTGCGTCGCTCATGGGTGCCTCCTGATGCGCCTCATTGCGGTGGTCTTCACCGTTCGTCTCCCGTGACTCATGAAGTCAGGGGTTGATGTAACCGGTTACACCGCGCTACAGTACCCGATGTATCCGGTTACATCCAGTCATCCAGCAGCGTTGTGGAGGTGAGGGCGCATGGCGAAGAGGCCGAGCAACCCCGGCAAGCCGACCATCCGCGACATCGCCCGTGAGGCGGGCGTCTCGGTCGCGACGGTCTCGCGCGTGACCCACGCCGACCCCCGCGTGACGGCCGACACCACAGCGCGCGTGCAGGAGGCGATCGACCGTCTCGGCTACCGCCCGTCGGCCCTCGGTCAGGCCCTCTCCTACCAGCGCACCAACACGCTCGGCATCGTGCTCCCCGGTCTCGGCGGCCCGTACTTCGCGCAGCTCATCGAGGGCGCCGAATCGGTGGCCGTCGAGCGCGGCGTCGCGATCAACGTGCTGGGCACGCACCTTCGCCCCGATGCCGTCGCCGCCGTGCGCCAGCTGGCCGAGCACACCGACGGGCTCATCATCGCCGGCGGGACCATCCCCGAGTCCGACATCGCCGACCTCCGCCGGACGACCCGTGTGGTCGTCGTCGCGGGCGAGTCCGCCGCCGCACCCGTCGTGCGCACGGACGGGCGCCCCGCCGCCGCGGCCCTCGTGTCTCACCTGATCGAGGTGCACGGGCACCGACGGCTGCGGTTCGTCGGCGAGCCCGCCGGCTCCCCCGACACCACCGCGCGCTACGCAGGGTTCCGCGACGCCCTCGCCGCACACGGACTCACCGAGGCCGGCGAGCCCCTGCACTACGGACTCGACGTGCCCAGCGGAGCCATCGCGGCGCGCGAGCTGGATCGTGAGGGCGCCCTGCCGGATGCGCTGGTCTGCGCGAACGACGAGCTCGCAATCGGCATGATCGCGACACTGCCGGGCCTCGGCCACCGCATCCCCACCGATGTCGCCATCGTGGGCTTCGATGACACCCCGCTCGCCGAGCTCGCCTCCCCCCGCCTGACCACCGTCCACCAGCCCATCCGTGAACTCGGTGCGCTCGCGGCCGCGGGTGCGCTGGCTGTCTCGGATGCGGTGGGAGACGAAAGCCCCCCTGTCAAGATCCTGGACACCCGTCTGGTGGTCCGGGAATCCTGCGGTTGCGCCGCTGAAGGAGCGGCCGGCTGACGCCCTGCCGGGTGGACGCCCGGCCATCCAGGAACGAGGAGGTTCCGATGAGAAAGCGAACACGGACGATCGTGAGCGTTGCTGCGCTCACCACGCTGGTGGCGACATCGGGGTGCGCGAACATCGGACTGGAGCCGCCGCCCCCCGCCCCCGAGGGCTACATCGCCGAGCTGCGCATGCCGTCCGAGGCGAGCGCGTCGGTGCAGGGCCTCATCAACTACAACTACCTCGCTCCCAACGCCACGGTGCAGACGTGGCTGTACGAGCCGCTCATGATCCGCGACCGGTTCACGTGCGAGGCGGTCCCGTGGCTCGCCACCTCCTACGAGTGGCCGACGACGGACCGCATGGTGGTGCACCTCCGCGAAGGCGTCGAGTGGAACGACGGCCAGCCGTTCACCGCCGACGACGTCGTCTTCACGTTCATGGTCGGGAAGGAGTTCCCCGCGGCCGACCGCAACGGCGTCTGGGGCGAGTTCTACGGCGCCGCTGCGACGGCGGTGACGGCGCTCGACGAGTACACGGTCGAGTTCCAGTTCGACGGTCCGGCGGTGCCGAAGACCGACGACGTGCTGCAGAACACCAAGATCCTCCCGAAGCACATCTACGAGGGCCAGGGCGACCCGACCGCGTTCGTCGACACGGAGGGCGTCGGCACGGGGCCCTTCATCCCCGCGTCGTACAACGGCCGGCGACTCGTCATGGAGCGCAACGAGAACTACTGGGACGCCGAGAACCTCAAGATCCAGCAGATCTCGCTCGAAGGCCAGTACGACGCGAACTCGGGGGCGCTCAAGCTCCGCTCCGGCGCCCTCGATCTGTACCGCGGCGACATCCCCAACCCGCCCCGGTCGGTCGTCGCCTCCGATCCCGAGGATGCGCACTTCTTCTACCCGCCCGACGCGTCGACCGTGATCGCGATCAACAACGAGCGGCCCGTGCTCGACGACCCCGCCTTCCGTGAAGGGATCGCCTACGCGCTCGACCGCGACGCGATCAGCGAGCGCGCCAGCTACGGGATCATGGAGCCCGCCAGCCAGACGATGCTCCTCCTCCCCTTCCAGGAGGCCGACGTGCCCGACAAGTGGAAGGGCAAGGAGTTCATCCCCTACGACCCCGACGAAGCGAACCGTCTGCTCGACGAGGCCGGGTACGAGAAGAACGCCGACGGCTGGCGGGTCGACAAAGAAGGCAACCCGCTCTCCTTCGTGTTCAGCGTGCAGGCCGGATGGATGGACTTCATCGCCATGGCCGACGTGATCGTCCGCAACCTCAAGGCCGTGGGTATCCAGATGCGCATGGTGGCGACAGACCCCAACGCCGTCGACGGCATGCAGCGTTCGGGTGACTTCGACATGGTGCTCGACTTCGTCGGCGGTGGCTGCCAGCGCGCCCGCGACCTGGGCGCGCGCCTCAGCTCGTCGCAGATCTCGCACGACCAGGAGCTGCTGCTGAACCGCGCCCGGTTCGACGACCCCGAGGTCGACGCGCTCATCACCGAATGGTCGAACACGACCGACGAGGCCGAGGCGAAGAAGCTGCAGGACGCGGTGATCGACGTCTTCATGACGGAGTTCCCGTACATCGCACTGCAGTACGCACCCAACCGCCTCATCTACCGCACGGAGAACGCGGTCGGATGGCCGAGTGACGAGAACCCGTACCCCGTCGACCAGCTGATCCGGCTGGCGACCAAGCTGCGTCCCGCGCCGGAAGGGGACTGAGCCATGGTGTACTACGCGCGCAAGATCGGGTACTTCCTGCTCACGCTGTGGGCGGCCGTCACCCTGAACTTCATCATTCCGCGCCTGCAGCCCGGCGACCCCGCCGAGATCATGGTGCGGCAGATCACGGGCAAGGGCGAAGTCGACCCGGCCCAGGTGGCCGCCATCCGCACCATGCTCGGCTACGGCGACGAGAACGTGCTCATCGCGTACGTGAAGTACCTCGGCCAGGTGATCAGCGGTGACTTCGGCATCTCGTTCACCTACTTCCCGTATCCCGTCGTGGAGGTGATCGGCAAGGCGCTCCCGTGGACGCTCGTGCTCGTGGGGCTGACGCAACTGCTGTCGTTCGCCCTGGGCACGCTCCTCGGCGCCTATGCCGCGTGGCGCCGCAACAGCCGATTCGACGCGACGATCTCGATCGGCTCGACGTTCGTCGGCAACCTGCAGTCGGTGTGGATCGGTCTGATGATCCTCTACATCTTCGCCTACCAGCTCGGGTGGTTCCCCGCCTCAGGCGGCTACGGATACACAGAGGAGGAGTTCTCCCTCATCCACGCCGCCGACGTGATCTCGCACAGCTTCCTGCCGGCACTCACACTCATGGTCACAGCTCCCATCGGGTTCATCCTGTCGATGCGCAACACGATGGTGCAGGTGCTCGGCGAGGACTACATCCGCCTCGGCGCCGCGGCGGGGCTCAAGCAGCGCACGCTCGCCCTCGGGTACGCGGCGCGCAACGCGCTCCTTCCCGTCGTCACGAGCTTCGCGCTGTCGCTCGGTGTGCTGATGGGCGGATCGATCCTCATCGAGACCGTGTTCGACTACCCGGGCATGGGCCGGCTCATGGGCGAAGCCACCGCCAACCGCGACTTCCCGCTCATGCAGACGGTGCTGCTCGCGACCATCGTGATCGTGCTCACGGCGAACTTCGTCGTCGATCTCCTCTATCCGCTCATCGACCCGCGTGCGCGCCGGGCGAAGGCTTGAAAGGCAGGTGACGGAGATGTCCGACGCAACGACTCCCCGAGACGATGACCTGGTCCCCGAGACCGTGGCCTCCATGCCGGCGCCCACGCGCCCCACCCGCACCTACCGCCGGTCGGTGACCGCCGACGACGCGCCCACGAGCGAGGTCGTCGCGGTCGTGCAGCCGCCGCGCTGGTACGCCGTGATCTGGTCGAGCAACAAGGCCCGGATCGGGATCGTCATGCTGACGTTCTTCATCCTCGTGGCCCTGTTCGCCGATGTGATCTCGCCGCACAGCCCGAACGATGCGAGCTTCGCACCCGTGCAAGACCCGAGCTGGGACCACTGGCTCGGCACCAACACGCTCGGCTACGACCTGTGGGCGCAGCTCGTGCACGGCACGCGCCTGTCGCTCGCGATCGGCGTGCTCGGTGGGCTCGCGACGATCCTGATCGCGCTCGTGATCGGACTCATCGCCGGGTACACGGAGGGGTCGGTCGTCGACGACGGCCTGTCGTTCCTCACCAACCTCGCCCTCGTCGTCCCGGTGCTGCCGCTCATGATGGTGATCGTCGCCTACAGCGAGACACGCGGCCTGATGCTGCTCGTGTTCGTCGTCGCGATCACGAGCTGGGCGGGAGCGTCGCGCGAGATGCGGTCGCTCATCATCTCGATGCGCAACCGCGACTACGTGACGGCGGCGCGCTTCGGCGGCGACAACATGTTCCGGATCGTGTTCCGCGAGATCATGCCCAACATGTCGTCGCTCATCGTGTCGGGCTTCATCGGCGCGGCGACCGGCGCGATCGCCGCGGAGGCCGGCCTGTCGTTCATGGGCTTCGGCGACCCCAACACCGTCAGCTGGGGCCAGATGCTCGCGCAGGCCGACGCCAACGGCGCGCTCGTGCAGGGCCTGTGGATCTGGCTGGTCGCACCCGGTCTGATGCTGGCGCTGCTCATGACGTCGCTCACGTTCGTGAACTTCGGCGTCGACATGCTGAGCAACCCCCACCTTCGCGAAGAGGAGAAGTGACATGGATGCCACCACTCGGAATGCGGCGAGCCGCAGCGGTCTCGCCCTCGGCGACGGCCCCGTGCTGTCGGTCGAAGACCTCTCCGTGCGCTACGAGCCGAAGGTCGGCCACGCCGTCGACGCCGTGAAGCGCGCGTCGCTGCAGGTCGCTCCCGGCGAGTTCGTGGGGCTTGCCGGCGAGTCCGGCTCGGGGAAGACGACGTTCGCGCAGGCAGTGCTGAAGCTGCTGCGGAGCCCCGGCAAGGTCACGGGCGGCCGCATCCGCTGGGGCGACGTCGACGTGACCGACCTCGACGAAGACGCCGTGCGACCCATGCGGTGGTCGTACGTGTCGACGGTGTTCCAGTCGAGCATGAACTCCCTCAACCCCGTCGTGCGGGTGCGGAAGGTGTTCGAAGACGTCATCAGCCAGCACACGGGCGACGACGACAAGGCCGCCCGCGCCCGCGCCGAAGAGCTGTTCGACCTGGTGAGCGTCGACGCCCGCTTCCTCGACATGTTCCCCCACGAGCTCTCGGGCGGCATGCGCCAGCGCGTCAACCTCGCCCTCGCCCTCGCGCTCAAGCCGCAGCTCGTGCTCTTCGACGAGCCGACCACCGGACTCGACGTCGTCGTGCAGAAGTCGATCCTCGACAAGATCCGCGAGCTGCAGGAGCGGGAGCGCTTCGGCGCCATCCTCATCACGCACGACATGGGCACGCTGCTCGACTTCTCCGATCGCGTCGCCGTCATGTACGAAGGCGAGATCGTCGAGGACATCGGTGCGCAGAAGGCCGTGTCGGAGGGGCCGAAGCATCCGTATTCCATCCACCTCGTCGGCTCATACGCGGAGCTGCTGGGCGAGGACGTCGAGGGATACACGGGCGCTGAGCTCGACGACCCCGACGAGGTGCGCGAGCAGGCCGTCGAGGAGCGGAGAACCGTGTTGGAGGTGAAGAACCTCACCCGCCGGTTCGAGAAGCGCCGCGGATTCAAGGTGGAGCACGTGAACGCGGTTGACGACGTGTCGTTCACTCTCGAAGAAGGAGCGGTGACCGCGCTCGTCGGGCAGTCCGGTTCGGGCAAGTCGACGATCGCCCGCATCCTGACCCGCATTGACACGCCCACGTCCGGCACTGTCCTGTACCACCCGAAAGACGGGAGCGCCGGGCAGGACATCACGAAGCTCCGCGGCAAGGTCGCCCGCGAGTACCGCCGCAACCTGCAGTACGTGTTCCAGGATCCGTACGCCGCACTCAACCCGACGCTCACCGTCGGCTATTCGCTCGCCCGGCCGCTCATGAACTACCTCCACGTCGGGCGCCGCGAGGCCGTCGAGCGCGCGGCAAGCCTGCTCGAGACCGTCGGGCTCACGCCGGCCGGCCGGTTCATCGGACGCCTCCCCCACGAACTGTCCGGCGGACAGCGGCAGCGCGTCGTGATCGCCCGCGCCCTCGCCGCCGAACCGCGCCTCGTCATCGCCGACGAGCCGATCGCGAGCCTCGACGTGTCGATCCGCGCCGAGATCCTCGAGGTGCTGCAGAACCTCGTGAAAGAGCACGGGGTGGGGATGCTCTACATCACGCACGACCTGCTGAGTGCCAAGAGCCTCGCGCACCACGCGCTCGTGCTGCGCGACGGAAAGCTCGTCGAGTCGGGCCCCGCGGTCGACGTCATCGAGAACCCGCGCGAGGCCTACACGCGCGAGCTGCTCGACGCCATCCCCAACCCGTTCGAGAAGAGGAGTGCGGCATGACCGTCCCGGCGCTCGCCGACGACATCCGCGAGCTGACCGAGAAGGAGGTCGACGCCTCCGTCCGGTGGCTGTGGCGGTTCTCCACGCCGTCGGGCCCGGGATGCGGACTCGTGCTCGACCGCGACGACCTGCCGGAGCTCGCGACCGTCGCCGCCACCGGGTTCGCGCTGGCCGCCTGGTGCGTGGGCGTCGAGCGCGGCATCCTCGACCGCGAGGAGGTGCGTGAGCGCGTGCGCGGCACGCTCCGCACGCTCGAGGAGAGCGTGCCGCACAAGAACGGCTTCCTCGCCCATTTCGTCGACGCCCGCAGCGGGGAGCGTCACGGCACGTCGGAGTACTCGACGATCGACACGACGCTCGCGCTGTGCGGTGCGATCGCCGCCGCCGCGTATTTCGACGATCCGGAGATGAACGAGCGTGTCGAGCGGATGCTGGCGCGGATCGACTGGAACTGGCTCGCGGTGGAGCGGCCGGACGGGACGACCGTGTTCCACATGGCGTGGGTCGGCGGGCGCGGCGACGACTACGCCGAAGGGGCCGATGGCGACGGGTTCGTGAGCGCGTGGGACATGACCGCCGAGCAGTTGCCGATGTACCTGCTCGCCGCCGGCCACCCCGATGTGAGCACGGAGCAGGCGCGGGCGCTGTGGGACGGGTTCGACAAGCCCGTCGGATCGTACGGCGGGCACGAGTGCGTCTACGAGCGCGGCGGCACGCTGTTCACCTACCACTTCCCGGTCGCGTTCTACCCGTTCCAGCGGGTGCGCGACCGCGACGGACGTGACTGGTTCGCGAACGCCCGCGAGGCGTCGCTCGCCAGCAGAGCATGGTGCGCCGATCAAGCCCACCGGTCGAAGACCTTCGCCGCGGGGCTCTGGGGTCCTGCCGCGGGCCTCGGGCCGCACGGGTACGTCGTGAACGGCGCGCGCCCGGCGGCGCACGAGCCACGGTGGGACGGCACGATCCCTCCGGTGTCACTCTTCGGCGCCCTCCCGCTCGCACCCGACGAGGTGTCTCCCGCCCTGCGGGTGCTGCGCGACGAGCATCCGGGGGCGTGGAACGAGTGGGGCGCCGCCGACGGAGTGAACCTGGAGGGCGACGAGTCCTGGTACGCCGAGCCGCGCTACGGGCTCAACAAGGGCGCCACCGCCCTGCTCGGCGCCACCGCGCTCGGCTCGACGCTCGTGTGGGACGCGTTCGCGAACCACCCGTGGATCCGCCGTGGTGCCGACAAGCTCGGCTTCACGCCCGCCTGACCCGGGCCGCCGACGTCCGACCGCGGGGCGTGTCGGTGGGGCGCACCGGTGGCGCCGCGAGGCTCCCGGCAGGTCAGGCGAGGGCGGCGGCGACCTCCACGACACGGTCGAGCGATTCCTCTTCCCCGACCGAGATGCGGATGCCGTCGCCGGCGAACGGCCGCACGATGAGCGACGCCGCCTCGAATGCGGCCGCCACCTCGAGCGTGCGGTCGCCGGCGGGCAGCCACACGAAGTTGCCCTGCGCCTGCGGCACGTCCCACCCGGCGTCGCGAAGTCGTGCCGCGAGCCGGTCGCGTCGCTCGGCGAGCACGTTCACGCGCTCGAGCAGCTCCTCCTCGGCGTCGAGGCTCGCGAGCGCGCCGACCTCGGCGGCGGCGGTGACCGAGAGCGGGATGCCGGTGGAACGCGCGGCGTCGAGGATGCGCGGGTGTCCGATCGCGTAGCCGACGCGGAGCCCCGCGAGCCCGTACGCCTTCGAGAACGTGCGCAGCACCACGACGTTGTCTCGACCGGCGGCGACGACGCGGCGCCCGTCGACCGCGTCGGGATCGGTCACGAACTCGATGTAAGCCTCGTCGAGCACGACGAGCACGTCCGCCGGCACAGCGTCGAGGAAGGCGTCGAAGTCGGCTTGGGTGACGACCGGTCCGGTCGGATTGTTGGGGCTGCACACGATGACCATGCGGGTCCGCTCGGTGACGGCAGCGGCCATCGCGGGCAGGTCGTGGCGTCCGTCTGCCGTGAGCGGCACCGGCACAGCGGTGGCACCCGCGACGACCGCGAGCCCCGGATATGCCTCGAACGAGCGCCACGCGAACACGATCTCGTCGCCGGCCGCACTCGTCGCCTGCGCCAACTGGAACAGGATCGACACCGAGCCGGCCGCCACATGCACGCCTTCCGGCGTCACGCCGAAGCGATCCGCGAGACGCTGACGGAGGCGGGGCGACGACGCGTCGGGGTAGCGGTTGACTCCGGTCGTCTCGCGCAGCACCTCGACCACACTCGGCAGCGGGTCGAAGGGGTTCTCGTTGCTCGACAGCTTGAAGGCGTCGGCGCCGGCCTGCTTTCCCTGCTTGTACGCGGGGAGCGCCGCGATCTCGGGACGGATGCGCACGGGAGAGTCGGTCACACGACGAGTCTACGGATCCGCGTCGGCGCGCCACGAGGTCGATCATTCCCTCGGTCGCCGCAGCATGCGAGACTGACCGACTATGAGATTCCTGATCCGTGTGATCGTCAACGCGTTCGCCATCTGGGTCGTGACGCTGATCGACCCGCTCAACGTGGATGTCATTCCGTTCGCGCCCGGCGAGACGCTGCAGCTCGTCCTGACCCTGCTGGCGGTCGCGGCGGTCTTCGCGATCGTCAACACCGTCATCGGCACGGTGATCAAGATCGTCGCGTTCCCGCTCTACATCCTGACGCTCGGCCTGATCTCGCTTGTGATCAACGGTCTTCTGCTGTGGATCACGGCGTGGGCCACGCACTGGTGGACGTGGGGGCTGCGCGTCGAGGACTTCTGGCTGGGCGTGGTGGCCGCGCTGGTGATCTCGCTCATCAACTGGATCTTCGGCATCATCCTCCGCCCCCAGCTGAAGAAGCGCCGCTGACTTCCCGTCGAGCAGGGGCGCGGACGTCGGGCACCGCTCGCACGCGGCGCGCCCCGTAGACCACCGCGGTGCCGACGACCCTACCCGCGATGCCCTGGAGGCCGGCGTGGAAAGCGCGGATGCGCGGATCGTCGCTGAGGTCAGCGAGGGTCGCCGTCTTGGCGTATTCGGTCATCTGGTGCACTCCCGCCAGGACGTCGTCGAGTCGCGGCACGGGATCGGCGACGCGTTCGACGAGGAAGCTGCCGTCGGCTCCCGCGACAGTGGGGACGCCGCCCGCGGCAAGTGCGACCACCGGATCGTCGGTGTGGCGCACCGTCACCTGAACGACATCGTCGGGGAGCACGACCTGCACAGGACTCCCGAAGCCCACCACCCATCCCATCTCGTACGCATCGGTTCGCGCGAAGTGACCACCGATCATCGCGCCCTGCGAATGGCCCGCCACGTTCACCACGTCGCCGCGCACGGCGCCGGCCGCGGCGAGCGCCTTCTCAACGGCCACTGAGGAGGCTGAGACGCGACGGGCGTACAGGTCGACGTTCGACTCCATGTCCCAGGGGTCGTCGCCGCCGATGCTCTGGGTGCCCGCGATGTAGACGATGTGTTCGCGGGTGCCGTCGGCGGCGATGTACGACTCCACACGCACGCGCGTGTCTCCTTCGCCCGGCATCCGGTCGGCGATGTCGGCGAGCGTCGCCGGGGCTGTCACGCGCGTGCGTGACAGCTCGCTAACCGCAACGGGCGGCGCTTCCCCGGTGAGCGTCGGCGCGTCGCGCGCGACCACACCGAGGCCGAGCTCGCGCACGGTCCACGTCAGCACGGACGGCAGCATGGCGACCGGCGCCGCGGCCGTCACCCCGAGCAAGAGCAGCGCGGACAACGGCGCCACCGCCCCGGCGAGCTGGTGCTCCACCTCGCGGTGAATCCCGTCGCGCCAGTGGCGGCGTTCCCGATCGGCGGCGACGGCCACACCGGGCCGCGCGGCGTTCTCGTGGGTGGCGTGACCAGCGCCCGAGGCGTGAAGCTGCAGGGCAGCGGCGCGCTCGACCGCGTCGTAGACGTCCGCTCGCTCCCTCAGAGCCCGGGCGATGCGCTCCGCGCCGCGCTCCGCGTCGACCAGCTGCGCGGCCGGGAACGGAAGCGGGAGCCCCGCCATCCGCGCCGCATCCGTCGCGCGCCGCATCCACGACTCCGCCTCGGCGCAGTCCGTCGCGAGCTGTGTGCACATGCCCGCCACGTGGCGCAGCGAGTCGGTGTCGACGGCGACGGCACCGCCCGACCGGATCTCGATCTCGTCGCTCACGGCCGGCGCCCTTCGCTGAAGACATGCCAGGCGCCGTGCGCCTCGTCGCACCGGTGACCGTGCCGGGCTGGGCCCTCCTCGTCGCGCGCGGCCGCCGCTCGCGCAAGCTCGTCGTCCCACCGGGCAAGCTGCTCCGACACCCGGTCGAGCAGACGACCCCACTCCTCGACCGCGGCACGGAACGTCAGCGTAGACGGCGACCGCCAGTTCACCGCGTCCGCCACTGCGGGCATGCGCGCTCTCACGTCGTGCACCGTGTCGCTCGCTCGTCGCAGCAGCCTCCGCGCCTCGCTCACCGCACCACTCCCCCCGCACGCCTCCGCCGCGTCGATCCTCACGTGTCGGTCGGCGCCCAGCGGCGGCGTCGAACCGTGCCGTGGAGTCCGGCCGAGGACCGCTGCTTGTGCAGGAGGCGGGGGATCGCCGCAGAATAGGGACGTGGCTACCCAAGACGATCCCTTCCGGGTCGTCTTCGTGTGCACGGGCAACATCTGCCGATCGCCGATGGCGGAAGTCGTGTTCCGCTGGTTCGCAGACCAAGCCGGTCTCGGCGAACTGGTCGTGTCGTCCAGTGCGGGCACCGGCGACTGGCACGTGGGCGAGCGGGCCGACGCGCGCACCCTCGACGCCCTCGCGGGGCGCGGATACGACGGCACCCGCCACCGTGCGCGGCAGTTCACCCCGGCGGACTTCGACCGTTACGACCTCGTGGTCGCGCTCGACCGGTCGCACGAGCGCATCCTCGCCGGCTGGGCGCGCACTCCCGCCGACACCGACAAACTCGCGCTCCTGCTGGCGTTCGACCCGGCCGCGAACGGCAACCTCGACGTACCCGACCCCTACTACGCGGGGCCGCCGAGGTTCGACGAGGTGCTCGGTATGATCGAGAGTGCGAGCCGGGCGCTCTTCCGGCAGCTCGAACCCGCAATCCGTCCGACGTCCTGAGCGCCCGTTCCTCATCGATCGGAGCACTCTCGTTGTCTGCAGTGAAGCCCCTCCCTCCCCAGCCCCTCAGCCCGCTGGACGGCCGCTACCGCGCCGCGGTGTCCGGACTCAGCGACTACCTTTCGGAGGCGGGCCTCAACCGCGCCCGTGTCGAGGTGGAGGTCGAGTGGATCATCACCCTCGCCGACCGCTCCCTGTTCGGCTCGACGCCCCTCACCGATGAGCAGAAGGAGGCGTTCCGCGCGCTCTACCGCGATTTCGGTCAATCCGAGATCGACTGGCTCGCCGAGAAGGAGGCCGTGACGCGTCACGACGTGAAGGCCGTCGAGTACCTCGTGCGCGACAAGCTCTCGACGCTCGGTCTCGACGCGCACGCCGAGCTCGCCCACTTCGCATGCACCAGCGAGGACATCAACTCGGCCTCCTACGCGCTCACGGTGAGGCGTGCCGTCGAGAACGTGTGGCTGCCGAAGCTGCGCGCCGTCATCACGGCCCTGTCCGACCTCGCCCGCGAGCACCGCGACGCCGCGATGCTCTCACGCACGCACGGTCAGCCCGCCACACCGTCGACGATGGGCAAGGAGCTGGGAGTCTTCGCCTGGCGTCTGGAGCGCGTCGCGAAGCAGATCGAGGGCGGCGAATACTTCGCGAAGTTCTCCGGCGCGACCGGAACCTGGTCGGCGCACCTCGCCGCCGCGCCCGACGTCGACTGGCCCGAGCTGTCGCGCGCGTTCATCGAGGGCCTCGGCATCGACTTCAACGTGCTCACCACCCAGATCGAGTCGCACGACTGGCAGGTGGAGCTGTACGACCGGGTGCGTCACGCCGGCGGCATCCTCCACAACCTCGCCACCGACATCTGGACCTACATCGCCATGGGCTTCTTCGCCCAGATCCCCGTCGCCGGCGCCACCGGGTCGTCGACGATGCCGCACAAGATCAACCCGATCCGCTTCGAGAACGCCGAGGCCAACCTCGAGATCGCGGGCGGCCTCTTCACGACCCTCGGGTCGACGCTCGTCACCTCGCGGATGCAGCGCGACCTCACCGACTCCACGACGCAGCGCAACATCGGCGTCGCCTTCGGGCACTCGCTTCTCGCGCTCGACAACCTGCAACGAGGGCTCACCGAGATCTCCCTGTCGCGCGACGTGCTGCTGGCCGACCTCGACGCCAACTGGGAGGTGCTCGCCGAAGCGATCCAGACCGTGGTCCGTGCCGAGATCGTCGCCGGACGTTCGCAGATCACCGACCCATATGCGCTCCTCAAGGAACTCACGCGCGGGCGTCGGGTGGGCGGGCCGGAGCTCGCCGAGTTCGTGCGCGGCCTCGACGTGGGCGAAGAGGCCAAGCAGCGCCTGCTGGCCCTCACCCCCGCCACCTACACGGGTCTCGCCGACCGCCTCGTCGACGAGCTCGGCTGACTCCTCGAGGCGCCCGCGCGCGGGTGTGCCGGCGGCGCCGAGTCACGAGGCTTCCGGGTCACTAGGCTTCCGGGATGACCGATCATGCTGTGCCGAACCTGCCCTCGCGCGACTTCGACCACACGATCGCGTTCTACGGCTCGTTCGGTTTCGAGGTCGACTACCGCGACGAGGGCTGGCTCATCCTTCGCCGCGGGGAGCTGCGGCTCGAGTTCTTCCCGCACCCCGACCTCGACCCGGCTACCAGCTCGTTCATGTGCAGTGTGCGCGTCGACGACGTCGATGCGCTGTACCGGCAGATCCGCGATGCGGGGGTGGCAGAGAAGACCGTCGGGTGGCCGCGCCTGCACGCGGTGCATTTCCAGCACTGGGGGCAACGAGTCGGCTACCTCATCGACCTCGACGGCACACAGCTGCACCTGATCGAGAACTCCGTCTAGCGCCAGGCCACGGCCGCCTGCGCTCGTCCGGTCGCGCTAGCCGATCGCGGGCAGCGCGGCGATGAAGATCTGGTTGCAGACGAACATGGCGAGCGCAGTGAGCGCGCTTCCCCCCAGCGCGATCGGCCAATTCTTGGCCCACGTCTTTCGCCGGACGACCAGGAGCACGACGGTGAGAACGAGGATCGCCGCCACCGATATCGCAACGCCCGTCATCGCAGCCGAGGCGGTGGCGAAGTCGCACTGCTTGTCACAGACTGCGGTTCGCATCGCCTGAAATGGGATGAGCGCGACAGCAGCGACCGCCACGAGAACCTGTGCCCCGAGGAGGAGCGACGTGACTATCGCGCCGCCGGTCGCAGGCACGGGCTGATCGTCAGAGTGCACCGGTTCCCCCTGTCGGAATGCGACCATCATGGGAGGCTCGCGATCCAGTTGAGCGTAGAGTCATGTCGCTTCTCCGTGATCAAGTACGAGCTGTGGACATCGAAATTGCCGGTCAGGGGGCTGTTGCAGATGATGTCCCTCTTGTAGCACCAGGACCGGATCTTCTGTTTCCCCTGTCCCAGAAAACCGCGGAACGTTCATTCGAGCCAGAGTTCGAAAGCTCTGGCCTCACCGCGCTCGGGTTATGTACCATGTAGAGCCGACGGCACACGGTGATGGAGCACGAATGGGAGATCTCGGCACAGGCACCGGCGCGGTGCGCCAGGTCGCTGCCGCTCTGCGCACCGCGCGACTGGCCAGGGGGATGTCGCAAGAAGACGTGGCTCACGCGGCAGGGATCGCCGTGAGCACGTACACCCGCCTTGAGCGTGGCTCAGGGGCGCGGGGCACAAACCCGACACTCAGCACGCTTCGCAGCATCGGTCGAGCGCTCGGAGTGCGAATTCGCGTTGTTGTCGACAACGCGGGCGAGTCGGCGTCGAACCAGCGAGATTGAGCGCGAAGGTCGCCTCGCGGTAGTGACCGAGAGCGGTCTAGGGCGCGTCGGGGGAGGCAGTCGCAGCGCCGCCGTCGGTCGAGCCCGGCTCGGGTGCGTCACCCTCGGCGGGAGCGTCGTCAGCGGCGCCCATGAGCACCGGCCGGTCGACTTTCTTGCTGAGGTCGGCGGGATCGACGGCGAGCAGGAGGAGCGCGATCGTCACGAGCGTCACGATGAACACGATGCCGGCGACGACGCCGGCGACCATCCACGCCTTGAGCTGGGGGTCGAGCTCTCCGGCCGGAACCGGCCGCGGCGCCTGGAACACGCCCATCGAGATGAGGGTGATGACGCCACCGAACAGCGCCGCCACGAACGCGAGACCGAGCAGCTGCGCCGGCTTCATGAGCTCGCGGCGGGTGGGCGCTGAGTCGGGAGCAGGGTGGGGGGTCGCGTCGGTCATGCGGGCTCTCCTGCCGTCTCGGGAGCGTCGGCCCCGTCAGCCGCCACCGCGTCGGCGCGGCGCGGTGAGAAGCCCGCGATCGCCAGGAACACGGCGACGATCGCCGCGTAGCCGCCGAAGATGCCGACGCCGATCGTGATGCCGGTGAGCACGAAGCTCTGACCGGCCTCCTTGATGAAGTACTCGAGACTGTACGCCGGGTTCACCAGCAGCAGTCCCAGCGCGAGCGCCAGTGTGACCGCACCGATGAGGATGGCATCGCGCGCCGCCGGGTCCGTGCCTCGGCGACGGATGCCCGAGACCAGCTCGACGCCGCCGGCCAGCACTGCCCACGCGATCACGACCACGAAGAACATCGTCGTCGTGCGCATGCCCGGGAGCCCGGCGATCATGCCCGCGACGACCGTGATGACGCCGAGCACGATCGGGGTCGCGCGGTCGCCCTTCGCATACACGAGCCACGCCGAGACGAAGAACACGAGCGCAGTGGCAATCGCCCATCCGCTGAACGCCGCGAGCCCGACACCCGCCGAGTGGTCGGGCGAGAACGTGATCATGACCGCCGCGATCGCCGCTAACAGCGCACGCGCCACCTGCAGATGACGCACCTCGAACGAACGGGCGGGAGCAGCAGACACGGCGGAACTCTTCGGTCGGGGCGGACGCAGACCCCTCCAGTCTACGTCGGCAGGCGAGCGCCGCCGCCGCCGATGCCGCTGACGAACCTCGGCGGAGGCCCGGCGCAAGGGGGTACCGACCACCGCGCCCCGCTGGCTACCGTGGGCCCATGCCGAGACGCCGGAGGATCACACCGAGACGCGCGAGACACACGGCGGCGGCCGCGACGCTCGCCTCCGTGCTCCTGCTGGCCGGCTGCGGGACGGCGGCGCCTGGGCCGTCGCCCTCGTCGCTGGCGCCCTCGCCGTCGCCATCACGCACCGAGGCCGCGCCGTCCGCGACACCCACGGCATCCGCCGCGCCTCTGCCACGCACACCGGAGACCTACGTCGACGGCCTCGCGGCGCCCTGGTCGGTCGCCTTCGTCGGCGAGAGCGCGCTCGTGAGCGAACGCGACAGCGGACGGATCGTCGAGATCACCGGCGAGCGGGAGGTGCGTGAGGTGGGCCGGATCGAGGGCATCCAGCACGGCGGCGAGGGCGGACTGCTCGGTCTGGCCGTGCGCGGCGAGGAGCTCTATGTCTACTCGACCTCCGGCGACGGCAACCGGGTCGAGAAGTATGCGCTGCGCGGCGGGCCGGGAACGTGGAGCCTGGGAAGCCCCACGACGATCATCGACGGCCTGCCGGCGGCGAACGTCCACAACGCCGGCCGGATCGCGTTCGGCCCCGACGGCAAGCTCTACGTTCCCGTCGGCGACGCGGGCGACCGTCCCGCCGCGCAGGATCCCGACGCGCTCAACGGCAAGATCCTGCGCCTCGAACCCGACGGCTCGACCCCCGACGACAACCCCACCCCCGGGTCACCCGTGTACAGCCTCGGGCACCGCAACGTGCAGGGGCTCGCGTGGGACGCATCGGGTCGGATGTTCGCGAGCGAGTTCGGCCAGAACACGTGGGACGAGCTCAACATCATCGAATCGGGCGGCAACTACGGCTGGCCGGTCGTCGAAGGCGACGCCGGACGCGAGGGCTACATCGATCCCGTCGCCCAGTGGCAGACGCACGAGGCGAGCCCGTCGGGGATCGCGATCGTCGACGACACCGTGCTCATCGCGAACCTGCGCGGTCGCGTGCTGCGCGCCGTGTCGGCGACCGACCCCTCACGCATCGTCGACCACTACTCCGGCGAGTACGGCCGACTGCGTGACGTGACCCTCGCCCCCGACGGCGCGGTGTGGATCGTCACCAACAACACCGACGGTCGCGGCGACCCCCGCCCGGGCGACGACCGCATCCTCCGCGTCGCGCCCTCTCGCATCACGGCGGAGGCCACGGACGGCGGGTGACGACCGTGCGCGGCGTTCCGCGCCCGCCTCGCTCCCGCGCCCGCCATCGCCCCCCGCCTCATCGCACGACGACGAGACCTCCCTCTGAACCACGACCGTTCGCTCACCACATCTGATGCCGCGCACACGGCAATCGAGCACCGCGGTCCGTGACGGAGGCCCCGCCTCAGGAGACGGCCTTCTTCACGAGATCGCGGATGCGCGCCTCAGCGGCGTCCGTCATCTCGATCACCGCGAACGACGTCGCCCACATCTCGCCATCGTCGAGGTTCGCGGTCTCGTCGAACGACACGGTGCCGTAACGAGTGTCGAACTTCGATGCCGGCTGATAGAACACGACGACCTTGCCGTCGGCGGCGTACGCCGGGAACCCGTAGAACGTCTTCGGGTTGAGGTGAGGCGCCTCCTCCGACACGATCGCGTGCAACCGCACCGCCACGTCGCGGTCGACGCCGTCGAGCCCGTCGATCGCCGCGACGCACGCCTCGAGCTCCTTCGCGAGCTTCGCCGCGCCCTTGAGCCCCTTCGTGGAGCGCAGCTCCTCGGCACGCTGCTTCATCGCAGCGCGCTCGTCCTCACTGAACCCGCTCTTCGTGTCGCTCATCGTCCGTCCTCCTTGTTGGTCTGCTGCAACCGGATGAGATTTCCGGCCGGGTCGCGGAACGCGGCATCCCGCACGCCGTAGTCCTGCTCGATGGGCTCCTGCACGATGTCCGCACCCGACGCCTCGATGCGCGCGAACGCGGCGTCGAGATCGTCGGTCGCCAGGTTGACCCCGAAGTAGCTGCCCTTCGCGATCAGCTGCATCAGCAGCTCGCGCTCCTCGTCGCTGACGTCGTAGCCGACGGCCGGCGGATGCAGCACGATCGCCGTGTCGGCCTGCCCCTCCGGGCCCACCGTGATCCAGCGCATGTCCTCGTATCCGACATCCAGTCGCACCTCGAATCCGAGCACGTCGCGGTAGAACGCCAGCGACGCCGCGGGGTCGGTGTGCGGCAGGAAACTCGAGTGAATCGTGATGTCCATGCGCCCACGTTACGACCGGCGCTGCGTCGGCGCTTCTCGATTCCTGATCGGTCTGGTCACCTGCCGCGCGATGCACGGGATCATGCCCGGCCGGAACGGCGCACCCTGCTCGCGGTAGACGCTCGGCGGAACGCCCACCAGCTCTGCGAACCGTGTGCTGAAGGTGCCGAGCGACTGGAAACCGACCGCGAAGCACACCTCCGTGACGGTGAGGTCGCCGCGGCGCAGGAGAGTCATCGCCCGCTCGATGCGGCGAGTCATGAGGTAGGCGTACGGCGTCTCGCCGTAGGCGAGCGCGAACTGACGGCTGAAGTGCCCCGCCGACATGTGCACGGCGCGGGCGAGCGACTCGACGTCGAGGGGCTGCGCATAGTCGCGGTCCATCCGGTCGCGGGCGCGGCGCAGGGCGACGAGGGTGTCGAAGTTCTGCCCGGTGCCCACGCGCCGATTGTGCCATGCGCGCGGGCGGGCTTCCGGCAGCATCCGGCCACGCCGCCCGTTCGCCGCCGTCTGGCTCCCGGTTCGCCCTCGGTTCGCCCTCGGTTCGCCGCCGGTTCACCGCCGGTTCGTGGCCGGCTGAAGCCCTCGGCTGTTCACAATTCAGTCTCGGCGGCGTCGCGACGGACATGCTGGCTCGGATCTACGCGGACGGCGCGCCGATCTCCTCGCGAACGGACTGAATCGTGAACGCTCGCGGACGCGACCACCTCATCAGCCGTCGACGGCGACCGGCCGGTGTCGCCGCAGAGGCTCCTGGCGGAGCGCCGGCGTCACCGTGATGTCGGTGCTCTGGTCGGTCCACGAGTCGCTGCCGCGGTTGCCGCGCAGCCGACGCTGCGCGAGGATCGCCGCACGCACCGGAACGCCCACCGCGAGAGCTGCCGCGCCCGAGACGGTGCGGTCTTCGGCGCCGAGCACCGACTTGCGATCCCATGCGATGCGCAGCGGCCCGCCTGCGCGCACGGCCTGCGTGCGCGCAGGAAGGGCACCCCGCCGGCGCGCAGCCACGAGATGTTCGACGTCGTTCCACCAGCCGGACTCCACCGGGTCGTGGAAGTAGTTCTGCGCCCGCCAGAGGGGCGTCGCCGTCCGGAACCGACGAGCGATCACGGCATCCGCCCCGCCGAACAGGCCGGAGCCGCGGAACACGATGTTGAGGTTCTCCTTGCTGATGCCGAAGGTGTCGAGGGCGATGACCGGGACGTCCATAGCGATCGCTTCGATGGCGGCGGTCGAGCTCACCGTCACGAGCCCTTCGGCGGTCGCGAGGGCGGTGCGCATCGGTTCGTACGAGAAGACGAGGTTGGCCGGCGCGTCGCGCAGCAGGATCTCGTAGGGCACGCGGGTGTGGTGCGTCTCGACCTCGCCGGTGCGCGAGCGCAGCTTCACGACCACCCGGCGCTCGGGGTAGGCGAGCGCCGCGTCGTGCAGGATGCCGGCGATCACAGCGCGGTCGGCTGTGGTGCGCGGCACGAGCGCCTGCGCGGCGAACACCAGATCGGTGCCCGACCCCGTGCGCTCGCGCGGGGCGGCGAACGGGAGCGACGCGAGCCCGATGCGCAGGTCGGCGCCCAGTCGTGTCGTGAGCTCGCCGAACGCCCGCTGTTCGCGCCGGGAGTGAACGAGGAACAGATCGGACTCGCGGCGGTAGGCCACCGCCGCCCGCTGAGCGGGGATCGAGATCCCGGGGAGGCCCGTCACGACCACGGGACGACGCGGCAGGCGGTCGATCTCCCGCATGACCAGGCGCACGAGCGGTCCGCGGCCGGCGACGACGGCCACGTCAGGCCCGTGCGCGGCGAGCCACCCGGCCAGCTCGCCGTGAGCGAGCCGGGTGACGTCGGCCGACGTGAAGCGGGTGGCCGAGAGCGCGGCCTGCTCCTGAGCGCTGCTCACCGTGAGCGGTGTGCGCACGAGGACGATGCGGGTGTCGGCGTGGGGGACGGCGTCGAGCAGGTTCGCAGCCCACTTGACGAACGAGTCGGAGTCGGCGACCGCGACCACCCGCAGCCGGCCCGCACTCACATCGGAACCCATTCGCGTGTCCCTGCCGGGGCCCGTGCGGTCACGCCGCGACGCGACGGAGCTTCGCCATGGGGGCGCGCTCGCTGTCGAAGACGCGCTTCTCGCCGTCGCCGAGCGCCTGCTCGATGATGCGGATGTCGCGGACGAGGTGTTCGAGGCCGGCCGGTTCGAGCGAGGCGGAGTGGTCGGACCCCCACATGGTGCGGTCGAGCGTGATGTGCCGTTCGACGACCGCGGCGCCGAGAGCGACCGCCGCGAGAGAGATCTGCAGGCCGCGTTCGTGACCGGAGTACCCGACGGGAACGTCGGGGAATCGGGCCTGCAGCGACGGAATCACACGCAGGTTCGCCTCTTCCGGCTCGAGCGGGTACGTGGAGGTGGCGTGGAGCAGCACGAGGTTGTCGCGGCCGAGCGTGTCGACGGCGCGGTCGATCTGCTCGAGGGTCGACATCCCCGTGGAGAGGATGATCGGCTTGCCGGTGTCGCGGAGCGCATACAGCAGCTCGGTGTCGGTCAGGGAGGCCGATGCCACCTTGTGGGCGACGACGCCGAGGTCTTCGAGGAAGTCGACCGACGGCACATCCCATGGCGAGGCGAACCAGTGCAGGCCGCGCATCGTGGCGTAGTCGCCGATCTCGATGTACTCGTCGCGGTCGAACTCGACGCGGTAGCGGTACTCGAGGTAGGTCATGGTGCCCCACGGCGTCTCGCGGAGGACGTCGCGCATGTGTCCCGGGGTGGAGATCTCGGGCGTGCGCTTCTGGAACTTCACGGCGTCGACGCCGGCGCGGGCGGCCACGTCGATGAGCTGCTTGGCGATGTCGACGTCGCCGTTGTGGTTCAACCCGATCTCGGCGACGACGTAGGCGGGGTGCGCGGCTCCGACAGCGCGCGATCCGATGGTGACGGTCATGTGTCCTCCTGGGCTCGTGCTGTCAGTGTCGGAGCGCCGGGTGAACGGAGGGCGTCGTCAGGGCGACGGCCGGGTCGCGATGTCGTGACGATCAGGTGCCAGCACGAGGTCTGCGAGTTCGCGCACGGCGCCGGCGCCGCCCCGCCGGCCGAGCACGCGACGCGCGGCGGCCCTCACCTCGGGGCGCGCGTCGGCGACGGCGACCGGCCATCCCACGAGCGCCATCGCGGGCAGGTCGTTGACGTCGTTGCCGAGGTAGGCGATGCGCGAGAGCGGAATGTCGAGGGCAGCGGCCCACTCCGCGAGGGCCGCCGCCTTGTCGTCGACCGCCTGGCGCACGTCGACCCTCAGCTTGGCGGCCCGCGCGGCGACCACGGGGTGGGTCTCGGTCGAAAGGATGAGCACGGGAACGCCGGCGCGCCGCAGGAGGCCCACGCCCATGCCGTCGGACCGGCTCACCCGAACCTGTTCGCGACCGTCGGCGTCGACGAACGCGGTGTCGTCGGTGTGCACCCCGTCGAAGTCGGTGACGACGGCGTCGACGTCGATCCCGTGCACGGCCCCGGCGTCAGGCGACACGTCGAGCAGGGGCGCGAGGGCACGAGCGAGGTCGAGCTGTGCAGGCGCATCGATCTCGACGGCACCCGCTTCAGCCACGTCGACGATTCCCACGTTGCCGAAGAACCGGTGGCCCGCGCGGCGAAAGCCGACAGCATCGAACACGTAGAACGCGCCAGTCTCGAAGTAGTGCGGTTCGCGGTCCTGTCGACGCGGACGGTGCGCCGCGTCGTGGTTGATCGCGGCCGCGCGGGCGTCGTCGTCACGGCGCCAGAGGAAGCCGTAGGTCTCGTAGGCGGCGAAGACCGAGTCGTAGTCACCATCCACCACCATCGCGATGCCGCGGTCGATCGCGGCGGGGTCGATGAACGGGGAGGTCGCCTGGATGAACACCACGGTCGACGCGGCGGCGCCGTCGGCGTCGAGATGGTCGAGCGCGTGCATCACAGCGCTCTCAGACGTCGCTGTGCCGTGCGCGAGCCGGACCGGTCGCTCGACGATGCGGGCGCCCGCGGCCGACGCGACCGCGGCGATCTCGGGGTCGTCCGTGGAGACCACGACGACGTCGACGCGCGCGGCGGCTCTGGCGGCGGCGACCGCCCGGGCGATGAGCGGCACCCCGCCCACTGGCAGGACGTTCTTGCGCGGAACCCCCTGCGAGCCGCCCCGGGCGGGGATGATCGCGACCACAGCCGACACGGCACTCCTTCCGGAAGCGGTGCCGCGATCCTCCCTCGCCGCCGTGACCGCCGACGGAACGAACGGTGAACGGTGCGGGTCGGACGCGTCGTCAGCGGGGCAGCGTCAGCGACACTCCCGTCAGTCGGCGGCGGCGCGGATGCGCTCGACGGTGCGCAGCACCGCGAGGGTGCGAGCGTGGTCGGGCGCGGGATCGGCCTCGCCTCGCACGAGCGCCGCGAAGCGGGCGACCTCGTACTGCATGTTGTTGTCGGCGGCCTCGACGGCGTGCTCCTGCGGTTCGCCCGCGTGCGGGGTGAACACGATCGAACGCGGATCGGTGATGCGGTCGATCGTGAGGGTGCCGAGCTCGCCCTGCACCTCGCTCGGGCGGGTCGAGGCGGTGATCTTCGAGAATGCGATGTCGACGACGAGTCCGCGGTAGTCGAGCAGCGCGGTGCCGGCGCCGTCCACGCCGGTCGGGATCATCACGAAGCGTCCGCTGACGCCGACGGGGGCGCCGAAGAGGTCGACGGCGGCACTCAGCGGGTACACGCCGAGGTCGTAGAGGGCGCCGCCCGCCAGGGCCGGGTCGAAGATGTTCGGCGTCTCGCCCTGCAGTACGAGGTCGTAGCGGGCTGAGCGCTGGCACAGCCCGAACGACGCCCGGCGCACCGTGCCGACGAGCGGCAGCAGTTCTCGCACCACGGCGAACCCCGGGTCGTACACGTTGCGCATGCCCTCGAACAGGATCACGCCGCGCGCTCGTGACGCGGCGACGAGCTCTTCGACCTCAGCAGCCGTCGGAGTGGCGGGTTTCTCGAGCAGCACGTGGAGCCCGGCAGCGATCGCGTCGCGCGCCTGCGCAGCATGCGCTCCGTTGGGTGAGCCGATGTACACGGCATCGATGCGGCCGTCGGCGGCGAGCGCGGCGAGGTCGGTGCTCGCGGCGGGGATGGCCTGGCGATCGGCGAATACTCGCGCCCGCGCCTCGTCGCGCGAGACGGCGACCGCGACCTCCACGTCGTCCACCCGTCGAGCGGCCTCGATGAAGCGCTCGGTGATGGCGCTCGTGCCGAGAGTCGCGAAGCGGATCATGCGGCACCGCTGAGGAACGCGATCGCGGCGTCGCGGAAGACGCGCGAGCCGGGGGCGTTGAAGTGGTGGCGTCCAGGGATCTCCAGGAACCGTCCCTGCGGGCACGCCGCGGCGAGCGCCTTCGATCCTTCGATGATCGCGTCTTCGGAGCCGGTCGCGAACAGCACGGGCTGCGCAGGCGCGTGCGTGGGGTCGGGATCGGCCTGCTTCGATGCGCGCAGCCCGCCCGCGATCGCGAGGAGGGCGCGGAGGTCGTTGCCGGCGACGCGTTCGGTGAGCGTGATGTAGTTCTGCGTGACCGGGTCGGTGACGGGTGTGCCGTGATCGGCGAGGTCGCGCACCTGGTCGAGGTCGAGCCGGGCGAGCGGGATGCCGTCGGGCACGCCGCCGAGCACGGCGCGCGGGATGCGGGGAGCGATGTCTTGCAGCACCTCCCAGCCGACGCGCGCACCGAGGGAGTACCCGACGTACGACGCCTCGCTCACGAGGTAGGTGTCGAGCACCGCTTCGACGTCGCCCGCGAGCTGCCGCAGCGTGTAGTCGGCCGGCTCATGCGGCTTGTCGCTCGCGCCATGACCGCGCTGGTCGAGCGCGAGCACCCGGTAGCCCGCCCGCTGCAGATCGCGCACCCATCCGGTGTTCACCCAGTTGTCGCGGGTGCTGGAAGCGAAACCGTGCACCATCATCACGGTGGGCAGGTCGTCGCCGCCCCACGAGTAGGTCGCCACACGATGCCCGTCGCCCACCATGATGAACTGCGGGTCGGGCATCTCGGTCAGTTGCGGCAGCGAAGAGGTCACCGTCTGATTCTGCTCCTCCCCGCCCGTCGGCGGGCGCTGCCCCTCGCTGCCCGGGTCAGCGGGAGCGGGCGCGGTCGCGCGGGCGACGGCGTGCGAGGATGCGCACGAGGTGTCCGCGCTGGCTGCCGGTCGGCTGCTGCGGGAGCTGGATGGGCTGTGTCACGATCGCGTCGACGACCATCGATCCGTCGCTGGGGCCGATGATCGGGATGGCCGCGGTCGGCGTCGGGACGCGCGGCGTGACCGGCATCCGCGCGAGCTCCCGGTGCGCGTGGACGTAGGCGGGGATGAGGATCACCACGGCGCCGATCCACGCGAGCGGGTTGCTCCACGCGACGCCCACGAAGCCGAACACGGCACCGAGGAGCACGGCGGCGCCGACGCGGGCGAAGAGCTCCACCACACCGGTGACCGTGGGGATCATCGTGTGTCCGAGTCCCTGCAGCGCTCCGCGCAGGATGAACAGCACGGCCAGGGCGCTGTAGGTCGCGCCGTTGATGACGAGCATGAGCGCCGCCGCGTCGACGACCTGGTCGGAGCCGTCGCCGACGAACAGCCGCACGAGGTGCACGCCGAACAGGATCAACAGCGCACCCAGCACCAGCGCTCCCCCGAGGGCCAGCCAGGTGGCCTGCACGACGCCGCGGCGGATGCGGTCGGGGCGTCCGCCGCCATGGTTCTGCGCGACGAACATCGAGGTCGCGAGCCCCAGCGACATGAGCAGCGCGACCGCCAGCCCGTCGACGCGCGAGGCGGTGGTGTAGGCGGCGACCGCGTCGGCACCGAGTTCGTTGAGACGCACCTGCACGGCGAGGGTGCCGATGCCGATGATCGACGACTGGAAGCCCATCGGAAGGCCGAGGCGCAGGTGCTCGCGCAGGTCGTCGCCCGACACCTTCCAGTCGTGGCGGGTCATCCGCAGCACCGGCACGCGCCGGCGCACGTACTCGATGCACAGCAGCACCGACACGGCCTGCGCGACGACGGTCGCGAGGGCGGCACCCGCCACCCCCCAGCCCCACGGGCCGACCATCAGCACCACGAGTCCGACGTTCAGCAGGCACGACAGCGTCAGGAAGATCAGCGGGGTCCGCGAGTCGCCGATGGCGCGGATGATCGCCGACAGGTAGTTGAAGAACATCATCGTGCTGCCGCCGAGGAAGCTGATCTGGGCGAACACGACGGCGTCGTCCATCAGTTCGGGCGGCGTCTGCAGCAGGCGCAGCGCGGGCTCCGACAGCAGCGGCGCGCCGATCGTCAGCACCACGCTCGTGATGCCGGTGAGGATCGCGCCCGACGCGACCGAGCGGCGCACAGCGGCGGCGTCCTGCGCTCCGAATGCCTGCGCGGTGGGGATCGCAAAGCCTGACGTGAGACCCCACGCGAACCCGAGGAGAAGGAACAGCAGACTGCCGGTCGCCCCCACCGCGGCGAGCGCCTCGACGCCGAGCCAGCGGCCGACGACGATCGCGTCGGCCACCTGGTACAGCTGCTGCACGACGTTGCCGATGAGCAGCGGCACCGAGAACATGAGGATGACGCGCCAGGGGCTGCCGGTGGTGAGGGTACGTGCCATGAAGGTGCTCTCAAGAAATGACGGAAAGCGGAAAGAAGAAGGGCCGCGAGCGCGGCGTCACTCATGGTATCGAATCGATTCGGACGATGGGTGGGAAACCGCCGACATCAGCGGCGCACGTCACGCGGTTCAGCGGTCGGGCGTCACCGGCTCAGCGATCGTGCGCAGCGTGCCCGTGGTCGGGACCCGCCGGCCCGTGTGCGAGAGCAGTGCGGTGCGTACTGAGCGCGGCCTCGGCCAGCGTCAGGAGCTCTTCGCGCAGCGGTGCCGAACGGTCGGAGAACGACCGCTGCCGGGCCACGTACTCCGCCTTGCCCTCCGATGTCTCGATCGCGACGGGTGCGTAGCCCCAGTCTGTGAGGTCGTAGGGCGAGGCGCACATGTCGAGCTCGCGGATGTCGCGGGCGAGCTCGAAGCACGCGAGCAGCAGGCGGCCTGGCACCAGGGGGCCGAGTTTCACCGCCCACTTGTAGAGGTCCATGTTGGCGTGAAGGCACCCCGGCTGCTCCGATGCCGGCTGCCCTTCGCGGCTGAGCGGCACCCGATTGTGCGGCACCGCGTCGGGCGTGAAGAAGCGGTACGCGTCGAAATGCGTGCACCCGAGTGCGTGCGCGTCGACCACGGCATCCGTCCCGTGCTGACCGAGGCGCAGCGACACCGGATGCCGGTGCTCGCCCTGCCGGTACACCATCGCCCACTCGTGCAGACCGAAGCACCCGAACTGCGCGCGGCGCGAGCGCGTGGCGCGCAGGATCCCGGCGATCCCGGTGAGGAGCAGACGCTTCTCCGCCGCGAAGGCCGCATGATCGACTACCGCGTCAGCCCCCTCCGTGCGATACCAGCGCCAGGCGCCGCGGGACGCCGCCGCGCCCCGAAGCACGACCCCCATCCCGGGATGCCACCGCCGCAGCACCGCCGGCTTGTAGCTGTAATACGTGTAGAGGAAGTCGTCGACCGGATGCGTGAGCCCGCGCGACACGCGCTCCCTCCGACCGGCCGTGAGGGCGTCCGCCCTTTCCGCGTGGGCGCGTTCGTGCGCCGTCCACTCGCTGGCCGCCAGCACGGTGCCGGAGGCATCGGCGGCCGCAGCAGCGGGCGAGGCGACAGACGCGGACACGACGGGATTCACGCCACGAGGATACGCGCCGCGGGCACCTGTGCCGTAAGTTTGCACCCTGGAACATCACGCTCGGGGGTCCCGTTGTCCGTAGGTCTGCTCGCTGTCGTCGACGACATCCTCAGTGCCGCGCTCAAAGCATCGGCGAAGTCGGCGGGGGTCGTCATCGACGACGCCGCCGTCACCCCCCAGTACGTCGAGGGCATCTCGCCTGCCCGCGAACTGCCGGTGGTCGGCAAGATCGCGCTCGGGTCGCTCGCCAACAAGTTCCTCGTCATCATCCCCGCCGCGCTCCTGCTCACGGCCTTCGCGCCGTGGGTGCTCCCGTATCTGCTGATCGTCGGCGGCGCCTATCTCTGCTTCGAGGGCGCCGAGAAGGTGCTCGAGTGGTTCGGCTTCGGTCACGGCCACGAAGACGCGGGCGGACGCGACGAGAAGCGCCTCGTCGCCGGTGCCGTGCGCACCGACCTGATCCTGTCGACCGAGATCATGCTCATCTCGCTCGCCAGCCTCGATCCCGACCTCGAGTTCTGGACGCGTGTCGGCGTTCTCGCCGTGATCGCCGTGCTCATGACCGGCGTCGTCTACGGCGCCGTCGCCCTGCTCGTGAAGATCGACGACATCGGGCTGCGGCTGGCGAAGAACCCCTCGCGGCGCGTGCGTCACACGGGCACGCGGATCGTTCGCTCGATGCCGGTCGTGTTCCGCGGCATCAGCATCCTCGGCACCGTCGCCATGCTGTGGGTCGGGGGGCACCTCGTGCTCGTCAACCTCGGAGCGGTCGGCTGGCACTTCCCCGTCGACGTGCTGCATGCGGTGGAGCACGCGCTCGAGCCCGCGGGCGGGTTCGTCGTGTGGGTCGGCGACACGATCCTCTCTGCGATCGCGGGCCTCGGCGTGGGGCTCGTCATCGTCGGCGTCGTGCTCGGCATCGCGAAGATCTTCGGCAAGAAGCCCACGTTCAGCGAGGGCGGCGAGAGTCCCCAGGCCGTCGTGCACTGACGACCGCCTGGCCGAGGCCGTTGAGTTCAGCGCAGCGGCGTCTCGTCGCGCGCGGGCTCGGGGGCGGTGCCGGCGTCGGCATCCGCGCGGCGCCGGGTCCACTGCGCCGCGAAGTGAAGCACAACCCCTACGGCCAGCAGCGCCGCACCGAACAGCCACACCATGAGGTCCTGCTGCGTGAGCAGCAGGAGGCACGACGCGACACCGAGGATCGGCACGAACGTCCACACCCGGAAGTGCTCGTGCTCGACCTTGTCGCGACGCAGCACGAGCACCGCGATGTTGGTGCTGAGGAACACGAACAGCAGCAGCAGCACCACCGTCTCGGCGAGGGTCGACAGGTCACCGACGAGCGTCAGCAGCATGGCGACGGCGGTCGTGACGAGGATCGCGACCCACGGCGTGCGGCGCTTCGGCAGCACGCGGGCGAGCGGCGAGGGGAGCAGGCCCTGGTCGGCCATCCCGTACGCCAGGCGGCTCGCCATGATCATCGTCAGGAGGGCGCCGTTGGCCACCGCGATGAGGGCGATCAGGCTGAACAGCCACGACGGGATGCCGACGCCGCTCGCCTCAACCACCGCCAGAAGTGGTCCCGTCGACTCCGCGAGCTCGTCGGCCGGCAGTGCGATGGAACTCGCAAGGCCCACCAGCACGTAGACGACGCCCGCGGTGATCAGCGACCCGAACAGCGCCATCGGGTACACCTTGCGCGGGTTCCGCACCTCTTCGATCACGTTCGCCGACGTCTCGAATCCGACGAAGGAGTAGTACGCGATGATCGCGCCGCCGAGCACCGCGACCGCCACGTTGGTGTCGGCCGGAGGCGTCACCACGCGGCTGACGTCTCCCCCGCCGCCGCCCATCATCACCGCGACCACGACGATCACGATCACGAGACCGCTCAGCTCGATGATCGTCATCACCACGTTGGCGGCCATCGACTCCCGGATGCCGCGCATGTTCAGCGCGCCGACGACGAGCAGGAACACCATCGCCACGGGGATCGCCGGCAGGTCGACGAACGTCGCGAAGTACTCCCCCGCGAACGCGAGCGACAGTCCGGCCGCGCTCACGACACCCGCCGCGAGCATGCTGAACCCGACGAGGAACGAGATGATCGGCTTCCGGAACGCGCGCTGCGCGAACACGGCCGCGCCGCCCGCCCGCGGATACTTCGTGACGAGCTCGGCATACGAACCGGCGGTGAGGAGCGCGAGCAGCAGCGCGGCGACGAGCGGCGCCCACAGCATCCCTCCGACCTCCTGGGCGAGCACGCCCATGAGCGCGTAGATGCCGGCACCGAGCACGTCGCCCAGAATGAAGAGGAACAGCAACGGACCGGTGATCCCGCGCCGCAGTTTCTCGGTGGGCGGGGTGACCTCCACGGTGGTCGGGGTCGACGGCATCGTGCCTCCTTCGATGTCAGGGGCGCCGGCATGCTGTGATCCGGCGCCGACCCAGGATGCCGATGCCGTGCCGCGCTCGGGAGAGCCTTGACGCGGCGAGCGGCGAGCGATACGCGACGGGCACGGATGTCGGAGGCGACGCGTAGGTTCGGGGCGTGGCATCCCTCGACGACATCCGTGCGATCGCGTCGAGCCTTCCGGGGAGCGACGAGAGCGTGACCTCGGGCGGCATCGCCTGGACTGTGCGACGCAAGCTCTACGCGTGGGAGTGCCACCCGTGGCCGAGCATCCCCGACGAGGTGCGGGAGATCGTGGCCCGTGAGCTCGTCGTCGGCGTGAAGGTGGCCGACCCGCTCGACGCACTCGCTCTCCGCGAGATGGCGTCCGACGTGTTCCTTCCCCGCACCACCGGATGGGGCGAGCCGAAGATCGCCTTCCGCATGGCGGCGATCGACCTCGACCACCTCGCCGAACTCGTCGCCGAAGCGTGGCGTGTGCAGGCGCCGAAGTACCTGCGAGCGGAGTTCGACGCGCTCGGGTGACGCGGTTACGCGTCACTACGGCGCGAGCTGCACGACGATCCCGAGCAGCAGGAACCCGCCCATGGCGAGGATGATTCCGCCGCGAATTCGCGCTGGGCCGACCGAGCGAGGAGCGTGGAGGGGAAAGTACGAGGCGATAGCGATGGCAGCCAAGCCCATCAGGACTCCACCCACCAGACAGAGGATCAGTGAAGCACGAGCTGTCTCGTACGGGGCTTCCCACACCTTGGGGATCAAGTTGCAGGCAATCACCCCGATGATGGGGAAGCCGGCGATGCAGACGAACAGCATCTGGCCGGGGGTCGAGGCGTTGGCCGCCTTCTGGCGACCCCAGGGCAGAAGCGCAGGGGTGTGCTCCATGTGCCCTTTGAACCATTGCGCGAACTGCACACGGAACCAGATGCCCAGGATGAGAAGCACCGACATGGTGCCGAGCAAGACGGCGCCCCAGAGCAGCGAGTAGTAGTCCTTCACGTGTCACCCAAGGTTCCGTAACTCGTGGCCCACCGCATTCACGGAACGGGGCGCTGTCCCTAGGCCGACGCGCCCACACGAACGCCGCCTCAGTCTAGGTTTCGACCTCGAGCCTTCAGTCACATGAGCGCCGGTTTACGTGCATTATTCGCGGACTCCCGTGCCCACCGCCAAAACGTCCAGTGGGCGCGCCTTCTTCCCCGTGCCGGAGTACCGCGTCGCCGTAGCAGTTTCGCGAGCACTGCTAACGCAACGAGACTCTCTGGCAGCGGGCGACTTTGCAGTTGACGACCTCCGAAATGACCAGCAGACCGGCGGGCACGACCTGCGCAATCACGATAGACACGACGTTCGCGTTACCCGATTTCGCGGGGATGACCCCAGCATCCGCCGCGTTCCGAGTCCGACGGCCGCGGAAGACGAACATCGCACATGCGATCACGGAAGCAACCGCGGCACCGACCAACGCCACCATTCCCATGATCATCTCGCCGCCACGCATCAACCGAAGGAGGAGACGGTGACCACTGACACGATGCCGAGTGCTGCTACCGCTGCCGACCACTTGACCACGCGACCACGGCCGGGCCAGTCCACAATGACCGAGCGTCCCGGCGGCAGGAGCGTGTCCGCCGATTCGACCTTCGATTGCGCGACAGCGGCTCGTTCCCGCCGCCCGACACGCACACGCCCCGCTATCGCGATGACGATCATCGCGATCAATCCCGCTGAGGCGAGGGCGATCACGGCCACGATGTGCCTCCACCTACTCGGGCGGCATGCGGCGACGGCTCGACATCGCGATGAGCCTCATCGGCGACCCGCCCGTCGTGTTCCTCGACGAGCCGACGACAGGGCTCGACCCGCAGGCCCGCCTCGACGTGTGGGATGCCGTCACTGAGCTCGCCCGCGGCGGCACCACCATCCTCCTCACGACGCAATACCTCGACGAAGCCGAACAGCTCGCCGATCGCATCGCGATCCTCCACGAAGGACGCATCCTCGTGAACGACACCCTCCCCGAGCTGAAGAAGCTCCTGCCCCCGGCGACCGTCGAGTACGTCGAGAAGCAGCCCACCCTCGAAGACGTGTTCCTCGCCGTCATCGGCAGCACGCCGCGCCCCGCGAAGGAGGCATCATGACCACGCACGCCCTCGGCGACATCACCGTGCTCACCGGCCGGTCGCTGCGCCACATCACCCGCAGCCTCGACACGATCATCACGACCGCGATCATGCCGGTCGCCATCATGCTGCTGTTCGTCTTCGTGTTCGGCGGGGCGATCGACACCGGCACCACCGCCTACGTCGACTACCTGCTCCCCGGGATCCTGCTCATCACGATCGCGAGCGGGGTGGCCTACACGTCGTACCGTCTGTTCCTCGACCTGCAGTCGGGCATCTTCGAACGGTTCCAGTCGATACCGATCGCGCGCTCGGCGGTGCTGTGGGCGCACGTGCTCACGTCGCTCGCGGCCAACCTCGTCTCGCTCGTGGTGGTCGTGGGGGTTGCCGTGCTGATGGGGTTCCGATCGGGCGCGGGCGTGCTCGAATGGGCCGCGGTCGCCGGAATCCTCGTCCTGTTCACGCTGGCGCTCACGTGGGTGGCGGTGATCGCGGGCCTGTCGGCGAAATCGGTCGACGGCGCCGGCGCGTTCTCCTATCCGCTGATCCTCTTGCCGTTCATCAGTTCCGCCTTCGTGCCGACCGACACGATGCCCGGCCCCGTGCGCTGGTTCGCCGAGAACCAGCCGGTCACCTCGATCGTCAACACGATCCGGGGGCTGCTCGGGGGCGACGCGGTCGCGGGCGACGCGTGGGTCGCGCTGGCCTGGTGCGTCGGGATCATCGTGGTCGCCTACGCGTTCGCGGTGATCGTGTACCGCCGCCGGATCGGATGACAAGCCGCTCGCGCCACGTCTGACGCTCCCGGCAGACTGGGAGGACTCCCCGAGACATGACCCCAGAGACGGAGTCCTCCCATGACGTCATCCGCGTCGGCACTGACGACCACCGACACCCACGGCATCCCCGCCGCCGCCGTGCTCCAACTGATCGACGACCTGGAGCGACAGGGACTCGACCCGCACGCGCTGCACATCGCACGCCGCCTCGAAGGGGAATGGGTCGATGTGTTCGCCGCCGCCTGGCAGCCGTGGACGCTGAACCAGCCCGCCCTCGTGTACTCGGTGTCGAAGACCTTCACCTCGCTCGCGATCGGGCTGCTGGAAGCGGAGGGTCGGCTCGGACTCGATGACTCCGTGGGCGAACTGCTCGGTCTCCCCAACCCGCACGGGCTCACCGTGCGGCACCTGCTCACGATGAACACGGGGCACGACGCAGGGCAGATCGAGACCCTCCAGTTCGACGTGCGAGCGCTCCTCACCGTTCCGCCCGCCGCCACGCCGGGCACGAGCTTCGCGTACAACTCCGACGCCACCTACGCACTGTCATGCATCGTCACCGCGCTCACCGGCGAGCGCCTCACCGACTACCTGCGCCCGCGGCTGCTCGATCCGCTCGGCATCACGGAGCGGTGGATGAAACCCGCCCGCGGTGTGGAGCAGGGGTTCTCCGGCTTCCACATCACCGCCGGCGACATCGCACGCGTCGCGACGATGCTGGCCGACGGCGGCCGGTACGACGGCAGGCAGGTGGTGCCCGCCGAGTACGTCACGGAACTGTCGCACCCGTGGTCGGACACCCGCGATCCCTCGCAGCCGGAGGACCCGTCGAACGATTGGGCGCTCGGCTACGGATTCCAGGTGTGGCGCAGCACGGTGGGGTTCCGGCTCGACGGCGCCTACGGGCAGTTCGGCATCGTCGATCCCGTACGTGGCATCGTCATCGCCTACCAGGGCTCCACCACGGAGACGCAGCTCACGCTCCGCGCGTTCTGGCGTCTGCTCGACGCCGTGACCGAGCCGGGGACGGCGGACGCGGCGGCCGACACCGAGACCGCGGCGCTCGCAAGCCAGACCGCGGCGCTCGACAGCTGGTCGGCCCGTGACCTGTTCCGGCCGGACCCCGCCGTGCCGATCCCCACAGACGGGTGGCGGCTGGACGAGCGTGGTGACGGATGGACGCTGATGTTCCCGCCGCTCGGCGGCCTCGAGGCCGTGTCGATCCCGGTCGGAGCTGACGCATGGCAGCGCTCGACGCTCGCGCTGCCCGCTCCCCTCGACCTGTCCGACGCGGTGGTCAGCAGCCCTCCGGTCGACGACGCGACGCACGTGCCGGTCGCCGCTCGGGGTGAGCGCGACGGCGACGGCGTCGTCGTGCACCTCGTCGTCCCCACCTCGCCGCACCGCATGATCGTCCGCGCCCTCGCGTCGGGCGCCGTTTCGGCACATTGGCACACCGTGCCGCTGCAGGGACCGACGCTGTCGACTCTTGCCGTGCCGGAGTGGGTCATCGACTGACGTGGGCACCGGGAGTCGGGGAGCGAGCGCGTAGGCACCGGGAGTCAGGGAGCGAGCGCGTAGGCACCGGGAGTCAGGGAGCGAGCGAGCGCGTAGGCTCGACACTTATGGCCATCGGCGCGACCATCCACACCTTCACCGTCCAGTTGGCCGACGTCGACCGCGGTGTCTACGAGGAGCTGTCGCTTCGGACGGCGAGGCAGTCGGCCGAGACCGACGCCTTCATGCTGACGCGCGTGCTCGCCTACTGCCTCGAATACGAGGAGGGGATCGCCTTCAGCGAGGGGATCGCCGCCACCGACGAGCCCGCGGTCTCGGTGCGCGACCTCACCGGGCGCCTGGTCGCGTGGATCGAGGTCGGCTCCCCCGACGCCGCGCGGCTGCACCAGGGCAGCAAAGCCGCCGATCGCACCGTCGTGTACACGCACCGCGATCCCGAGAGGGTTGCGGTGCAGTGGGCGGGCAAGCGCATCCACCGCGCCGAAGACGTCATGCTGCACAGCTTCGATCCCGGTTTCGTCGACGCAGCGGCCGGGGCGCTCGAACGCCGCAACGAGCTGACGCTCTCGGTCACCGAACGCCACCTGTACCTCGAGATCAACGGCACGACGCTTTCGTCCGACCTGCATTCCCGCCCGGTGCAGTAGGACCGGATGTCCGGCTCCGGCTCGTCAGGCGCCGGAACCCAGGAGCTCGCGCGTCGACTCCGCCACCACGAGTTCGGTCGGCAGGGCGATCTTGCGCACGGCGCTCGGGTCGCGGATGAGGTCGAGCGCGAGTTCGACGGCCGCCTCTCCCAGCCCCTCCTGGTCTTGCCGGATGTGGGTGAAACGGTAGTGCGTGCGGTCGTAGAACGCGTCGGGATGGTCGAAGCAGATGATCGAGAGGTCTTCGGGCACTCGTCGTCCCGCCCGCAGCGCGGCCTCGCGCAGCAGGGCGCCGATGTTGTACTCGGTCGCGACGACGGCCGTCACCTCGGGATGCTCCCGCAGGTACGACTCCAGGTGGTCGACATCCTCGTCCGGCGAGGCGGTGCTGCCGGGCGTCGTCGAGTGGACGAGATCGAAGACCCGCTCGTCGAGCTGCGGGATGTGGTGCATCGCGTGCGCCTTGACGTAGCCGTCTCGCCGGTCGCGGAGGGTCGACACCGTGCTGTCGGAGCTCACGAGTCCGACGTGCTCGTGCCCGAGCGAGAACAGGTACTCCGTGGCCGTCTGGCCGGCCGCGACGTTGTCGGAGCAGACGGTGGCGATGGGCACCCCGTCGAACACGCGGTCGAGGATGACGACGGGGAAGTCTTTCGTCACGAGCTCGAGCACGGCAGGCGGGATGTACACCGACGAGCTCGGCTGGAGGATGAGCGCGCGCACGCCGCCGTCGACGAGCCCGCGGATGAGACGGTCCTCCGCCGACGCGTCGCCCAGGCTCCGCTTCACCAGGAGGTTCGCGCTCGCGTTGGCCCGATCGAGCAGGCCGCCGAGCATCCGTGTGCCGAACGTGTCGTCGAAGTTGGTGACGATGAGTCCGACCAGCGGGTGCTTCAGCGAGTGCGATGCCGGGGCCGACGTCGCGACGTCGCTGATGACGATCGTCCCGACGCGTGGCCGGCGACTGATGTACCCGTCGGCCCGCAGGAGGTCGAGAGCCTTCTTCACGGTGATCGCGCTCACACCGTAGGTCTCGGTGAGTTCCGCGTCGGAGGGGAGCCGGTGATCGATCGGGAAGTCGCCCCGTTCGATTGCCGCTCGCAGGTCGTCGTAGACCTTCTGGTAGAGCGCCACCATTACAGGTCGTCCCCATTCTGCCCAATGAACATATTTAATCTAGCACGGGGACATTCTGCGGACCGGTGAGGTTTCCGCGGATCAGGCGGCCTTTCGCCGTCACTCGCGCGGGACGCGACGTTCGCGTGCGGCCCGCAGCTCCAGCGCCATGATGGCGCTCAGCTGCGTCGAGAAGTCGATCGTGTCGGGCGCCGGTTCCGACCAGTCGTCGCCCGCTCGGAGCCACTCCCCGGTCTGCGAGTTCTCCCACAGTGCGTCTGTGCTGCTCCGCACGAAGGCGTCGAGCGTCGCCGCCGCCTCGTCTCCGGGGTCGAGGTGCTCCAGCAGCGTCCCGATGTAGCGGTAGTAGACGCCTTTGAAGAGGCCCTCGTCGCCGCCGGCACCGCCCTCCTGACGGAACAGCCCGTCCTGCGACAACTCTCGCAGCGCCGTGAGCGCCGTCGTGGTCGCCGCATCGAGGTAGCCGCGATCGCCGGTGGCCTGCGCGAGCGCGACGGCCGCCCCCACATAGAGCCCCTGGTTGTAGGTGAATCGCCAATGAAGGTCGAGCGCGCCGTCCTCCTCGCGGTTGATGCCGTCTTCGACGAATCCGTCGGGCTGGACCAGCGTGTCGGTGAGCCAGCGGTACGAGGCGAGGCCGTGGTCGAGATAGCGAGGGTCGTCGTCGTGCGCGGCCAGCCGTGCCGACAGGATGACGAACGGGCCGTTGGCGGGAGTGTTCTTGTAGTACAGCTGCTGCTTGCGCCAGGCGACACTCGCCCCCATCGTGTCGTTCCAGCCGTGCTCGACGACGTGTTCCCAGATGCTCCGCGCATCCGCCAGGTGCCGCGCGTCGCCCGTCGCGTCGTAGATGCGCAGGATCGCGAGCGCGTACCAGAGCATGTCGTCGAAGTAGTCGTTGAACAGCGAACCGTTGTTGCGTTCCCGGATGTTCTGGCTGACCGCCTCCGCCTTCGCCAGCCATTCCGCGTCGCCGGTGCGCTCGAAGGCGTCGAGGCGAGCGTCGATGAGGTGAGCGAGCCACCAGTAGTTGAAGGTGGCGTCGTCACCGGCGGGGTGACTGTTGTGCAGCAGCTGGATCCCCTCGGCGCCGAAGAAGTGGTCGAGGCTGTGCTGCGCGACGCTGGCGCGCTCATCCCAGACGGTCTGCTGGACGGTGGTCATGACGGCAGGGCTCCTTGATGAGGGGACGGTGGAGGGGAGAGGGATGGGACGCGCGGTGGGAGGAGCGGGCCCCCCACCGCGCGAGTCAGCGCGATTCAGCGCGGGTCGGACTCAGCGGTTGTCGGCGAGGATCCGGTCTCCGAGGGTCTGCGCCTCGGCGAGTGCATCCTCGGCAGAGATCTCGCCCGCGAGGAACCGCTCCAGCTGCGGGATGAGCGCCTTGCCCTCGACGTCGGACGCGCCGGGGATGCGGGAGCGCACCTTCGCGAACTCGAGGGTCTCGATGAACGCCGAGTACTTCGGGTTGTCGGTGAAGTACGGGTCGTTGGCGGCTTCGATGTTCGCGGGGATCCAGCCGGAGATCTCGCCGAACGAGACGCCGTTCTCGGGCTGCGTCGTCCACCACTTGATGAACTCCCACGCCCCGTCCGCGTTCTTCGCGCCCTGCGGGATGATCAGGCCGAACCCGCCCATGCCGGCGCCCTTGTCGCCGTTCGGGCCGGCCGGCGGGGGCACGATGCCGTACTCGGCGCCTGCGGCGTCGAGGCTCGACAGCGCCCACGGACCGTCGAGCTTGAGCGCGACGTTGCCCTCGGCGAACGCGTCGACGCCCTCACCGAAGCCGAGCTTGTAGACCCCGGCATCCAGCAGGCTCTGCCAGAAGTTCAGCACCTCGAGGCCCTCGGGGCTGTTGAATGCCGTCGTCTGCTCGTCGTCGCTGTACATCTGGCCACCCGCCTGGGTCAGCCACATGTTGAAGAGGCCGGGGTCGTTCAGCTGGAAGCCCGCGCGAGTGAGGTCGCCGCCCTCGTTGACGGTCGTCGCCTCGGCGACGGCCTTCAGCTCGTCCCACGTGGTGGGCGGCTCGACGCCCGCCTCCTCGAGAGCGGCGGTGTTGTAGAAGAGCGACCGGTTGTCGACCAGCAGCGGAATGCCGTAGGTGACGTCGTCGATGACGAGCTCGCTGAGCGCCTGGTCGTAGAACTGCGTCATGTCGACGCCGTCGGCCTCGATGTAGTCGTCGAGGGGGGCGAGCGCGTTCTTAGGCACGTAGATCGGCGTGTTGTAGCGGTCCCACAGCACGAGGTCGGGCACGTCGCCGGAGGCGAGACCCGTGAGGAGCTTCTCCTCCACGAGCTCCTGCGCGACGTAGGTGACCTCGTACTCGTCCTGCGCCTTGTTGAACGCGTCGGCCTGGGCGTCGAGCTGCGCGACCTGGTCTCCCGACCAGGAGCCCCAGAAGACGACCTTCTCGGGGGCGCCGTCGTCGGCAGGAGGGTTTCCTCCGCCGCCGCTGCAGGCGGCCAGCGCGACCGCGGTGACGGCGGCCGCCCCGATGGCGAGGAGTTTCCGGGCTGAAGGCTTCATTGCATGTCTCCCTTGGATGTGGTGCGGAATGGTGTTGCGGGTTGTGTCGTACGGGAACGGACGTCGTCCGGACGCGGAGGGGGCTACTTCACGGCCGAGCCGGTGAAGTTCTGCACGATGTACTTCTGGGCGAAGATGAACACGATGAGCACGGGCAGGCTGACGATGATCGTCCCGGCCATCAGCGGCCCGTACTTGGTCTCGTATTCGTTGATGAACGAGGCCAGACCCACCTGCACGGTGTACATCTCGGGGTTGTTGAGGGCGATGAGCGGCCACAGGAAGCTGTTCCACCCGGCCTGGAAGGTCAGCACGGCGAGCACGGCGGCGCCTGCCGTCGACAGGGGGAAGTAGATGCTCACGAAGATGCGGAACTCGCTCGCACCGTCGATGCGGGCCGCGTCACCAATCTCGTCGGGCAGCGACTCGAAGAACTGCTTCATGAAGAACACGGCGAACGCGCCGGCCGCGAACGGCACGAGCACGGCGGCATAGCTGTTGATCATGCCGGTGCCGCCCTGACCGAGGATGTCGTTGCCGCCCACGAGCGGGAAGTAGCGCAGCACGAGGAAGGTGGGGATCATCGTGACGATCGCGGGCACCATCATCGACGCGAGGAACGTCGCGAACACTCCGGCGCGGCCGGGGAAGCGCAGCTTGGCGAGCGCGTATCCCGCGAGGCTCCCGAAGAACACGTTCGTGATGGTGCCGCCGATCGCGATCACGAAGGAGTTGACGAGGTAGCGCGCGAACGTGCCGTCGGCGAACAGCGCGACGTAGTTGGCGAGCGTCGGGTTGCGCGGGATGATCTCCATCGCACCCGACAGCACCTCGCTCTCCGGCTTGAACGACGTCGCGAGCGTCCACACGAGCGGCAGCACCGTCGAGATGCTGACGAGGATGACCGCGACGTACCAGAACGTCGTGCCGACGACGCGACGGCGGGTCGCCTGCTTCTTGCCCGGCGATGGCGGGGCGGTGACCGTGGTGCTCATGAGATGTCCCTGCGGTTCGTGATGCGGGCGTTGACGAGGGAGAACACGAGGATGATGAGGAACAGCACGAACGAGAGCGCCGATGCGTAGCCCATCTCCAGCCGGCCGAAGCCGCGGTCGTAGATGTAGTAGACGAGGGTGAGCGTCGAGTTGCCCGGGCCGCCCTTGGTCAGCACGTACGCCTGATCGAAGACCTGGAAGGCGGCGATCAGCAGAAGGGTCACGACGAGGAACATCGTGCGGGAGATCGCCGGCAGGGTGACGTGCCAGAACACCTGCCAGGCGTTCGCGCCGTCGAGGCGGGCTGCCTCGACGAGTTCCGACGGCACGCCCTGGAGCGACGCCAGGAAGATGAGCATATTGGCGCCGAATCCGGCCCAGACGCTCATCATGACGATCGCGATCATGGCCCACTGCGAGTCGTAGAGCCACGCCGGCCCGTCGATGCCGAACCAGCTGAGCACGACGTTGAACAGCCCGTACTGCGGGTTGAGCAGCCAGAACCAGATCGACGCGGTGGCGACCGTCGACGAGATCACGGGGATGTAGAAGAGGGTGCGGAACACCCGCACGGCGCCGCTGCGGCGGTTGAGGAGCATCGCGGTGCCGAGCGCGACGACGACGCCGAGCGGCACGAACAGCGCCGTGTAGTAGGCCGTGTTGCGCAGCGCGATCCAGAAGATCGGGTCTTGGAAGATGCGCACGTAGTTGGCGACGCCGATCCACTCGAAGTCGCCGACGATGGCATAGTCGGTGAAGCTCAAGACGATCGCGATGCCGACGGGCACGAGCACGAACAGCACGAAGAGCACGACGGGCACGGCGAGGAACAGCCACCCGTTCAGGGTCTGCTGCCGCCGGGTCGCACTGACGGGGCGGCCGCCGCGACGCACGCGCCACCACTTCGGCGGATCGTCCTGCACCGCCGATTCCGGGGTGCGGACCGTCTCGGTGAGTCGGGTCAGGGTCGTCATCGCGCGACCGTCCCGACGGGCGAGCGCCGGTGCGTGCGGAGACCGGCGACGTCCAGGACGAGTTCGCAGAACATCGCGTTGGCCCACGAGAACCACGGCCGCGTGAACACCGTCGGGTCGTCTTTGTGGAACGACTCGTGCATGAGCCCCGTGCCCGCGTGCGTGCGCAGGAGTGTGGCGAGGATGTCGCGGCGCTCCTCGTCGGTGCGAGCGGTGATCCCCTGCACGGCGAGCGCGATGGGCCAGATGGCGTCGGTCGGCGTGTGCGGGCTGCCGACGCCGGAGGCGGCCGATCCCTCGAAGTAGAACGGGTTCGCGGGGCTCAGCACGAAGGAGCGGGTGCGCAGGTAGTCGGGGTCGTCCTCGGTGCACCATCCGAGCAGCGGCAGCGACAGCAGGCTCGGAGTGTTCGCGTCGTCGGCGAGCAGGACGCCGCCGAGCCCGTCGAGCTCGTACGCGTAGACCTGGTGGCCGTCCGGGGTCGTCGCCGTGGCGTGCTCGGCGATCGCACGGCCGATCTCGTCGCGGAGGTCCAGGGCGGATTCCGCGAGCTCGGCGTCGCCGAGCACCTCGGTCGCGATCTCGGCGATGTGGCCGAGCTCGACGTGCGCGAACATGTTCGCGGGCACGTTGTAGGGAAACGTGCACGCATCGTCGCTGGGACGGAAGCCCGACCAGGTCAGACCCGTGACCGCGACGGGTGCCCCGCGGCCCTCGTTGGTCAGCGTGTCGGTCGGCGCCCCGTCGAAACGCTCGAACCGGTAGGGCGAGCGCTCCGCGTGCCGCTGCTCGGTGCGCCAGAGCGCGACGATCAGTCGCGCTGCATCGGCGAACGAGCCGAGGTGGTCGGTGCGTCCTGTCAGTGTCCACAGGTCGTGGGCGAGCTGCACCGGGTAGGCGAGGGAGTCGACCTCGTATTTCCGCTCCCAGACCCACGGCGACATCTCGGTCTTGTCCCCGTGATGCCCGGCGCCGTTCGGCGAGGAGTTGAAGGCGTTCGCGTAGGGGTCGAGCCGGATGAAGTCGAGTTGACGGCGCGACACGGCGAGGGCCGTCTCGGCCAGTTGCGGGTCGTCGGCGACGAAGTGCAGGTAGGGCGTGAGCTGGGCCGCGGAGTCGCGGAGCCACATGGCCGGGATGTCGCCGGTGACGACGAACGCCGTTCCGTCGGGCAGGATCTGGATGGTCTTGTCGAGCGTGTCGAGGTAGCACCGCCGGAAGATGTCCGACACTTCGTCGCCGAGCGTCTCGGTGATCCGGGTGAAGAGGCGGTCTGCCATGACCGCGGAGAAGAGCTCCACTGGACTCCTTCGTGCGCGACGCCATGCGCCACGCCTATCGCCATTGATCGGGTGTTCCGACATCGGCGTCGGGACGTCCTTCACTGTAATGCGTATATTCAATCATGTCTAGCGGCATTTTCTATATCTATTACGCTGGCGCGAGCGGCGGCGTGGGCCGCACGGGCGGGCGCGGGCGGCACGCGAATGCTGAAGCCGGAACTCTCCGGCACCGAGGGTCCGACCGACACGCACCGACATCCGAGTCCCGGCCCGCAGATCCGCACCGCGACCGCACGGAGGCACGCACGTCGCAGGCTATGGTCTTCGGCATGAGGACTTTCACGGTCACCCGATCGATCGACACGTCCGCCGCCTCCGAGGAGGTGCGGGCGCTCATCGACGACTACCGCGAATGGTCGAGGTGGTCTCCGTGGGAGAGCCGCGACGGCTGGGTGCAGAGGGAGTTCGAGGGCCCCGAGTTCGGCGAGGGCGCCTATTACAAGTGGACCGCCCGCGGCGTGGCGATGAGCGGCAACTCCATGATCCTGCTCTCGGCGCCCGAGCTCGTCGAATTGCGACTCGTGTTCACCCGCCCCCGGCGCGTGAACCTGCCGTCGCGCTTCACCGTTCGCGCGGTCGACGACACGACGCGCGTCACGTGGGCGGTCACCAGCGAGACCCGTGGTGTGTGGGGGTCCCTTGCGGCCTTCCGCCTCCGGTCGTGGCTCGGGCGCGACCTCGAGCGCGGCCTCGCGACGCTCGCCAACGTCGCCGAGACCTCCCGGTCGACGGTGGCGCGGACGCGCGGCTAGCGCCTCGTGCACCCCGGCGGCGTTCCGCGCCGCGCGGTCACGTGGATGCGTCGTGCAAGCGTCCCTGCACGTACGCCTGGATGGCCAGCGCGGCGGCGCCCCGGCACCACGCCTCGTTGTCGCCTGAGGTGATGATGATGGGCGGCGTGAGAGCACGCGGATCGCGGTCTGCGCGAATGCCTTCGTGGATCGCGGCCCACGCCACGTGCGCGAGCCCGACGCCCTCGCCGGCGAGGATCAGGTGCTGCGGGAGGGTGAGGTTGCAGATCGCCGCGAGCAGACGCCCCAGTCCGCGGCCGGCCTCGTCGACGATCGTGCGTGCCGCCGGTTGCCCCTCACGCGCGAGCGCGAGGACGGTGTCGTAGTCGACCGGTCGAGCGAGCGCTTCGGATGCGCGGCGGGCGATCGAATCGGAATTGAGCAGCGCGGTCGCGCAGCCTCGGTGTCCGTCGGGACACATGGGACCGGTCGGGTCGAGCGGCCAGTGGCCGACGAGTCCGATGCCGTAGTCGTCGGCGGTGACGAGCGCGCCGTTCGCGACGAGCCCGAAGCCGGTGCCGGAGCCGAGCGAGACCACCGCGAAGCGCGCGTCATCGCGCCCTTCGCCGAACCAGTGCTCGTACTCCGTGAAAGCCAGGACGTCGTTGTCGATCAATGCGGGGATGCCGGTCGCCTCCGTCACGAGGCGCGCCAGCGGCACATCGCGCCAGCCGAGGAAGGGGGCGCTCACGACATCGGCGCGGTCGCGCACGAGCGCCCCGATCCCGATGCCGATGGCGCTCGGCTGCGCGTCGGCGCACAGCGCACGCACCTGATCCGCGATCACGGCGACGACGCTGCTCGGGTCGCCCGCGGTCAACGGGGCGGTGCTGGAGTGGAGGATGTGGCCGCGGAGGTTCGTCTGCGCCACGATCACCTCGTTCTCGCGAAGCTTGATGCCCACGAACGTCGACGCGTCGGCATCGACGTCGAGCAGTTGTGTGGGGCGGCCGACGCGGCCGTCGTTGTGCTCACCGACCTCGCGGAGGATCCCCGACTCGAGCAGGGGCGCACTCAGCCGGCTGAGCGACCCACGCGTCAACTGCAGCCGTCGGGCGAGCTCCGCGCGAGAGATGGGTCCTCGGCGGAGCACCTCGATGGCGACCGGCAGAGACGCATCGGCCGCCGACCACGAGCGCTGCTTTGACGTCATAGCGTCCCTTTCGCGATCTTTTAGTTGCGTCACAGATCTTATTACTGCCACCCGCCCAGGAGAAGAGGCTATTGACGCGCCTATTTGTTTTGCTATAGATCTATTTGTGCACGCAGCATCACCCGCACACTCTCGTAGACCAATGGAGGTCCTCATGTCCCGAATCACCCGAAAGTGGGTGCGCGCCGTCAGCGTGGTCGGCGCCCTCTCCCTCGCCGCGGCAGGGCTCGCGGCCTGCTCGGCCACCGAGGCCGACGCCGACACGCCCGCCGCCGACGGCATCGGCGCGCCCGGCGACACGAGCCTGTCGGGCACCGTCACGTTCTGGCACGCGTACGGCGTCGACTCGACCGAGGTCTCCACGCTCCGCGACGTCATCATCCCGAAGTTCAACGAGACGTACCCCGACGTGAAGATCCAGGACGTCGCCGTGCCCTACGACGAACTCCACCAGAAGCTCGTCACCGCGGTCGCCGGCGACGTGCTGCCCGACCTCGTGCGCGCCGACCTGGCGTGGGTGCCCGAGCTGGCCGACCTCGGCGTGCTCGTGCCGCTCAGCAAGGAGATGCCCGACTTCCAGGAGATCGCCGACCGCACCTACCCGGGAATGCTCGCCACCAACCGCTGGCAGGGCGAGTACTACGGCCTCCCCCTCGACACCAACACGCGCGTCCAGCTCTACAACGCCGAAGCGCTGGCGGCAGCCGGCGTCGACGCGCCCCCGGCCACGGTCGAGGAACTCATGGACGTCGCCGCCGCGCTCAAGGAGAAGGACGTCTACGCGTTCGCCGACAACGGGGCCGGCGGCTGGAACGTGCTCCCCTGGATCTGGAGCGCCGGAGGCGACATCACCGATGAAGACGTCACCGTCGCGTCGGGCTACCTCAACAGCGACGCCAGCATCGCGGGGGTGCAGACCTTCGTCGACCTGTACACGAACGGCTACATGCCCGACACCGTGCTGGGCGACTCGGGCGGACTGTCGACGAGCGACGGACTGGCCCAGGGGGCCTACGCGACGATCCTCGACGGGCCCTGGATGTGGCCCATCTTCGGCTCGCAGTACCCCGACTTCGAACTGCACGCCGCGCAGGTCCCGGCCGGTGCCGGCGGCAGCATCAGCGTCGTCGGAGGCGAAGACATCGTCCTCACCCAGTCGTCCAAGAACAAGGCCGCCGCGGCGGAGTTCATGCGGTTCCTGCTGAGCGACTGGGCGCAGATCGAGTTCTCGAAGATCGGTCAGATCTCCGTGCTCACCGAGGTGGCGCCGCAGCTCATCGAGCTCAACGCCTACTACGAGCAGTTCCTCGTGCAGCTGGAGACCGCCAAGAACCGCCCCGCCACGCCCGCCTGGTCGCGCATCGACACCCTGCTGCAGGATGAGATCCGCCTCGCGATCCGCGGTGAGAAGTCGGTGAAGGAAGCGCTCGACACGGCCGCCGCCCAGGCCGACGAGCTGCTCGCCGACTACGCGAACTGACACGATGACGACCCTCCACGAGCCGGGAGCGCGCACCCGTGCGCTCCCGGCCCGCCGGACGCCTGCCCGCTCCGGCGGCCGCCGCATCGCCTGGGCCGGCTACGCCTTCGTCCTCCCCGGCTTCGCGCTCTACGCGCTGGTCATGCTCTACCCCACCGTGCAGACGTTCCTCATGAGTCTGCGCGAGTGGAACATCGTCCCCGGCGCTGAGAGCCCCTGGATCGGGCTCGACAACTACGTGCGGGCATTCGCCGATCCCGACCTGCAAATCGCGCTCGTCAACGCGGTCGTCTACACGGCCGTCACTGTTCCCCTCCAGATCGTCATCGGCCTGGGGATCGCCGTGCTGCTCGACTCCAAGCTCCCCGGTCGCACCGCGTACCGGGTGCTCTTCTACCTCCCGGTCGTCACCAGCTGGGTCGTCGTCTCTCTCCTGTTCCAGTTCATCTTCTCGTCCGCCGAGACCGGACTGGCCAACGCGCTGCTCATCGACGTCGTCGGCCTCCGTGAAGACCCCGTCGCCTGGTTCCTCGAGCGCTGGACCTCCTACGTCGCCATCTGCGCCCTGGGCGTGTGGAAGGGCCTCGGGTGGGCGATGCTCATCTTCCTCGCCGCGCTCACCGGCGTGTCACGCGAGCTGCACGAAGCGGCGGCGCTCGACGGCGCGAACGCCTGGCAGCGCTTCCGTCACGTCTCGCTCCCCTCGATCCGCTCCGCACTGGCGGTGGTCGTCATCCTGCTCGTCATCGGTGGCTTCAACGTGTTCATCTCGGTGCTGCTCATCACGGGCGGCGCGAACGACACCCAGGTGCCGCTGACGATGATGTACGAAGAGGCCTTCCGATTCCTCGACTTCGGCTACGGCAGTGCCATCTCGTTCAGCCTCACGATCTTCGTGCTCGCCCTCTCCGCCCTGCAGTACTGGTGGACACGACGAAAGACGACACTCTGATGGTCACTCCGAAGACGCGGCGCTGGGCGAGCCTTGCCGCGCGCTACCTCATCCTCACGGTGCTCGCGATCGTGCTCGTGTACCCGTTCCTGTTCATGATCGCCACGTCGTTCAAGACGCGCACCGCGTCGCTCGGGAACCCGTTCGAACTGCTTCCCACCGAGCCGACACTCGAGAACTACGCGCGGGCCCTCGGCGAGGAGAACTTCGGGCTCTACTTCTTCAACTCCGTGCTGGTCGCCACCGCGAGCACGTTCTTCATCGTGCTGCTCTCGTCGATGATGGCGTACGGGTTCACCCGGTTCCGCTTCCCGGGCCGCCGACTGCTGTTCGCGCTCATCATCGCCGGGCTCACGATCCCCACGATGATGCTGATCATCCCGCAGTTCATCCTCGCGAAAGACCTCCGCCTGCTCGACTCGCTGCCCGGCCTCGTGCCGTTCTATGTGGGCACCGCGCTCGGCTTCAACACCTTCCTGCTGTGCGGGTTCTTCGAGACCATTCCGCGTGAGCTCGACGAAGCCATGCTGATGGACGGTGCGGGCGCGTGGCGCCGGTACTTCCACCTCGCGCTGCCGCTGTCGAAGCCGGCCTTGGCCACCGTGGTGATCTTCTCGTTCCTCGGTTCGTGGGACGAGTTCGTGTGGGCGCTCACCGTCATCAACGACCCGAATCAGCGCACCTTGCCGGTGGCGATCGCCCTGTTCCACGGACAGCACTCCACGAGCTGGGGGCTGGTGTTCGCCGCCTCGGTGATCGCGATCATCCCCGTGCTCATCGTCTACATCACCTTCCAGCGGTTCTTCGTCGCGGGCATCACCACAGGAGCCGTCAAGAGTTGACGGCTCCCGCCTCACCCCCACGCCCCCTCGTCCCCTGCAGGAGCCACCGATGATCCTTCCCGAGCGCACCTGGCATCAGCCCGGTCAGACCATTCGCCTCGTCGTCGACGACCCGGCGGTGCAGACCGTGCGTGTGCACCGCCTCACGACGCTCGTCGCCGAAGCTCCCGTCGAACGCGGCGCGGCGGTCGTCCCCGCGCTTCCCGTCGGCGGGTACGGCGTGACAGGCGTCGACAGCCGGGCAGAACCGTTGCACCGCACCGCGTTCGACGTGCTCGACGACCCGTTCGACCGGCCCCGCTACGGATTCGTCACGAAGATGGACGAGCATGCACCCGTCGACCAGATGCTGTCGCTGTTCCGCCGGCTGCACCTGTCGGTCGCGCAGTTCTACGACTGGGCCTACCGGCACTCCACGCTGCTTCCCCCGAGCGACCCGTACCTCGACCCGCTGGGTCAGCCGCGCTCGCTCGCCGTCATCGACCGGCTCGCTTCGCGGTTCTCCGACGCGGGCACCGTCCCCCTCGGGTACTCGGCGGTGTACGCGATCGGTGCGGATGAGACGCCGACGTGGTCAGCGGCGGTGCTGCGCCGCGAGGACGGCGAGCCCTACCGGCTCGGTGAGGACTTCCTCGTGCTCGTCGACCCCGGCGACGACGAATGGCTCGCCCACTACACCGCCCAGTTGCGCGCCGTGATCGACGGGACGAGCCTCCGCGGTTTCCACCTCGACCAGTACGGATGGCCGAAGTTCGCGCGCACCGATCGCGGCCGTGTCGACGTGGCCCGGTCTTTCGTTCACATGCTCGAAGCGGTGCGCGCCGCCGTGCCCGACGCGCGGTTCATGTTCAACAACGTCAACGACTTCGGCACCCGCGAGACGGCGGGTGCCCCGCAGGACGCGTCGTACATCGAAGTGTGGGCACCGCACGAGACGCTGCAGGATCTCGCCGACCTCGCTGCACGCACCCGAGCCCTCCGGCCCGAGCATCCGCCGATCCTCTCCGCCTACCTGTCGTGCTTCGCCGAGAGCCAGGCAGGCGGCGTCGAGGCGGCCAAGTGCGCGATGGCCGCCATCTATCCCAGCGGGGGGACGCACCTGCTGCTCGGCGACGACGCGCACGCTCTCACCGACCCTTACTATCCCCGCAACGCTCAGCTCGAACCCGCCTCGCTCGACGAGCTGGTGCCCTGGTACGACTTCCTCGTGCGCTACGGCGACCTGCTGCTCGCGCCCGACGTGCAGGACGTCACCGAGTTCTACACCGGCGGGATCAACGAAGACGTCGTGATCGACGCGGGCGCACACCGCATCACCACCAAGGCGGCGGCCGGGAGCCTCTGGGTACGGGTCTTCCGCACCGGCGACGGCTCGCACGTGGTGCATCTCGTGAACCTGCGGGGCCTCGACGAGACCGACTGGGATCGGGTGAAGCCGTCCGTGACGCCGCTGGTGGGCGCCTCGATCAAGGTCGCGACCGGCCTGGCGGCGGGCGGCGCCTGGAGCGCCACTCCGGAAAACCCCGACCTCCGGCCGCTCGTCGGACGCGACGCCGGCACCGCCGCACAATCCGACGCCCTCAGCGCCGGCCAAGAGCATCTCGCGTTCGAGCTGCCGCCTCTGACCCGCTGGACGCTCATCTGGCTCCCCGCCACCGATAGCCCCGCCGACGCTCCGAAGGAGCTGCTATGACGACTCTCCCCCTCTCGACACGCCCCGCCAGCCTCACGCCGAACGACCCGTGGTGGAAGGGCGCCGTCGTCTACCAGATCTATCCCCGCAGCTTCGCCGACGGAAACGGCGACGGCATCGGCGACATCCGCGGCATCATCGACCGCATCGATCACCTCGTGCGGCTCGGCGTCGACGTCGTCTGGCTCTCCCCCGTCTACGCATCGCCACAGGACGACAACGGCTACGACATCAGCGACTACTTCGCCGTGCACCCGGCGTTCGGCACGCTCGACGACCTCGACGAGCTCATCGCCACGCTTCACGACCACGGCATCCGCCTCGTCATGGACCTGGTGGTCAACCACACGTCCGACGAGCACGCATGGTTCCAGGAGTCGCGGTCGTCGCTCGACAACCCGAAACGCGACTGGTACATCTGGCGCGACCCGCGCGACGGCGGCGCTCCCAACAACTGGGGCTCCTTCTTCTCCGGCCCCGCCTGGGACTACGACGACGCCACCGGTCAGTACTACCTGCATCTCTTCTCGCCCAAGCAACCCGACCTCAACTGGGACAACCCGGCCGTGCGCTCGGAGATCTACCGGATGATGAACTGGTGGCTCGACCGCGGGGTGGACGGCTTCCGCATGGATGTGATCAGCTTCATCTCCAAGCCCGAGGGACTCCCGGACGGCGTCGACAGCGGCTCCGGCTGGGGTGACGGCATGGCGCTGTACGGGTCGGGACCGCGCATCCACGAGTATCTGCAGGAGATGCACCGCGAGGTGTTCGAGGGGCGTCCGGACGACGTGCTGACCGTGGGCGAGATGGTGGACGTCACCCCCGAGCGCGCACGCCTGTACACCGACCCCGCCCGAGGCGAGCTCGACATGGTGTTCCACTTCCACCACGTCGGCCTCGATCACGGCCCGGGCGGCAAGTTCACTCCCGGCCAGCTCGACCTGGTCGCGCTCAAGGAGGTGCTCGCGCGCTGGCAGGACGAGCTGGCCGACGTGGGCTGGAACAGCCTCTATTGGAACAACCACGATCAGCCGCGCGTGGTTTCGCGGTTCGGTGACGACCGACGCTACTGGTACGAGTCGGCGACTGCCCTCGCCACCGTCTTGCACCTCCTGCGCGGCACGCCCTACATCTATCAGGGCGAAGAGATCGGTATGACGAACATGCCGTTCGAGAGCATCGACGAGCTCCGGGATGTGGAGTCGCTCAACTACTACCGCGAGGCGGTCGACGACGGTGACCTGTCGAACGGCGCTGCCGTGCTGAGGGCGATCGCCACGGCGAGCCGCGACAACGCCCGCACCCCCATGCAGTGGGACACCTCCCCCGGCGCGGGCTTCAGCACGGCCGAGCCGTGGATCGGGGTGAACGCCAACCACGTGTGGCTCAACGCGGCCTCGCAGTACGACAGCGACCGCACGGTATTCGCGTGGTACCGGCGCCTGATCGACCTTCGCCACACGGAGCGGGTGGTGGTGGCCGGTCGGTTCCGTCTGCTGCTGCCCGACGACCCGAAGGTGTTCGCCTACACCCGCACGACGCCCGAGGCGGAGATGCTCGTCGTCGCCAACCTCACCGGCGATCCGGCCCCGCTCCCCCGGCAGCTGTGCGACGACTGGCGCACGGCGCGCCGGCTGCTCGGCAACTACCGCGAAGACGGGCCGCTTCCCGAGCGACTGGAGCCGTGGGAGACCGTCGCGGTCGTGCGCTGAGCTCGGCCTACGCCGTCGCTCCCCGCACGGCCTCTGCGACCACGCGTTCGCGACGGGCGGTGAGCTCGGCGGTGCGGTGCGCGGCATCCGACGCACGGTCGGTGAGGTAGCGGGCCAGGTCGTCGAGTCGCGCCGCCAGGTCGATGGCCTGGTTCTTCGCCTGTGCGATGCGGTCGCGCACCATCCAGTCGCTGAAGATGTTGTCGAACAGCACGTCGAACACGGCGAGCGACTCCGAGATCTCCACCCCTCGAAGCGCGGGGGCATCGATGTCGGCGAGTTCGCGTGAGAGCCCTTCGAGCGCACGATTGACCTGCACGAACGCCTGTGTCGCCTCGTCGATGCGGCTGTGCTTGACGAGGTCGGCGACGAAACCGCCGTTGAAGAAGGTGTCGTAGGTGGCCCACCCGCCGGCGCTGTCGAGCAGGCGATACGCCTCGGCGAGCGCGGCGCGCGCATGGTGCAGCGCGCGCGAGGCCTCGTCGATCTCGCGGCTCTCTTCGCTGACCCGGCCAAGCTCATCGACGACCGCGGTGATCTTGGACGCTGTCGTTCCGCCCGCCTCCTGCAGCGCCGCTTCGAACACGGACACCGCCTCGCGGTAGGCGAGGTCGGCGTTGCCGAGCTGCGCGCGCTCCGCTTTCACCCGCTGCGCTGCGGAGACCGCAGGATCGAGTCGCTGCTGCGCGGCCACCGCGGCGCGGCCGGCCGCATCCGCCTCGGCCTTCTCGATCGCCAGGCGTTCCTCCGCCTCCCCGCGGAGCGTGGCCCACAACCGCGTCGGCGACAAGCGCTCCAGCCGTCGCACGTCTGCCCGCTCGACCACGTGCTGCCGCTGAAGCTCGTCGAGTTCCCGCCGCCGCGTGAGCACCAGTGCGTCGGCCTCCTCGAGCTGCGCGTCGAGGTGAGCACTCCGGGTGCGCACGGCGGCAGCGGCGCGCACCGCGTCGGCGAGAACGGCGAGGTCGGACGAGGCGGGCATGGGTTCACTGTATGGGGGAGTCGACGAACGAAGACATGGCGCGCATCGTCACGCTCCGCATTCAGAACCTGACGGCTGGCTTCGATTTCGTGGCGACGCACGTCGTTGGCCGTGACGCATTGACCGGGCCTCGGTCTATGACTTCGCCCAGACCGGCATGGCGACAGGTCGCGACGAATTCACGTCATTACGCAGTCCCCGGTGTTCGTGTTCCGTGCAAACTTGCGCTCTACGCTCTTTGCCCCGGTCTTGCTGGATCCTGGCGTGTACCCGGGCGGAAACAGGATCGAGGCCGTGCCGACTCCCTGATACCTGTGTGTCGCCGCCAAGACATGCAAGGTCACCTCCCACTCGCAGGCTGCCCCTCGCCGTCTTCGTGGTAACCGCACCGATGCGGCCATCTGTGAGGTCCAGCATTCTTGATGAACCGGTTATTTGAGTGTATTGAGCATCGATTGCTACCGTTCCTCGGCACGTCACAATCAGATGCGCATTCACTTTCTTGCGGGCCGACGACTTTCCGGCATGGGGATAGTCATAGCTGCCCTTACATGTGATGGTCTTCACTCCGGACACGGACATCGGCACCGATGCGATCGAAACATCACCAGCCGCAGCCTTCCTGACAAGTTCTCGTGCCCTAGGAGATGCCGCGTCCTCCACCGCTATTGCCTCTGCAATAACAAATCCGTCTCCGTCTCCGTCGGCCTCCCGGACGGCCGGCGGCTTCGGGGCCGTCGTCGCGGGCGAGGTCGATCCCGCCAGTGCTGTCCCCGTTGCCATTAACACCGAAAGAAGGGCCAGGATGAGGTGCTGGTTCATGAACTTCCTTTGCTAGACGCAAGAAAGTTACGCAGATTCAGACAGGCGCAGGCCGAGTTGTCCATGCCCGCTACGATCCTTATCACCCGGTGCGCCGACCCGCGGTTGAGGCGACGGGCAGGAGCGAAACCATGATCACCAAGATTTCCGTTGGCGAGCTGCGATGGTTCCAGCAGTGGATCGAAGGCGATGAGGTCGTGCCTCCATCGACGGACGCACGACAGGTGCTGATTCTGCATCCGGGCACGCGCTGGGTTCCGGAGCATCGATCGCCGTCCGCGTTGCCCTATGAGAACGACCCGGACGACGCGAGGCTCTCCGCGAGGCAGCAGCTCATCCTCGAACGCGCGCTGCAAGCCGTCCTCGGCCCGCAAACCGTCTGCAACTTTGCGATCTATGCGGGCTTTATCAACGAACGCGACCACGGCCTGTCCGAAGGATTCGATGAGCCCGCGGGTACGTGGCACTTCGGCATGCTCAACTATGTGCTCTTCTCGGGTGAACTCCGCGAGAGTGGGTTTGCCGGAGTCGACCAGCGGTGGGGGTCGGGGCGCGCTTACGTCGCGGGCGCACCCTTCCCGACGGTCGAACTGAGCTACCTCTGGACTGACGACCACTCCGTGATCGTCGCTTCGCCACCCGACACGGCTGCGACCTTCGTTCTTGGCTCCGATGAGCTGGTTGAGCTGCTGCTCAACGACCCGGAGCTCGACGCGCGCGAGTGGAGTCGCGGCGACTAGTGCGGTCTCGTCACGCTTGTCCGCGCGGTGCGATAGCCGCTGCGACGCCCACTGACCAGCGATCCACCGTGATCAGTGGAAGTCGCCCGCCATGTCGGTGAAGCGCGAGAAGTGGCCCTGGAAGGCGACCGTGATGGTGTCGGTGGGGCCATTACGGTGCTTGGCAACGATGAGGTCGGCTTCGCCCGCGCGGGGGCTGTCCTTCTCGTAGGCGGCCTCGCGGTGGAGCAGGATGACCATGTCAGCGTCTTGCTCGATCGAGCCCGACTCACGGAGGTCGCTGATGGCGGGCTTCTTGTCGGCACGCTGCTCGGCACCACGGTTCAGCTGCGACAACGCGATCACGGGCACCTGCAGCTCTTTGGCGAGCAGTTTGAGCGCTCGCGAGAACTCGGAGACCTCCTGCTGGCGCGATTCGACCTTCTTGCCGCTCGTCATGAGCTGGAGGTAGTCGATGACGACGAGCTTGAGGCCGGCCCTCTGCTTGAGCTTGCGGCACTTGGCGCGGATCTCGACGAGCGTCATGTTGGGGCTGTCGTCGATGTAGAGGGGTGCGTCGTTGATGCGGCCGCGCGTGGAGGCGATCGTGGTCCAGTCGCGGCTGTCGAGCTGACCCTTGCGCATGCTCTGGAGCGGCACGGCACCCTCGGCGCTCATGAGACGCATCGCGATCTCGCTCTTGCCCATTTCGAGCGAGAAGAAGATGGTGGGCTGATCGGCCTTGATGGCCGCAGCGCGCGCGAAGTCGAGCGCGAGCGTCGACTTACCCATGGCGGGGCGCGCGGCGATGACGATCATCTGACCGGGGTGCAGACCGTTGGTGAGCTGGTCGAGGCCCGAGAACCCGGTGGGGATGCCGGTCATCTGGCCGTCGCGGCCGCGGGCGGCCTCGATCTCTTCGACGGCGGCGTCGACGGCGACCTGCAGCGGCACGTAGTCTTCGGTCTGCTCGGCCCCCGTGACCGAGTAGATCTCCGACTGCGCGTTGTTCACGAGGTCGAGCGCGTCGCCCTGGCCGTTGTAGCCCATCTGCACGATGCGGGTGCCGGCCTCGACCAGACGACGAAGCAGGGCGCGCTCGCGGACGATCGAGGCGTAGTAGCCGGCGTTGGCCGCGGTCGGAACGATCGACGTCAGCGAGTGCAGGTAATCGGCACCGCCCGAGCGCTGGAGGTCACCCGTCTTGATCAGCTCGTCGGTGACCGCGATGACGTCGGTGGGCTCGCCGTGCGAGTAGAGCGAAAGGATCGCCTCGAAGATGAGCTCGTGCTTCGGCACGTAGAAGTCGCTGCTGCGAAGCGATTCGACGACATCGGCGACGGCGTCGCCCGACAGCAGCATCCCGCCGAGGGTGCTCTGTTCGGCGAGGAGATCGTGAGGGGGAGTGCGCTCGGACTCTCGGCGTCCGCCGAGCCGGTCTTCCGAGATGTCGGCGATCGACATGCGCACTCCTTCCACGGCCCCCGGGGGACGAGCCAACCGCCACGCTAGGCAGGGCTTCCGACACCCGCAAATGCCCTTGTGGATAACTATGTGGAGAAGATGCGAGAAACGCCGCGCGGGCTGTGTAGAACACCTGTGGAGAAGTCGAATTATGAGGGATTCTAATGTTCCTCTTTTCCAGGAGGACCCGGGCTTTTCTATTGCACAGCCTGTGGATGAAGAACGTGTGTGAAGTGTGACTTGAAGGTTGAAGGGGCGCGGGCCGCCTGGGGACAACTGATCGGATCGACGAGCGATTTGTCAAGTGCGAGGACATCCCGGGCGCGGCGGTTGTGACGCACCCCGCGACATCCCTGCGAGACACCCGCGACACGCCCTGCGACGATGGCGCACTCGGTCCGCCACGACGGCGCATCCGGGAGCAATCCCCCTGTACAACGCGTCGCCCGCTCGCTACCGTCGAGCGCACCAGGCACCTTCCGATAGCGGCCTTGCGGCCGCGCCATCAGTTGACACGACATACGCAACCGAGGTGAACGTGGACACGGTGAGGCCCCTCGCACGGACCCGTTGGGTCCGCCTCGGGCTGGCTGCCGCCGGATTGGCCCTGGTCTGGACGGCGGTCACCCTGGCGACGGGGTGGGGCGCCGCACCATCGCACGCCTCCGGCGAAGACGAGGGTCTCCTCGGCTCGCTCGTCAGCACGGTGGAGAAGGCCACCGACACCCTCCCGGACGCGGTCGAGGAGCCGCTCGATCGCGCGGTCGACAAGGTCGAGGTCGCAACGACGCAGACGGTGGATGCCGTCTCGACAGCGGTGGACGCGGTCGTCGCGACCACGCCGGTGAAGAAGGTCGCCGAGGTGGCTACCGACGTTGTCGAGAAGGTGCCCGTCGTGGGACGGGCGGTCGAGAAGACGCGCGTGACCGATGCGGTGGATGACGTCAGCGAAGCCGTGACCGATGTCATCGACGCCGTCGACGGGGCGGTTGACGGCGTCGTCGATCTCGTGGTGCCGACGCACCCCGGTCCTGCGAAGGACGACGAACCCGGCGCCTCCCCCGGAACCCCTGATCCCCTCGCCCCCTCAGACCCCACCGAAACGGTGGTGGATGATGCCGACGCCGGTGCGTCATCTGCGGTTCCCCCCGCTGCGGAAGACCTCGCGTCGGCATACCTGCGGCAGGCGGTCGATGCGGCTTCGGTCGCGTCGACCGCTGCCGTGGGGAGGACCGCGGGCACCGAGCGGACCACGGCGCACGCGCGCCCGCAGAGCCCCCGCCCGTCCGCGGACCTCCCCGGTCTCCCCGACGCCGCGCCCGGCGCGCCCACCGCCGCGGGCGGCGCCGGAACCGCGTCGTCCGGCAGCTCCCTCCCCTCGCACGCGTCCTCCTGGCCGCAGCATGCGTGGTCGCGGGCCCACCACCCGCCGGGCGACGCCATGCCGGCATCGCCCGTCTTCCCTCCCGACGCCTCTCCTGATTGAGCCCAGCTGCGCGGAGCCTCCCGGCTGCGCACAGGCTGGTCGGCTGCGCACAGGCTGGTCGGCGTGCGCCGCGCACGTCGACACTCGACTCGATCAAGGAGAAGGAAGCATGAACAAGCACATCACGCGCGCCCTGTGGGGCACGCTGCTTGCGGGCGGAATCACGCTCGTGGGCGCCTCGGTCGCGATGGCGGCCGAGACCGACGGTGAAGACGAACTGCTCTCGGGCACGCAGGCGATCGTCGAGGCCACCGTGCCGGTGACGATCTCGGGAAACGGGCTCTCGCTCGTGGGCGACTCGTCGTCCGCCGACGAGTCAGGGGGTTCGCCCGAGGCCGCCGACTCGGGCGGTGGCTCCGATGCGACGACGGACGGCAGCGACGGAGCCGCGTCCGGCACCCAGGCACTCGTGTCGGTGAGCGTTCCGGTCACCGTCGAAGACAACGCGGTGTCGGTCGTGGGGGCGAGCTCGTCGGAGCGTTCCGGGCGCACCAGCGCCGATGGCGGCGCCGCGGAGGAGCCGAGCACAGGCTCGGCGGCAACGACCTCGGGCGACGACGGCACGGCGTCGGGGACGCAGGCCGTGCTGCCGGTCACGGCTCCGGTGACGGTGAGCGGCAACGCGATCTCGGTTTTGGGCGACAGCGAGAGCAGGTCGAGCGACGCCGACACCGACGCCGACACCGCGGCCCAGGATTCCACGCGCTCGTCGGCGGGCGACGACGCGACAACCTCGGGTGCCGACGGGCTCCTGTCGGGCACGCAGGTGAGCGCACCCGTGGAGGTGCCGGTCACCATCGGCGGCACAGCCGTCTCGGTGATCGGCGACAGCACGAGCACGCGCACGGGCACAGGCACGGGCACGGCTGGCGGGACCGCAGGCGACGACACCGGCGCCACCACCGACGGAAGCGACAGCACCGCCGGCGGCAGCCAGGTCGTCGCACCCGTCGACCTCCCCATCACCATCGGCGGTACAGCCGTCTCGGTGATCGGCGACAGCACGAGCACGGGCGCGAACCCGTCCGCTCAGCCGACAGACCCGGGCACCCCCGGCGACCCCGGCGACCCCGGCGACCCGGGCACCCTCGGCACCCCCGGCGACCCCGGAACGCCCGGCGACCCCGGTACGCCCGGCACGTCGGACGGCTCCGTGAGTGACGGCCCGTCGGTCGGCGGCTCTGTCGTCGGCCAGGTCAGCGCGTCGGGAAGCCGGCCTCTGGCGAGTGACGCGCTGGCAGCGACGGGCGGCACGCCCGTCCTCCCGCTCCTCGTCGCCGCGACCCTGTTGATGATCGGGGGAGGGGTGATGCGTATGGCACGCCGCACGATCTGACACGGGGGCGGGGGTGGCCGGGCTTGCCTGGTGCGGCCACCCCCGCAGCCCCGTCGACCTGACGACCTGACGACCTGACGGCCTGACGGCCTGACGGCCCGCGCTAACGGTGCCGGAAACGAGAGAAGGGCCGCAGGATTCCTCCCACGGCCCTTCTGCAGTCGCGACTTACTTCGCGGCGACCACCTGGAGGGTGATCACAGCGGTGATGTCGTCACGCAGACGGATCGTCGCCTCGTGCTCACCGACGGCCTTGATGGTCGCGGTGATGTGGATCTTGCGCTTGTCGAGGTCGCCCAGACCGGCCGCCTTGACGGCGTCGGCCACGTCGGACGGCTTGACCGAGCCGAACAGACGGCCCTCAGCGCCGGCCTTGACCGACAGCTTGACCTTGTTCGACTCGAGAGCGTTCTTGAGCGCCTCGGCCTCTTCGTGGTCGTGGATCGCGCGCGCCTCGCGGGCGGCGCGGATCGACGCCACCTGCTTCTCGCCACCGCGGGTCCACGCCACTGCGAAGCCCTGAGGGATGAGGTAGTTGCGGGCGTACCCGTTCTTGACCTCGATGACGTCGCCGGCGCTTCCGAGCCCGGCAACCTCGTTCGTGAGAATCAGCTTTGCCATGTCGGTACCCCTTAGCGGCCAGCGCCGGCGTAAGGCAGGAGCGCCATTTCGCGCGCGTTCTTGATCGCCTTGGCGATCAGACGCTGCTCCTGCACCGAAACACCGGTGATACGACGGGCGCGGATCTTCCCGCGCTCCGAGATGAACTTGCGAAGCGTCGCGACGTCCTTGTAGTCGATGACGCCGACGCGGATCGCCTTCGCGGGAGCGGCGTTCTTCGCGCCCTTCCGCGGCTTGCGGCGATCGCCGGTAGCCTTTCCAGCCATGTGTCTTCCTTAATGGGTGTCGGATGCCGTGGCATCCGGAGTCTTGATCAGAACGGGGTGTCGTCGCCGTAGCCGGCGCCCGGCGCGCTCCACGCGTCGGGGGCAGCAGAACCGGGGGTCGCCCACGGCTCCTCCTGCTGCACCTGAGGACGCGACTGGCCACCGCCGCCACCGCCGGAGGCGGCGCGGGTGACCTGGGCGGTCGCGTAACGGAGAGAGGGGCCGATCTCGTCGACCTCCAGCTCGATCGCCGTGCGGTTGTTGCCCTCGCGGTCCTGGTAGGAGCGCTGCTTCAGACGGCCGGTCGCGATGACCCGCATGCCCTTGGTGAGCGAACCGGCCACGTGCTCCGCGAACTCGCGCCACACCGACGCGCGGAGGAACAGCGCTTCGCCGTCCTTCCACTCGTTGGCCTGACGATCGAAGCTGCGCGGCGTCGACGCGATCGTGAAGTTCGCGACGGGCAGGCCGTTCTGCGTGTAGCGCAGCTCGGGGTCTGCCGTGAGGTTGCCCACGACGGTGATGACGGTCTCGCCGGCCATCGTCGTTACGCCTTCGCTGCCTTGCGGGCGGCCTTGGCCTCGGCGCGCTCCTTCTCGGCGGCGACCTGAGCGATCGCCTCCTCGGCGCGGAGGACCTTCGTACGCATGATCTGCTCGTTCAGCTTCAGCTGACGGTCGAGCTCCTGCGTCGCGGCGCTGGTGGCGGTGAAGTTGACGACGGCGTAGATGCCCTCGTTCTTCTTCTGGATCTCGTACGCGAGACGGCGCTTGCCCCACACGTCGACGTTCTCGATCGAGCCACCATCTGCGGTGATGACCTTCAGGAAACCGTCGAGCTTGGGAGCGACCTGGCGCTCGTCGATCTCGGGGTCGAGGATGACCATGAGTTCGTACTGGTGCGTGTGCGTCACTAACCCACCTCCTTCGGACTAGAACGGATGCCGGGCGGTTCCCGGCATCAGGAGGGTTGATGCACGTGTCTGTCTGCTGCACTGCTCTGTCGGCGGACAGCAGACGGACAACCACAACAGTCTAGCCGATGGCCGGTCGGCGGGCGAATCCGCGGCTCCGTCAGCCGGGCACGGCGGGGGCGCGGTTCACAACTCCGGAGAACTCAGCGTCCACGGGCCCCATCGTCACGTCGAGCCTGTCTCGCCCGCGCCAGTCCGGAGTTCCGGACGCGCCCCGGGTAGCGTGGCGCGCATGGAATGGACAGCGGACGTCTCGGCCGGCGACTGGCTCCACGAACGGCTCGACGACGTCGACGCGTGGACGGGAAGCGTTCACGGCGTCGTGCCGCGGGGGTTCGAGGCCTACGCGCGCGTGTTCCATCCCGCGTGGCGCGACCGTCCGGTGGGCGCCGAGTGGCCGCGCGAGCCGTACTCCGACCACCGCGTGTGGGATGCCTTCCACGCGGCGCACCCCGATCTCGAGACCATCGACGAGCGCGTCGAGTGGGCGACCGTCGCAGCAGCGATGGGCACGACGATGCACCCGCGCGCTCAGTGGGGGAGCATCATACGGTTCGACCCGTACGCGAACCGCGAGAACGACCCGCGCGACGCCGACGGCTGGCGCTACCTCGATCCCGAGCAGGGATCGATGCCGGCGGAGGTGTTCGCCGCCCTCGCCACGGCCCTCGCCCCGCATACGTCGACCCCCGGCGACGGCTTCGTCGCGGTGTGGGAGGGCTGGGGTGGACTCGTCGGCTTCGTCGGCACGTCGCCGTCGCGCGGCTTCTACCAGCTGAGCGACGATGGCGCCGACGCCGTGCTCGACAGGCACAACGCGATGCTGGGCAGTTCGCTCAAGGACCGCTTCAACAACGTGTTCCGCCGGGCGACCTGGCAGGAGGGGATCCTGCCGCGTGAGGTGTCGGAGGGCGTGCGGCTGGAACTGCCGGGGCGCGACCACGTGCTGTTCCGCGGCGGCGTCGCTGAGCTCGCTCGCCCCGACTGGGAGCTGCACGTGCCGTGGCGCGACCGGCAGAGCGAGGAGCACGGGTTCCCGCCGAGCGCGCAGACGCCGAGCATCGTCTGGCCCGCCGACCGCGCCTGGGTGTCGGTGACGGAGGTCGACTATGACTCGACGATCGTCGGCGGTACGCGGGAGCTCGTGGCCGCGCTCGTCGCGACGCCGGGGCTCGAGGTTCGAGAGATTCCCGAGGACGCCCTGCTCAGTCACGACTCCGACGAGGTGAACCGATGACCGCCCCGGCGCCGAACATGCCCGGCTTCGACCCGCGCCCCCTCGTCGAGCCGGTCGACCGCGCGGCCGCCCGCGCGTATGTGAAGGAGTTGCGGCGTACCGGTCGCGCCCCTGCGGTCGGCACCGCGGGCGTCATCGTCGCGGTGGCCATCGGAGCGGTGTTCCTCCTGATGTTCGGCACCGTGTTCGCCGGCATCGTCGGGAGCATGCTGTCGATGGTCGCGCAGTCGGGCAGCGGCGCGGCAGGACTGTTCGCGATCGTGCCTGTGGTGTTCATCGTCGTGGTGGCGGCGGCCATCGGCTTCGGGATCTGGCGGATCGCGGGCGGAAGCTCGGCGGAACGCTGGTACCGTCTCGATCGGTTCGCTCAGGCGAACGGGATGACGTGGCACCCGGAGTCGCCGAACCCGCCGCTGCCGGGCATGGTGTTCGCGCAGGGGAGTTCGCGGAAGGCGACCGACGTCGTGCGGGGGCAGCGGCCGCGTTTCGTGGAGTTCGGCAACTACCAGTACACGACCGGCTCGGGGAAGAACCAGACCACGCACCGGTGGGGCTACGTCGCCGTGAAGCTGTCGACTCCGCTGCCGCACATCGTGCTCGATGCCACGAGCAACGACGCGCTGTTCGGTTCGAACCTGCCGGCGTCGTTCGACAAGAGCCAGCGCCTGAGCCTCGAAGGCGACTTCGACCGCTACTTCGCGCTGTACTGCCCGCAAGGGTATGAGCGCGACGCACTGTACCTGTTCACGCCCGACATCATGGCGCGGTTCGTCGACCACGCGGCGGCGCTCGACGTCGAGATCGTCGACGACTGGATGTTCCTCTACGCCAAGCGTGACTTCTCCACTCTCGACCCGGCGACGTGGGCGTGGCTGTTCTCGGTGGTGGGCGCGTTCCTCGACAAGTTCGCGCAGTGGGAGCGCTGGCGCGACGACCGGATCGCCGGCGAGGCGCCGGCTGCGGTCGGTGCTGCCGCCGCTGCCGACGCTGCCGACGGCGGCGCGGCGACCGCGTTGCCGTTCGTCGCGCCCGCGGCCGTCCTGCGACCACCTCCGGGCGTCGCGGCGCAGGGGCGTCGCCTCAAGCGCGGCGTCCCGTGGCCGGCGATCATCGTGTTCGGCGCTGTCGTGGTGTTCTGGCTCGTGATGCAGGGGGGACTCTTCGGCGCAGGGATGGGATCGGTCTTCCCCTGACCCCACGGGGGCCCGAACACCTAGCCGAAGACGTGCGGCACTGCGACGAACACCGGCGTCACGCACGGCGAGAGATGAGCCACCGGCATCGCAGCGCGCGACGCGGGTGTTCGCCGAACCGCTCCCTGACGCGTGCCCGCGGCGGGATAGGTTTCCAGTCGCGTTCGCTCGTCCCGCTCCGGCGGCGACCGGGCGCCGCAGAGCGGTCGGCATCGGGGAGCGAAGTCGCACGGAAAGGCAGGTGGTCGCATGAAGACGCGCGTCGGAATCATCGACGACCACCCCGCCATGGTGCTCGGGCTCACCGCAGCGCTCAACGCGCACCCTTCCATCCACGTCGTCGCGGGCGAGAGCACGGCCGAGCAGCTCCTCGACGCCGAGAACCGCCTCGGCCAGGACAGTCTCGACGTCGTGCTGCTCGACCTGCACCTGAACGACGGGTCGACCCCCTCGCAGAACATCTCCCGCCTCACTCCGACGGGCGCGAACGTGCTCGTCCACACGGACGGCGTCGATTCGCGGCTGCTGCGCGAGGCCGCACGCTCGGGAGCGGTCGGGATGGCGCGCAAGTCGGCGCCGCTCACGTCGCTCGTGCGGGCCGTGCTGTTCGCGGCACGCGGCGAAGGCCTCGGCGACGCCGACTGGTCGCGTGCGCGGGGAGACGATGCTCCGACGCGTCCGCGCCTCACCGACCGCGAGGCGGAGGTGCTGCGTCGATACGCGGCCGGAGGCACCGCGGAGAGCGTCGGCACGGCGTTGTTCGTCACCCGCGAGACGGTGCACGACCACATCCGCCGCATCCGCGTGAAGTACGCGAAAGCGGGACGCGAGGCCCCGACGAAGATCGACCTGCTGCGGAGGGCGATCGAAGACGGGCTCATCGACCCCGACGGACAGTTCTGCTGACCGCACCGGCGGGGAGCCGCCGCTGGCGTGGGTCACCGCGCCATGCCGAGCAGGATCCGGTCCCCGGACCGTCAGGCAATCGTCGTCCCACGTTCACGCCGATGTCGCTGTCGAGGAGTCGGCTGGGTGACGGGTTCCTCCGGGAACCCGTCACCCTCCCTCCCAGACAGGAGCACACCGGAATGAAGCACCTGACACGTCGTCGCCTGCGCACCGCGACGATGGCGGGCGTCGCCGCCGCGGCGCTGATCGCCGCCTCGTCCACCGCGGTGGCCGTCACCACCGCCGCCCCCTGGAACCGGCACGCCGGCGACCAGACCCAGACCATTCGCAACGCTGCCGTCGGCGGCGAGGCCAAGAACGTCATCCTGCTGATCGGCGACGGCATGGGCGACAGCGAGATCACCATCGCCCGCAACTACGCCTACGGGGCGGGTGGCATCCTTCCCGGCATCGACGCGCTGCCGCTGACCGGTCAGTACACGACCTACTCGATCTACAAGGACGGTCCTCAGAAGGGCAAGCCCGACTTCGTCCCGGACTCCGCGGCGACGGGCACGGCCTGGGCGACGGGGTCGAAGACCTACGACAACGCGGTGTCGGTCACGATCGACGGCGAACCGCTCCCCACGATCCTCGAGATCGCGAAGGCGAACGGCCTGCGCACCGGCAACGTCTCCACGGCCGAGATCCAGGACGCCACCCCGGCCGTTCAGGTCGCCCACGTCGGTGCGCGCTCCTGCTTCGGCCCCGACTCCGCGTCGTGCGGCGCCGACTCCCTCGCGGCCGGCGGCCTCGGCTCGATCTCGGAGCAGCTGCTCGACGCGCGGCCCGATGTCGTCCTCGGCGGCGGTCGGGCCAGTTTCCAGCAGACGGCGAAGGCCGGCGAGTGGAACGGCAGCACACTCCTCACGCAGGCTGCGGATCGCGGCTACACCGTCGTGGGTGACGCGGCGGGACTGAAGGCGGTGACGCGGGCGGACCAGTCGGAGCCGCTGCTCGGCCTGTTCACCCCGGGCAACCTCCCGACGCGCTTCTCCTCCACCACCGCGACCGTCGGCGGTGCCGACACGGCCGTCTCGTGCACGGAGAACCCCGGGCGTCTCCCCTCCTCCCTGTCGCTGGCCTCGCTGACGTCGAAGGCGATCTCGCTCCTCGACACGAAGAACAGAGGCAAGGACAAGGGCAAGGGGTTCTTCCTCCAGGTCGAGGGCGCCTCGATCGACAAGCGCGACCACGCCGCCGACGCGTGCGGCCAGATCGGCGAGACGCTCGACCTCGACGAGGCCGTGCAGGTCGCACTGGAGTTCGCACGCAAAGACAAGAACACCCTCGTGATCGTGACCGCCGACAACGCCCACAGCAGTCAGATCGTCGACTCCACCCCGCCGACGTCGCTCAGCACGGCGGTCAAGACGGTCGAGGGCGGCGTCATGAAGATCTCGTACGGGACGGCCGGCGAAGGCGGGTCGCAGCAGCACACGGGATCGCAGCTGCGGATCGCGGGCTACGGTCCCGGTGCCGCCAACGTGGTGGGCCTGACCGACCAGACCGACACGTTCAGCACCATCACCCGCACCCTCGGACTGACGCTCGACACGGCATCCCTCAGCAGGAAGGCCACGGTGACGTCATCGTTCGCCCGCGCGGGCAAGCCGGTGAAGGTGACGGCGACCGGGTTCGCCGGCGACCGGCAGGTGGTCGTCGGCTTCGGGGCGGAGTCGCGCCGGGTCGACGTGATCGACGGACGGGCCGTGGCGACGTTCACGGCGCCTGACGCGCGCCGGTCGCAGGTCGTGAAGGTGACCGCGACCGGAGTGCAGAGCGGCGTGGAGCGCACCGGTCGCGTCACGGTGCGCTGAGCGAAGCCCTCTCCCGCGCCTCCGCGGCGCCTGCACGACGAAGCGGCCGGATCCCCATCGGGTCCAGCCGCTTCGGCGTCTGCCGCTCCGCCGCCGTCACGCCCGGAGCCCGAAATGCGCCAGCTCGGCCTCGTCGAGCATGCGCGAGCGGATGAGGAACCGCATGCCGGTCGGGCCCTCCACCGAGAAGCCGGCGCCGCGACCCGGGACCACGTCGATCGTGAGGTGCGTGTACTTCCAGTACTCGAACTGCGCTTCGGAGATGTAGACCTCGATGGGATCGTCAAGACCGGCATCCACGTCACCGAGCTTCACGTCGCTCGGACCCGTCAGGAACATGCCGACGGGGTAGCACATGGGGGCGCTGCCGTCGCAGCATCCGCCGGACTGGTGGAACATGAGCGGCCCGTGCTGCGCCGTCAGAGTCCGCAGCAGGGCCGCGGCGGCATCGGTCACCGCGACCCTGCTGTAGGTGTCGATGGACATGAGGGGACGTTCCTCGCCTCGTCGGCCGGGGCTCAGAAGAAGCCCATCGAACCTTCCGCGTACGACACCAGCAGGTTCTTGGTCTGCTGGTAGTGGTCGAGCATCTTGAGGTGGTTCTCACGACCGATGCCCGACTGCTTGTACCCGCCGAAGGCGGCGTGCGCGGGGTACTGGTGGTAGGTGTTGGTCCAGACACGCCCTGCCTCGATGGCGCGGCCGGCGCGGTACATCGTGTCGGCGGAACGGCTCCACACCCCGGCGCCCAGGCCGTAGAGCGTGTCGTTGGCGATGTGGATCGCGTCGTCGAAGTCGTCGAAGCTCGTCACCGACACGACGGGGCCGAAGATCTCCTCCTGGAAGATCCGCATGTCGTTCGTGCCCTCGAACACGGTCGGGGCGACGTAGTACCCGCCGCTCAGCTCGCCGCCGAGGTCGACGCGCTCCCCGCCCGCGAGGAGCTTGGCGCCACCCGCCTTGCCGATCTCGATGTACGACAGGATCTTCTCGAGCTGGTCGTTCGACGCCTGCGCGCCGATCATCGTGGCGGGGTCGAGCGGGTTGCCCTGCACGATCCTGCCGACGCGGTCGAGGCCGTCGGCGAGGAAGCCGTCGTAGATCGACCGCTGGATGAGCGCCCGCGACGGGCACGTGCACACCTCGCCCTGGTTCAGCGCGAAGAACGTGAAGCCCTCCAGCGCCTTGTCGTAGTAGGCATCCCGGTCTCGCGCGACATCCTCGAAGAAGACGTTGGCGCTCTTGCCGCCGAGCTCCAGCGTCACGGGGATGAGGTTCTGCGACGCGTACTGCATGATGAGGCGACCCGTCGTGGTCTCGCCCGTGAACGCGACCTTGCGGATGCGCTTGTGCTGCGCGAGCGGCGCCCCCGCCTCGATCCCGAAGCCGTTGACGATGTTCACGACGCCGGCGGGCAGCAGGTCGCCGATGATCTCGAAGAGGAACAGGATCGATGCGGGCGTCTGCTCGGCCGGCTTGAGCACGACGCAGTTGCCGGCGGCGAGGGCGGGAGCGAGCTTCCACGTCGCCATCAGGATGGGGAAGTTCCACGGGATGATCTGCCCGACGACGCCGAGCGGCTCGTGGAAGTGATAGGCGACGGTGTCTTCGTCGATCTGGCTGAGCGAGCCTTCTTGTGCGCGCAGGACCCCCGCGAAGTAGCGGAAGTGGTCGATCGCGAGCGGGATGTCGGCGGCGAGCGTCTCGCGCACGGGCTTGCCGTTCTCCCACGTCTCGGCGACGGCGATCTTCTCCAGGTTCGCCTCCATGCGGTCGGCGATCTTGTTGAGGATGACGGCGCGCTCCGCGGGCGTCGTGCGCTTCCACGACTCGAACGCCTTCCAGGCGACGTCGACAGCGCGGTCGATGTCTTCGACGGTGCCGCGGCCGACCTCGGTGAACGGCTTGCCCGTGACGGGCGTGATGTTCTCGAAGTACTCGCCCTTGATCGGCTCGACGAACTCGCCGCCGATGTAGTGGCCGTAGCGGGTGCGGTACTCGGCGACCGACCCGCGCTGCCCGGGCGCGGCGTAGACGCTCGAGACGCCTTCTTCGACGATGGTCATGATGTCTCCTTCGACGGTCATGGTCCTGCGGCATTCCCTGCCGCGGTTCGGATGCCGTCGAGGCTAGATCGCGCGAGGTTGCATCCCGTTGCACGCGCGATGGCGTTCACAATTCAGTCTGCGCGTCGAAGCCAGGCGGCGAGCGCCGCGGGGTTCCGCGTCGGTGGCGGGATGCGCGTCGCGGTCTTGCTGAATTGTGCACACGCGGCGGATCCGACGGGGGTGCTGGGCGGCGTGCGCGCGCAGCGCGCCGGGCTGTCACAGGGCCCGGTCGACCGCCGCCAGCAGTGACGTGAAGCGCGCGGTGCCGGGCAGGTCGTCGATCAAGACCGCCCTGCCGTCCGAATCGGCGAGCGGCACCTGCCAGTTGGGATACTCCTTGTCGGTGCCGGGCTGATTCTGCACCCGCCGCTCGCCGACCGCATCGACCAGCGCGACACCGAGCAGCAGCGACGGCGACGCCGCGATGAGCACATTGAGCGCTTCGATCACCTGCTGCTCCGTCGGGGCGTCATCGATCAGGCCCCGCTCACGCAGCAGGTCGAGCATCGCGGCACGCTCCTGCGCGGCATCCTCCAGCTCCTCCGCGACCGGGCGCGTGAGGAGGCCGAGCCGAGCGCGGAGGGCGACGTGCTCATCCGCGAGGTATCCGGCGGTCGGCGGCAGATCGTGAGTGTTGACCGTCGCGAGCAGCGACCGGCGGTACTGCTCCGGGGGCCGGAACCCGTCGCCCTCGCGCTCGAACCACAGCACGCTCGTGCCGAGGATGCCGCGCGCCGACAGGTAGTCGCGCACCCACGGCTCGACGTTGCCGAGGTCTTCGCCGATCAGCACGGCACCGGCGCGATGCGCCTCGAGGGCGAGCACGCCGATCATGGCCTCGTGGTCGTAGCGCACGTACGTCCCCGCGTCCGCGCCCGCACCGGCAGGGATCCACCAGAGCCGGAACAGGCCGATCACGTGATCGATGCGCAGCGCGCCCGCGTGCCGCAGGAGCGTGCGGATCATGTCGCGCAGCGGGGCGTAGCCGGCGCGGGCGAGAGCAGCCGGCAGCCACGGCGGCTGGTTCCAGTTCTGCCCCTGCTGGTTGTACATGTCGGGGGGCGCGCCCACCGTGATCCCCGGCGCGTACATGTCGCGCAGCGACCAGGCGTCGGAGCCCTTTGTGTGCACGCCCACCGCCAGATCGTGCATCACCCCGATCGCCATGCCGGAGGCGGTCGCGCTCCGCTGCGCCGATTCCACCTGTTGGTCGGCGATCCACTGCAGCCACACGTGGAACGCGACGCGCGCGGCGAGCTGCTCGCGGAGGCGCGCCACGAGCGGCGAGCGGATATCGGCGGTCTCGGCAGGCCGGTCGGCGCCGTCGAAGTGCTCTTCGAGCGCGCACCAGAGCGCGAAGTCCTGCAACGGCTGGCCCTCGCGGGCGACGAACGCATCGAGCTGGGCGCGGCGACCGGGTGCGAGCGGCACGGCGTGGATCACCTCGAGCGCGGAGCGCTTGGCCGCCCACACCGCGTCGCGGTCGATCCGCCCGTCGGCGTCGCGGTTGTGCGCCGCGACCGGAGCGCGCGCCGCCTCGACCGCCTGGCGTCCCGTCGCCGACAGGTGCAACGCCTCGGGGATGTCCTCCGGGCGCACATAGAGCGGGGCGAGAAACCTGCGGGTGGCCGGGAGATACGGCGACGGCTCGATGGGGCTCGTCACCTCGGCCGCATGGATGGGGTTGACGAGCAGGAAGTCGGCGCCGCGTGCTCCCGCCACCGCCGCGAGGTCGCCGAGGTCAGCGAAGTCGCCCATGCCCCACGACCGCTCCGATCGCACCGAGTACAGCTGCGCCATGAGGCCCCAGCCGCGGGTGCGCCAGCGCCGCGTCGGCGGATCGGGAAGCCGCTCGGGCGTGATCACGAGCGCGCATGAGGCGCTGCGGTCGACCTCGCCGCCCCCGAACGGCCGCTGGCGCGCGTGCGCCGTGTGCCAGCCGAGCGGGAAGTCGTCCGGCACCGGCACCGTCACCTGCCAGCGCAGCACACCGTCGACGAGCCGCGCCGCCGGCCGCTGCTCCGGAATGCTCAGCTCGCGCGTCGAGCCGTCCTCGAGGGTCACGGTGACGCTCACGTCGTGCTCGTCGGCCACGTGGACCACAAGCGGTCGCACGCCCGGGCGCGTCACGAGCGACGGAGGGAGCAGCTCTCGCCACGGCCCTTCGTCGACCTCCGTGAGCGCCGCGCCGATCGCGACGTCGTCGCCAGCCGCGTCAGCGGCATCAACGCCCATCGCCCGCAGGAGCGCGCACAGCGTGTCGGCAGGCACCGACACGCGATCGCCGAAGAACGACCAATACTCGGTGGCGATGCCGTGCGCCTCTGCGAGAGCGGCGAGCGCGGCAGGGGGATGGATGTCGGTCATAGAGGCATCCTGCCCTGTCAGCGGTCCATTCGTTCGAGCCGGGCGACCAGTCCGGCCCGTCGCGGCGATCGCGGGGGGAGCATCCCGAGCGCGAGACGCAGCACCTCCTCGTCGTCGGAGCCGTCGGCCGTCTCGGCGTATGCGAGCAGCACGTCGACCGACGCCTCGGCGAGGAGCGCCTCGCGCAGCGCGGCCCGGACCGTGTCGCGGAACTCCTCGACGCCGGGCGACACGGACTGCGGAAGCACCTGCCCCCGGTAGGCGGCGAGCGCCACCCGGTGCGCGCCGCGGTCGAGAAGCGAGATCACCTGATGCGCGTCGGTTTCGAGCTCTGCAGGGAGCCGGTAGGGACGGGAGGTCGGAACGAGGTGCGGCGCGACGGGTTCGAGCGTCTTGCGCAGGCGCACCATCTCGGGCCGGAGCGTGCCCTCGGCGTCTTCGCCGTAGACGAGTTCACCGAGCCGTTCGGCAGAGAGTCCCTGCCTGTGCACGGCGAGCAGCATGAGGATCTCCGCGTGCCGGGCCGACAGTGCGGTCACCGTCTCGTGGCCGTCGCGCGACACCTCGAGCAGCGCGCGGTCGCGCCCGAGCACGCGCAGGACGCTGCGGGGTGCGGCGCTCGCAGCGGCCCGGAGGGGCGAGCGCCGGGCTGCCGTCTGCGATCGGGCCACCGGGGCGGGTGCCGCGGCCCGGGCCCGCAGCCGTGCCACGAGCAACTCGCTCTCGATCGCCCGTGCCGTGGCGTCCACGAGCAGCTGCGCCTGCGGCGTCGCGGCGTCGACTCCGCCCGTCACATCGATCACGCCGACCAGCCGCCGGGTCTCGGGGTCGTGCAGGGGAGCGGCGGTGCACGACCACGGCTGCACCAGCCGGTTGAAGTGCTCGGCGCCGTGGATCTGCACGGAACGGTCGAGCGCGAGCGCGGTGCCCGGTGCCGATGTCCCCACCGACCGCTCCGACCAGTTCGCTCCCGCCACGAAGCCCATGTCTCCTGTCAGCGATCGCACGTGCCGGTCGCCTTCGACCCACAGCAGGCGCCCCGCGGCGTCGCCGACGGCGACGACCACCCCGGATTCGGGGTCGGGGGTGAGCAGCGACCGCACCATCTCCATGACGCCGGCGAGCGGATGCGCGCTGCGGTAGGCCTCGAGTTCCTCCTCGGTGAGCTCCAGCGGGGGCGCGCCCTCCGCTCCCACCAGGTGCAGAAGCGATCGACGCCACGAGTCACGCACGAGCGGACGCACGTCGTGGAGGCGCGGATCGGCGGGATTGCCGCCGACGAGCTCTTCATGCGCGCGCTCGATCAGCAGACGCGAGTTCTCCGGGGAGACCTCTCGCCGCGACGACCACGAGGAGGGCAAGGCGTCTCCCTTCAGCGGTGAGGAGGAGTGCCCACCAGTGTAGGTGGCGGGGGTGCCGCTGTCTCCGGTCGCTGCGAACGGATCAGGATCGCGCGGCCCACCACTCCCGCAGGCGCTGCTCGGCCACGTCGGGTCCGACGATCCCCTCGTCGAGGCGGAGGTCGAGGAGGAACCGGTACGCCTCGCCCACGTCGCGCCCGGGCGGGATGCCGAGCACTTCCTGGATGCGGTTGCCGTCGAGCTCGGGGCGCATCGCGTCGAGCTCTTCCTGCGCGGCGAGTTCCGAGATGCGGCGTTCGATGTCGTCGTACGCCGAGCGCAGCGTCGCTGCTTTGCGCTTGTTGCGCGTGGTGACGTCTGCGCGGGTGAGGATGTGGAGGCGTTCCAGTTCGTCACCGGCGTCGCGGACGTACCGGCGCACGGCCGAGTCGGTCCACGCACCCTCCGCGTAGCCGAAGAAGCGCAGGTGCTGCTCGATGAGCTGGCTGACCGCGCCGATCGTCGCGGTGTCGAACCGCAGCGCCGTGAGCCGCTTGCGCGCCAGGCGCGACCCCTTGATGTCGTGGTGGTGGAAGCTCACACCCCCGCCCGGTTCGAGCTTGCGGGTGGCGGGCTTGCCGATGTCGTGCAGGAGCGCAGCGAGCCGCAGCGTGACGTCGGGTGCCGCGTCGGGGTGCCGCGTGCGCTCCAGCTCGATGGCCTGGCGCAGCACGGTGAGCGAATGCTCGTAGACGTCTTTGTGATGGTGGTGCTCGTCGACCTCGAGGCGCAGCGCCGGCACCTCGGGGAGGAACTCGTCGGCGAGCCCGGTGTCGACGAGGATCCGCAGGCCCCGCACCGGGTCGTCGGTCTGCAGCAGCTTCACGAGCTCGCTCTGCACGCGCTCGGCGCTGACGATCCGCAGCGTGCCGCGCAGCTCGGTCATGGCGGCGAGGGTCTCGGGGGCGACCGTGAATCCCAGCTGTGACGCGAACCGCGCCGCGCGCAGCATGCGGAGGGGATCGTCGCCGAAGCTCACGTGCGGATCGGCCGGTGTGCGGAGCACCCCTTCGATGAGGTGCTCCACGCCGCCCGTCGGGTCGACGAGGGTGGGGCCGGGAACGCGCAACGCCATCGCGTTCACCGTGAAGTCGCGGCGCGACAGGTCGTCTTCGAGGTTGTCGCCGAACTCCACGGTGGGCTTTCGGGTGGCTCCGTCGTAGCTGTCGGCACGGTAGGTGGTGATCTCCACCTGCTCGCCGCGCACCTTCGCGCCGATGGTTCCGAAGTCGCGGCCGACGTCCCACGTGGCGGTCGCGATGGGTGTCACGATCCGCAGGATGTCGTCGGGGCGCGCATTCGTCGTGTAGTCGAGGTCGTGCGTCTCGCGGCCGAGCAGCGCGTCGCGCACGGGACCGCCGACGAGTGCCAGTTCGAACCCCGCCGCGGCGAACGCGTCGGCGAGGGTCGCGGTCACCGGAGACGCGGCGAGCGCGCCGATCCGGGCGAGGCCCTCGGCCATGTTGAGCATGCTCCGAGCCTACCGGCGGGCGGTCACCGCAACGGGTGCGGCCGCGTCCGGGTGGAGCGACCTCACCCGCGGATTGCCGCGACCGTCACCCGAGGATCAGGCGAAGGCGAGCAGCCCGCAGAACAGCAGCTCGCGCACGCGCGGGAGGAGATCGGCGGCAAGATCACCGGCATCCACCTCGAGCAGTTCCGCGATCGCGTCGATCAGCACGCCCACCGCGAGGTCGCCGTCGCAGGCGCCGACCAGCGCGGCGAGCGCCGGGTCGACCTCGATCGATCGGGACAGTCCGCCCCCCTGGCGCAGTTCGATGACGCTCGGGTTCTCGGCGCCGGGAAGGTGATGCCGCGCCTCGGTGACGTCGCTGGCGACGAGCAGCACCGACGCGGCGAGGGCGGCGTCGTCGAGGGCGGCCATCCGGTCCCAGGCGGTGAGCGCCTCATCGAGGTGAGGGCCGAGAGCACCGGACACGGGTTGTGGAACGCGCTCGAAGCGGCGCAGCCGCGGCTCGCCCTCCACCGGTCGCCGCAGCAGCAGGTAGCCGAATCCCACGGCGGTCACATCGCGCTCGGCGAAGTCGTCGAGCCACGCCTGCACCAACTGGCCGTAGGCGCTCGTGCCGGCGGCGGTGCCACCGTCGCGCACCCACAGTTCCGCGTAGGCGAGCGGATCGAGACGCTCCCGCTCGATGATCCACGCCTCCAGGGGCACCGCTGACGCATCGACCCAGGCGCGCACGCGGTCGAGACCGTCGGCGTCGCCGCGGTACTCCCAGTTGCCGAGCAGCTGCGCGATCCCTCCCGGGGCGAGCACCTCGCCGACGCCTGACACGAAGGCGGCGATCAGGTCGTCGCCCGCGAGGCCCGCGTCCCGGTATTCGTACTCGGGCACACCTTCGGCGCGGGGGGTGATGACGAACGGCGGGTTCGACACCACACGATCGAAGACGTCGCCTGCGACGGGCTCGAACAGACTGCCGTGCCGCGTCTCGATGCCGTCGACATCGTTGAGCAGCGCGTTGATTCTCGTGAAGGCGAGAGCGCGTTCCGAGACGTCGGTCGCCACGACTGTGCGGGCGTGATGTCGTGCCCGGAGCGCCTGGATGCCGCAGCCGGTGCCGAGATCGAGGACCCGGTCCGCCGGCCGCGGCAGCTGGAGCCCCGCGAGGGTGAGTGAGGCCCCGCCGACGCCGAGCACGTGATCGGTCGGCAGGGCGCTCCGATGCCGCTGCGACACGAGCGCGGCCTCGTCGAGGTCGCTCGCGATCCACCATCCGCCCTCACCCGCTTCGTCGTCGACGGCTTGCGGGCGCACGAGCGCCAGCGGCACCACCTCGCCTTCCTCCACCGCCGCCAGGCGGAGGTGTGCGAGACCCTCGGCCCGGCAGTGCGGAAGGGCTGCGTCGACGTCGTCGACAGGGGTCGCGACTCCGAGGAACAGGAGCCGGGAGATCACGGCGAGCGGGTCGGCGCGCCGTGCGAGCGCCGCGATCGCCGGGCCGGTGAGGCCGTGACCGACCGCATCGTCGGCGGTCGGCCCCCACGCGCCACGCACGGCCTCCGCCGTGTAGCCGGCGTCGCGGAGGTCGGTGCGCAGGGCCGCGCACAGCCCGGGATCAGGGTGGAGGTCGGTCACCACCCCATTCAATCGCGATGCGCGGCACGGCGCTGGTCGCGGCGGCGCGCGGGGGGCACGCCCGTGCTCCAAGGGTGCTCCCGGGCACGGAACCATAGAATGCCACCAGTGGTGCGGTCATGGATCGCACACCCCGCTGCCATGACCATGACACCCCTTGCCGCTGACGCGCGCGCCCGCCGCACGGGCCCGCGTGCCCGTGCTGTGCTCGCGCTTCTCGCAGTGCTCGCGGTCGCCGCCCCGGTCCCCGCCGTCGCGTCCGTTCCGGCCGCCGCCCCGCCGGCGGCAGAGCTGCAGGTCGACGGGCCACCGCCGTCGCCGCCGCTGGACTTCGCGATCGCCGCCGAGGCCGACGGCGTCGCCGACGATGACGGCCGTCTCGTGATCACGATGTCGGTCGACAACCCCGGTTTCTCCACGGTGCGCAGCGGGCGCGTCAACGTCGCGGTGAGCCGCGAGCCGCTCGCCTCCCGCTCCGAGATCGACGACTGGCTGTCGGGCGAGACGGCCCTCTCGCTGCGTCGTATCGGTTCCACCACGATGGAGGGTGTCGCCGCCCGCGGCCGCAGCAGCACCACGACCGTTCTCGAAGTCGGTGACGATCTGGAGCCGGGGGTATACGCCCTCCGAGGCACGTACGACTCCGCCCAGGGACCGCTCGTCTCCCGCGGCGTGTGGGTCGTGAGCGACGAGGAGTCCGCCGGTCAGATCGCCGTCGTCGTGCCGATCACCGCGAGCCCGCGCGGCACCGCCCTTCTCACCTCCGACGAGCTCGCGGAGCTCACCGCGCCCGGTGGCGAGCTCCGCGCCCAGCTCGACGCCGTCGTCGGCACCCCCTCGATCCTCGCGATCGACCCGGCCGTCGTGGCGTCGATCCGTGTGCTCGGCTCCAACGCGCCCGAGAGCGCCGCGCAGTGGCTCGCCGACCTGCTGGCCCTGCCGCACACCCGGTTCTCCCTGCAGTTCGGCGACGCCGATCTCGCCGTGCAGGTGGCCGCCGGTCTGAGCGAACCACTCACCGTCGACGATCTCACTCCCCTGCTCGACCTCGGGGGGTTCCCGGCGACGGGGCCCGATCCGTCGCCCACGCCCACCGCCGAAGCACCGATGCTGCCCGATCTGGCCACGCTGACCGACATCGGACGCGCTCGCAGCGACGTGTTCTGGCCCGCGGGTGGTACGGCGGGTCCCGACGTCGTCGCGGCGCTCGCCTCCGCCGGCGAGAACCCCGCGGGCTCACTCACCCTCGTGCCCTCCGACACCGTCCGCGGTGAGAAAGGCGCCCTCGCCAGGTCCGGCGACGCTGGGCTGCTCGTCTACGACGCCGACGTGTCGGAGGCGCTGCGGGTCGCGAGCAGCTCCGATCTCGGCGTCGACCGCGCGGCGGCCCTCGCCGAGGCCTCGGCGTATGCGTCGTTCACCGACGGCGGCGATCCCCTGCTGGTCACGGTCGATCGGGCCGGCGACCGTTCGGTCGAGGCGCTCCGCGGCGCCGTGCGGGCCGCCTCCCGTCTCGACGGACGCGACGCCATCGGCATGGAGCGTCTCACCACGGGCACCACTCACCCGGTGTCCGTCCGCAGCGCGCAGCCCGACGCGCGGCGTGTGGCCGTACTCGAATCGTTCCTCGCGGGCGAGAGCGACCTCGCCCAGTTCGCGACGGTGCTCGAAGACCCCGCCGTGCTGCTCGCGCCGGAGCGCGGCGACATCCTGCAGCTGATCGGCAACGGCTGGCTTCCGCAGCGCGGCGCGTGGAACGACGCCGTCGCGACGCACCGTACCGAGACCACCGCGACCCTGCGCGCCGTCGAGATCGTGCCGTCGCCCGACATCAACCTGCTGGGATCGAGCGCGCCGCTGTCGTTCTCGGTGCGCAATGCCCTCCCGTGGCCGGCGAGGCTCGTTCTCCTCACCGAGCCGAACGACCTGCGCCTCGTCGTGAAGGACCGCATCGAACTGCTCGCCGGCGAGAACCAGACCACACGGGTGGATGTGCCCGTCGAAGCGCGCGTCGCCAACGGCGAATCGAGTCTCGGACTGCAGCTGCGCAGCCCCACGATGGTGCCGATCGGCGATCCCGTCACGATCGCTGTCGCGGTGCGGGCCGAATGGGAGACCGTCGGGATCGTCGTGATGTCGGTGCTGGTCGGCGGGCTCCTGGTGCTCGGCGTGATCCGCACCGTGCTCCGCCTGCGCCGGCGACGCCAGCCGGCAACCCGCCGCCGGAACCGAGCCGACCGCCCCGACCCCGCCTCAGGCGGACGACAAGGAGACCACGGATGCCTGACCTCGGACGCGCGAGCGCCCTCATCGGGGCAGGAACCCTCGTCTCCCGGCTCACGGGCCTCGTCCGCAACTTCATGCTCGCCGCGGCGCTCGGCGTCGTCGGCTCATCCGCGGCCGACGCGTTCGCGATCGCGAACCAGTTCCCCAACACCCTCTTCACGCTGATCTCGTCGGGCATCCTCGCAGGCATCATCGTGCCGCAGATCGTGTCGGCCGTGCGCACCCACAGCGACGGAGGCAGCGCGTTCGTCTCGAAGCTGCTCACCCTCGGCTTCGTGGTGCTCGCGGGCGTCACCCTCCTCGCGGTGCTGCTCGCGCCGGTCCTCGTCGCGCTCTACGGCGGGAGGATGCCGCCCGAAGCGCAGGCGCTCGCCCTCGCGCTCGCGTACTGGTGTCTCCCGCAGCTCTTCTTCTACGGTCTCCACGCCCTCATCGGCGAAGCACTCAACGCCCGGCGCGTTTTCGGGCCGTTCGCGTGGTCGCCGATAGTGAACAACATCGTGTCGATCGTCGGATTCGGCGCGTTCATCTGGCTGTTCGGGCTGCAGCAGGACGCTGCGGTGTGGACGCCGTCGATGGTCGCCCTCGTCGGTGGCACCGCGACCCTCGGCGTCGTGCTGCAGGCCGCGGTGCTGTTCTTCTTCTGGCGGCGCGCGGGGCTGCACGTGCGCCCCGACTTCCAGTGGCGCGGCATCGGCCTTCGCCACATCGCGCGTCTGGCCGGCTGGACGTTCCTCATGGTGCTCGTGAGTCAGATCGCCGGCTTCGTGCAGGTCAATCTCGTGGGCTCGGCCTCGGGCGACGCGGCCGCGAACGCCGCCCTGCAGCTCTCGTGGCTCATCTTCATGCTGCCGTTCTCGGTGATCGTGCTGTCGATCGGAACGCCGTACTACACACGCCTCAGCGAGCACGTCGCCGAAGGCCGCACCGAGGCGGCGACGGCAGACCTCGGCGTCCTCACCCGCACGGTCGGCGTGTTCATGGTCGGCATCCTCGCGGCGATCATCGCGGCGATCGTGCCGCTCATGCGCGTGTTCTCAGCGGATGTCGACGGCGCGGTCGCGCTGGCGTGGGTGCTGGGCGCCTACTTGGTCGCGCTCCTGCCCCTGTCGTTCCAGTTCGGCTTCCAGCGCACGTTCTACGCGCTGAAAGACACCCGCACGCCGTTCCTCTACACGCTCGTGCAGGCCACGATCGTGATCGTGACGGCGATCGTGGCGGCGGCGACGCTGCCGATCGCCTGGCTCGCGGTGGGCATCGCGCTCGGTCAGTCGCTGGCGAACATCGTGCAGTTCACGCTTGCGGTCTTCCTCCTCCGCCGCAAGATCGGTCCTCTCGACCTCGGCGGGGCGGCACGATCGGTGCTCCGCTTCGTCGTGGCCGCGATCCCCGCCGGCGCCGCCGGCTGGGGACTGTTCCTCCTTCTCGGCGGCGTGGACGGATGGACGGTGTCCGACCGCTTCATGGGCCTCCTCGGGGCGGTGCTGCTGGGCGTCGCCACCCTGGTCGTCTACATCGCCCTGCTCGCGATCCTGCGGGCGCCGGAACTGCGGACCGCCCTCGGAGCCGTGCGGCGCTTCCTCCCCGGGCGCTGATCCGGCCTCTGCCGCGCGACCCACCGGCGACTCCTCTGGTCGTGGAATGCCGCGCGGCTACCATTGGTTGAACGTGCTGGGGCCACCCGCCCCGCAGACGAAAGGCAGACATCGTGCGGCAGGTCATCATCATCGGATCCGGCCCGGCAGGCTACACGGCGGCGATCTACGCGGCCCGTGCCAACCTGTCGCCGCTCCTCATCGCGAGCTCGGTGGAAGCCGGCGGAGAGCTGATGAACACCACCGAGGTCGAGAACTTCCCCGGTTTCCCCGAGGGCATCATGGGCCCCGACCTCATGACCAAGATGCAGGAGCAGGCTGAGCGCTTCGGCACCGAGGTCGTCTACGACGACGTGACCGAGGTCGACTTCTCCGGCACCGTCAAGAAGGTGGTGCTGGGCTCGGGCGTGGTGCACGAGGCCGAGTCGATCGTGTATGCGACGGGCTCCGCGCCCCGCAAGATCGGCGTCGCCGGTGAGGCCCGCCTCTCGGGCCACGGCGTCTCCTACTGCGCCACCTGCGACGGGTTCTTCTTCCGTGAGCGCACGATCGCCGTCGTCGGCGGTGGCGACTCGGCGATGGAAGAGGCGACGTTCCTCACGAAGTTCGCGTCGAAGGTCTACGTCATCCACCGTCGGGACGAGCTGCGCGCGTCGAAGATCATGCAGGAACGCGCTTTCGCGAACGAGAAGATCGAGTTCGTGTGGAACAGCGAGGTCGCCGATGTCCTGGGCGACGACGCCGTCACCGGTGTGGTCCTGAAGGACACGGTCGATGGGTCCACCCGCGAGCTGGCCCTCGACGGCGTGTTCGTGGCGATCGGAAACGACCCGCGGACCCACCTCGTGCACGGCGTCCTCGACCTCACCGAGCACGGCACGATCTGGGTCGACGGTCGCTCCTCTCGCACGTCGGTTCCCGGCGTGTTCGCCGCGGGCGACGTCATCGACCCCACCTACCGGCAGGCCGTCACCGCGGCCGGCAGCGGAACGGTCGCCGCCCTCGATGTCGAGCACTACCTCGCGTCGCTAGCGGACGCCGGTGCTCCCGCCGCCGACGCCGCGCAGATCGACGATCTCGCCGACGCCGACGCCGCCTGATCGTCCCGGCGCGCACCGCGGAACAAAACGCGGACCGTACGCGTTCGGATGAGTGACAACTTCCCAAAGGAGACAGATATGACCGCCAAGGCCACGAGCGAGAGCACCTGGCAGCAGGACGTCATCAACGCCGAGGGTCCGGTTCTGGTGGACTTCTGGGCCGCGTGGTGCGGACCGTGTCGCATGGTCGGCCCGATCCTCGACGAGATCCAGACGGAGAACAGTGGAAAGATCACGGTTCTCAAGCTGAACGTCGACGAGAACCCGAACCTCGCCATGGAGTACCAGATCACGTCGATCCCTGCGATGAAGGTCTTCAACAAGGGCCAGGTCGAGAAGACGATCATCGGCGCCAAGCCGAAGTTCGCTCTCGAGCAGGATCTCGCCGACTACCTCGGCTGATACCTCGCCGACAAGGTCGGCTGAACTCGGGAAAGCCCGGTCGGATCACCGTCTGACCGGGCTTTTTCGTATATCTGGGCCGTGCCGCCCGCCCACCGGCCGGGCGGCCGCGTCACGACGCTTCGGCTCGAACGGACGCGTCCCACGCGCGATGCGGCTCGCTTCCCAGCAGCCGCCACACGGCACGCGTGAGCGGCGGGTACTGCAGCGCGATCTGCCGGAGCACACGGTAATTGCGCGCCGCCGTCGGCTTGGTGCCGCCGTCGGCGGCGATGTTCTCGGCGCGGAGCGTCAACACCACGAGCTCATCAACCGTCGGGAGGTCTTCCATGAACTCCCACGGATCCTCGCCGCCGCGCAGGCGCTCCTCGATCAGCACGGAGAGCTCATCACCCGCCTCGGCGCGCAGCAGCTCGAGGCTGGCACGGCGCGGAAGATCGGAGTCGTCAGTCACCATTCCAGGGTAGACGGCCTTCGCGTGGGCGGCTCCGGGAAGCGCTGGTCTCAGAGGTTTCCGTACTCGTTCTCGCCGAGCTCCGCAAGAATGCGGTTGAGGTCCTGGACGGTCGCGAAATCAATGATGACCTGGCCTTTTTTGGCAGTCAACGTGATTTTCACCTTGGTGTTGAGGCGGTCGCCCAGACGCTCCGCGACATCATCGAGGTGCGCGCGCCGCGCGCCGGCCTTCGGAGCGGTGCGACGAGCGCCGGCGCCGGGTGCCTTCGCGGCGGCCTCCGCCGCTCGCACGGAGAGGTCTTCGTTCACGATCTTGTCGGCCAGGCGCTGCATCGCGTCGCTGTCGTCGAGAGAAAGGATCGCACGGGCGTGACCGGCGCTGAGCACCCCGGCCGCGACGCGCTGCTGCACCGGCACCGGGAGCTTCAGCAGCCGGATCGTGTTGCTGATCTGCGGGCGGGAACGACCGATGCGGGTGGCCAGTTCCTCCTGTGTGATGCCGAAGTCTTCGAGCAGTTGTTGATACGCCGATGCCTCTTCAAGCGGGTTCAGCTGCGACCGGTGCAGGTTCTCGAGGAGGGCGTCGCGCAGGAGGTTCTCGTCCGTCGTGTCGCGGACGATCGCGGGGATCGCGGTGAGTCCCGCCTCGCGCGATGCACGGGTGCGGCGCTCGCCCATGATGAGCTCGTACTTGCCGTCGTCGTTGGTGCGGACGACAACAGGCTGCAGCACGCCGAACTCGCGGACGCTGTGAACGAGCTCCGCCAGATCATCCGCATCGAAATGGGTGCGGGGCTGACGCGGGTTGGGCACGATGTCGTGCGGGTCGATCTCGATGAGGCGCGCACCCGGAATCGCGAGCAGCTCAGCCGTCTGGTCGCCATTCGGCGAGGCAGACGCGTCGACGGGCGAGGTGTCGGCCGCGTCGGCGGCCTGAGTGGCCGCAGGGGCGCCGGGGAAGAACACGTCGACCGGACGCGCCTCCGAAGACTCGGCGGTGGGGATGAGTGCTCCGATACCGCGGCCGAGACCGGTTCGCTTCGCCATCAGGATGCTCCTTCGTCTTGCTGCATGGGTCACGAAGACCCGGAATTCTGGGTGACGGAGTCAGACCCCGCCACGCGACCGCCGCGCTGGGCGATCTCTACCGCGGCTTCGCGGTAGGCGACCGCACCGGCCGATCCGCCGTCGTAGGCGATGACGGTCTGGCCGAAGCTCGGCGCCTCCGACACGCGTACCGAACGCGGAATCACCGTCGACAGCACCTCCTGCGGGAAGTGATTGCGCACCTCGTCGGCGACCTGCTGTGCGAGGCGGGTTCGGCCGTCGTACATGGTCAGGACGATCGTCGACAGACGCAGTCGCGGGTTGAGGTGCTTTTGGATCATCCGGACACTGCCCAGAAGCTGGCTGAGGCCTTCCAGAGCGTAGTACTCGCATTGGATCGGGATAATGAGCTCATCTGCCGCCGTGAACGCGTTGATCGTGAGCAGGCCCAGCGACGGTGGGCAATCGATGAGCACGAACTGCGGCGGCTCCGCAGCCGACTGGAGATAGTCTTCGAGCGCCGTACGCAGCCGGTGTTCGCGGGCCACCTGCGACACGAGCTCGATCTCAGCACCCGCCAGGTGGATCGTCGAGGGCGCGCACAGCAGGAGATCCGACTCGGGGCTGGTCTGAATGATGTCCGCCAGCGGGAACTCGTCGATCAGAACGTCGTAGACGCTGGGAACGTCGGCGCTGTGCGGTACACCGAGCGCCGTCGACGCGTTGCCCTGAGGGTCGAGGTCGATCACCAGGACGCGAGCGCCGAGCGACGCGAGCGCCGAAGCGACGTTCACGGTGGTGGTGGTCTTGCCGACTCCACCCTTCTGGTTCGAGACGGTCAGCACACGGGTGGGTCCGCTGAAGTCGAGGTGCACACCTTCGAGAGCTTTCCGGCGCGAGCTGAGATCAGCGAGCTCACGCGCGATGGGGCTGTCATCGAAGGAGAAGGGTGCGGAGGACGTCGAGTTCTCCGATTCCACCACGTCTACTCCTGTCGTTCGGGGACCATCCCACTGTAGTCGAGCCATCGAACGCTCTGAGGGATGGTGTGGATGAATGGGAATTGTTTCACGTGAAACATGCAGGCCTGGCCCGCTGCTCTTGTGAGTGTCACGACTCGATTCAGAGCGCAATGTTTCACGTGAAACGGCGCGTCAGCGGACAGTGGCCCTCACGACCCGCGTCGGATCGTCGATGATGCCCTCGCCGACCGGTTCGACACGCACGTTCGTGAGCTTGTACTTTCGGACCACCTTCTCGGCAGCGGTGATCTCATTGGCTGCGTTGACGCCCTTGAGGAGAATGAGCTCCCCTCCATCGCGTACGAGCGGAGCGATGAGAGGAACGAGGGTGCGTAGCGCGCTCACGGCGCGGGCGGTCACCGCATCGAGGAGAGGGTGCGGCTTCGCATCTTCGGCACGCGCGCGCACGACGTCGACATTGTCGAGGCCGAGCGCCTGCACCTGCTCGTTGAGCCAGGCCACCCGACGCTCCATCGGTTCGATCAGCACCCACTGCACGTCCGGTCGCGCGATGGCCAGCACCAGCCCGGGGAGGCCGGCACCCGATCCGACATCGCCAACCCGCGTCCCTGCGGTGAAGAGAGGGGCGGCCACAGCGCTGTTCAGGATGTGCCGCGTCCACAGGCGAGGCGGCTCGAGGGGACCGATCAACCCTCGCTCCTCGCCATGCTCAGCCAGCGCCCGCGTGAACGCGCGCGCCAGGTCGAGGCGTTCACCGAAGATCGCCGCAGCCGCGGCGGGTTCGGGTTCGACCTCGATCATGGATGTTTCACGTGAAACGTCAGCCACGACGGATGACGGTGTGGCGCTCGGATCCCTCGCCGTACGACTCCGAAACGAAGCCTCGGGCAGCGACGATGTCGTGCACGAGCTTGCGCTCATAGCTCGACATCGCGGGAAGGGATGCCTGCGATGCACCCTCGTCGATGCGAGCGATCGCTCGGTCGACCAGCTTCTCGAGCTGCTGCTGACGCGCGTCGCGAGAGCCGCCGATGTCGAGGATCAGGCGGGAGAAGCGGCCGGTCTTCGTCTGCACGGCGATCCGGGTGAGCTCCTGGAGCGCCTGCACCGTGTCGGGCGCCGACAGGAGCCGGAGAGAATCGGCGTCATCGTTCTCGACGGTGACGTAAGCGCGGCCGGCCCGAACATCGAGCGCGAGGTCGCCGTCGATGTCGGCGATGTCGAGAAGAGCCTCGAGATAGTCGGCGGCGACGTCGCCTTCTTCTTCCAGCTGCTCGACCGTGGTGGTCTCAGGGGAGGTGCTCATGGGAATCCTCGGGGGGCTCGGTCAGGACGGGTTTTCGGGCTTCTTCTTCGGCTGCGGATTCTGGCTCTTCTGCGACTGCTTCTTCGCCCGCTGCTTGTTCACGGGCTGCTGCCGCTTGGGAGCCTGCTCCTTGGCGCGCTGCGCCTCTTCATACAGGCGCTGCTGCTCGGCCTGGTACTTCTCAAGAGGAACGATCCTGCCCTGCGCGTCGAGGGCCTTGCCCTTGCGGGCGAGACGCTCTTCGCGCGCCTTGGCCGCCTCGGAGCCGGGCGTGGGCAGGTTACGGATGACGAGGAACTGCTGCACCATCGTCCAGATGTTGCTCGTGAACCAGTAGAGGACGACACCCAGCGGGAAGAAGACGCCGGAGAAGATGAATGCGAGAGGCAAGACGTACAGCATGATCTTCTGCATCTGGTACGCCTGGCCGGTCTTGGCCTCGGGGGAGAGGTTCTTCGAGATGATCTGCAGCTGCGTGAAGAACTGCGACGCGATCATCAGGATGACCAGGATGACGAGGATGATGACGGTGGCGGTCTCGCCCTGGCCGATCGCATCGATCATGTTCGTGTGCAGCGGGGCGACTCCGAACAGCTCGGCGTCATAGAACTGCCGCGTCAGGCGGGCGTCGAGGAAACCGACGCCGCCGACGCCCCACTCGGCGTGACGCTTGACGTCACTGAGCGTGTAGAACATGCCGAGGAGGATGGGCATCTGCACGAGCAGCGGTAGGCAGCTCGACACAGGGGTCGTGCCGTGCTTCTTGTACAGCGCCATCGTCTCGCGGCTCATCGCCTCGCGAGAGAGCTGATCCTTCTTGCCGCGGTACTTCTCCTGGACTTTCCGCAGTTCAGGAGCGATTTCCATCATCTTGCGCTGGCTCTTGATCTGCCGCACGAACAGCGGGATGAGAGCGGCTCGCACGACGATGACGAGACCGATGATCGAGAGCACCCACGTGAGTCCGGCGTTCGCCTCGAGACCGATCGACGTGAGCACCCAGTGCCAGAACACGAGGATCGTCTCGACGATCCACTTGAAGGGCCACAGGATCGCGCTGAAGAAGTCGAGTCCTTCTGCGGGCGCCGGCGTCGTCGGGGTCGGGACGGCAGGCGTCGGGGTCGCGGCGAAGAGATCCAGCAAGGATCAGTCCTTTCTCGGGTGCACGACGAAGCCGTGCGGAGTGAGGCGGTGTCGGAAGTGCGAATGCGGCGGAACGTCGTCGACGCCGCCCTGAGCCCAGGGGTGGCAGCGCCCGAGGCGCGCCGCCGTGAGGACGGCGCCCTTGACGGCGCCGTGCTGCTGCACAGCACCGACCGCATAGGCCGAACATGAGGGGTAGTACTTGCAGACGTCGCCGTAGACGTGCGAGATGGTCGCGCGATATGCGTGCAGCAGCGAGAGCACGGCGTTGCGTGGCAGCAGCGCGACGAACTGGAGGGGATCGGATGCCGTCAGCCTGCCGTCTCCGAGTGCATACGACGGCAGTGTCGAGGTGCTCACGCTGCGGCTTTCCGGTGGAGGCACCGCGACACCTCGTCGCGCAGAGTCGCGTACGGAGCGCGCGCCGAACTCGGCAGAGCCCGGATCACGACGTCGGACCCCGGTCGCACGGTCCCCATTGCTTCCGCACACACGGCCTTGAGCCGTCGACGAACAGTGTTGCGGGTGACGGCAGAGCCGACCTGCTTGCTGACGATGAAGCCGAAACGCGCCGGGCGGTCTTCACCCGACGCGACGACGTAGGTCACGGTCAGCGCCCCGGCACACCGGGCACCCCCGCGGACGACGGCCTTGTACTCCGCCCCGCGGGTGATGCGGTTCCCGCGCGCCAGCACCAGAACGTCGGATCAGGCCGAGAGCTCGGTGCGGCCCTTGCCGCGACGGGCCGACAGGATGGCGCGGCCGGCGCGGGTGCGCATGCGGGCGCGGAAGCCGTGCTTCTTGGCGCGGCGGCGGTTGTTGGGCTGGAACGTGCGCTTGCTCATGAGGATCACTCCGGATCGGCGGTCACCGGAACGCTCAAGACCGGAGACACAGGTACAGGGGACTGCCCAAGCCGGGCATAAGTCAACCGACTAAGGGTACGTCGAGTCTCGCGCGAACTCAAACCGGCGCGGACGGAGAGACACATTATCCACGGAGTTCACAGGTGGCCTGGCCAGGACACGCGGGCCCGATCTACAGTGGATTTTGCTCGTTCGCGGCCGCATGACATACCGTGGCACGGACGAGTTATCCACAGGTGCCGTCGCATCCGACGGGCGCCGGCCGCAGGTGTCCCGCGCCACTCGATCATCCCCGAGCCACCGCGAGATCCGCCGTTACTCGTTCGACCCGACTGAGGAGCCATGACACCGCACGAACTTCCAGACGTCCCCGTCTGGTCCGCAGTGCTCGACGTACTCGCCGTCGACGAGCGCGTCACCCCGCAGCTCCAGGGCTTCCTCAGTCTCGCCGTCGCCCAGGGCGTCATGAGCGGCACGCTGTATCTCGACGTCCCCAACGATCTGACCGCGGCTCAGCTCAACAAGCGTCTGCGCACGCCGATCATGGAGGCCCTCGCCCGCGTCGACGCGCAGCCCGAGGCGTCGACCTTCCGCGTCGTCGTGAATCCCGAACTGGCCGACGCGCATCTGACCGCACCTGTGCCGGTGCAGTCCGCACCCGCGCCCCAGCAGATCATCAGCCGTCCGCCTCTCGAGGACTACACCGAGCCGGTGCTGCCTCCCTCGCGCAGCGACACGCGCCTCAACCCGAAGTACACGTTCGACAACTTCGTCATCGGCCAGTCCAACCGGTTCGCCCACGCCGCGGCCGTCGCCGTGGCCGAAGCACCGGCGAAGGCCTACAACCCGCTGTTCATCTACGGCGACTCTGGCCTCGGCAAGACCCACCTCCTGCACGCGATCGGCGACTACGCGCTCAGCCTCTACACCGGCATCCGCGTGCGGTATGTGTCGAGCGAGGAATTCACGAACGACTTCATCAACTCGATCGCGAACAACCGCGGCTCCGCGTTCCAGGCGCGCTACCGCGACGTCGACATCCTCCTCATCGACGACATCCAGTTCCTCCAGGGTCGCGCCGAGACGCAGGAGGCGTTCTTCCACACCTTCAACACGCTCCACGACCACGACAAGCAGGTCGTGATCACGAGCGACGTGCCGCCTCGCCACCTCACCGGGTTCGAAGACCGGATGCGCAGCCGCTTCGAGTGGGGCCTCATCACGGACGTGCAGGCCCCCGACCTCGAGACCCGTATCGCGATCCTCCGCAAGAAGGCGCAGTCCGAGCGGCTGCTCGTGCCCGACGAGGTGCTGGAGTACATCGCCACGAAGGTCTCGTCCAACATCCGCGAGCTCGAGGGCGCCCTCATCCGCGTGTCGGCATTCGCGAATCTGAACCGGCTCGACACTCGACATCTCTCTCGCTCAGACAGTGCTGCGCGACATCGTCGACCAGGACGACGCCAACGTCATCTCGCCGACCGACATCATCACGGCGACGGCGCAGTACTTCCGGCTGTCGGTCGACGACCTCTACGGTTCGAGCAGGTCGCAGTCGGTCGCGACAGCGCGCCAGATCGCCATGTATCTGTGCCGCGAGCGCACGAACCTGTCGCTGCCCAAGATCGGACAGCTGTTCGGGAATCGCGACCACACGACGGTCATGTACGCATACAAGAAGATCAGCGAGCTCATGAAGGAGCGCCGCTCCATCTACAACCAGGTCTCCGAGATCACCACTCAGCTCGGTCGCGTGGGTCGCTGACGCTCTCGCTCGCCCTCACGTCCGCCTCGCGACGATATATTCCCTATTCCGCGCTTGACACCCGCCGCGCGGAGTCACATCATTCGCGTTCTGCACAGTGTGGACAGCCTGTGGATAACTCGGCGTCCCTGTCGATGGATTGTGAGTCTTCGGGGGGAATCTGTGGATGACGCCGGGGAGAGGACTTCCGCGTCGTTCCGCCGTCCACGGGCCATCCGCAGCTCGCTCACAACTTACACACGTGTGGTTTCCGCTCGCTGAAAGGGATCGCTCGAGTTATCCACACTTTCCACAAGGGTTAACACCATGACAAAGAGATACCTAAGAGGAAGCCTGCTCGATCACCCTGTGGGTGGGGATGGCCTCAGCCCTGGCACGGGGTCGGAACGACGAGTCGGCACGACAGGTTCTTCCGAAGCACGGTTGTCGAAGCACTAGCATGGGAGAGCCCTCACCCACACCAAGGGAGCCCCAGTGAAGTTCCACGTCAATCGCGATGTGTTCAGCGAGGCCGTGTCGTTCGTCGTGAAGCTCCTGCCGCAGCGCAATCCGCAGCCGATCCTGGCCGGTGTGCTGATCGAGGCATCCGACGCGGGTCTGTCGCTCGCCGCCTTCGACTACGAAGCGTCTGCACGCACGACCATCGAGGCAACCGTCGACGAGCCCGGCACGATCCTCGTGCACGGCCGGCTCCTCTCCGAGATCGCCAGCCGTCTTCCGAACGCACCGATCCAGATCGAGCAGGACGACGAGAACGGGATCGTCCTCACGTGCGGCTCCGCGCGCTTCACGCTCGCGTCGATGCCGGTGCAGGAGTACCCCGCGATCCCCGAGGTCTCCGGCGAGGCCGGACTCGTGCCCGCCGAGGATTTCGCGACGGCGATCGCTCAGGTCGCGTTCGCCGCGTCGCGCGACGATGTGACACCCGTGCTCACGGGTGTGCAGCTGGAAGTCGCCGGCACCGAACTGAGCCTCGTCGCGACCGACCGCTACCGCGTCGCGCTCCGAGAGATCCCGTGGGACGCCGGCAACACCACCACGAGCGACGATGAGTCGACCACGGCTCTGGTCCCGGCCCGCACCCTCACCGAAGTCGGCAAGACCTTCGCTCATTCCGGCGACATCCAGGTCGCGTTCTCGGGTTCGGGCGACCGGGAGATCATCGCGTTCACGGCAGGCAACAAGACCGTGACGTCGCTGCTCATCAAGGGCAACTTCCCGCCCGTCCGCCGTCTGTTCCCCGAGCAGACCGATCACTACGCGGTCGTCAACACCGCCGACCTCGCCGAAGCCGTCCGTCGTGTCTCGCTCGTGCTCGACCGTTCCGCGCCGCTGCGTTTCACGTTCACCGACGAGGGTGTGTCGATGGATGCGTCCGGCACCGAACAGGCTCGCGCGAGCGAGTCGGTCGACGCGACGCTCACGGGCGAAGAGGTCACGCTCGGTCTGAACCCGCAGTACCTGCTCGAGGCGCTCGGCGCGGTCAAGAGCGAGTTCGCCCGCATCACGTTCACGTCGAGCGACAATGCGAACAAGCTGAGCCCCGTCCTCATCACGCCGCAGACGTCGGGCACGCCCGAGAGCTTCAAGTACCTCCTGCAGCCCAACCTGCTGCTGCGCTGAGTCGGCGTCCTGCCGGCTCTTGCGGGAGGCGGCGCCGTCGGCGGCCGGAAGTAGGGTGATCTGATGATCGTGGAGCAGCTCAGCCTCGTCGACTTCCGCAATTACGCGGTCGCCGAGGTGTCGCTCCACGCCGGAACGAACGTCTTCGTGGGGCGGAACGGTCAGGGGAAGACGAACCTTGCCGAGGCGATCGGTTACTTCGCGACGCTCGGTTCACACCGGGTGTCGCAGGACGCTCCCATGGTGCGCGACGGCGCGAACGCCGCGATCGTGCGCACACGCCTGGCGCATGGCGAACGTCGCATCGTCCTCGAGGCCCAGCTCAATCGCACCGGTTCGAACAAGGCGCGTGTCAACGGCTCGCCCGTGAAGACGGCCGAGCTCCCGCGCTACGCGCAGGTCGTGCTGTTCGCGCCGGAAGACCTGCAGATCGTCCGGGGCGATCCGTCCTCGCGGCGCCGGTTCGCCGACCAGCTCCTCATCCAGCGCGCACCGCGCATGGCCGGCGTGCTCAGCGACTACGACCGGGTGCTCAAGCAGCGCACGGCGCTGCTCAAGTCGGCGCGAGCACGTGGGATCCGCGGCGACGAGCTCACCACACTGGATGTGTGGGACGACAAGCTCGTCCAGCTCGGATCGCAGGTGATCCGCGCACGGCTGGCCCTCGCCGCCGACCTCGCCGGCCCGCTGGCCGAGGCGTATTCGACCATCGCGGGGGCAGACCACAGCCCCGAGCTCGAATGGATGCTCACCATCGACGGGGCCACAGCCGACGATGACGATGGGCCGGGCGTCCGCGCCGAACCTGCGACGATCCGCAATGGAGCATCCTCGGTGCATGCCGCGGCGTCGCGGTCGAGCGAAGACGTCGAAGCCGCGTTCCGCCAGGTGCTCGCCGCCAGGCGCGCGGCCGAGCTCGAGCGGGGCGTCACCCTCGTCGGCCCGCACCGCGACGATCTGATCCTCCGCGTGCGCGGCCTGCCGGTGAAGGGCTACGCCTCTCACGGGGAATCGTGGTCGATGGCGCTGTCGTTGCGCCTCGCGTCAGCACATCTCCTCCGTGAGCACTCGATGCTCGGAGATCCGGTGCTCATCCTTGACGACGTCTTCGCGGAACTCGACAGCGATCGCCGTTCGCGTCTCGCCGGGGTGGTCGCGGATTTCGAGCAGGTTATCGTCACGGCGGCGGTCGAGGAGGATGTCCCGCGGGAGCTGCGATCGCGGACGGTGTATGTCGAGGCGGGCACGATCCGGGAGAGCGCCGATGGCTGAAACCGAAGACGACCGCGACCGCGCGCCGGCTGCCGCCGGCGACGCGGCTCTGCCCGAGACCGTGCTCACCTACTTGCGACTGCGGGGGCTGGAGCCGTCGGCGCGCGCGCGCCGCCGGCGCCGTCGCACCGATGACGACGAGAACCAGCCGTTCATGCCGGGGCGCGACCCGAAGGGGATCGGCGACGCGCTGGCCGACCTCACCCGGCAGGCCGGCTGGGACTCCCAGCTCGCTCGCGAGGACCTCGTGCTGCAGTGGGCGCAGGTGGCAGGCGAGGAGACCGCGCGCCATGCGTCGCCCGTGGCGCTGTCGGATGGTCTCCTCACGGTCCAGTGCGACTCCACGGCATGGGCGAAGAACCTCCAGCTGATGCGCGGCGCGATCGTGACGGAGATCGCCCGCAGGTTCCCCGAGGCGAAGGTCGAGAACGTCCGTTTCATCGGTCCGGACGTCCCCTCCTGGAAATGGGGCCCCAGAGCCGTTCCAGGGCGCGGTCCTCGCGATACCTACGGATGAACCACGTCCTGCGCCCTCTCGACAGATTTTCGGTCGCCACAGCGGCCTTCAGTGGCCTTTTGACACCCCCGTCCCGGTAGAATGGGAAGACCTGGAATCCGATCTGGAGTGTTCGAAAACCTATGACGTCCGAAAACCCCGACAGCGTTCCTGAGGAACCCCAGTCGCCGCCGTCCGCGAAGGTTCCGAACGAGTACGGGGCAGACGCCATCCAGGTGCTCGAAGGCCTCGAGGCCGTTCGCAAGCGACCCGGCATGTACATCGGTTCCACCGGCGAACGCGGGCTCCACCATCTCGTCTACGAGATCGTCGACAACGCCGTCGACGAGGCCCTCGCCGGCTACTGCGACACGATCCACGTCACGATCCTCGAAGACGGCGGACTCCGCGTGGTCGACAACGGCCGCGGCATCCCGGTCGACCCGCACTCGTCCGACCCGACCAAGTCGACGGTCGAGGTCGTGCTCACCGTGCTCCATGCCGGCGGCAAGTTCGGCGGCGGCGGCTACGCGGTCTCCGGTGGTCTGCACGGCGTGGGCTCGTCGGTGGTGAACGCGCTGTCGACGCGGTTCGAGGTCGAGATCCGCCGACAGGGACACGTCTGGCGCCAGAGCTTCTCGGACGGAGGCAAGCCCGATGCCCCGCTGCAGCAGGGTGAGGAGACCGAAGAGACCGGCACCATCGTCACGTTCTGGCCGGACGGCGACATCTTCGAGACCGTGCACTTCGACTACGACACGCTGCGCACCCGCTTCCAGCAGACCGCGTTCCTCAACAAGGGGCTGCGGATCACGCTGAGCGACGAGCGCCCGGATTCGGCGTACATCGTCGACGGCGAAGACGGCACGGCGGTCACGAAGTGGCCGCACGACGACTTCCTCTACGAGCGCGGCCTCGTCGACTACGTCGAGTACCTCAACAAGATCCGCAAGGCCGAGGTCGTCAACGAGGAGATCATCGAGCTCGAGTCGGAAGACACGGTGCGCCACATCTCGCTCGAACTCGCGATGCAGTGGACGACGAGCTACACAGAGAACGTCTTCACCTTCGCGAACACGATCAACACGCACGAGGGCGGCACGCACGAAGAAGGATTCCGGGCCGCGCTCACGACGAAGATCAACAGCTACGCGCGGGACAAGGGCCTTCTCAAGGAGAAGGACGACAACCTCACGGGCGACGACATCCGCGAGGGCCTGACAGCCGTCATCTCGGTCAAGCTGTCCGAGCCGCAGTTCGAGGGTCAGACCAAGACGAAGCTCGGCAACACGGAAGCCAAGGCGTTCGTGCAGAAGATCGTCGGCGACCAGCTCACCGACTGGCTCGACCGCAACCCGGCGCAGGCCAAGCGCGTGATCATGAAGGCGATCGACGCGGCCACGGCGCGGATGGCCGCCCGCAAGGCCCGCGAGACCGCGCGTCGCAAGAGCGTGTTCGAATCGGCGTCGATGCCCGACAAGCTCAAGGACTGCACGAGCAAAGACCCGTCGATCAGCGAGATCTTCCTCGTCGAGGGCGACTCCGCCGGCGGATCCGCCGTGCGCGGCCGCGACCCCGAGACGCAGGCGATCCTGTCGCTGCGCGGCAAGGTGCTCAACGTCGAGAAGGCGCGACTCGACCGGGCGCTCGGCAACAACGAGATCCAGGCGATCATCTCCGCGTTCGGCACCGGCATCGGCGAGGACTTCAACGTCGAGAAGGCGCGGTATCACAAGATCGTCCTCATGGCCGATGCCGACGTCGACGGCCAGCACATCACGACGCTGCTGCTGACGCTGCTGTTCCGCTACATGCGCGGGCTCATCGAGGCCGGCTTCGTGTACCTCGCGATGCCGCCGCTGTACCGGCTGAAGTGGTCGAACGCCGAGCACGAGTACGTGTTCAGCGACCGCGAGCGCGACGCGCTGCTCGCCGACGGTCTCGCTAACGGCAAGCGCATCCCGAAGGAATCGGGCATCCAGCGCTACAAGGGTCTCGGTGAGATGAACCCGAAGGAGCTGTGGGAGACCACGATGGACCACAACACCCGCACGCTCCGCCAGGTGACGATCGACGACGCCGCAGCGGCCGACGAGATCTTCTCCGTGCTCATGGGTGAAGACGTCGAGTCGCGTCGCAGCTTCATCCAGCGCAACGCGAAAGACGTCCGCTTCCTGGACATCTGAGTCGATCCACACCGGAGATCAGCATCCCGGAGCCCGGCCCCGGCCCCGCATGACGAAGACGAGAAGACATGACTGACGAAGTACGCCCCGACCCGAACGCGGGACACAACCACGGGAACATCGACCAGGTCGATCTGCAGGTCGAGATGCAGCGGAGCTATCTCGACTACGCGATGAGCGTGATCGTCGGCCGCGCCCTTCCGGACGTGCGCGACGGTCTCAAGCCGGTGCACCGCCGTGTCATCTACGGCATGTACGACGGCGGTTACCGTCCCGACAAGAGCTTCAACAAGTGCGCCCGTGTCGTCGGCGAGGTGATGGGTCAGTACCACCCGCACGGTGACAGCGCGATCTACGACGCCCTCGTCCGACTCGTGCAGCCGTGGTCGCTGCGCTACCCGCTCGCGGACGGCCAGGGCAACTTCGGCTCTCCCGGCAACCAGGGCGCCGCCGCCCCGCGGTACACCGAGACGAAGATGGCGCAGCTGGCCATGGAGATGGTCCGCGACATCGACGAGGAGACCGTCGACTTCGAGGCGAACTACGACGGCAAGACGCAGGAGCCGACGGTGCTCCCGTCGCGGTTCCCGAACCTGCTCGTCAACGGCTCGGTCGGGATCGCGGTCGGAATGGCGACCAACATCCCGCCGCACAACCTGCGCGAGGTCGCCGCGGGTGCGCTCTGGGCGCTGGAGAACCCGGAGGCGACGCGCGAGGAGCTGCTCGAGGCGCTCATGTCGCGCATCCACGGTCCCGACTTCCCGACCGGCGCGCAGATCCTCGGCACGAAGGGCATCCGCGAGGCTCAGCGCACCGGCCGCGGCTCGATCACGATGCGCGCGGTCGTCGCCGTCGAGGAGATCCAGGGCCGCACCTGCCTTGTGATCACCGAACTGCCGTACCAGGTCAACCCTGACAACGTCGCGCTGAAGATCCGCGATCTCGCCCGCGACGGCAAGATCACGGGCATCGCCGACATCCGCGACGAGACCAGCGACCGCACCGGTCAGCGTCTCGTCATCGTGCTCAAGCGCGACGCGGTCGCGAAAGTCGTGCTCAACAACCTGTACAAGCACACGCAGCTGCAGGAGAACTTCGGCGCGAACATGCTCGCGATCGTCGACGGCGTGCCGCGCACGCTTGCGCTCGACGGCTTCATCTCGTACTGGATCGAGCACCAGATCGAGGTGATCGTCCGACGCACGGCGTTCCGTCTGCGCAAGGCCGAGGAGCGGATGCACATCCTCCGCGGCTACCTCAAGGCGCTCGATGCACTCGATGAGGTCATCGCGCTGATCCGTCGGTCGCCCACGGTCGACGAGGCTCGCGAGGGTCTGAAGTCGCTGCTCGAGATCGACGACGCCCAGGCCGACGCGATCCTGTCGATGCAGCTGCGCCGCCTGGCCGCGCTGGAACGTCAGAAGATCATCGACGAGGCCGCCGACCTCGAGCTGCAGATCGCCGACTACAACGACATCCTCGCGACGCCGTCGCGTCAGCGTCAGATCATCCGCGACGAGCTCACCGGCATCGTCGACAAGTTCGGCGATGAGCGCCGCACGCACATCCTCCACGGGTTCGACGGCGACATGTCGATGGAAGACCTCATCCCCGAAGAGGAGATGGTCATCACCGTCACACGCGACGGCTACATCAAGCGCACCCGCAGCGACAACTACCGTTCGCAGCACCGCGGCGGCAAGGGCGTGAAGGGCGCGCAGCTGCGCGCCGACGACATCGTCGAGCACTTCTTCGTCACGACCACCCACCACTGGCTGCTCTTCTTCACGACCAAGGGGCGGGTCTACCGCTCGAAGGCGTACGAGGTGCCGGAGGCCGGTCGCGACGCGAAGGGTCAGCACGTCGCGAACCTGCTCGCGCTCCAGCCGGGTGAGGAGATCGCGCAGATCCTCGACATCCGCGACTACGCGGTCGCCACCTACCTCGTGCTCGCCACGCGCGACGGCAAGATCAAGAAGACGGCACTCACCGACTACGACACCAACCGTCAGGGCGGCATCATCGCGATCCGCCTGCGCGGTCAGGACGAGGAGGAGGGCGACGAGCTCGTCAGCGCTCTGCTCGTCGACGAGACCGACGACATCCTGCTCATCTCGCGCCAGGGCATGTCGCTGCGGTTCACCGCGACCGACGAGTCGCTACGTCCCATGGGCCGGTCGACCGAAGGTGTGAAGGCGATGACGTTCCGCGAGGGCGACAGTCTGCTGTCGGCCTCGGTCGCCGGGAGCGACGGCTACGTGTTCGTCGTGACCGAGGGCGGCTACGCCAAGCGCACCGCCGTCGACCAGTACCGGGTGCAGGGCAGGGGCGGTCTGGGCATCAAGGTGGCCAAGCTGAGCGACGACCGCGGCGACCTCGCGGGCGGTCTGATCGTCGGGGAGGACGACGAGGTCTTGGTGGTTCTTGCCAGCGGCAAGGTGGTACGCTCTGCCGTGGCCGAGGTCCCCGCCAAGGGACGCGACACCATGGGTGTCCGGTTCGCCCGCCCCGACGACGACGATCGCATCCTTGCGATTGCGCGCAACGGTGAGCGCGGACTGGCCGAGACCGCCGCCGAAGAAGGCGCCGCGCAGGATGTCGAATCCGCCGCATCCGACAGCGCCGCCCCCGAAACCCCTGAGGAAAGCACCGAAGCATGAGCACAGTAGCCGACAAGCTGGCGAAGAAATCGTCCAGCAAGACGAGCGCGAAGCAGGTGCGACTGCGCCTGGTGTACATCGACTTCTGGTCGGCGGTGAAGCTGTCGTTCCTGGCGGCGGTCGCGCTGGCGATCGTCACCCTCGTGTCGGTGTTCCTCGTGTTCCTGGTGATCCAGTCGACGAGCCTGCTCACGCAGCTCGATGAACTGCTCCGCGCGTTCACCGACGGATCGTTCGTGCTCACCGAGGTCGTCAACCTGCCCCAGGTGATGGCGTTCGCCGCGATCGTCGCGATCCTGAACCTCATCGTCGTCACGGTGCTCGGCGCCGTGGTCGCCGGCATCTACAACCTGATGGTCAAGGTCACCGGCGGGCTGCTCGTCGGGTTCACGTCGAACTGACCCGTGGACCTGGTCCGATTTCGGATTAGTCCACTATTCGGGTAAAGTCTTGGAGGTTGACGGCGCTGGCGCCGGTCTCCAGACGGGGCTATAGCTCAGGCGGTTAGAGCGCTTCACTGATAATGAAGAGGTCCCAGGTTCAAGTCCTGGTAGCCCCACCGAAAACATCCCGTAAGGGGCCTTAGCTCAGTTGGTAGAGCGCCTGCTTTGCAAGCAGGATGTCAGGAGTTCGAATCTCCTAGGCTCCACCACTTTCTCACCGCCCGACGTGATCACGATCTCGCGCGAATCTGCCTTTGAAGCCCAGGTCAGGAGCGTATTTTCGTCGTTCGGGGTGCCGCTCAGTCCCTCCCTGGCACCCAAGCATCGTTGGTGTTTAGTTGGCATCATGTTGGTAGCCAGTGTTGGGTGGTCTGCGCCCTGTGCGCCCGAGTTTCCGCGGGTCGCTGTGCTCCGTTTGAGGGCGTGCGCCCTCGGTGCGCCTTGCTGCGCGGCCGCGGGATGGCGATAGCTGGCTAAGTACGCCCAGCGTGCTCCCGCGATGCGCATGGACGAGCTGACCGGAGTGCGCACCACTCGTTCTCCGCCCCGCAGGATGGATCCTGTTGGCGCCGTTGCGCAGCTGTTCGCTCCGCCCCTCAGAAGGAGTCGCCCCCGACGAGCTCCCGAATCTGATCGATGTCGCCTCCGTCGCGGAGCCATTCAACGGGGGACTGCGGGCCCTCGGAGCAGAGATCTTCGTGCGGTGAGGTCATCAATCTTTGGATGCTCAGCCAGTCCATGTCCTGAGGGATGCACTGGACGATGTCGGTCAGCCCGGGCAGGCGATGGTCCGGCTCCTTGGTGTCGAACTGCCAGAGAGGGAAGCGGAGCCGACCGTGCACCTCAAACGCGTGCAAGGTCCGTTCCTCCACAGCGCGTCGTACTTCGTCCTCTGTGATGCCGAGCACGCCGGTCGCTTCTTCAAGGGTGAGCGTGTCGGAAAGGAATCGCAGAAACGACCTCATAAACATGACTTGGAGCGCGCCCCGCTCGACCGCGGCAGCCGTCGCTTCGAACTCGTCGTTGCTCATGGCGCCGGACTCAATGAGCCAGTCACGGAACCCGGGCGGCGTCGCGTCGACTTGCACCGGCCGGAGATCTTCAATGAACTCGGTGATCGCCTCCATGATGAAGGCGGTGTCACCGCCTACTCCCTTGATCGCTCGTCCTAGTCGGGCGAGGGCGTCGCGATCGAGCGGGGGTTGTCCCTCGATGCGCAGCTTGGGTGCATCTGTCGTCATATCTTCGCCTCCGATACGCTCACGCTACACGCGCCCGGCGGTGCGGAAAAAGTCTCCTAACCGGGGCTTTCCAGGAAGAGTTCGTATATCCGCATAATGCGTACTTTCGCGCCCGGCTCGGATTCGTCACGCAGATGGCGACGGGCAGCTACAGGCAAGAACGTGAGCCAGGACCATCGGGGTAGATGCAACTGGCCGCTACTCGTCGGGATGTATGTCGACGCCAAGTCTCCTTCGCGTCTGCTCCATCCACTCCTCGAGCGTCACGCGACCCTCTACCCACTCGCGAACTTCGTCGACGTATCCCCGCGGCGGGTAGAGCCCGTCCAGCGCCCAGCTCGCCATCGCGTCGATCGCGAGCTGCTCTCGCTCGTCGCGGTCGGAAGCAGAGTCGCTGGACGTCATGAACGTCACGTTAACGCAGGCGCCCCAGCGGCTCGCCCCAGTCAGCCTTCGCCGCACCTCCCGGCCCGAGCGTCCGTAGATACCTGCCGTGCACCTGGTCGAGCGCGACTCGAAGCGTCGTCGCCCACCCGATGACCTGGCCGTACAACTCCGCCTTGTAGCGGACGCCCTTCTCCGTGCGGCGGATCTCGACGCGACCGTATGGCTCGCTGTCGTACTGAGCGGTCAGCGTCCACACCCCCGGCTCTGGCTCCTCAGCACTGAGGAACGGATGCCATTCCGCGACCATCCTCCCGAACCTCCCCCGAGCGCCACGCTACGCCGCGTCTCGGACGCTCTGTAGTCGACGCCGGCACTGTGTGCTGAGCGCACGACCCCTACATCTCCCAAGGACACCAACATGCCCGCTCCCGTCACACCGGCCCCCGCGGCTCCCGCAACCACCACAGCGTGCCGTGCATGCGGCACCTGGCGCTGCGCGATGTGCCTCCACACCCGCGCCAACGCGAGCCGCTTCTCTCTGAAGCCGCAGACGTGCACCGCCTGCGGCAGTGCAGCCGGCACGATGCTGCCGATCACTCACCACCCGCGCCGCGCAGATAGCCACGCAGAGTCGTACGACGAACTCGAGAGCGCTGGGATCGTGCCCCGATACCCGCTTGGAGCGTCATCGTGACGCGGCAGAGCGAGAAGCGCTTGGGTATCCACGACATTGTCCGTGAGCTCAACGGCGCGCTCGGGCCGACCCTCGTTGCGACCCTCGTTGGAACCAACGACCTTCGACTGCCAGTCCGGTGGGCCAAGGCAGACGGGCCGGAGCCCCGCGCCGACGCGTCCCGCCGGCTGACGTTCGCCCACCGCCAATGGAGCGTCCTCGCGGCCGCCGAAGGAAAGCACGTCGCCCGCCAGTGGTTCATCGGCAGCAACCCGCTGCTGGCAGAAGACACTCCGCTGACCGCGATCCGCGAGGACCGGCACACAGCTGTTGCCTCAGCGGTGAAGTCGTTCGTCGACGGGCATCACGGCGGGGACTGACAGGCACGCTCTTGTCTCGTCGGTAGTAGTAGGAGTAGGAATACTACTACTACTACTACTACCCGAAGGAGTGGCCATGACGGAGCTGAGCCCCAAGGACCGCGTCTTCGACGCCGCGGCCGCCGTCGACCGCGAAGGCGGCAAGCCCACCGTCGCCACCGTGCGCGAGCGCGCTGGCGTGAACAACGCCGACGCGACGCGATACCTCCGCGAATGGCGCGAAGACCGCGCCGCCGCCGGCACCAAGATCGCCGCCCTCCCCTCGGCTCTCGTCGAGCAGGCCCAGCGCGTCGCCAGCGCGATGTGGGTGGAAGCCTCGTCACTCGCAGCCGCGTCACATGCCGCGCTCGAGCGGGAATGGCAGGAGCAGCGGGCGCTTCAGGAACAGGAGATCACGGAACTCGTCGAGAACCTCGACGCCGCGAACGAAGCCAGCGCAAGCCTGGAGGCGAACCTCGCCCAGGCGCGCGCGGACGCCGACGCTGCAGCCTCGGACCTACAGACCGCGCAGCAGTCCCTCGCTGAGCTGCAGACCCAGCTCGTCCAGGAGCGGACCGCCAACGACGTGCTTCGCGAGACTCTCGCGTCTCTGATTGCTCGCATCCCCGCCGAGGGTGAGCAAAGCGCTGACCCGAAGGCGGAGTAGGTCTCAGACCGGCACTGCCCGTGCCCTTATGACACCATCGGGACTGCTGTCTCGATCGCGTCCTTCGGCTCATCTCGGCGATACCCGCCACACGCGCATGTCGCTGTCGCTCTGACCTGACGATTGCTTCACCAATCGAGCCCTGTCTAGGGTGAGCCTCATGGACATCACGGCGACGAAGACGGAGAACAGGGTCGGCCCACTAGCAACCCAGCTGTCGCTTGGGCTCGCGGTGGGCGCTTTGGTCTTCTTGCTCAGCTCCTACGCCGCCGCCATCCCGCTCCTCGGTAGTTTTCAGTACCGAACGCTGGCGACGTTCGCGATCGCAGTCATTGCCGGGGCGTGCGTTCTATTCAGTTGGAGATGGCCGACAATCGGTCTGGTCGCGGGGATTATGAACCTGATTCTGTCGCTCATCGCGGCCGTCTCAAGCATCTCGATCTGGGCACCGAACACAGTCGACCCCTTCTCTGCGTTCGTGTATGGCGCCCTCACCGGAACCGCAGCGATCGGCGGAGTCGTCCTGGTGTGCACGTCTTTGGTGGTGCGACGGCCGTCACTTCGTCGCTGATAGCGCCAAGCAGTGTCGAGCCTGGAGGCGAACCCCACCCAGGCGCGCACTGCGCGTCCCGCCGGCTGACGTTCGCGCACCGTCAGTGGAGCGTCCTCGCAGCCGCCGCCGACGAGCAGGCCGCACGCCAGTGGTTGATCGGCAGTAACTCGTTGCTCGGCGAGGACACTTGCCGACCGCGATCCGCGAGGACCGGCACGCCGCCGTCGCCACTTCCGTGGCATCGTTCGTCGACGGAATCACCACGGAGACGAAGGTGCGCAACCCGAACCCGGATTGGGACGATGACCGCGTAGCGCGCGAGGTCGCGGGGATTCAGGTGGAGCGCGGCATGCCGGTGCCCGACCCCACGACCTTCACCGGGTAGGTCAGCTCGCGCCGTGTTCTGATCGCGCGGTTCCGCGCGGTGTCTGCCAGTCGACATGCCACTTCAGGTGCGGATGCTCACCGCGTTGCAGGTGACCCGACAAGTCGAAGAAGAGACCGTGGTCCACCTCCAACAGGTCGGACTCCTCGATCATGCGTCCCATCGGCGCACCTTCGATGACCACGCGAACGTTGCACGCGTCGTCCGGCCCCCGGTTGGCGAGAGCCCACCGCACCGCGTTGCCGTCCCACTTCGGCTCCCACCGCACGCGGTGACGTTCAGTGTTCCGTGCTTCGCTGGCCGCCGTGATGTCCGCCACCTTCTGGGCAATGTCATTCGCTCGCTTGCCACCAAGCGATCGCAGCGGCCCCCGCTGTCGCGATGAGCATTCCAATGTTGATGACGAGCGCCGCATCCATGAGCGCACTGTAGCGACTCCCGGGTGTACCGGTTGGGGTTTGGCCACGATGCAGATCTACTCGGCAAGCAACCGGTAGTTTCTCTCCAGGTTCCCGCCACCCTGCCTAGCAAATATTCCTATTCACAGCTATTCTGATGATTAGGAATACTACGGAGGGGCGGCCATGGATGTGAACGACGCCATCCGTGCGCTCCGCTCGCAGGGCAAGAGCGTGACGGTCCGCGACGCGCGCCATCTCGACATCGGGGGTCGTTGCTATCGGCACGCCGCAACTCGGAGCACGCCCACGCGTGCGGACGCGACACGGGCGCTGGAGGATGGCGACGCGGTCGTGTTCACTCCTGACACGCTCACGCCCAGCCTCCGCGCATTCGCGCTGAAGGAGCCCAGGGCGGCCGTGGTCACAGAGGAGGAGATCATCCTCGATGGCCGTGCAATCACCCTCCGCGAGGACAAGGTCCAGGCCGTCTCGAAGCGGGGCCCGAAGCCGTACGGCCGTTACGCGCTCGCGCGCGCTCTCCTCGCGACCAGGGGCTCGTTCACGCAGCTCGAGCTGGCCGAGCGGGTGCGCATCACGCAAGGCGCCGTCGCCAAGGCGCTGCAGCACGATCTGTTCGCCGACGCGATCGTTCAGACGAGGGCTGGCGGTGTGCACGTCACCGATCGCGGCGAGCTGTTCGATCGGATTCTGGACAGCTACCCAGGACCGGGCGGCATCACGACGTACTGGTGGAAGGACACCGCGCCGAGTCTGCAGGCGAAAGACATCATCGAAGCCGATGCCGCAGCGCTTCGATCGGGCGACGTCGCTGCGGATCTGGCACGTGCATGGCGACGCCCTGAACATGCTGTCGTCTATGCGCAGCGGCCGGTGGACCCTCGCGACCACGGCTTCGCGACAGCTGACGGCTCCTATTACACCCTGATGGTCATCCACGCCGCCGACCCGACCATCCCCGCGACAGCGAAGACATGGATGGCGCCCGAGCGGGTGGACCCGATCATCGCGGCATACGACGTGCGCCGCACCGGGACCACCGGTGACCAGGAGGAAGCCGTTGCGCGACTGCGCGAGTACACGGTCAGGGGCATGGATGGATAGCCCGGCGAACCGAGCCGATGCCCCACACACCGCTCATCTGATCGCCACCTCCGCCACAGACGATGCCGCGTTCACAGCACGTCGAGATCTCCCCGACCAATGGTCACGGCGGCGCAGCCTGGGCTGTCGCCTGATTCGAGAGCCACGATCGCCGTCATGGCGAACGAGATCCTCGGCTGACGTAGCCCTCTCGACCAGAACGGCATAGGATGTACATGCCGTACGTCGTGTACATGGCGTACTTGAGGAGGCTTTCCCATGTCGGTCGTCGTCGACTACCCCACCATGTCTCAGGCACGCTCGCACCTGAAGGACGTGCTCGACTCGAACGCGCGCGGGGTCAGCGTCACTGTTCAGCGGGATGATCTGGTCTCCGCCGTCGTTCCCGCTGACCGGTTGCGGAACTTCCTCGCCCACACGATCAGCCCTCAGGTGTCCCTACTGACCGAAGCCGGCGGCATCGTCGCGCTGATGGAGGGTCGCCCGTTCGTCTCCGAGGGCGACGACGTCGACGCCGCGCTCGAGGATCTCGTGCTGACGCTGCGGGAGTATGCCGAGGACTGGGATGAGCGTCTTCGCACGGCACCCAACCACGCCGACAACTGGGCCCTCGTTCAGTTGGTGAAGCTCTCCACCGATGAGCAGCTGATCGCATGGTTCAAGGCCAACGGTGAGTGAGACGCACGCTGCGCCCACTCGCGAGGATCACGACACGTTCTGCGTGACCGAGAAGTGGGCGCTTGTGCGCGGCGCCAGCGGCAAGCCTGTCACGCATCACCGCACCTACGAGCTGGCGCTGTGGGATGGGCGGATCCTGCGCACCCGCATCTCAAAACCCGTCGACAAGAGCGACTACGGCCCCTCGATGTGGTCGCACATCCTCCGCGAGCAGCTGCAGGTGAGCAGCGACGTGTTCTGGGCCTGCGTCGACGACGGGATCCTCCCGGACCGCGGCGGGCCGAGGCCCGTCGACGTCAAGAAGGCGGTCCCGCTGTACCTGCGTGAGCAGCTGCGTACGTTCGGTGTCCCCGACAAGGAGATCCTCGCCCTGGACGCGGCCGGAGCCGCGTTGCTGCTGAGCGAGAAGTTCCAGCAGATGGCCGAGGGGTAAGCGGTTCCTCGGGGATTCGACAGTCCCCGCTACGATCACCCCATGAGCCGCCGAGTCGTGCTTCCCGTCATCGTGACGCTCGGCATGCTCGCCCTGACCGGCTGTACAGCTTCCCCGGGTGCGGCGCCCGCGCCTGAACCGAGCACCAGCGTCATCGTTGGATCCTCGTCTACACCCGCCCCTGAGCCGTCGCCGTCGCCCTCCCTGGTGCCGACTACCCCTCCCACGGTGGAGCTGCCGAGGACTGCGCCTGAGTGCGCGGAGATCGTGCCGATCGATTGGTTCCGCGAGCACTCCTACGACGGCTTTGAAGGCCCTCTCGATGCGCCCCCGTTCACCGCGGATCGCCTCCCCGGCCCGATCGCCAAGCAGTTGCTCACCGAAGCGACGGTGCTGCGCACCTGCATGTGGGGCATCCCGCAGTCCGACGCTGTGCTCTACCTTGCGGTCATGGCCCTCGACACGACCCGCGCTCAGGCACTCGTCGACGCGATGGCGAGCTCGAGCCTCTACACGCATCGCACGGCGTACAGCGACCCGATCTTCTCGCGGGACTTCCCCAACGGTCTCGGCAGCAGCTTCGCGCAGGGTTTCGCTGATGGCTACTGGGCAGTCGCGCGCGGCACTATTCCCGAGAAGGACTCCGCCGAGTTTGTCCACATGGCGCTCACCGCGGCGCGCGGCTGACACGGCGACCGATACGACAGAGGGCCCCTCGCGAAATGCGGGAGGCCCTCTTCGTGCTCTGGACGTACTACTGCTTGGACATCTCGACCGTCATGGTGACGCCCATCGCGGTGAGCTCGTAGCTCAGCACGCCGTCCTTGAACGTGAACGTCTTCGTCGGATCGCTGGATGCCAGCAGCGCGTTCTCGGTCTTGCTCTTGTCGTTGGCGGAGTCCCACGTGTACTCCGTGACGTCCTCGGTGGGCGCGTCGTAGCTCCCCACCCAGTAGATCGCCGTGGTCGAGTCCGCGTCGTTGACCCAGTTGACCTCGATGACGTCGCCGCTGATCGTGGCGGCCTGGTAGCTGTCTTCGGAGTTGGAGTTGGTCTGCTTCCACTCTCCGGTCAGGTCCAGCGGTTCGGCGGGAGTGGCCTCTTCTTCGGTCGTGCCCGGGGCTGAGTTCTGCGATCCGGGGGCAGTCCCCTCGGTCGTCGCGCCGGCGCTGCAGCCGGCGAGGAGGAAGACGGACAGGATGAGCGTTGCAGGTGCTGTGTATCGGTGCATGGCGCCAGCCTAGGGACAGCCTCCGGCACTCCAGGCGCGGAGCGGGACAGACATTGCGCGACGCGGATTCCGCCCGCGTTCTACGACAGCTGTCATGGCGACAGCGCACGACGACGAGACAATTCGCTGAGAATGAGCTGAGAACGGCTATGCTTCGGCAAGAAGCAGCTGGGGCCGCTTCTACTGGGGTACGGCTCGTAGTGACCGCGCACACGGCGATTGCCGGACCTGTGCGTTCCGCGACTCCGAGCCGCCGCCCTCGAGAGCACTGTGCAATGAAGTCCTTCACAGAATCAGAGGAAGCGATCGTGACAGAACCTACGTCACCGTCACCGTCACCGTCACCGTCACCTGCACCTGCGCCGACACCGGCAGCGGGTTGGTACCCCGACACGAACATGCCTGGTAGCCACCGCTACTACGACGGCACGAATTGGACCTCTCACGTGCGCCCGTCGGCTGCCGTGACCACCGTGGCCGCGCCACCTCCCGACGCCGGGTCGCGAAATGTGCTGGGCATCGTGGCGCTCGTCGTCTCCGTCGTGGGGTTCATCTTCGCTTGCGTCCCCGGCGCGCTCGTCGTGGGATGGGTACTCCTTCCGATCGGCTTTATCCTCGGCATCATTGCGCTGTTCCTGAAGAACAAGACCAAGTGGCAGGGGCTGACCGCGATCATCGTCTCGGTGGTGGGTACCATCGTCGGCGTCGTGGTTTTCCTGTCGCTGGCAGCCGGCGCGGTGAGCGACGCCATCGACGACAACGTGACCGATAAGGTAGGAAGCTCGGATGCGGCGGATGACCCCGCTGATGACGAAGAGCAGCCCGCTGACGATGAGCCTGCCACTCCCGACGCGGAGGACCTCGTGCTCGGTGAAACCGCGTTCGGTATCGACACCGACAACGGCACGGGCTGGTACGCGATCGAGCTCACCAACCCCAACGACGACTACATCTTCTCCTTCGCGGGCATCGATGTTGAGGCGTACGACGCCGACGACGTCCTGATCGACACGGACAGCACGTACGGCACGATCCTCGCCGGCAAGACCTACTTCGTCGGCAAGTTCTTCGACATCGGCTCGGCAAAGATCGACCGCATTGAAGTTCGTGGGCCTACCGCGGACGCGGCCACCCACTCGCCAGCCGCGGAAACGGGCAGTTTCGAGAATGGGCAAGCTGAAGACCGGCTCTGAGTACGACGAGTACATGACGGTCAAGGGCACCCTGACCTCCAATTTCTCGGAGGACCAGGACGGGGTGCGGATCGACGTCATCGCCCGCAAGGGCGGGAAGATCGTCGGCGTGGATCAGACCTACACCGACCGCGTCCCGTCGGGCGGCAAGGCCGCGTGGGATATCGGGTTCTGGAAGGTCCCGCTCGACTCAGAAGTCGAGGCGTACCCGCACCTGTAAGACACATCATCACGGGGATGACGACATCGTCTAAGACGAGCGCCAGCCGCGTCGACGAGGACGTTACATCGCGCGGTGCGATCACACCGGCGCTAGTCGGCCATTTCGCTCGAGCAACGAGTTCGGCTGCCGATCAGATGCCGAACGTGCCGACCCTGAGGATGACACCGATCACGCCTACAGCGCCGAGAACGAGCCCTGCCACAGACATGCCGTAGCCGACGCCGGAGCGCCGTGCGCGCCCCAGCCCAATCTGGCCCCATATGAAAGCAGCAATCGCCGCTGCTGCCGCGAACCACCAGAACACGACTAGAACGACGCTGGCGATGCCCGTCACCAGAGACCAGATCGCCGCCGTGTTGGTCCCCGCGGCCGCATCTGCAGTCCCGCTATACAGTCGAGCGTTGAAGCCCGCCCGCGCGGGCGGCGGGGGCTGCGGCGCCAGAGGCAGGGGCTGCGGTGGCAGACTCAGCGGCGGCGGTGCCGGTGACAGATGCTCCGTCCACCGGTATCCGTCCCACCAGCGCTGGCCCCCTGCGCCGGCGTGTGGGTCGGGGTACCACCCAGCTGGCGGTCCGACCGGCGCCGGCGGTGGCTGCGCAGAGTGGTGTGCCAGCGGTTCGTCCGTCATGCGCATGACGATATCGACCTACCGCGCACCGAAAAAGGGCCAGGACCTTGTCACCACGCTGCCGAGAGACTCCGGAGGCCTCATCGCCGCCGCCATCCGCGGCCGGGACGACGTGATGGTCACCGAGAACACGCGTGCACCTGCGAGGGGCTCCCCCGCGAATGTCTGACCGCGTGTCCGAAACCGTGTCAGCATCGACGCACGCGCTGGAGCGGATTCGGGGACCCGCTTCGTGCTCAGCCTCATCTCACTTCAAGGGTCTTGTTTCTCACCCGCGATAGTCACAGTTATCAGAACTATCCGGCGAGAGCCCCGTTTTTCCGCGGGGCTGTGACGGTGCACGCTGTCACGTAAGCCGCCTCGCGATCGGGCCTCAGACCGGGCGGAGAAAATGCGATGGCGCGGTGAATCGTTGGATCGCGGCAATACACCGGAGCCGAGGGCGCGCTTGACACCGCGCGGACGTTAGCTTCCTATTCGCGCGGACGGGGCCGGTCTCCGCGCCGCGTCGCACCAGTGCCAGTGCCAGTGCCAGTGCCAGTGTCGGTGTCGGTGCCAGTATGGACGCCATGACATCGGCAACGCGTGGTCAGATGGCCTGTTGGAGGCAAGGCGCAAAGGATCGCTGACAGGATTTGAGCATGGACGAACTGCCGAACGCCACCGACCTGGGCAATCGACTTCGCGCCACGATGCTCCGAGACTTCGAGCGACTCGTTCGGTCAGACTTCGACAAGTCATGGGGCTCAGTCAGCAGGATTGACATCGGACGCGACGAGTGCCCGATCCCGGCAGTCATGGGGTTCGCTCTCAGGCTCGCGGGGCTAGATTGCTTCGGCCCCGAAGAGAAGGTCGCCTGGTGGGTCCCCTTCGTGCGGGAGGGAGTGCGATACGAGGTGGCGCACCAGAAGTTCGGGCTGCGGTTGCGCATCGCAGGCGATGGGCTTAGCGAACCCGAGATTGACTCACGCCTCATGCTCACAAAGAAGAAGCTGATCTCGGCAACCAAGGTCGTCGAGAAGGGCATCAACAGGTTCACTGACAAGTTGGTGGATTCTGGGGACGCAACTGTCGTTAACCAGCACAGCCGGCTGCAGCGCGCCTACGACTACTTCCGCGAGCGCGCGGTGAACCCGACGGTGGTAGAGGACGAACACAGAACATATGAGCCAGGAGGTGAACTCGGAATCTCCGGCTGGAGTTTCAAGAGCGGCGCCGCAGTGATGCAGCTCAACTCGACGCACGACGTCGTCGCGGCAATCACAGCCTTCCTTAGTCGGCTCGAGCACGATCTTGTGCTTGCGTTGCCCTTTGCGAGATTCGCCCCCGTTGACGATCACCTCATCGACTTCATCGGTCAGCGGTGGGGGCTCAAGTACGAACGCGTCCTCGGGAAGACTGAGCACGCGAAGCACTATCTCGAGAAGCTGATCGACGTCGTCGAACGCTGGCGCAATACCTACACCCACGGGGGATTCGAAAAGGGTAATGAGACGACCGTGTACGCGCACGTGCCGGGGGTTGGCGCATTGCCGATTGGATTGAGCTCGATGCGCGGGCGATCATTTCTGTCGCTGCCGAATGCCACCGATGTGACCATCCGGGACGTGTTCTCGCTTTTCGATGAGTTCGACGAGTGGTTCGCGACTGCCGTGCCGCAGGCGAGCGCTTGGATCGAGTCAGGGCTAGATGTCCGGTTCGACGCTGATTTCCGAGTTCTCGTAGATTCGCTCGCTGGCGACCCCGAGAGGTTCCAGCGCTACATCGACTACAGCATGTACGAGGTGGACCAGGCAGCCAATATGGACTTCTAGTAGGGCGCCGTCGGTCGATCTTGGCGTCCGGGTGACGAATGGAGGCCACTCGGGGAGGGTCCGGGCGTCCGCCCTCGGCGGCCGTCATTGCATCAACGCAAGAAGTGCTGCGCCCCGGGGGCCCCGTGTCGGGCGACGCCCACTAGTTGTACTGACCTCGACCGTTGTTGACTCGGTCGATAGGGGTCTTGCCTCCGATGCCAAGGTGGCGCCTGTCTAGGTTGTAGTGATCGAGCCAGTCCTGCAACCCTGCGGCGCGGTCGTCGTTGGAGGTCCAGGGGCGGGCATACGCCCATTCAGCGGCAAGGGTCCGGTTCAGGCGTTCGACTTTCCCATTCGTCCACGGGCAATGCGGCTTGATGAACTTCTGCGTGATGGCGTGCGCGTCGATCACCTGCCGGAACGCGGCCGAGTGGCGGTAGGCGAATGCGTTGTCGCTGATGACTCGCTCGACGGTGACACCGAGGGACGCGTAGAACGCGATGGCCCGTTCCAGGACGCCTGCCGCGGTGGTGCCCTTCTCATCGGCATGGATCTCCGCGTAAGCGACCCTGGAGTGGTCGTCGATGACGGTGTGGATGTAGTCGTATCCCAGTCCCCGTTTGCGGTTCGGGCGTTCACCGCGACCGTGTAGACGCCAACCGCCGCCGTCGGGGATGCGGCCGAGCTTCTTCACGTCGACGTGGATCAGCGAGCCCGGGTGGTCGTGCTCGTAGCGTTCCGCGGAGCGGCGCCTCGCACGGATCACCGTCCCGGTCACGGGGTCCAGCTCACGCAGCAGCGGGGCCCGATGCCGGCGCAGCACACGCCCGACAGTCGAGGCCTGCAGGTCGAGCTTGCCCGCGATGAACACCGGGCCGCGGCGTGTGAGGTGACGCATGATCCGCACCCGCGTCTCCACGCACGCCGCCGTCCGGCGAGGGTGGGAACGGGCGACGCTCGAACGGTCCACCAGCCCCGCAGGACCGTGCTCGCGGAACCTGCGCCACCATCGCCAGGCCGTGGTGCGCGAGATCCCCATCTCCGCCGCGACACGCGCGACCGCACGCCCCGATCCGATGCGCTGGACCATGATCAACCTGCCGGCCGGCGTCAGCCGGGCATTACCGTGGGACAAGAGGAGCCTCCGTGTGTTCGAGCTGAAGAACTAGACAGCTCCAACTCGACACCGGAGGCTTCTCCTACGTCAACAACGATCCGGGTCAGTACATCTAGCCGCCGGTGCCACCGTCTGCGACGGACGACTCGCCGTGGCCCAGCGCGGGCCGAGCCGGTGGATGATCGGCACCTGCGCGACCACGGGCCAGATACCCGCCGACACCTCGCGCGTGCCGATGCGGGCATGGGGTGCGGCCATGGCATAGTCGACGGCCGCCACGACGGATGCGCCGGAGGCGATCGCGTCACCGTTCACGGCTGACGATCCTCCCGCACTCTATCTACGGTCAGCCGACCGGACGCGAGACGCCGTGAGTCCCGACCGCGATCATCACCCGGCGAGGTGCTGGTTCACGAACTGCAGGACGCGCTCGCGTGTGCGGGCCGCCAGCTCGTCGCCCGTCGCGACCACGAGCGACGGCAGGTCGAGACTTCGCATCAGGTCGAGCTCCAGCTCGCGCCGCGCCCGCATGAACGCGACGTACCCGTCGAAGCCGGTGAGACCGCGACGCCGACCGTACCCCTGGCCGGTGTGGTAGTGGACGACGAAGTCGCCCCATTCCGGTGGCCGCCCGTGAGCCGCCCGCCGCAGCACGGGTTCGGGATCGCCCGGGTCGAGATAGACGAGCATCGGATTGTGCGGGCGGATCGCGCTCACGAGCTGCTGCACGTGCTCGGCGAGCGCGTGCGGCGGCTGGTCGAACCGCGCGATGAGTGCGGTCAGCGGGTTCTGGATGAGCACGCACTCCCATACCTGCACTTCGGGTCGCGGCTCGCGCGCACCGAACCGCCGCCAGCTCTCGACGAGGGCGCGGCGATGGGAGTCCGCGGTCACATCACCGTCGTACGCGTCGAGCCGCCGCACCTGCTCGGCGATACCCTCGGGCACAGTCAGCTGATCGGTGCGCCGGATGATCCATTCGTCGGGGTAGCGCTCGGCTTGTGCGCGCAACTCGTACCAGGCCAACGGATCCTTCTCGCGAAGGTGGGCGAGGATGCCGTGCGGCACGAGAGACACGTTCTCGAAATCGACCGGATGATCGGAGCGCCCTTCGGGCCAGTGCAGCGCGGAGACGCCGGACTCCGCGAGCGCCACACCGAGGGCGTGCGCAGTGGTCGACTTGCCCGCACCGGGAAGCCCCTCGACGAGCACGACGCCGCAGTGCGACTCCGGCGGGCTGTCGCGGGTGTGCGCGAGCGTCATGACGCCCCCTCCGTCACCGATGGTCCGCACCCGCCGATCGCTGCACGGGTCTTCGAGAGCCTACGATCGGGAACCCGCTCGTTCGCCTTGGAGTCGTCACGAGCCGTGCGAGTTACTCCAACGTCGGTGTCGAGCGCTTCGGAATCAGTGCTTTCGGCCCTGATTCCGCGCTTCGTCCCGCCGTCGTTCAGTACGCCTTCGGCAGGGATGTGCGAGAGAGGACCCGGCCCGGGTGGACCTGCTGTTCCTGGCGACGGGCGGCCCGACCTCGACGGGGGTGCTCACGTGAGTGAACGCGCCCTCTTCGTGGTTCCCGTCAGGCAGCCCGGGTGACCGCGGGTGCGGACGTCGGCAGCCCCGGTTTCACGCGAACACCACGCCTCGGCCGCGGACTCGTACTGCGGTGATGTCCCCCACGTGCGGTATACCGGCTGCGGCGACACGGGAGAGGACAGCAAGCCCGTCAAGGGTGACGAGGTCGACGAGGGCGTCGTGTCCCCCGTAGCGCACACGGGTCACCCGGGCCGGATTCCCGGAGTCGCCGAGCTCGAGCTGCTCGGGGCGGAGCATGACCGTCACCGCGCCGCTCACGGTGTCCGACACGCGAATGTCGCCGAGCGGGGTGCGAGCTGTCCCCCCCGTCGCCACCGCCTCCACGAACACTGCTTCGCCGACGAACGATGCGAGCCAGGCGGTGGCCGGCCGGCGATAGACATCGACAGGGTGGCCTTGCTGCTCGATCTTTCCGTCGCGCATCACGGCGACGGTGTCGGCGACCAGCAGCGCCTCGGCCTGGTCGTGGGTGACCAGTATCCCGGTGACGCCGAGCTGGCGCAGCAGCTCACGCAGATCCTCGCGCAACTCCGCCCGCAGTTGCGGATCGAGTGCGGCGAACGGCTCGTCGAGCAGCAGCAGTCTCGGGTCGGCTGCCAGCGCGCGCGCCAGCGCAACCCGTTGCGCCTGGCCCCCCGACAGCTGGTCGGGGTAGCGCGCTGAGAGCGTCGAGAGGCCGGTGAGTTCGAGCAGCTCGTTCAGTTTCTCGTCGTCGCCGATGCGGTGCGACCGCCTGTTGCGCCGGCCCGCCCGCCCGAAGGCGATGTTCTGCGCGACCGTCAGGTGCGGGAAGAGCGACGCGTCCTGAGGGACCCAGCCGACCCCGCGATGCTCGGGCGGCATGAACGCATCGCCGTCGTTGAGGATGCTGTCGCCCACAGTGACACGCCCGCGCACAGGCCGGACCAGGCCGGCGATCACCCGCAGAAGCGTCGACTTGCCGCATCCGCTCGGCCCGACGAGAACGGCCAGGTCTCCGTCGGCGACGTCAAGGGCGACCTCCCGCAGCACTGTGGTGGTGCCGAGGGTGGCCGTGACCCCCGATACCGAGAGCCGGCTCACGGGGCGCCCTCCACGGCGATCCGCTCGCTACGCGGGGAGAGGATCACGGCGGGTACGGCGGCGATGGCCACCAAGGCAATGGCGTAGGGCACTGCTGCACCATACGCGGCGATGTCGGTCTTCGCCCACAGCTCCACGGCGAGCGTGTTCCTTCCCGTCGGTCGCAGCAACAGGGTGGCGGGCAGTTCCTTCATCGCCGTCACCGCAACGAACAGCGCGGCGACGACGATGCCGGGGCGGGCGAGGCGCGCGGTCACCAACCACCACCGGCGGAGCGGGTCGTAGCCCATCGTGCCGGCAACGTCCTCGAGGCTGCGCGGCACGCGCTCCACCGAGGCGCGGATGGTGCCGATCGCCTTCGGGAGGAAGAGCACACCGTATGCGAACGCGAGCATGATGCCCGTCTGGTAGAGCTCTGGCACAGCGATGAGTGAGAAGAAGACGAGCCCGAGCCCCACGACGATGCCGGGCAGCGCAAGGGGGAGCGCGCCGGCCGCCTCGATCACTGTGACGACACGACCACGGTAGCGCGCTGCGAGCGTTGCGATAGGGAGCGCGAGGAGCACCGCGAGCACCGCCCCTGCCGCCGAGAGGAGCAGCGTATTGCCGACCGCATCGAGCAAGCGGGCGACGTCGAGCTCGCGAACGGTCTGAGCGTGCAACAGCCGCGTGAGCAGACTGGCGAGGGGGACGCCGACCGCGCCCAGCGGCGCGGCCAGGAGGAGGAGGACCACCGTGACCCGAGCAGGACCGCCCAGCGCGACTGGCTCCCGAGCACCGGCGCGGCCGACCGCGAACTCCCGGCGAGGGCGCGTGCGGCGTTCCAGAACGAAGACCGCGAAGGCCAGCATCACGAGGATCGCTGCGAGGACCGCGGCATAGTTGCGGTCGAAGCTCGCCCCATAAGCCTGATGAATCGCGGTCGTCAGCACCGGGTATCGGAAGAGGGCGACGCCGCCGAAGTCGGCGATCACGTAGAGGCATACCAGGAGCGCCCCCGCGAGGGTGGCGCTGCGGATACCCGGCCATACCACCGCACGAAAGGTGCGGGCGGGGCCGTAGCCGAGTGTCCGCGCGACCTCCCCGAGGGTCGCGGAGGTGCCGCGCAGGGCGGCGGTGACGGGGAGGATCACATACGGCACGGTCACCACGGTGAGCACCAGCCACGACGGCCAGAAGCCATGGATGCCGGGGATTGCGGCGAGCCAGCCGAATGCGGCCAGGTAGGACGGCACCGCGAGCGGAAGCACCGTGAGCACTGCGAGCGTGCGCGCCGCGGGCAGGCGCACTCGGGCCAGGACCAGAGCACTCGTCACGCCGAGCACGGTCGCCGAAAGCGTGACGGAACCTGCGAGGAGGACCGTGTTCACAAGCAGCAGCGGGAGACGCGGCCTGGTGAGCACGGCGATCACACCGTCCGCACCCGCCTCGCTGATGCGCACCCCGAGGTAGACGAGAGGGATCGCCGCGAGCAGCGCCGCGATCCCCGCTGCCGTGATGAGCGGCAGCGGGGATCGCGGTGCGAGCGGTCGTGTCACTAGATGAGACCGTGGGCTGCCAGCAGTTCCTGGGTCGCGCTGAGCGACTCCAGGTCGCTCAGGTCGAGACTCGGGTTGACAAGGGTCTCGAGCGCAGGCAAGCCTTCCGGCGCATCGATCCCCGGCACGAGCGGGTATTCGAAGGTCTCCTCGACGAAGTAGGTCTGGCCGGTCTCCGACAGCAGGTACTCGATGAAGGCCTGCGCGTCAGGGTCGCCGTCGGCGCCGGCGAGGATCGCCGCGCCGGTGACGTTGACTATTCCGCCCGCGTCGCCCGGAAGGAACTTCAGCTGTGCGCGCATGTTCTCGGCACCCACCTCTGCTGCCGCCTCGAACCAGTAGTAGTGGTTGATGAGGCCGATCTGCGCGACGCCTGTGTTGACGAGCTCCAGCGAGTCGCCGTTGCTCTCGGTGAGCACGGGGTCGTTCGCGGCGATGCCGGACACCCACGCGTCGGCCGCTTCCTCGCCTTCGAGTACCCGCAGGCCCGTCACGAACGACTGGAAGCTGGCATTGCCGGGGGCGAACGCCACCTGTCCTTTCCATGCCGGGTCGACCAGGTCTGCTGTCGAGTCGGGGATGTCGGCCTCGGTGAGCTGCTCGCTGTCGTACGCGATGACGCGGGCGCGGCCGGTCACGCCGACCCAGGATCCATCGGTGCTGGTGAACCCGTCCGGGACGGCGCCGGCGATGTCTGCCGGCAGCGTGGAGGACAGACCCGCAGACGTGAGCTGGCCGAGAGCCCCGGCATCCTGCGACAGGAACACCTGGGCGGGCGTGCTGCCGCCTTCCTCCAAGAGGAGTGCGGCCATCTCGCCGGTCGATCCGTAGCGCACGTCCACCTCGATGCCGGTGTCGGCGGTGAACCTTTCCACAAGCGGGCCCACGAGATCCTCGCTGCGACCGGAGTAGAGCACGAGCGCTCCGTCGCTTTCTATGGCCGCCTCAGCGGCGGGATCGGTCTCTGCTCCGGGGGCGGACGCGGCGCACCCGCTCCCGGCGAGGGCGGCAGCGGCGATGCCGGCGGCGACGGTGAGGAACCGGGGATTTCGCATGGCGGAAGGCACTCCATTTCGAGAGGATCAGTGTTGTAAGGGTAGCCTCACCTTAATCGATGTTTGTCATCGATCACCACCGCACGCCTCGGGTTGCGTGGGTCACTGATGACATCCGCCCGGTCGAGGAGGAAGATGAGCCCTGCACCGACGACCGGGGTGCGTGATTCTGATCAGCTTTGCGGGGTGCTGGATGAGTCGAAAACATCAAGACGACGACCGGCAGCTCGCCGTCGAACTGGCAGAGACGATGCTCGCCGCTGTCGCCCCGGATGAGGTGAGCATCCTCCCAGAGGTCAGCGACGAGTACTTCGCCGACCCCGAGGGCTCGATCCGAGGGGCGCGTGAAGAATCGCTTGGCTTCGGCGTGGAGCTCGCGATGCTGGCCCCGTTCGCGATCGCCGTAGCCACAGAGGTCGTCAAGTTCCTGCTCCAGCTGGCCAAAGATGCGCTCGGGCCGCAGGTCCAGAGCGGCTTCGCCGCCTGGGTGCGACGGACTTTCCCCGGCTCGGCGAAAGCGGCCGCACCCGCAGCCGCGACCCCCACCCTCACGCGTGACCAACTGCAGCTGGTTCGCGGGGTCGCGTACGCCAAGGCGCAGGCCTTAGGACTCAACGAGGATCAGGCGAACTCGCTCGCCGACGCGGTGGTCGGGGGAACGGCGCTCGCGGGTCCCGCCGCGCCGTCACCCTGATCCACGACGGTCATGAACGCGCAAATCCGCGCGACGCCGTTGCGGTACTCGGAGCCGAGCACCGCGAGATTCTTCATCCTTGTTCTCGCACTCCTGTGCAACGGCCTGTTCGTCGGCAACGCTGTGCACAACGCCGTCGAGGGCGACCGCTGGGTCGAAAATGTCGCGGCGTGCAACGCCGGTGCCGAGTCCCGCGACCCGTTCGAACGCCATCGCGACTTCGAGGAGTGCGTGACCTCGGCTGAACGACTCCGCGCCGCGTACGCCCTCGCAGGGGGAGCGGTCGGCCTCCTGTGCGGGCTGACAGTCGCCGTCGCAGCTCCCGCGGTCATCCGGCGGCGTCGTGATCTCAAGCCCCTGCCGCCGCAGCTCGACAGCACGAGACAGCGCGTGGGGCTCCTTGCCGCAGAGGCGGGAGTGCGGAGGCCGCCCGAGGCCCTGCGGGGTAGCCTCAGCCAGCGCGACGCGTTCACCTTCGGCCTCCCCGGCGCTTATCGGATCGCACTCCCCCCGAAGCTGGCGCTGACGCCGACCGATCGCACGGTGTTCGATCCCATCGTGCTTCACGAACTCGCCCACGTGGCGCACAACGACGTCGCTATCGCTTGGCTCGCGCGTGGAATCTGGCTGGCGGTGATCCCACTCTCCTGCGTCCCTGTCGTCTTCGCGATCGCGGCCGACGACTTCTCGTTCGTCTGGGATTACGCATGGAGGGCCGTCGTGCTTCTGGTGGTCGCTCGGCTCGTCGCGAACGAGGTGCTGCGCGCGCGAGAGCATGAGGCCGACGTGGCGGTCGGCGACGAACCCGACCGCGTCGCCGGCGTCCGCGGGCTGCTCGTGACGATCGCCTCGAGAAGCGGATCCGCCCCGCAGCCGAATCTGTGGCGCCGGCTCGCTGCGCAGCATCCGTCCCCTGCGCGGCGGATCGACGTGCTCGACGACCCGACGCGGATGCTCCAGCCGACGATCCTCGAAGGATTCACGGCCGCGCTGCTCGCCGCCACGATCCAACCGCTGGTTCAAGCCCTGCTGACGACAGCGCTGACCGGGACGGGACACGTCGGATGGGCGGTGCCGCTCTCCGCGACCGTCGCAGGGATCCTCCTCGGCGGGTCGGTCGGTGTGGGGCTGTGGCGAGCGGTCGTCTATGGCCGCGTGTCGCAGCGGCCGGTGCGGGTGCGCGGCCTGGGGCTGGCGGTCGGATGCGGGCTCGTCGCAGGCCAGTTCCTCTCCTTCGCCCGGGTGAGCGTCACCGTGATCGATATGAGCACGATCAGCGTCGTGGCGCTCTGGCTCTGCGCGGGGATGGGCGCGACTGCGATCGTCGCGGGACTGGGTTCGTGGTGGGCCGACCTGGCGTCGCGCATGAGGGGGCCGTGGGGCATCGGCTCATCGCCCACGCGGCCGGCACCCTCGTGTTCGCCGCGGCCATCTGGAGTGCAGGTTCCACCGCGGATGTCGTGTCGTGGGGCGGGTGGGGTCTGGTGTTTCTGGTGCTCACGACACCGCAAGGAGGCCTGATCGTCGGCGGACTGCTGCTTGCAGCGGCGGTGCTCGGCCCCATGCTCCTCGCGCGGAGGGGCAGGCCGGTACCTGCATGGGTGGCGACGAAGGGCGAGGGATGGTCGTGGCCGATCGATTCCGGTCCGGGCCTCGGGCACGTGCTGATCGTCGGGGGTGCCTGCGGGTTGGGAGGCGCGGCGGCGATCTGGGTCTTCCGCAGCCTGGCCGGCCCGGCCGCATCCGATTCCGACAACTCGGGGCGATTCTTCGACTACGCGCTCGTGGCGGCAGCGGCAGGTGTGGTCGGCATGGCGGTCCTGAGCGTGAGCAGGGGTGGCCGCGGTGCGGCGGCGTCCTTCGTGGCCCTCCCTGTGGCGGCGGTGACGACGCTGCTGGGCTTCGTGGTGCTCAACGGCGCGCTGGGCGGCTCCTTCCCGCTGGGCCTGCTGTTCACGTTCGTGGGTGCGGCTCTCACGGCGGCCGTTACCGCGGCGGTGCCGCTGGCTGCGATGGCCCTGCTCTCCCCTGCGGCGGAGTCGGCTGCGACGCCGGTCGAAGCTGCAGCGAACCCCGCGGCCCCGGGGATCGCGGCTCGGCCTGTGGCCGCCACCGTGCCAGGCCCGGCTGTGCCGCCGGCACACAGCACGCCGCCGTCGCGATGGCCGAGGCTCGTCGCAATCCCTGTGGTCGCGTTCGTGTCGGCCGCGCTCCTCGGAGGAACCATCCCGGTGCTGAAGCCCAGCTCCGGCGGGTCGATCCCGCTGGGTGAGACATCGGACGAGACGAGTGAGGAGCTGTACCTGCAAGCCGTCGCGGCTCCTCTCGAGGAGGGGTTCGCGGCCATGCTCGATTCCGTCACGGCGATCGTCGCCGCAGAGCTCGAAGACCCTGCCGTCATCGCTCAGCGGATCCGTGACGACCTCCTCCCCCTTCTCGAGCGGATGCGGGTGACGGCGACCGCGTACGAGCCGCCGACCGCTCGGCTCCAAGAGATCCATGAGAGCGCCGAACTCGCGATCGACGCCTACCGGACCGGCTACGCCGATCTCGCAGCGGCGTATGACGCGGGAGACGCGAAGGGGAGCCGGGCGGCTGCTGCTCGCGTAGCCCAAGGAGCGAGCGATCTGCGGGAATGGCTCGCCGCCACCGGTTCACTCGGCGGCTGACGGCGAGGTCTCTCTCGTGTCCTCACCTGGAGAACGGGTCGGCGCGGCGATCAGAGAGCACCCGCGGACCCGCCGACCGGTGCGGCACTCATCGCCACCACGACCGGCGCCTCCTTGAGAAGCGGCTCGATCGCAGCATTGAGACGTCGAACTGGATCGCCTTCGGCGTGCGCCTGCAGACTCTCGCGCGACGCCCACTTCTCGATGAGGACGATGTTTCCGTTGTCCGCTTCGTGGAGCGCGTAAAGCTCGCATCCGTCTTCTTCGTGCACTTCCGGTATAGCGACCTTGAGCGCTTCGAGGAGATCGTCACGCTTTCCTGCTTCGCTCACGAATGTGGCTGTCACGACTACGGATTCCACTGTCTGTCCTCCCGGGTGTGTGGCGGTCATCGTTCGGATGCCGCTAGCGAATGCACGACCGGAGCCGTTGCTCGATAGAGCTCGACGAAGAGTCGGTATCGATCGTCGTAGAGGCTTCGATGGCTCTCGTCGGGAACGACGACCTCGGCAGCCGGGTTCCATTCGTCGACCTCGACGTTCAGCCCCGATGCCCGTGCGGCCAGCATCGCCATCCCGAACGACGCGCCGACAGTCGACCTCGGAATCACCTGAGGGATGCCGGTCACATCGGAGACGATCTGGACCCACTCCCGAGCCTGAGTCCCACCGCCGACAGCGGTCGCTTGGTCGATCGCCACACCCAGGTCGCGCATCGCTTCCAGGTTGTTTCGCACCGCGAGCGCCGTCCCTTCCAAGACCGCGCGAAAGATGTCTCCCGCGTCATGCCGGAGAGTGAGACCGACCAGCACTCCTGCGGCGTTCGGATCGAGGATAGGGGTGCGTTCACCGGCGAAGTATGGGAGCAGCAGGAGTCCTCGCGCACCCGGGCCGCTCTGTTCGGCAGCAGCGGTCACAGCGGTGAAGTCGTGCTCTGCGCAGCAACTCACGGCTCCACGCGGTCAGTGATCCGGCGGTCGCGAGCCCCCCGGCCACTGAGCTGGAGTTCGGGTCGACACCACGAGTGGCCCATAGCCGCTCGCTGGCCAGTCGTCGATTCGTGGACGCGATCATGAACATGGTGGTGCCATACATGAGCATCAACCGGCCGGGGCGATCGGCGCCCACGCTGACGGACTCGGCCCAAGCGTCGATCGTCCCCATGAGCACGGGAGTCCCCGGCTTCACGCCGGCGATCGCGGTCCTGGTCGTGCCGAGTACCTCGCCGCTCCACTTCAGTTCGGGCAGGTGGAGCCACGGCGCGATGCGCGTAGCCCATTCGACGTCCCACGTGTCCGCACGCGAGTCGTAGAGAGGCGTGCACTGGCTAGCGCTGTGATAGTCCATCGCGTACTCGCCCGTGAGCCGGAATCCGATCCAGGACGACGGCATGAAAAGGCGCTCGGCGTGGTCGAGCGCCTCGGGCTCGTTGTCCAGGATCCACATGAGCTTGGGGCCGACGGATTGGGAGGAGAGGACATTCGCGGTCCGCGCGAGGATCTCGTCGGGGCCGAGCTCCTCGTTCAGACGTGCGATCTGCGCGGTGGCTCGCGTGTCGACTCCGTAGAGAATCGCCGCACGGGTCGGAACCCCGGCATGGTCGGTGACGACGGCACAGGGCCCCATGCCGCTCACGCCGACCGCGATCACCTCGATGTCACCGCCGCCCGTGAGCTCTTCGCAGATCGACTGGAACTCGTCCCACCAGATCTCAGGGTCCATTCTCGTAGTGCCCAGGGCGGGGGTGCTGGACCGAATGCGAACGAACCGCTGTCGACAGGACCGCGCCGTCAGTGCGCACGAGCACCCCCTTCGTGCTCGACGTTCCGACGTCCACACCTAGGAGAACCCTCATGATCGTCTCCGATCGCCGCTGCGGCACGGCCGTCCGAAAAACGGTGTGCGGGTGGGCCGCAGCAGTCCATCGCGCCGCGGATACACAGCGAGCGCCACCCGCACACCGGTCATGTCAGCCTCGGGAATCGTGCAGTCGAATCTGAGGCAGGCCGGTCACTTCGACGTCGTGCTCGCGATCGATGCGGACGTCGAGCAGCTCCTGAAGGAAGATCTCACCCTGGCTCCAGATGGTCGCCCGGAACACATGCCCGCCCCGCACCTGGCCACCCGCCTCCGAGAACAACCCGTGGCAATGGGCCCAGAGCTTGCCTTCGTAGGTCGTGACGTTGCCCTGGATCGACAGAATCTCCATCTTTCGCCGAAGCATGACGGTGTCGATCTCGTCGGCCCACTCGTGCTCTTGGCGGATCGGGAGTGTCGTGAGGTCCCGCGGATTTCTGAGGTACAGCTCCTCCACGGTCCCGATCACGGATGTGATGACGGCCGTTTCAACTGCATGCTGCCTGCAGATCGCCTCGATCGAATCGGTGAGCTGATCGCCTGGCTTGATGCTCGCCGCGATGAGTCGTCCGGGTCGGCCGGCGAGTGAATCGATGTGGGTCATTGACGTTCCTTACTTGATGCTTCCGAGGGTCATGCCGGTCACGATGTGCTTCTGCGCAAACGCAGTGAGCACGATGATCGGAACGGTGATGAGAGTTGCGTAGGCCATCATCGGGCCCCACTCGAGCGACGCTTCGTGGACGAAGTTGTAGACCGCGACGGGAAGCGTGCGGGTGTCGGCGTTCGAAAGCACCAACGCCATCTTGAAGTCGTTCCAGGAGAAGATGAACGCCAGGATGCCGGACGTGACCAATCCGGTTTTCGTGAGTGGGAGTGCGACTTTGAAGAAAACGCCGATCTTGCCGCATCCATCCACCTGCGCAGCGTCGTACAACTCGGACGGGATGGCTTCGAAGAAGTTCACCATGATGAAGACCGTCAACGGGAACGTCACAAGCAGGTGGGCGAGGATCAGCGCTGGGTACGTTCCCACCATCCCGATCTGGGTGAAAAGGATGAAGAAGGGGACCAGGAACGCGATTGCGGGAAGCAGTCGCGCGGTGAGAAGCGAAACTGCGAGCCGCTGCTGGTTGTATCGCGCGATCGTGTAAGCGGCCGGAAGGCCGATGATCAGACCGAGTGCGCTGGACGCAGTGGCGACGAGCGCACTGTTGAACGCGTAGTGCGCGAACGGCGTTCGCTCGAGCGCCTTCTGATAGTTGTCGAGCGTCGGTTCGAAATCAAACCATCGAGGCGGAATCTGATAGATGTCTACGCCCTGTTTGAGAGACGACGACACCATCCAGAAGAAGACGAACGCCGCCGGCAGCAGCAGGAGTGCGACCACGAAGTACAGGGCTGCCCGCCGCGTGAAGTTCTTCGCTGACCGCCGCCGTCGAGTGAGTGAAGGTGTCATGCTGCGGTGGCTCCCTTTCGGCGGACGATGGTCAGCGCGATAGCCACACCGAAGACGAGCAGTGTGAGCCACACCAGAAGGGACGATCCGTAACCGAAGTTCAGGAACGCGAGATTCTGCTGGTACGCGTACAGGTTCAGGGTCTCCGACGAGTAGCCGGGACCGCCCGCAGTGATGATCATGATGATGTCGAAGGTCTTGATGCAGTCGATCAGGCGGAACATCGCCGCGGTGAGGATGACGGGCTTGAGAAGGGGCAGCGTGATGCTGAACAGGATGCGCCACTCCCCGGCGCCATCGATTCGTGCTGCCTCGTACGGCTCCTGCGGCAGAGCAGCGAGACCGGCGAGGACGATCAGCATGATCAGCGGAGTCCACTGCCACGTATCGACCATTGCGAGAGCCGGGATCACCATGTTCGGATCGGAGGTCCACGTGATCGGCGGACCGCCGACCGCTTGGCTGAGGTAGCTCAGAATCCCCAGCGTCGGGTCGAACATCATCTTCCACACGAGGGCAATTGCCGCTGGCGTCGCGATCATCGGGAAGAGGAAGAAGGCACGAGCTGCGCCCCGACCCCGGAAGTTCTTGTGGAAGACAAGTGCCGCCGCCACGCCGAGCACGATCTGCAGCGCGATCGCGAGTCCCACGAAGTATCCGGTGCGCATCAAGCCGCCCCAGAACCGAGCGTCTTCGAATGTGCGCTGGTAGTTTTCGAGCCCCACGAACTGAGGAGGGCGGAGGCCGCCGTTCCACGAGTGGAAGCTCATGTAGATCGTGAAGGCGATGGGGAATGCCAAGAGCACCAGAACGAGCAGGAACGCGGGCGCGGGAAGCACGAAGCGGTCGTAACGGTCCAAGGACTGGCCCCAGCGGCGACAGGGCGTTACGGCTGCCCGATCGATTGCCTTGAGCATGATTGATCCTTTAGTACGGGGGCCCGGCGTCAGCGCCGGGCCCCACTGGTGGTCTCAGGGCATCGTGTCGATCAACTGCTGCAGCTCGGCAGCTTGTTGATCGGCGACTTTCTGGATCTCGGAGCGCGAGAGTCCTTCGAGCGCCCTGTGGCTCACATATCCGGCGATCTCACGGGCCTGCACACCTGGCGCGACCGGAGGATTCATCTCCGCGTTTGCGATCTCGGTGCTCTCCAAGACGACCGCTGTGAACTCTGGGGTTTCGTCGCTCGAGGTGAACGCGGAGTCGCTCCAGACACTCGAGCGCGGGCTGGGCCAGCCGTCGAGCTTCATCTCAAGATTGATCTCAGCACTGGTCGCCCACTGGATGAAGTACCACCCGGCGTCATGCTTCGCCGAGAAGGGAGAGAGGGCATAGCCCCATCCACCGATGAAGGGCGATCGACCGCATTCGCCTTCGGGCACGGGTGCGTACCCGATGTTCCCCGCCACAGTGGACTCTGCAGGGTCTTCGAGGTCGCCGACGAACAGGTTCACGTCCAGGAAGGCGAAAACCTTCCCCTGCGCGAACTGCTGCGATGGCACCGGCCAGTCGAAGCCGGTGATTCCCGGAGGGCCGTACGCTCCCCATCTCCCGTATGTCTCGTACGCGTCCACGGCTGCCGCGGAGTTGATCGCTGCCTGCCCATCGGCGACCCACTGGCCGCAGTGCGCATACAGGAACGAGGAGAAGGGCGTCGTCGTCTGATAGGGGATGCCGCGCAATGCGAATCCGTACACGCCGCCTTCGGGGTCGTGGATCGCACCGGCAACCTCTTCCCACTCCTCGAACGTCTCGGGAACGGGCAGTCCTGCCTGCTCCAGCAGATCCTTGCGGTAGTAGACCAGGTCGGTCTGCATCTCCCACAGGACCGTGACGACCTCGTCGTCGACCTTCATCGCCTCCTGAACGCCGTCCGCGAAGTCGGAGAAGTCGTAGTCGGAGTTCGTTGCAGCCTGATTGCTGAGGTACTCATCCAGCGGGACGTACCATCCGTTGGCGTTGAACTGCGGGCCGTCCACTTCGGGGAAGGTAGCCATGACATCGAAATCCGATGCCCGAGCTGTGAGGCGCACCGGGAGGTTCTGCCGGTAGCTCGTGACATCGGCGGTCTCGAGATCTACCTCGATGCCAGTCAGCTCTGTGAACTCGGGGAGTTTGGCGCGGATGAGGTCCGCCTGACCCGTGTCCGGGATGTAGACCGACAGGGACTCACCGCTGAATCTTTCCCAGTCGAAGTCTCCGTCCAGCTCGCTGGTTTCTCCCGCTGGGGTAGCGGCGCTGCAGCCGACGGCCAGGATCGCGACCAGGCCGATTGCTGCCGCGGCCAGTGGTCCCCTGATTCGATTGCTTCGGTAGTGCACGATCATCCTCCTTGATGCATCTGGCGCGATGGTCTGTGAATCGCTACGCGGTGCTGGCCGCGACGACGGTGCAGGGCGCCTCGCCGACGTCAGCGACCTGTAGCGGGGCGATGTTGACGATCGTCGAGTCGCCGGTGAGGCGATCGCCGTTCACCACACCGAGCACGAAGTTGGCGTGTCGGAGAAGACCGAGCGTCGGAGCCCAGTCCTCGAGCGCCCGTTCGCGTCCGTACTCGTAGCCGATGTATGCCTTCGCGATAGACGAGGGCCACGGAGGACGCTGCCACGCTGGCACGGTGAGCCACGTCCGGCCGACGAACGTATCAGCAGGAGGCGTCAGAGAGGTGAGGTCGGTGAGGACGAGATCGATGCCGTTCGCGACCAGCGACTCTTCGAGCGCATCGCGGCCCTCGCGCGAGAGCGTTGCGTTAGCGCCCGCGAGAAGTACGATCGCGGATGCCTCGATCTCCCGAAACGCCTCGTCGATCTGCTGACGAGAGACGGCGCCGTCGGTGGATGCGACTCGGACGATGGCCGCGGCGCGGTTCAGAAGCAGCTCCGGCGCAAGGTCCGGGATAGAGGGCCGCGAGGGGTCCGCGATACGAGCAGTCAGAAGGCGAGTAGACGCCGCCGGGCTCATGTCGATGTGGAACAGGTTCGCCCCGTTGTGATCGAGCGTGGCGATCGGTTCCGTCGAGAACGGCCGCTCCCAAGGGAAGTTCGTGCCCGCCGGCGACGCCACATCGATCGGCCGTGAGATCGAGATCTGACTCATTAGTTGTCCTCCTGAAATGCGAACACCGTGCACGGAGCCCCTTCACCGCCTGCCAGATAAAGCGGCAGCACAGTCACCTTGATCCGCTTCTTCGTGAGGCGGTCCGTGTTGGTGAGCGCAGGCACTGGCGAGAGGGCCTCGTGAAGGGGTAGGGAGGCCGCCCAGTCGGGAGCCCCGCCGCCGGCACCGCGTTTCGGCGTGTAATGACGCATGTATGCACGTGCCTGATCGGAGGGGAAGGGAGGGCGATCCCAAGGTTCTCTCGCTGCCCACTCGTCGAACATGAATCCCTCGCCGAGATTGCCGACGTAGGCACAGTCGGTGAGCATCAGATCCGTGTGCTTTGCCTGCATGAGCTGGACGAGCCTCTCGGCACCTTCGACCGTGAAGTGTGGCGTGAACTTCGCGTAGTCGTCGCCGAGTCGCCGGTGGGCGTCTGATGCGCCCCAGCCGGTGCGGATGAGCACGGCATCTCCATCACGGAAATCGTCGTTGTCCGCCAACGCCTGGTCGATGTCCACCGCGGTGATGTCTTCGCCTGCGTCTTTCGGGATGTCGACGACAAGCGTCTCGCGGTTCACGTATCCGCTGTAGTCGAGCTCGTCGATGCGGGCAGCGTCATCGTCGTAGCATGCGGCGAGCATGAGTCGAGTCCCGGCCTCGCTGTGAAAGCTCATCGCGTACTGCTCGACCCCGTGCCGTTCCTGAGTGAGGGTCTTCGTGATGCGGAACGGGGAATCCCAGGCCCAGACATTGCCGACGGGCATGTGCGGGTAAAGCGGAAGCGTCAAGTTCACTACGCTCATTGGCGGTTCTCCTTAGCGGGGGCGGGCGCAATCGTCTGCGGAGCGCCCAGTTGTGGTTGTTCATCCGCCCAGCGACGGCGTTCGGTCTTCAACGCATCGCCGACCAGGTAGACGTGTTCGTGGACCCGCTCGAAGATCTCGGCGGGGTCGCCATTGAGAACGGCGTCGAGAATCACGCGGTGCGTGATCGCGATGTGGTCGACACTCTCGTTGAGTGTCTGACCCACCATGTTGAGCCAGAGCCGGAAGAGAACTTGCTGCTGGTCCCATATCTCGACGAGCCGCGGCATTCCCGACGCCTCGCAGAGCGAGCGGTGAAACGCGTAGTCGAGCGAGGCCACCACGACGCGATCTTCCGCGTCCGCTGCTGCCTGCATCTGCTCGAGAATCACCTCGATGCCCGCGATCTCATCGCTGGTGATGCGCTTCGCCGCCATTTGGTAGGCAGCCGACTCGAGAAGAACTCGAATGAAGTGCAACTCGCGCACCGAACCCGCGTCGAGAGTCACGACGCGGGTGGTGCGCGCCGACTCGTCGACGATGAGTCCGTCGCGCTTCAGCATCCAGAGCGCCTGCCGCAAAGTCGCACGGCTCACACCCATCTGCTTGGCGATCGATTCTTCGACCAGACGGGTCCCCGGCGGCAGCGCGCCCGTGAGAATCGCCTCGCGAATGGCATCACGTGCGGTTTCGCCGAGGGAGCCTCGATCTGCACCCACAAGGGATTCAAGGGCCGGTCCCGGGTGGGGCGCGTTGTCGACGTTAGGGCTCATATCGTCGACGATAGCACTCACACAGTCGACAATCAAGAAAACTTTGCGTGGTTACGCGATGGAGTCTGTCGACCCCGTCGGGGTCACCCAACGCGACGAGACTCGTCAGGGCGGTGGAATCACGCTCTCGTTGCAGCCCGATTCCACCGCGGCGCCCGCGAAGCGGTCAGCGGTCCAGGCCAGGAGGTCCTCCCGCAGCGGCGACGACTTCAGTTCCACGATCTGCGTGTGGCCGAACCCTTCGTAGAGACGATAGTCGAGCAGCTGCCCAGCCGCGCAGAAGCGCTGGATCAGCGATCGCTGGGTCGCGGGTCGCACGATGCCGTCCGTGCCTCCCTGCGCGACGAGAACGGGGGCGCTCACGGTCGGCGGCGGAGCGTTCTCCCGCAGGTGGCGGCCGAGAGCGCCGGATGCCGGTGACACCGCGAACAGCTCGGGATCGCTGGACAGCCCGATCGACGCGATCGCCGACACCAGCGTCCCCGGGTCGCATCCGCGCGGCTCGGAGAACTGCCGACGCTGAAGGCTGCCTCCGTCGCGATGAGGTCGATGCACGTCGAGCGAAGCGCATGAGCGTTCCACACGCCAAGCTACGCGCCGAGATGATCCAGCGTGTGAACCAGGGCTGGGATGTGCAGGGCGAACCGGATGCGGATGACGCACCTCGTGCAACCACCGTCGTGGCGACTACTGCTCGAGTTCCTGAACCCCCTCACCTGGCTGGGCGGTCCCGCCATTGCGCCGGTGCGCAGATACCTGGAGATCTGGATCGATGAGAACGAGGTGCTCCACCGCCGCACCACGGGAGACATACCCCGCGGTTGGCGCCTCAACGCCTCATGGGAGGTTCCCGACGGCCCCGCCAGCTGAGCGGGCCGCGCACGGCGTCGTGCGCCCAGGTCGGAGGAATCGACGCTTGCGACGCAAGAAGACGGTGTAACTAGGGTGGCTTTTAGGGTACTTGCGAGGTACCCTATTCACATGGAGACGCTCACTCCGACCGCAGCTCACGAACGCACGATGCGCATGGACATCCACGACATCGTCCGGGAGCTCAATGGCGCGCTCGGTCCGACTCTCGTCGCGACCCTCGCCGGGTCCAAGGACCGGAAGCTCCCGATCCGGTGGGCCAAGGAAGACGGGCCGGAGCCGCGCGCTGACGCGTCCCGCCGCCTGACGTTCGCCCACCGCCAGTGGAACGTCCTCGCGGCCGCCGACGGCGAGCACGTCGCCCGCCAGTGGTTCATCGGCAGCAACCCGCTGCTGGAGGAGGACACCCCGCTGACCGCAATCCGCGAGGACCGACACACGGCTGTTGCCTCAGCGGTGAAGTCGTTCGTCGACGGGCACCACGGCGCGTGACCGGTAGTTCCCGCACCTGCAGTGCTACCGGCCTGCGGCTCATCGATTCAGGAGCCGTCGTGGGATTCCACGTCGATCATCAGGGAGAAGCCCTAGACGAGGCCCATCTCCGGCTGGCCCCGCGGGCTAGCTAATATTCCTATTCACAGGTAATCTGATAATCAGGAATACTGCGGAGGGGCGGCCATGGATGTGAACGACGCCATCCGTGCGCTCCGCTCGCAGGGCAAGAGCGTGACGGTCCGCGACGCGCGCCATTCTCGACATCGATGACCGCCGTTATCGGCACGCCGCAACTCGGAGCACACCAACGCGTGCGGACGCAACGCGGGCGCTGGAGGATGGCGACGCGGTCGTGTTCACACCTGACACGCTCACGCCCAGCCTCCGCGCATTCGCGCTGAAGGAGCCCAGGGCGGCCGTGGTCACAGAGGAGGAGATCATCCTCGATGGCCGTGCAATCACCCTCCGCGAGGACAAGGTCCAGGCCGTCTCGAAGCGGGGCCCGAAGCCGTACGGCCGTTACGCGCTCGCGCGCGCTCTCCTCGCGACCAGGGGCTCGTTCACGCAGCTCGAGCTGGCCGAGCGGGTGCGCATCACGCAAGGCGCCGTCGCCAAGGCGCTGCAGCACGATCTGTTCGCCGACGCGATCGTCCAGACGAGAGCGGGGGGTGTGCACGTCACCGATCGCGGCGAGCTGTTCGACCGGACCCTGGATAGCTATCCCGGCCCGGGCGGCATCACGACGTACTGGTGGAAGGACACCGCGCCGAGTCTGCAGGCGAAAGACATCATCGACGCGGATCCCGCCGCGCTTCGATCAGGCGACGTCGCCGCGGATCTGACGCGGGCACGGCGACGCCCTGAACATGCTGTCGTCTATGCGCAGCAGCCGGTGGACCCCCGCGACCACGGCTTCGCGACAGCTGACAGCTCTGACTACACCCTGATGATCATCCACGCCGCCGACCCGACCATCCCCGCGACAGCGAAGACATGGATGGCGCCCAGCGGGTGGACCCGATCATCGCGACTTACGACGTGCGCCGCACCGGGACCACCGGAGACCAGGAGGAAGCCGTCGCGCGACTGCGCGAGTACACGGTCAGGGGCATGGATGGATAGCCCGGCGAACCGACCCGGCGGCTCACGCACCGCTCATCTGATCGCCACCTCCGCCACAGACGATGCCGCGTTCGAGGCGCTCATCGACCTGTCCGGGGTCATCGCCGGCCACGACGAGACAGCGATTATCGGTGGCCACATGGTCACCGTCCTCAGTGCGGCGTTCCCCGCTCCCGGATTGGTGGAGCGTCGGACTCAGGATGCCGACGCCCCGGCGTCTCGGTCGAACTCGCCTCCACGGGCGAACTCCATGACGAGCTGCTTGCGCTGGGATACACCGCAGTCAACGGGAACCGCTACATCAAGGGTGAGGCTGAGCCCCAGCCGATCATCGACTTGCTGATCCCGACCGTCAACAATCGCTTCCGTGAGGAACGCGCTGGCGCTCGGCGATTCGACGCGATGCCCGGCCTCAGTCTGGCGTTGAACGACAGGCTCCTCGTTACCGTCGCGCTGACCTTCCAGGACGGCACCGAGCGCACTGCCGATGTGCTCGTCCCCGGCATCGAGGGTGCCATCATTCTCAAAGCTCTCGCCTGGGGCGACCGGCCTGGGGCGCAGAAGGACGCCCTCGACCTCAGTAACCTCTTCGCCATCCTGGAACACCACGACGTCGCCGTCCTCGGCGAGCAATGGCGGTTGGATGAGGCAGTCCTCTCTGGTCACCGTCTCACAGCTGCGACCGCGCTGCATCGACTCGCAGACTCGTGGGATTCGCGGCCGCCGACCCTTCCCGTCGACCCCCGAGCACTCGTCTCGCGCATCCGGCGCCGCGTAACCGCCCCGCGCTGAACCGCGTCCTCCGCCGCTTCGTGTCGATGAGCGCCGGAGCGGGCCGGACATTGCGCGGCGCGGATTCCCTCTGCGTTCTGCGACCGGTAGCGTGTGGCCATGGCAGACCGCTACCCGCTCGGCGACAAGCAGATCTACGGCTCCGACGTCGACGACGACGACATGGACGCCATCCTCGACGCGATGGACAAGACCACCCGCTTCGCCCACAGCGACGACCCGGAGCCCGACCAGACCTGACGCCCACCGAGCCGGCGGTGACGTCAACGCACGACGCCCGCCGGCAGCTCCTCGAACGCCGAGGCGAGGGTGAACGGCTTGCAGGTCAGGATGTGGAACCCAGCATCACCCTCGTACAGATTCCCCCCACGCCTGTGTGCCGCGTAGACCTGGTACAGCCTGCGGCTATCGCACCGCACGTCACCGAAGTCGACGGTGATGTCCATGCTCTGGCCGACGCTGTTGTCGAGCTTCGTCACGTTCACGGTGAGGGTCGTGACCTGGTAGCCGGAGTCGCTTTCGACGGTGGCGTGCTCGAGAAGCATGAACGAATCCACCTGAACGGGCACGATCTTCACCGACGCGGTCTCCTCCTCAGGGGGCAACACCTCGGCCGGGCCGCATCCTGTGAGCATGAGAGCCACGGTCGTCGTCAACGCGAGACCGAGCCACGCTGATCGGCGCCCCACACCTCGACACGAGCTGGAGCTATTACCGCCCACCTGGATGCGGGCTCTCGCAGAAAAGGTCTTCGTCTACAACGTTCAGGCACTTTCCCGCCGCGCCCTTGTACTCACCGCCGTAGGAGATGTCGGAGAGCGTCCATTCAGGCTCGCCCTCAGGGTTGTTCGGGGTTCGTGAGACCACATCCAACCCGATGTACTCCACGGTGCCGCCAGGTGGGGATAGCAGTCTGGTCTTCAAGGCCTCCGGCGAATACGGCGGAGGCGACGTGACATTGCAGTTGTAAAGGCGATTGATGCCGGCGGAAATGCCGTAGTTGAGTTCGTATGCCGCACCGCTGCCGGACGGCCAGACAAAGCCGTTGACCTCCGGGTAGCTGACGGTCACCAGCACCGGTATCCCCACGTACCTAGGATTCGTCAGTCCTGGATGCAATTCGCTCAAGATCTGCACGCAAACTTCGGGGAGATCCTGGGGCTCATAATCACGCACCGGAAACCACTCGACCCCTACCTCTGCGATGTACCCGTCATAGCTCTCCCATCTCAACGTGTCACCCACCACGCCGTCGACGAGATTCGCTCCCGGAGCTGAGCCCGCATCCGGCTCGGACTCCTCGGGTGGGGCCTCGGTTTCCTCGAGTGTGGGTTCGGGTTCCTCGACGGCGGTTGCCGCCGGATCACGCGCTCCCTCTTCCGTCATGGCTGCGCACCCGCTTGCAGCAACCGTCGCCACCAGCACCATGACGGCCCCCAAAGCCCGCGTCACACTGTGTCGCATTGGCGTCCCCTTCCACCGCGATGGGGGAAGCATAGGCCGTAACGGGGGTCAGGGTACAGAGAAGATCTTCGGTCGCGATGTTCGCGGGCGGGACGACTCGGTCAGGCGCGGGCGAGGACGGGCGGGCCCACGGCGCCACTTCACCACTGCATCGTCCCGATGCCTGTCTCAGTCGTCCGCCGGGACCGCGATCCATAGGACGATGTACACGGGCAGAGCGACGGAGGCGATGAGCACTGCCGCCACGCGCACCGCAAGCGGCGGCAATCCCAACTGCCGCGCCAACCCCCCGCACACACCGGCGATGAACTTGTCCTTGGATGTGCGCCGCATGCAGTCCTCCGGGTTCGATCTCACTCCGTGAGGATCAGCGTGGCAACGTGCCCTGGTGGTGTCAACGGACTCCCCGTGACCTAACTCTCACCGCCTGAACTAGCGGCGCCGCCGTGGGATCGGCGTGGTGAAGTACGCCCAGGCCATCAGCAGTGCTGGTGCGAAGAACCAGAGCACGAAGAAGGCGAGCAGCCCGAGCACGAGCGGCCACGGCGCGCTCACCATGAGGGCGAACCCGCCCGATAGCAGCAGGAGACCCCAGCCGATCGCCCATGGCTTGAAGTGGAAGAACACGCGGCTGAGGACCGGCTCGTCTGAGCCCGAGGCACGACGTCGTCGCTCTCCGCCCTGACCCGCACCGGCTGGCGCACCACCACCGTCTGTGAGGCGCGCCAACTCTCGTCTATCGAGGCCCATGAGGTCAGCGCCCCTGGCGGCCCCGTACTTCTCGAGGATTCGCCTCTTCTCCGCGTCGCTCAGCTCCACGGGCCCTACCGTAGCGTTCCGTCTCACCCATCGCCCGCAGGCACTCTTCGTGCTCAGCCTCATCTCACTTCAAGGGTCTTGTTTCTCACCCGCGATAGTCACACTTATCCGGACTATCCGGCGAGAGCGACGGCGTGGTGAATTGTTGGCGGCAACAGATCGGAGCCGGGGCGCTCGACACCCGTGCGACCCGTTGCGGGCGCCAGCCAACCGCTGCTGGCGGTACGCGGGCCCCGCGTAGCAAGACTAGGTATCGTTCGACGGGACGATGATCTGGACGGATGCCGCGGCCGCGCCTTACTGTCCGAGCATGGACTTCCTCACCGCCCTTGCACTCCAGCTCGCGCTTGCGGCGCTGGGCTTCTACGTGCTGTATCGCGTGGTTCGCGCAGCGGTACTCAGCGCCCTGCGCTCCTACCGCGCTGAGATTGCGTCATCCCGCACTTTCGTGACTGATTCCTACCTCGACGCTGACGGCCGGTAACGGATCGGCTTTCGAGCGCCCTCGGGGTGCTAGCTGCGCTGCTGCGACGATCGGACGGGAATCATGGGGAGAGCCAGCCCGGCGAAGGCGAGCATCGGCCACCAACTGGAGGTTGCGATGGCGACGACGGCGCCGCTTAGAGCGATGACAGCGAGCGCAATCCAGATGACCATGCGTGTGGGTCCCGCCCCCGAGCTCGCCGCTTTCATCATGACCACCACGCTACAAAGTCTGCGCCCAACTCCAGCAGTTGGAGCGCTCTACTAAGCGACCCAGAGCGTGCGCCGTCACACGACCCAAAGCGAGTCTCACCGCCATTCGCCGCCGACGCGACTACGTAGCCGCGACTCCGAGGCAACCGCTTCGCGATAGCGTGGCCGGAGCCCCGGATGCGCACAGCGGGGCGTTCGCGTACATCAGGAGACTCTCGATGACACTCGCCTCGGCGAACACTGACCACCTCACGCAGCGTGAGCTCGAGCAGGCTCTGTGGGCGGCCGCGAATGCACTTCGCGGACCTGTGGATCCAGGCGATTTCAAGGCCTACGTGTTTCCGGTGCTCTTCTACAAATGGATCAGCGACGTCCACGACTACCGGCATGACGAGGCGATCGCCGACCTCGGTGACGACTGGACGCAGGAGATCGAAGACGAGGACTACCAGACGTTTCGCATCCCCGATGGCGCCCACTGGGACGACACGTACCAGGTGACGAAGAAGCCCGGCGCTGTGCTCAACAGGGCGCTCGTCGCCATTCAGGAAGCGAACCCCGGCAAGCTCGCCGGCGTGTTCGGCGACGTGAACTGGGCCAACACCGAGCGCATCCCCGAGTCGGCGCTGAAGGCGCTCATGGCTGTGTTCGATCGCTTGACGCTCGACCCGGCGCACATGGCCGGCGACATGCTTGGATCCGCGTACGAGTACCTGCTGCGAGAGTTCGCTGAGGCATCCGGGAAGAAAGCCGGAGAGTTCTTCACCCCTCGACATGTCGTGCATCTCCTGGTAAAGATCCTTGACCCACAGCCCGGTGACTCAGTCTGCGACCCCGCGTGCGGGTCCGCCGGCATGCTCGTCGAGACGGTCGAAGCCGTGAAGCTCGCAGGCGAGAACCCAGAGTCGCTCATGCTCTACGGGCAGGAGCAAAACCTCACCACGGCAGGGATCGCCCGCATGAACCTGTACCTTCACGGGCTCGAGGACTTCGAGATCAAGCGCGGCGACACGTTCCGTGAACCGAAGCTGCTCGACGAGAGCGGCAGGCTTCGAAAGTTCGACGTCGTTATCGCCAACCCGCCGTTCTCGCTGGACAACTGGCCATCGGCGACCTGGGCGAAGGACAAGCACAAGCGCGCCCTGGGCGGCGTCGTCCCGCCGGCGAAGAATGGCGACTGGGCGTGGATTCAGCACATGCTCTCGACCATGCGAGACGACACCGGCCGTGTCGGCGTGGTCATGCCCCACGGGGTGCTCTTCCGCGGTGGCCGCGAAGCCGACATGCGTCGGTGGGTAGTGGAGAACGATCTGCTCGAAGCCGTGATCGGGCTGCCGAACAACCTCTTCTACTCGACGTCGATCCCGGTGTGTCTGCTGATCTTCCGGGCGAGCAAGCCGGCCGAGCGCAAGGGTCACGTGCTGTTCGTCGACGCACGTGCACGGTTCAAGCCCGGCAAGAACCAGAACACCCTCAGCGACGAAGACGTCGACGCGATCACTTCGACCTACGTGATCGGCAGCGACGCTGGCGAAAGCGGCGTGAACGTCAGCCTCGTTTCGCTCGGCGACATCGAGAAGAACAGCTACGACCTCAACATCGGGCGCTATATCCAGACGGAGACCAAAGCCGAGGCTGATGTGGATGCAGCGCTGGCTGCCCTCCGTGAAGCGCAGGAGCGCATGGACGCTGCGCGCGCGGCCCTCGACCTGCGGCTGAAGGAAGCCGGCTTCGATGCGTGATAACCGGTTCGGAGACTCCATTGCTCTCGTGCAGGGATACCCCTTTAGCTCCGAACTCTTCAACGAGAGTGGACAGGGCCTTCCACTCGTCCGTATTCGTGACGTAAAACGAGGACGCAGCGATACCTACACGACTGAGACCTGTCCTTCCGCTCAGACCGTCGAAGATGGGGCAATCCTGATCGGAATGGATGGCGAGTTCAACCTCGGCCGATGGTCCGGAGGGCGGGCGGCGCTCAATCAGCGCGTCATGATGCTCGGGCCGTCGAAGGACGGCACGAGTGTTGAGTTTGCGGCGCTCTGGCTCGAGCCTCAGCTTCAGAGCATCCATGCCTCCACGACCTCTACGACGGTAAAGCATCTCTCTTCGCGTGCTGTAGCTGCGCTTCCGTTCGACCCGCCGCCGCCCAGGGTGCAAAGGCGGATCGTAGACCTGATGTCCGCGGTCGACGACGCCGTGGACGCGGCCGCAGGAGAGGCTGAGTCACTTCGAGTGCTGTACTTGTCCGAACTCACATCGCTGTTCGCTAGCGACGCCTCACAGCGCCCGCTGGGCAAGGCGCTGGCGCGCTCCTCCGAGGTCGTCCAAGTGGACCCGAGTTCCTCCTACCGGCTCGTCGGAGTTCTTCGTTCCGGCGAGGGGCTCATCGATCGAGGTCGTGTGACCGGTGCGGATATCTCCTACGTCACCCTTACGCGCGTTCGCTCAGACCAGCTTGTCTACCGAAAGCTCACCGCGTGGGAGGGGCCCATTCTCGGTCGCAACAGCGGAGATGGCTGACACCTTCGCCAGCACAGAATTCCCGGTGTTTTCCATCGACACTTCGCTACTGCTTCCTGGTCTCCTCAGGCACTACTGCCGGTGGCCGGGACTTTGGGACCGTATGCGCCAGCGGATCCAAGGGTCAGTGTTGCGGCGCATGCGTCTTCCACCCGAACAACTGGAATCGATCGAGGTTCCTATGCCACCGGTGGTGGAGCAGGAGACCCAGCTATTGACCTTGGACGCCTCGTTTGACGCCGCCGCCGCTGCCCGCGAAGCCGCAGGCGCGCTCCGCGCGCTCCGGAGCAACCTGCTGACGGTGCTGCTGTCGGGCGAGCACGAGATTCCGTCGTCGTATGACGCTCTGCTGGAAGGGGAAGCCGCGTGAGCGAGCGCTACACAGAGAAGAACACAGTGCAGGCTGCGCTCGTGCAGTTGCTGGTCGATGCTGGTTGGACGTACATCCCCGGCAAGGACCTGCCGCGGACCACCTCCCAGGTGTTCGTCGAAACAGACCTGCGCGGCGCGATCGAAGAGCTGAACCCTGAACTCGTAGGGCGCACAGACGCCGTGCTCAGCGATCTGCGCCGGGCGGCGCTGACCGCCGCTGATGAGGGCCTCATGGCGGCGAATCAGACCTTCACGCGACTGCTGCGGGGGGCGGGACTGTGATGATGCCGGATACGAACCACGACGAGCCCTACGAGGTATTCGGATTCGCCCGCCCCGAGCAGAATTCGTTCATCGTCTCCGACGAGGTCACCTATCAGGGAGCACGATTCGACGTTGTGTTGTTCGTCAACGGCGTCCCCGTCGTGGTCGGTGAGACGAAGACCCCCGTGTCCACCGCAGTGACGTGGAAGGCTGGTGCGAAGGACATCTACACCGCGTACGAGGTGCATCAGCCGGTGTTCTTCACGCCGAACCTGTTGTCGTTCGCGACCGACGGCAAAGACTTCCGCTACGCCGGTGTTCGGACCCCTCTCGAGCACTGGCACCGGTGGGGTTCCTCGGATTCGCCAGCGACCATCGAGGGCTGGGAGCGGGTGAAGATGACCGTCGCGGGGCTTCTCAGCCCGCGGGTGATCCTCAATCTCATCGAGCACTACGCGATATTCGATGCGCAGGACGCAGACGGCGCCGTCCAGACGATCAAGCTCCTACCGCGCTACTTCCAGTACGAGGCCGTGGAGAAGATCGTCGCGCGAGCCACCGGCGAGAACGGCTCACGCGGGCTGATCTATCACACGCAAGGGTCTGGAAAGACGCTCACGATGTCGTGGGTGGCTACGCGTCTGTACCTGGATCCGCAGGATGCAGAACCCGACGATCGTCGCCGTCGCGGACCGTACTCAGCTGGTGACGCAGACCTTCGCTCAGTTCGCCTCGGCCGGAGTTCCCGCACCGGTGAAGGCAGCGACGCTCGCATCACTGCAGACTGCTCTGAAGCAGGGACAACGGGGTATCATCGCCACGACCGTGCACAAGTTCTCCGGCGCTGGGGTCCTGTCCGAGCGGGCGAACATGATGCTGCTCGTTGACGAGGCTCACCGCACGCAAGAGGGATCCCTCGGCGCGGCGATGCGCACCGCGCTTCCCAACGCACACCGATACGGATTCACCGGTACGCCTGTCGCGGACTTCGACCGGAACACTTACCAGCTATTCGGCGACGAGCGGGACCTGGGTGGGCGCTCGGCACCTACGACTCTGATCGGTCGATCGCCGACGGCACCACGGTGCCGATGCGCGTCGTCCCACGGCCGGTGAAGTTCGACATCGCCAAAGACGAGCTCGACGACGGCGTTCGACATGCTCTGCCGAAGAGGAGGAGCTGACCGAGACGCAGAAGGAGGCCTACGCTCGCCGGGTCGCGAACGCCCGCGCGATCTTCCACAACCCGGAACGAATCGCCGCGGTCAGCGCAGACATCATCGACCACTTCTACAAGTCGATCGACCCGCTCGGGATGAAAGCGCAGGTCGTCGTGGCCGACCAAGAATTGTGTCTTCTCGTATGAAGCCGCGCTGCGGGGTGCGCTGGCAGGAGAGGGTCGCGACAGACGAGGTCGCGGTGGTCATCTCCGCGACGGGGAAGAGCGAGTACGAGCCGTACAAGCTCAGTGACGCGGAAGAGGAAGCGTTGCTGGACCGCTTCCGGAGATGAGCATGACCCGCTGAAGTTCCTGATCGTCACCGCCAAGCTCGGAACCGGGTTCAACGCACCCATCGAGGGTGTGCTCTACCTCGACAAACCGATGAAGCTGCACACGCTGTTCCAGACGATCACCCGGACGAACCGCCCGTGGCGGAACCCTGACACCGGCTTCGTGAAGAGCTTTGGCACCATTGTCGACTACGTTGGTCTCGGCGACGGATTCGCCCGCGCGATCGCGCCCTCCAACCCCGCACACGCGGGCCGCCAGATCGACACGGAAGGCTGCTCGGCACCCTCGCAGGTGCGCTTAAGGAGATGCGCCGGAGGTTCGTGGGGATTACGCGCGACGGATCTATGGACTCGCTGCAGGCAGCTCTCGAGCGGGTGCCGGCAGACACAGAGGACCGGGCAGAGTTCCGTGCTGAGTTCTCGCTGGCCCAGGGGTTGTGGGAGACCATCGCTCCCGACGCTGCTCTGGACGGCTGGGAAGGCGACTACCGCTGGTACGCGCAGGTCTACGCCGCGATCCCCGCAGAGACCGATGATGATGATCTGCTGTGGGAACGCCTCGGCCCGAAGACCCGCGAGCTGGTTCACCCACACATGCGGAACGTCCGCGTCACAGACCGCAATATCGCCGTCGTCATCGCCGACGCGGACACGATCCGCAACCATGTCGGAGAGAGGTCAGCTGCCGCCGGTCCCGACCGAGTACGAGGGGAAGTCCGCGAGGGAGATCCTCGACTCTCTCACCGCTCGGATCCAGAGGAAGCTCGACGGCGGTGGGGACGGGGCGCTTCGTTACTCGTCGATCGCTGAGCGATTGGATCAGCTCCGGCAGCGGGTCATCGCGACGGCGGAGGACTCCATCGATTTCTTGACCACCTTGTTTGGCGTCGCCACTGACCTGAAGACCACAGAGATCGAAGAAGACGGGGGAGTCCTGACGGATCTGCCGGACCCGAATATCGGCATGCTTACGCGCATCTTCGAGGAGCATCGCCCCGAAGGCATGACAGTCCTCGTGTCTCAGGTCGTCGCCGAGGTCGATGCGCTGGTGAAACAAGCAGTGCACCCGAACTGGGCGACGAAGGATGCATCGAAGAAGGCCATTCGCCGGCAGCTGCGACAGCTGTTCCAGAAGTACAAGCTGCCTCTCACCGGTGAGCCCCTCGAATCCGCCTGGGCCTACATCCTCAAGCACTACTGACGTAACCGCTCGGCGAATGGGAGTTTCGGTGCCCCGGCCGCGCTGCCTTGAGTGAGCGATCGAAGACCGTCAATCGCGACAAACGGACAGTCCGCTGCTCCGAATACACTCGACGTGAGCAACTCCGCGCAGTCGAGCGGCGACACTGGAGTCTGACCATCCCGAGGCCCCATGAAGTACGCGTACGAAGATCAGTCGCCCTCGCAGTTTGAGACGCTCGTCGTCCTGCTGTGCCAGGAACTGCTCGGCACGGCAGTCCAAGGATTCGCGACCGGTCCGGACGGCGGACGAGACGCTCGCTTCGAGGGAACAGCTCAACTCCATCCCAGCACCGCGGCGCCCTGGCAAGGTCGCGTCATCATCCAGGCGAAGCACACCAACGGTCTCAATCGTTCGTTCAGTGAGAACGACTTCTACTCACCCGACCGCAAAACGACTGTCTTGGGCGAGGAACTGCCGCGCATTCAAGCGCTGCGGTCATCTGGCGAACTGGACCACTACATGCTGTTCGCCAATCGGCGACTGACGGGGGATACCGAGTCCGCCGTTCGCCACGCGATCGCTAGCGAGTGCTCCATCTCGACTGAGTCGATCTACCTGTGCGGCGTTGAGCAGCTCGAGCTCTCGGTTCAAGCGGTTCAAACACGTGCCCGACATGGCAGAGCTCGATCCCGTCGACTCTCCCCTCATCGTCAGTCCCGAGGACCTCGCGGAGGTCGTTGAGGCGTTTGCACGGCAGTTGAGTGCGATCGACGAAGTCCTCGACGATCCACCGGTCGCTCGCGTCGACCTAGCCACGAAGAACCGCCTGAATGGCATGTCGGACGCCTACTCGCAGTTGCAACGGCGAAAGTACCTGAAGGACACGGAACAGATCAGGCGGTTCCTCGCCGCCCCTGAGAACGCGGACATCCTGCCCCTATACGAGGGCGCTGCCGACGAGTTCCAGGCGAAGATCGTGGCTCACCGAGCGGACTATCAATCCTTCGACAAGGTCATGGAGTACCTAATCGACCTGCTGTTCGCACGTGACGCGGTGCTGAGGCAGCGCCAACACAAGCGACTCACGCGGGCGCTGGTCTTCTACATGTATTGGAACTGCGATATTGGGCTGACGGAGGAAGCAGAAGATGCTCAGGCCAACTAAGCACTCTCATCCCGACCAGACCGTGGTTGGGGTGGCGACGATTCTGCTGGCTTCCCTCAAGAAGACCCGCCTCTCCAAGTACGATGCTCTCCTCGCGGTAGCCCGCAAGCGCGTTTCTGGTGGCGATGTCCTGTTCCTGCCAGCACTGAACCTCCTGTTCGTTCTGGGCCTAGTCGCCTATCGCCCCAAGACCGACGCCTTCGAGTACTCAGGAGCGCAATGAAGCTGTCGCGGCTCTACTCGAATCCTTCCAGAGCATCGAATTCAACCCTGGGCTGAACGTCGTGCTCGCCGAAATCCGACTGCCCGAGAACCATGATCGCGACACGCACAATCTAGGCAAGACAACTGTCGGAACCTTGATCGACTTCTGCCTGCTCTCTGGACGAGACAACGGCATGTTCCTCTACAAGCATTCTCAGCGCTTTGGTTCGTTCATCTTTTACCTCGAAGTCTCGCTGAATGACGGGAGCTTCGTCACGATCAAGCGCGGCGCGGAGAACGCGACAAAGATATCCTTCAAGAGACACTTCACTGGCGCGCAGGACTATTCAGATCTCCCGCCTGAGCTGTGGGACCACATCGATGTTGCATTCGATAAGGCTCGCGAGATCCTTGACGGCCTGCTCAACCTCACAGGCTTCTCTCCCTGGGGTTATCGCAAGGGCCTGGGCTACTTCCTCCGATCGCAGGACGATTATGCGGACGTATTCCAACTCAACCGATTCGCGGCTGCTCACGCTGACTGGAAGCCCTTCATAGTGCAGATGCTCGGCTTCGACGGACAGATGGTTGACACCTTTTACAGGGAGGAAGCCAAGGTCGATGCACTGGTCGCGCAGCAACAGGTCATCAACAGAGAGCTGGGTGGTTCAGCCGAGGACCTCAGCAAGGTCGAGGGAATGCTTCTACTCAAAGAGAAGCAGGCCGTAGAACGCCAAGGCCTGCTGAACAGCTTCGACTTTCGCAAGCACGACCGAGACGCCACGAAGAAGCTTGTGGATGAAGTCGATGAGCAGATCGCCTCCCTGAACGGCGAGCGATACTCACTCACCCACAATCGAAAGCGAGTCCTGGCGTCCCTTGAGGAAGGTCGAATGATCTTCGATCCCGATGACGCTGCGACGCTCTTCGCGGACGCGGGCGTTCTCTTCGCTGGTCAGCTGAAGAGGGATTATGAGCAGTTGATCGCTTTCAACAAGGCCATCACAGACGAGCGACGGCAGTACCTTCTTGAAGAGAAGGAGGCCATCGACCTCCGCCTGCGTGAGATCTCATCCGAACTCAACAAGCTCGGCAAGCAGCGCAGTGCGAGCCTGTCCTATCTCACCGACAGCGATGTGGTGGACAAGTACAAGCACGCGTCACAGGAACTTATCCAGATCCAGGCAGACATTGTCGGGCTGCAACGGCAGAAGGAGCATCTGAGGTCTCTGCATCGACTGCGTGATGAGATACGGGAGGTCTCGGAGACAGTCGATAGGCTGAAGGTCGCCCTTGAGCGGGAGTTCGAAAGGAAGAACGACGCCCACAGTCAAGGCGTGTATACCGACATGCGCGTCGAGTTCGATGCGATTGTCAAAATGGTGCTCGATCAAAATGCGATCCTTACAGTGCAACTCAACCTGGCTCATCATCCAGTCTTCGACGCCCAGATTCTTGACTCATCGGGGCGGGAGACCAGCGCTCAACGAGGACACACCTACCAGAAGTTGCTTTGCATCGCGTTCGACCTCGCGCTCCTTCGCACTCACGTGGGGACGGGCTTCCCTTCGTTCGCCTACCACGACGGCGTGTTCGAATCGCTCGACAAGCGCAAGAAGACGAACCTCATCGGAGTTCTGCGCGAGAACGTCGCGGCGGGGCTCCAGCAGATCATCACTCTGATCGATACCGACCTACCCCCGAGCGTCGATGGGGAACCGGTGTTCGACGATGACGAGATCGTCCTTCGTTTGCACGATGAGGGAGAGGACGGACGCCTCTTCCGTATGGCGTCGTGGTGAGCGAACCGGGCCGGTCGCGGGTCGAGAACCCCGCTGAAAACCACCCACGAGCAGCCATCACCATCGAGCACGCAATCCGCGGATCACGCGGCAAACGAGCAATCGTGAACACCCAGGAACCCCGCGAACACAACTGAAAACCGTGAGGTCACTTTGTTCAAGGCTCGTGAGAGCCACTGGCGCGGCACCGATGCACTCATAGCGATGCTCGCGGGCGCGAACTGCGTTTCAGTTGAGGCTGGACCTGTCGAGGCCGCTGGATGACAGCCACTCGTCATACGAGGGTGCGCCGACCGCTTTCGCATCCTTCTCTCCTACTTCCCGCCAGCTTGAAGCGCTCGTACGCCGAGATCCACGTAATCGCGTGCATACTCAGACCATTTCGCGTCGAACTCCGTGGGCTCCATCCGTTCGCGGATGTCGACGAGCTCGAAGACGGCAACTGCACCCAACGCTTCTCCGCACGCGAAGCGGAAGCTCCGACGCAGTTGCATCATTCGGCGCGGAAGTACAGGCTCGGCCGCGCTCAGCGAGTCGTAAGCGTCGCCAAGCACGCGTTCCCACTCGCGGCCAGTCCACAGAGGATCACTCGTTTGTAGCGCGTCACGTAGAGTTCGACAGGCACCAATCGCCGCATCGGCGAGTTCTTGACGCCGAGCACGTCGCGCGTCGGCTTCTGCGTTTCGTTGGCCGAGTCGCCCACTGAGGGAGGCGCCGACCCTGCTGCGACGATCGTCGCGACCGGTGCGATAGACGCCGTGTAATCCGTCATGTAGGGAGTCTGGCGGACGCCGGCGACATCGCCCGAGACCAATCCGAGATGTCCACTGCGGCACCACCCCGCGCGCAGCGTGCCCCTTGCGGGCATTGCTCGGATAAGGATGGGGATCGTGCGCTCCGCGGTCCGCTCGTGAGGCGCCTTCCGCGGGCATCGCCCGTATGGGGATCGCCTACTGCCCTATCCGCTGCGCATATGCCAGACGCGCTAGTGCTTGAGCGCGTATTCCATTCGACAACGCGAACATATTCGAGTGTTCCATCAACATTGCCGACCGGAGGAAGGCGCGACCCTCGGAAAGCACGACTCCAACTGGCGCCGTGGAGAAGACCGCCTCGAGAGCGTCGACGAGGTGGTCAAGATCGATCGGCGAAAGAAGCGTGCAATAAAGCTCATTCAGCCCATTGTCCACAAACATCTCGGCGGGTGGCTGGCCATTTACGGATACCCAAACTCTCCACATCGCTCTTGCACCATCGATACGCTCGTGGGAGACGACGTCACTATCCGTCTCAAGCAACAACTCGATCAGCGGAATGGTGAGTCCGGCCTTGTGCAGGTCGGGTGCTTCGTCTCCGCTGGTCCCATTTCTGCGACCGCTCGTCCAACGCTCGATATCGACAACGTCACCGGTATTGAAGATTTCGTAAAGTTCGTCCCACGTTGAGTTATCGGTCGGGAACCCGTAGTCCAGCCGCGCTGGAAAGTAGGAGACGACTCGGGCCGTCGGCACCTGCAATGCCCTGCCGCAGTTCCGAGATCATCGTGTCATGTTCCCGCTCGGCGGCGCTGTTTACGCGAGCGACCCCAGCCTCGGAGAATGCCCAAACCGTAACGCTCGCACCGGCCGGCGAGGCGATGGCTGCGAAGGCGTTCGAATCATTCTCGAGTCCAAGCCATGAGGTTCGGCCCGAGCACTAGGTCAGAAGGCGGCAGCCCCAGGAGCGAGACCACGTAATTCACCACGTCAGCAGCATTGCCGCGCGTGGTAGTCCACGTTAGCGTCGGCGCCGCGTGGAGGTTGGTGTGGAAGTCCTGCTTCGGGTGGCCCGAAGGAAGCTGAGGGTCATGGAATGACATCTGAGACTCGATCCGACTGGGGGCCTAACAATAAGGAATTGCTCCGCGGCCGCCTGGCGACCCTTGCCTCACGAGCACGAACCCCATTGACAAGCATGCTGTGTTACCGGAAGACCGTTGGTCTTCGCCTCGTTGCAGTACGCGCACGACGGCTTTCCCGCGTTCACACATGCGCACACCATGATCGCCCCCGATCATTCTGCGCCCGGCTCCCAGTCGCCGAACTCTTGCGAACATGGTGCCGGTAGAGGCACCCGATTCGCAAGCATGAAATTCTCCGAGCCCGCGGTCGCATGAAGTTCCGACGGCATCTGCCCTGCCAGTCAGGCCGGTGACAGTCGGCTTTTCCAAGTGAAGACGGGCGGAAGTCCCTGTTGTGCCAGCACTAGAAGGCTACGGGCCAGGACTTGCACCATGGGTTCCATGCCTGACGGGCCGTCCCAGGCCGGACGATCGATGGTGAACGCGTCTGCGCCGTTGTGGCGGACGACGTACTGCACAAAGAGCGAAGGCCCAAGATTCGTGGAGTCGTTTTCGACCCCTGGTCCCATGTGCGGAAGCTCCGTCTCCATCTCCGCCGTCTTGCCCGATGAGCAAGTGGGAATACGTGCCATCCTGCTCGAGCATGAGCGTCGAGCGATACTCGCCTTGTTGCCCAGATCCGAAGCCGTAGAAGGAAAGCGGCCATGCACCAAGCCCTCGCGATGAGCGGTACGGACCGCCGTTGACGCTCAGGTGAGGGGCGAGTGATCCCGCCGCCGCGAGAAAAGAGCGGGTCATATCAATCTGAGTGTCCCCTCGGCTCAGAACCGCGCGCCGCGCGCTTTCCTCAGTGAATTCGTCCATTTTGCTGGTCCTCTCATCCCTCGATCGCTTCGACGCCATCATCCTGGTGCAGTCGTGGAAGCGCAACGAACCTCATTGCGTGAACCCCACCGTCCTCGTCGACAGCGCGTCGTCCCCAGTCGGGTCGCCGTCCGACGACTGGTCCCACACACCCCCGCTGTGTCCTATAGGCGTGGCGAGAACGAACCAGAAACTGGTACCTTGCTCCCGAGGTGCGGCGTGGGATCGACGGCGCAGTCCTGGGAAGGCCTTCCCGAAGACGCCCGCAGCATTCCAGGAGCCGGACAGGGGGCAGGCGATGGGGCGATACGACGCGCAAATCGAGAAGTCGACGCAGATGCTGGCCGACGCCGAGGCGGACTACGCCGAGCGTGAGGCCCGGGCAGACCTCCCACGCAGTACGCGTGAGTTCGCACTCGCAGAAGCCCAGCGCCGCATCGATGAGGCGAAGGGCATGATCGAGACCTTCACGGCGGCCAACCGCTGATGGTCCGCTCCTACCAGCACCTGACCCGCGCCGAGATCGCGGATCTCGCCCGTGCCGACCGGACCGCCCGGGACTGTCGAGGAGAGATCGTAAATCGAGTCGGCTCTGGAGCCGACGTTGTCCGCAGCAGCGACGAGCAGTCCCTGCTGCGCCGAATGAGCCTGGACCAGCAGGAGTTCGCCGAGAACGGAGACTTCACGGCATTGCTCACGCGGGTCCATGACCTCAACTTCGAACTGCACGTCCATGACTCGCCCGACGTCCGGCCAACGTTGGCCTCAGGGTTTGACTGATCTCGCGCTCCCCTCCGCCACTCGACCCGATTGGAACCCGCATGGCCACCTTGAAAGAGAAGATCGCTCTCGCAGCCCAGACCCTTATCATCGCCGCCGGAGCAGCCGCTGTTGTGACCGCGACGGATATTCGAACGAAGGCAGATCTCATAAAGAGGGCGAGTGATGTCGACTCTTCGAGCGTCGAGGCGAGTCAGATCGCTCAGAAGATTCGCGATGAGATCAAGCAAACACGGCGGGACATCACAATCAGTGGATCGTTATAGTCGCCCACTACGTCCAGCCCCGGTGACGTCGCGGTGGAAAAGTGCCCCTCGACCCCGGCCTAGTTCGACTGCGGCAAGATGAGCGTTGCTATCCCCGTAGCGCGATAATGTCGCGGAGTGCTGGGGCCACTGAGCTCATCGGAGACACGTGGTCTGCCTAGCACTGCCGGTCCTCGAGGTCGCTACCCAATCGAGCGGGATCATCGAAGCTCGCCGTGACGCCCCGAAGCGACTGCCGGGCTCGCTGCAGACGTCGCTTGTGCGTCTCGAACGGGTCACCGGCAGTGGTGTTGAGCGCGGTAGCCGAACCCGGACCAGCGCTGGCATTGATCACAGAAGCCCCGCGCCTTGCCCAGGCGTCGAAGTGCTCGGCGACCTTCGGATTCTGCTTCAGGTACCGCCAGACCACATGCGGAAGGTTCTCGTCATCGTGGGTGACCACCGTCGTTTGCCGAGCGTCCGCGATGATCTCCTGCAGCTCGCGTTCCACTTTTTCGGTTTGACGACCAAGTTCCAGGAGGCGGCGCTGCACATCAACTCGTTGTGCCGCGATCTGGTCCCACTGAAGGTGTTGATCTGCGTCGCGTTCATCTGCGGACCGAGATCGGTCGTCGAGCTCGCGTTTGATCAGGTCGAGCGAGGCGCGTCGCTCGTTCAACGCTTCCTGTTGCCGGGCGAGAGTTGCCCGCTCGGCACGGATGTCGCGTCGTTCGCTCCACAGCTCGTCACTGTCACGCTCGGCAACAGCCACCAGCGCGTCGAGCTTCCGCTTCTTGTTGTCGAGAGCGACATAGGTCGGCTTGTCGAAGCTCTCGGTGCTGTGGTCGGCGTCGACTTCGCGTTCGACGTCGAAGCCGCAGGCGATCATCCGCTCCCGCAGGCCGCGCTGGTAGCCACGGAGTTTGGCCGGCCCCGACTTCTGGCGGCCGTCTTCGTCGAGAACGTCTCGGTGGCTTGACCACGCGTGTGAAGCCATGACCCGAAGCTGTCCCTCATGCTTCGGATCGTCGCCGAAGGTGTCAGCGATGATCTGGATGTGCGGTGTCGTCTCATCGAGGTTGATGTCATATCCGTGGATCGCGTCACGTCCTCCCGGCAGCACGTCGTCCGCGAGAAAGGCGACCAGCTCGTCGAAGAAGCGACGCATTCTCAGCATGATCGCGTGCCACCCAGCGCGTCGAGTTCGCGCCGTCAGATCGCACGTAGGGCACTTCGCGGCCCATTGTCTTCGGCAGGTGCGCGACGATCGTGGTCGTCACGAAGCTCTTGGACGAGATCTTGCGGAAGACCCGAGCTTGGCGCTGGTCGCCGTAGTCGAGGACCTCGACCACGCTCTTCGGCCGGCGGAACCCGCCGTGGCCGTCATTCACCATCGGGATGTTGGTGGAGGACAGGCCCGCGACGATGTTCGGATTCCGCGCTGCCTGCTTCCTGACGTCGCGCGCATCGAGCTCTCGCATGGCCTCCTTCAGCAGCGCTCTGCGATCCGCCCGTGTTCCCGCGGTTCCGTTCCTGAGGTGCCGCACGTTTATGCCCGCGCGGCCTGCCGGTGTATCGCCCATGGCGATGTCTCCTTACTGATCGTGAGCCTCTGGCTTCGCCCCTCTCGACCAGCAAGGAGACAAACATTCCGGTCAGCCGAGCCTCGGCTTCGCACTCACCGGACCGGAATGTTTTAGCGCCCTAAAGACAATCTGCAGCTGCGCTGAGATGTGTCGGGCGCTCTCCGAGGGCCGCTGCGCGGAGCAAGGGGCCACGGTCGATCGATGGACGGCGTCGGCAACCGTCATTGACGCTTCCCGACCCGGGTGCGGTCTACGCGCCGTCGCTCCACTGGAGCAACGACTCTTCGTCCGCCACCGATCGGCTGGTCGAGGGCGACGTGTGGTCCACCGACTCGGCCGCTCGGTGGGCCACGGCAACGCGCAAAACGCGTTCGCGTGCCACGTCGATACGCTCCGACGGTGCCCCCTTCATCTCGCCAGTGAGTTGGTCCACCACCCAGCGCCCGAAGTCCTCGTACTCGGCCTTTTCGGCAAGGCGGGCGGCTGCCCGCAGCTTCGCGATCTCGGCGTTCAATTCTTTGGTGGTCTTGGCCACGCTGTTCCTATCTGTTCGACGTGATGGGTGTTCGCTCGGTGATGTGTGTGGGCGGGGAGACGCGTGTCGGCTCACTCAGCGTGCGAGCGGAGGTCACGTGCGGGCCACCCCGCTGAGGCGCTGCAAGAGCATGCCCGGGTGCCAGACGCGCGACTCGGACCCTTGGCCCGCTTAAGCGGCCGACAGCATGAGAGCTGCGGCCTCATCAGCTGCCGAAGCGTCCTCACCGCGCGTGCGTGCGTAGTGCTCGGTGAGCTCGGGTCGCCGCAGGCGGATGTAAGCGCCCTTGTTCCAGAGATCTTCGAGGGTGTCGACGAGTTGAATGAAGGCCATGGGGTGTTGGTCGAGCACCTCAAGCGGCGTGAGCTCGCCGTTGAAGACCTTCAGCTTGATATCGCTGCGGGTCAGCGTCGGAACACCGGACGCATGGCCGAAGTAGCCGTCGATCACTCCGCGGAAGTCAAAATTCGCGCGCACATCGGAGTCGGGGTAGTGGAACTTGCCGTCCACCTGCGACTCGGGGCTCTCGTGAAGCAGGTACCGGCAGTACCGTTCGAACGCGCCGTGCTGGCCCGCCGCATCGACAAGCGGCCTGATTGCGGTGACGGGCAAGCCGAGCATTGACGCCACTTGGTCGCGGCTGCGGGAGTTGCTCATCTTGATGACGCCCTGCACGTGCGGAGCCGTACCGGGATCCCGGTCGTGGATCAGCCACATGTACAGACCGATCGACTTGCGCTGGAGGCCGGCGCTCAGACGATCGAGGTCAGCTAAGGGTCGGCCGCTATCGGGATGAAGTAGCGGGAGCGAGAACTTCCACATACGAGCACGCTGGGCTGCCCCGGTGCCGTCCGCCGAACCGTGCCCGCGGATGCCCGCGGATACCCATCGAGTGCCCACATCGGTCACCTCGAGACTTTCAGGCGTGCGCGCGTCAACTTCCTGGTCAGAGGGAAGAACGGGGACAGCGTGCCCAGTCGTGCCCACTGCGGGATGAAACTCGGAGGGCCGTAGGAATTCTGCGCTGGCGGAAACCGGTACATCGGGTACGCGGCGCTCAGTGCCTACCGTGCTGGCGCTCTGGGAAGCTCTGAAGCTCAGTGCTTCGATGCCCGCGATATCGGTCATATCGTGATTGAGGTTGGCGGCAATCAATTCGGTTCCTTGTTAGTCGCTAGATATGGGTTGCGGTCGTCTGGGAATCAAGCGACGAGATCACGCCGCCGGTTTTCGCGCGTGAGCGCCCACGCGTGCAGATCCTCCGGATAGATGCGCCAGCGAGTTCTCGTTCCTGTGCCCCCGATGTTGATGGCACGCAACTCTCCGGACGCGATCAGTCGCCGCACCCACCAGGGCGTGACACGAGCGATGTCGGCCGTTTCGGCGACGGTGAGGAGGGTGGGCGTGGATGGGAGCAGAGGCAGTTTGTTGGTAGTTGACATGCCAACAACGTACCACCATGGTGTCAGTTTGTTGGTAATTTGTGGAAGTGTGTGTTGGGCGGGTTCCGATTCGGTCCCCCACAAGAAAGGGGCAAGTGATGATGGAGAATCGCCAAGAGGAGGACACCGACCTGTCGCACGGGCGCGGTATCCCGGCGGAGTGTCTGGTGCTAGATGCCGCGTACCGGACCTCGGGCCTCACTGCATCGGATCTGGCCGTTGCCACGGGCATCAGCGTGGGCTCGGTTCGCATCGCGCTCTCAGGTCGTCGGTACCGCACGGGAAAGTCCGAGGTCGTGGCCCCACCGGATCAAACACTTGCCAAGCTCGCGACCGTGCTCGGCATCGCTCCGCGACAGATTTCCGAACTCGGGCGGGACCGGGCCGCGCGCCTGATGACCGATACTCCAACAGCACCCGCGCCGCAGGACGTTGGCGCTGCCATGGTCGCGTCCCGCACGACGCTTGCTCGGAAGGTTCTCGAGGCCTTCAGCAATGCCGAGCTGCAAGCCGAACTCGATCGCCGGCGGCGTGAAGACGCGGAACTGCGTGAGCGCGAAGCGCAGGAGCTTCAAGATCGAGAAGACCTGCGCGACCTTGACGACGCCCGTCAAGCGGACCAGTGGCCGCTGTGACCGTCCACGACCTCTGGAAGGACCTATCCAAGGCTGAGATCGCCGAGCGTCGCAAGGCGAATCGCGATCGCTGGCAAAGGCGTTGGCGCGAGGGCGCCGGAAGGAACGCGCCGCAGCGCAAGCAGTCGTACAAGGAGCATCAGAAAGCACAGGCGCACATCGACGACGCCGCGCAGATGAATCACCCCCGTGCTCAGCAGCTTCGAGTCAGCACGGTCACCGTGCAAACGTTGATCGACCGTCACCTCGCGGCGAAGGCCGATCGCGCACCAAAAACGGTCGAGGCCGACCAGCACCACGCGCGCGCGGTATGCGTGCAGTTTGGGGAGCGAGTCTTCTCCACACTGGAACCGACTGAGATCGAGATTTGGGCACAGCGGGAGGGCGTAGCTCGCTCCAGTCGAAAGAAGCAGGTCGAGATTCTCCGCGCGGCGATCAAGCGGGCAATACGGGATAAGCTCGTCGATTCTGACCCCACGGACGGGATCGTCGTGCCACTCGGGCACAAGGAGCTCCCGCATTGGTCGTCTGAGGAACTCATGACCGTGGCAGCCGCCGCCCGTGATGATTTCGACCGGGCCTTGCTTCTCCTGCTCGGGCTCGTTGGGGTGCGGTTCGGTGAGGCGCGGTCGCTGCGCATAGCCGATCTTCGCGACGGCCACATCTCGGTGATCAATTCCGGCGGCGGAAGCGATCAGACGAAGACCCGCGCGAGTCGTCGCACGCTGCCGGTGCCCGCCGCGGTCCTGCCACTCCTTGAGAACCTGACGGAAGGCCGCGTCCGATCGGAGTGGATCTTCTCGAGCAACCGCAATCACGGTGAGCCGATCGGTGAGACGTATGCGAACGGTGCGCTGACGCGGGCGGTCGCGCGCGCCAACCTCGGCCGGGAGGAGAGGATCAGCCGCCTCAATGTTCACGGGTTGCGACACACCTTCGCTGCCATCGCGCTGTCCGAGGCCGAGGCCGATGTGTTGTCGGTGTCGCGTGCAATGGGGCATTCGCGCCCGTCAGTCACTCTCGACCGCTATGGGCACCTTGCGCCGGCAGGGCTGGCCCCGTTGATGTCGAAGATCGACGATGTCGTCGCGTCGCGGTCGCCGTCGTCAGGCTAGCTCATCGGCGTGGGGTCATTCGGTGGCGCAAACTGCCGACCTCGGCGACGGTTATGGCTTTCGTCAAAGACATGGGGTTGTCGGCATCACAGCGGACGCGGTCGCAGTCATGATGAGCCGCGCGCCTTAGCGCGACCTGCCGCGTGGTCAAACCGCCGTCGCGATCAGCTGCGAGACGACCTCGCGGGCAGCGTGCGGACTGAACGTCCCGCCGCCGGTGAGGTTCGCGAACGGCCGCACCCCGAAGGCCTCCTTGTGGAGCGCCAGGAGCGCCTCCTCCGCCACGCCAGCCTCGATCCCGCCGGTCCCACGCCATCCGACGAGGAGCTCAGCGCTCGAGGGCAGCTGCCACAGGTAGCGGCCGCCGTAATGGCCGGCTGAGCGTCCTCGTCCCTGCTTCGCATAGGCCCATAGCCGATCCTGCAGTCCCAGTGCGCCGCCGGCCTTGCCGACGTACAGGACCTCGGCGCCGTCGCGCCAGGCTGCCTCGAGGGCGCTGTTCTCCGCCGTCAAGACTCGGCGCTTGTGCTTGCCACCCACGCTCTCAGGTAGGAACGTCGGCCGGGAGGCTGGGGGAGTGGTAACGACGTAGACGCCCCGGTCGACGGGCAGATCGTCCTTCTCGAGCTCGCCGAAGGGCTTCCAGCCGATGAACCCGAGTCGCTCGAAACCCGCCCTGGACCACTCGATCTCCATGGCCTCAACGTAGCGTCCAGCGTGTGCTGCCGAGCGACCTAGTCAGCGGTGCGGGGCGCCTCGGGCTCGCCATCAGGGTTGCGGGGGTTCGCCAGCAGGGCCTGTGTTCACCACGCTCTCATACTGGGGTGCCCGTAGATGGTACGGGTGTCGAAGCTGGCGGCCGCTGTCTTCATCTCTGAGGCGCTCACCATGTCGCGGATCGCTTTGTCGGCAGACGAGGCGCTCGAAGCTCACAGGTCAGCGCATAGAAAGCCTTGCATTTCGCCTGGTGCGGGCTGTCCACTGCGGCAAGCTGCTTCAAGCGCTTCTGGAGCTTGCAATCCGGCTGGCGCATGCCGGTGCGGTCCAGGAGCTGCATGACGTCGAGCTCGCGGTGTAGCCGGCGGGACCGGCGTCCTCTCAGCCACACCGGGTAGGGTTGCAGATATATCTGTAAAGGCGTTATCGTCTGCTCAACACGACGAGACGCCAACCCCGCGAAGGCGATGAACACAACGTCACCCTCGAACGCCGCCATATCGCTATCGCCAACGTGACCATAAAGGTATTCAGAGAGCCTCATCATGAAAACGACGCTTGTCGCTAAGGCCCGCCTCGACACCGACCAGCAACTGTTCGACGACCAGGTGAAGAAGGAAGCGGTCCAGGTACTCGAGGAAGCACACGATCGCAAGACGACCGGATTCTTGATGCGGCTGGACGACGGCACGGAGTTGGAGTTGCCTGCGGAAGTTACGCGCGCGCTGGTGTTTACTCTTCACGGTTTGACGCAGGGCGAGGTCTCGATGCGAGCCATCCCTGATCAACTGACAACGTCGACGGCCGCCTCGATCCTCGGGGTGTCTCGACCGACCCTGATGAAGCTCATTGCAAGCAATGAGCTCCCGTCCACCAAGATCGGCACGCATCACCGACTGAAGGCCTCGGACATCTTCGCCCTCAAAGAGAAGCGAGCCAAGGCGCGCGAGAAGGCGTTCAACGAGCTACGCGAGATGGACCTGGATTTCAACATCGAATGATGCAGCCGGCGCCCTGGAGGCCGCCGTCACAGGGGGCCGGCCTGTATCCCCTGGCGGCGCGGATGCGCCGGTATCCTCATCGACATGGATCTCGTCTTTGTCGACGCGAACATCCTGCACAGCAAGACCCTGCGGGATTGGACGCTTCTGCTGGGCCTGCACTGCGGGCGCTTCGGCGTCGTGTCGTCTGAGGACTGCGTTATCGAGGCCCTGGCAAGCATCCGTGACAAGAATCGCCACCTTGACGGTGGAGCGATCCACACCATCGGCGAGCAGATCAAGGGTTCGCTGCACGATTTGATCACCGACTGGCCGGGAGGCGAGGTGGAGGGCATGCCAGACACGAAGGACTGGCACGTCGTCAACGCAGCGACTCACGCTGGGGTGCAGATCCTCATGACCACCAACACAAAGGACTTTTCCCCCATCGCCGACAGCTTGCCCTTCGATATCTACACGCCTGACGAGCTATTTACCCTCATCGCCGACAACGATCCGCCGGCGGTCGAGGAAGTCACGCGGAGACAGAGAAGCTACTGGGAGGAGAAGCGCCAGAAGAGCATCCTCAGCGGCATGGGTGAGCCGAAACGTCTGGCAGAGGCGCTCCGAGATGCAGGCGCATCTGACTTCGCCGACGTCGTGGGCCCAGACCCTCCGCAAGCTCGCCGGTCCGCCGGCAGACGCACTCTCCCCGCACCCCACACAGGGCCGACCCACGCGGGTGCACCAGGCGACCTCGGCGGCCACCGGGCGGTAGCGGCCCGCACATGCCGCAGCCACGAGGTCGGAATCGAATCTGCTCGACGGCCCGGCAATCCCGTCGGGCAGGAGGAGATCACCGCGGGCGCCAGCCACCGTGCACCGTATGCGGGCAGTCGATGTGGGCGCGGGATCATCTGGTGGCGCTCCTGCCTACCTGGGCGACCTCATCGTGTACGCGTCCAACTGCACATGGGAAAGAGGTCGCCTGGGGTCATTCGGTGGCGGGACCGCACGCACGTGGGGTCAGCTGGTGGCGCAACTGCTGACACCCGTCACCCTCTGGGGTCATTCGGTGGCGGGGCCGCGCGCATATGGGCTCATCTGGTAGCGACCAGATCGCTCCGTGCTTATGGCGTCCGCTACCCGGTCCCTACTGCAGGCCATGCGGGAGACGCGGGGAATGCCGACTGATTTGATGGCAGGGGCAGTAGGCGAGATAGCACGCAGGGCGAGCTCGCCGTACCGGGGTCATTCGGTGGCGCCAGTGATGCGCGGGGCAGCCGGCGCGTCGCTGGGTGGCAACTCGACTGGTGGGGTCAATTGGTGGCGCCTCAATGGTGTTGCAGGGAAACTGGCAGTGCGGCTGGTCGGGGTGAACCGAAGTCGCGCCTTGCCTGCAGAATCGCGGCTAGCGCAATGGTGCGCCCCAAATGCGCCCCAACGCCGCATAGCCCGCGTAAACACGGGGATCCAGACTGCTTTGCAAGCAGGATGTCAGGAGTTCGAATCTCCTAGGCTCCACCACTTCTCGATACGCCGGATCCCGCGGGATTCCGGCGTTTCGTGTCTTTGACGGCTCAGTCGTCGTCGCGCACCAGCCGACCCGACACCTCGCCCGTGGCGTCGAACAGCACGAGGACGTCGCCGTCGAACGCCGTCGCACGCGCCTGGCCGAACATCGACGGCTCACCGGATCCCTCGCATCCGATGAGCGTCGTGGGGCCGGTGGTGGTGAGAAGGCTCTCTTCGGGCGCGACCGCCCAGCGTCCGCGTGTGCCGTTGCAGCCGTCCGATGCCGTCCAGGTTCCGTCGGCAGAGATCGCGACGTGCGGGTCGCGTGGGGCGGGCGCCTCGGGAATCCACCTGCCCACCAGCTCATCTGCCGTAGCGGTGCGCATGCCCTCGGGCGGAGAGATGTCGCGGAGCTGCGCCCTCACCTCGTCGTCGACGACGGGCTGCTGGCGGCCGTCGTCGTTCGTGTCAGGGTGCGGCGGCGGTACGCCGTCGATGCGAAGCCGCGCCGTCACCCCGCCGGTGGCGGACAGCAGGGTCCACCCTTCCGCGGCGGCTTCGTATCCGACGGTGTCGAAGAGCCAGGCGATCTCGGGCTGCCCGTCCGCGGTGGAGCACCCCATGTGCCACATGTAGATGTCGACGATGATTTTGCCGCCGCCGGCAGACCATCCTCCCACCTGAAAACCGCAGTCCGACCAGACGCGCGCCTCGTCGGCACCGAGGTAGAGCCACGTGTCACCGTCGGTTCCTTCGGCGTCTGATACCCGCCACAGGCCGACGAGATCCCACCGCTCGAAACCGTCCGGCGTCGATTCCGCGACGAACGCGGGCGGTGATGAGAGAGCGGATCTGGGCGCCGATTGCGGTGCGCTGCACCCGGCCAGCACGATGCCCGAGAGCACCATCACCGCGATGACTGCACGACGCATGGGCGACCCCCTCGCAGCTGAAGTGTCACCTACGCCGGATTCGTCTCGCGCTGCGGGGTGCGGAGCGGACTACACGGTGGGAAGCAACGCGCCGAGCCGGTCGAGGTCGCGGTGAAGCCCTTGGCGCAGCTGAACACCGAGCAGCGGTTCGGGCCCCCGACGGATTGTGGCCACGGCGCGCCCCGTCAGAGCCGGTCGCAGACGATGCCCACTCTGTAGGCGTCGCGGATCTCGAATCCCGAATCGACCACCTCGACCGTCCAGTCGTTCTCCTCCCACTGTTCGACGACAAGCGGGAACTCATTGCCGACAGTGACGGTCTCGGCGGCACGAATGGTGGCCTCGAACTCGGCTTCAGGTGCGGTGACGTAGATCGTGTCGCCTTCGACGCGGTAGTCGATCGTGCCTCGCGGCCCCGTGTCGTAATCCGGTAACCACGTCGCCAGCGTCGAGCCGTCGAAGTCGATGCGGACCGTCGCGTCGCCATCGGCGACGAAGGCGAAGCTGTCTCGCATCAGGCACTCCCACGAGCCCAACAGGTAGTCGCCGAGCGGTGTCGGCTGGGGTATCTCGACAGTGGGGGTCGCCACGGGCGCGCCTGTGCTGCAGCCGCTCATCCCGACGACGAGTGCGCCGATCGCCGCGACCATCGCTGCCTGCCTGGTCCGTGTCATCCGTGTCCCCTGCACCCGATGTCCGATGATGAGGCGAGGCTACTGGCCGGTGCCTGCTTCTGGCCGGAACGTTAGGGTAACGAGATGGATCTGCGCGTCGCCGCCTACGCCATCGTCACCGACGACGACGGACGGGTGCTCCTGGCGCACTGGGCCGAAGGTCGCCGCTCGTCGTGGACGCTTCCCGGGGGCGGACTCGAGCCGGGCGAAGATCCGGAAGACGCGGCCCGCCGCGAAGTGCTCGAGGAGACGGGATACCACGTCGAGCTCGACGGCATCCTGGGGGTCGACTCACACGTCGTGCCGGCGGAGAACCGTGTGCGGCGCGGACACGATCAGCCGCTCCATGCGCTGCGCATCGTCTACCGTGCGCACGTGGTCGGCGGCTCGCTGCAGAACGAGCAGGACGGCTCGACCGATGAGGCGGGCTGGTTCACGCTCTCGGAGGTCGCCGACCTGCACCATGTGACCCTCGTCGACGTCGGTCTGCGACTCGCCGGCCTCGCCGCCTGACCGCCTGATCGCCGTCAGGCGTCGCTGACGGGCTGCGAGATATCAGCGACCGTCGCACCATACGCGGCAATGAGCGCATCGGCATCGACGAACAGGCTGTAGCCGTGCGCGCCGGCACCCATCGCGATCCGCTTCCCGACGATCGCCTCATCGGCGAAGATCGGCCACTCGGCAGAACTGCCGATCGGCACGATGGTCCCGCGCTCGTAGCCGGTGGCGTCGAGCGCCCGCTGCGGATCGGGCAGCTGCAGCTTGTTGACGCCGACGACCGCCCGGAGCTTCGGCCACGAGATGGCACGATCTCCCGGGACGAGCGCGAAAAGATAGGTGTCGTCGGCCCGCTTCACGACGAGCGTCTTCACGATGCCCGCCGGTTCCAGGCCGAGCAGGGCCGCCGCCTCGGCCAGGCTGCGCGCGGCCGGGCGTTCACGGATCTCGATCTCGAGCCCTCGTGCAGCGGCGGCGTCACGCACACGATGGAGCCCCGACTCGGACGACGCCGAGTCGGGGCTCTCAGAACTCATGTTCACGCGTCGGGCGCGCGCAGCGGGTCGTCCGCAACCCACAGCTCGTCGTCGGCGCGGAGGGTCTGCCAGGCGGCGTAGAGGACGCCGGCGGCAGCGGCGATGCCGAAGATCAGAGCGAGCACGCCACCGGCGCCCATCTTCTTCTTCGGTGCCGGAGCCGACACGACGAGCTTCTTCGTCGCGTCCTTGCTGTACTTGGCGGCCGACTTCTGGAGCTTGGCGACGTCGATCGAACCGAAGCCCCGCCCGTGGGCGAGCGCCTCGCGCTTCTCGTTCGCCGCATCCCACACCGACAGGGCGGAGCCGATCACCGCTCCGGCCGCGGGGGCGAGACGTTCGTTGTACACGCGGGCCGACGTCTTCACGCCCTGCTGCACGTAGGGCGCCGCGTACTTCTCGTAACCGTGCTGCACCGCCGGCACGACGTGCTCGCGGTTGTAGTGGCCGAGCTGGCGGCCCGCCTCGCGGGCGACCGCGCCGACCTCACCGAGCAGGACCTGCTGCGACTCCCACAGGGTGTTCGCGTTCTTCTGCAGCTTGCGGAGTTCCTTCTTGCGCTTGCGGCTCAGGCTCACGACACTCTCCCTCATCTGGGTGGCTTTCTCCCATCTTGCCAGACCGGTCGGAACGCGCCAGGGGTTGACAGGTGGGAGAATGGTCGGCATGCCGATCCACACCGCAGTCGCGACGATCCACACCAACCACGGCGACATCGTCGTCAACCTCTTCGGAGACCACGCTCCCCGCACGGTCAAGAACTTCACCGGTCTGGCCGACGGATCGCAGGAATGGACCCACCCCGCCACGGGCAAGCCGGGTGAAGGCCCCCTCTACTCGGATGTCATCTTCCACCGCATCATCCCCAACTTCATGATCCAGGGCGGCGACCCGCTCGGTCAGGGCGTGGGCGGCCCGGGCTACAACTTCAACGACGAGATCCACCCCGAGCTCACCTTCGGCTCCCCCTATCTGCTCGCCATGGCGAACGCGGGCCTGCGTCGCAACGCGATCACGGGACAGGTCGAGGGCACCAACGGGTCGCAGTTCTTCATCACGACCGACCCGACGCCGTGGCTCAACGGCAAGCACACGATCTTCGGCGAGGTCGCCGACGACGCGTCGCGGTCGGTGGTCGACGCGATCAGCGCCGTCGCCACGGGCCCCGGCGACCGCCCGCTCGAGCCTGTCGTGATCTCGTCGATCGACGTCGTCTCCGCCTGACGGCGGGGAGCGAGCAGCGACGCGACAACGGCCGCGACCGTGACGACATCCGACAATCGCATCAACGCCGACGACTTCTGCTACCGGCACCCCGACCGGCGGAGCTACGTGCTCTGCCAGCGGTGCACGCGCACGATCTGTCCTGAATGCCAGACGCAGATGCCGGTGGGTGTGATCTGCCCGGAGTGCCTTCGCGATCAGCAGAAGGCGGCGACGGCCAATCGGCCGCGCCGGGGGCGTTCCGTGCGGGCGCTCAGCGCGACGAGCAACCGACCCGTGACGACGTACGCGATCGTGGCGGTGACCGTGTTCGTGTATCTCCTCACGCTGATCCCGGGGTTCGGCGATCAGGTGTGGGCGGCGCTCGCGTTCAACAGCGGCTATCTCATCCCCGGGCCGTTCTTCCAGCCGTGGCGGCTGCTGACGGTGACGCTCGTGCACGCGAGCCTGTGGCACGTCGCGCTGAACATGCTGGCGCTCTGGGCGCTCGGCCGGAGCCTCGAACCGCTCCTCGGACGATGGCGTTTCGCTGCACTGTACGTGCTGAGCGCCATGGGCGGCTCTGTGCTGGTCGCCCTGCTCGCCCCGGGCCAGTGGGTGGTCGGCGCCTCCGGTGCGGTATGGGGCCTGCTCGGTGCGATGTTCATCATCGGCCGGCACCTCGGCGCCAACGTCACGGCGATCGCGGTGCTGCTCGGCCTCAACCTCATCATCACGTTCCTGCCGGGGTCGAACATCTCTTGGCAGGGTCACATCGGCGGCGGTCTGGTGGGACTGCTCGTGGGATTCATCTATGCGCGCACACGCGCCATCCGCCAGCAGCGCACCCAGATCCTGCTGCTGGTGGCGACCGCGCTCGGGCTCATGGCCCTCCTCGCGATCCCGGTCGCGCTCTACACCTGAGCGCGCCCGAGTTCCCACAGGCCCGTCCACACCTGTGAATTACACCGGTGTGATTCATCCCCATCTGGGGATAACCATGTGGATAACTCACGGCACGTCACCGTCCGCGAACGACGAGAACCCCGCAGAGCGTCGGACTCTGCGGGGTTCTCGTCGTGCCGGCTCAGCGCCAGCGTGTGGTCATGAGGAACCCGACGAATGCGATGCCGAACCCGATGAGGAGGTTCCAGGCGTCGATCCCCGGGATCGGGAAGCGTGAGCCGCTCAGGTAGTAGACGATCACCCAGACGAGTCCGATGATCATGAGGCCGAGCATGATGGGCTTGAACCAGACCGGATTGGGGGCGGGTTCACCCTCGTGATGTTCGACGAGCGGTTCGTCGCCGTTACCTGAACGTGCCATGCGACGATCCTACCGTCCGCGGCCTCGAAGAACCGTCAGGCTGCGCACAGCACCGGTGTGGAACAATTTGCCGCATGGGGGACAACTTTCGATCGAGCACGCCCAGACGACCGCGGCGACGCGCGTCGTTCTTCAGCGTCCTCGGAGAGCTGCTCGTCACGGCGGGCGTCATCGCGCTCATGTATGTGGCCTGGCAGATGTGGGTCGGCGACTGGATCATCGGCACGCAGAAGCAGGCGGAAGCGACTGAGCTCACGCGGTCGTGGGCGCAGGAGTTCGAGAACGCCGTGCCCGCGCCGCTTCCGACGAAAGACGCCTCCCCGGTGATTCCGGTGCTGGATCAGGCTGACCACGGTGAGACCTTCGGCGTCATGCAGATCCCCCGCTTCGGAAAGAAATGGTCGTTCGAGATCACGGGCGGGGTCACGCGCAAGGACATCCTCGATCAGGGCGAGATCGGCCACTACCCCGACAGTGCGATGCCGGGCGCGGTCGGCAATACGGTGTACGCCGCGCACCGCTGGACCTCGGGTGCGCCGTTCGACCCGATCGACAAGCTCGTGGTCGGCGACGCGATCGTCATCGAGACGCGCGACGGCTGGTACACCTACCGGTTCCGCACGCTGGAGTACGTGCAGGACACGCAGATCGACGTGCTGCTGCCGGTGCCGCAGCGCGCCGGCGTCGAAGCCGACGGTCGGTACCTCACGCTCACGAGCTGCGCGCCCAAGCTCAACATGCTCGAGCGGATCATCGCCTACGCTCTGTTCGAGAGCTTCACCCCCCGCGCCGATGGTCCGCCCGCCTCGCTCAGTGAAGGAGTGGTCGCCTGATGTACGCCGCACTCTGGCGCATTCTGCCCGGCCCCGCCTGGGTGCGGGTGATGATCCTGCTCGTCCTCGCGGCGGCGGCGATCTACGGACTTTTCTGGTTCGCCTTCCCCTGGGTTTCGCAGTTCATCGTCCCGCAGGACTCGACGCTCGGTGGCTGACACGCGTCGCGTGCTCGTCGTGGACAACCACGACAGCTTCGTGCACACGCTCGTCGGCTATCTCGTCGAGCTCGGTGCCTCGTGCGACGTGATCGAGGCCGATGACGTGACCGACGTCGAGGCCGCCGTCGACGGCTTCGACGGGGTCCTGATCTCGCCCGGCCCTGGACGTCCGAGCGATGCGGGGGCCTCGATCGAGGTCGTGCGCGCGGCGGGTGCCCGACGCCTCCCGCTCTTGGGGGTATGCCTCGGCCATCAGGCGCTCGCCGAGGCATTCGGCGCGACGGTCGCGCATGCGCCCGAGCTGCTGCACGGCATCACCTCGCCGGTGCATCACGTCGGCGTCGGGATCTTCCAGGGGCTCCCCGACCCGTTCGACGCGACCCGCTACCACTCGCTCGCCGTCGTCCGCTCGACACTTCCCGACGAGCTCGCGGTGACCGCCGAAACCGACTCCGGGGTCGTGATGGGGCTCGCGCACACGACCCTTCCCCTCACCGGCGTCCAGTTCCATCCGGAGAGTGTGCTCACGGAAGGCGGCTATCGACTGCTCGGCAACTGGCTCGAGTCGATCGGCGTCGACGGAGCTCGCGCACGCGGCGCGGGCCTCAGCCCGCACCGCCACGTGGGTGGGGCCGATGTCGCCGGCGCGGTCGTCGACTGACCGGAGCCTCCCGCGCCCGGGTCGGGTGCTCAGGTGCCCGTGCAGACGACGAGCTCGATCGTCGAATGGATGGTGACGTCACCGACGGCGGACTGCGACTTCACGATCGGGTCCTCGGCCTCGCCGACGCAGTTGGGGTCCTCGACGACACGGGGCGTGAGTGCCAGGTCGTCGGCTTCGAGGATGCGCTGCGCCGCGTCGAGGCGGTAGCCCGCCATGTTGACGACGGTTACCTTTCCGCTGGCGACCACCAGGTCGATGGCGGTGCCGACCGCCACCTCTTGCCCTTCGGGAATGCTCGCCGAGATGACCGTGCCTGCCGACAGATCCGGATCGTTCTGCGTCGTCACGCGGCCGAGTCGCAGGTCTGCGTCGTCGAGCGCATCGGTCGCCTCGCTCCTGCTGAGGGATTCGAGGTGGGGTACGGTCGACAGTTCCTGACCGGTCGATACGTAGACGGCGATCTCCTCGCCGGGGTTCACACTCGTTCCCGGCTCCGGATCGGTGCGGATCACGTTGCCGGCGGCGATGGTGTCGCTGCTCTCCTCGAGTTGCCGTGCCTGCAGATCGTTGCGCCCCAGCTCTTCGTTGGCGCGGTCCCACGACATGTCGATCACGTTCGGCACCTGTCGTGCCGTCGAGGGGATTTCGCCGGCCGGCCGCATCATGGTCACCCAGAGGAAGACCGAGACGAGCAGAGCCGCGAGGACGACCACGCCGGTCCAGATCCACGCGACGGGCGGACCGGTCTGCGTGCGGCGCATCGTGGTGTCGGTGCTCAGCTGGCGAAGTGACCGCGCCGTCTCGGCCGCCTGTCGCGGGTTGGCGCCGTAGAGCTCACTGTGGAGCGCGCCGACCTGTCGTTTGCTGGGAGTCTTGCCGTCGGTGGTCGCGTCGAGGGCTTCACGGAACGACGCGGCATCCGCGAAGCGCTGAAACGGATCCTTCGCGAGAGCGCGGAGCACGACGGCGTCGAGGGAGCGCGGCACGGTCCCCACGAGCTCCGACGGCGGGATGGGCGCCTCACTCACATGCTGATACGCGACCGCCACGGGCGTGTCGCCGCGGAACGGCGTCCGGCCGGTGAGGAGCTCGTACAGCACGACACCCGCCGAGTAGATGTCGGCCCGCGCGTCGACGGGCTCTCCCTTGGCCTGCTCGGGCGAGAAGTACGACGCGGTTCCGAGGATGGCCGTCGTCTCGGCGACCGTCGACGACGAGTCAGACACCGCGCGCGCGATGCCGAAGTCCATCACCTTCACCTGGCCCTGCGGCGTGACCATGACGTTGCCGGGCTTGATGTCGCGGTGCACGACACCGGCGCGGTGCGAGTACTCCAGCGCTTCGAGGATGCCGTCGACGTAGCGCACGGCGTCCGGCACCGCGAGAGGGCCCGACGCGGCGATGTCTTTCAGCAGGCGGCCCTGCACCAGTTCCATCACGATGAACGGGAGCGGGTGCTCGGTGCCGTCGGGGTCGATGTCGACGTCCTCGCCGGCGTCGTAGACCCTCACGATCGCCGGGTGCGACATGCGCGACGCCGCCTGCGCCTCAAGACGGAACCGCGTGCGGAACGCGCTGTCGGCGGCCAGCTCTCGCTTCAGGATCTTGATGGCGACGGCGCGCCCGAGGGTCAGGTCGTGTCCGCGGTACACGGTCGCCATACCGCCGCGTCCGACGAGCTCGTCGACACGGTAGCGGCCTGACAGCACGCGCGCCTCTGCTGACACATCACTCCCTGTGGTGGAACCTCGCCAGCCTACCGATCGTGCCTGTGACGATGGTGGGTGACGACGCGGACGAGATCAGGGCGCGGTGCCTTCGCCTTCGCCTTCACCTTCGCCTTCGCCGCTCCCGTCACCCGGGTCTTCCTCGACGGGTGCGGTGATCGTCGCCGTGACCTCGTTGGAACTCGGCGACGTGCGCTCGCTGTTGCCGTCGGTCGCGGCGCACGTCACGGTGTAGGTGACGGAGAGCACCTCGTCGCCGGTGTCGTCGACGAGGATCTCGGCGGGACGCTGGTCCAGGCTGAAGCGGCCCGTGTTCTCGCCGCCCGACACGAACACGCCGCCCGAGTTGATGGTGAAGTCGTACGACTGCACGGTGGGCGCGCCCGACGGGCAGCCGTTGAAGCTGTCCCACATGACCGTGACCGTGGAGCCCGCCGTGACGGTGGACGCCGGCGCGTTGTCGACGAGGATGCGGGCGGCGTCCGGACGGTCGATCGGGGTGACGTCGCCCCAGTACGTGAGCACGATGCGTTCGGTGAAGTCGGGGTTTCCGCCCGGCTCGACCTCGTACACGAGGCCCTTCTCGTCGTCGGAGGCGGCGGGATCGCCCTCTTCGCAGACCGCGTTCTCGAAGCCCTCGCCCTTCGCCTTCGCGAGCGCGGCTTCGCACTCCATCCCGACGAGCTCGAGCGCGTCGATCGAGCCGCTCGTGGGCTCGGGATCCGGCGTCGGCGATTCGGGTTCTTCCGCGGGAGTCGTCTCCGTGTTCGACGTCGTCGGCTCGGGAGTGGGCTCGTCGCCGGTCAGCAGCGCGAACACCGTGCCGCCGAGGACGATCACCAGCAGGGCGATGAGCGCGATGAGCGGCCACGTCCACGGGCTGCGCTTGCGCTTCTTCTCCTCGACGGGAGGCTCTGCGGCCCCGTCGATCAGCGCCGTCGACGGCAGGACCCGCGTCGCCTGATCGGTGCCGAGTCCGCCCGTGAGCAGCTGCGTGACGTCGTCGACCGGCGTGGTGCCGGCGATGGCGGGGACGATCGCGATCGCCCCGGCGAGGTCGCCGCGACGAAGCGCCGTGGCGGCGCGCGCGACGGCGGACGCCGTCGCGGGTCGCTCGTCCGGCTTCTTCGCGATCATGCTCATGACGAGGTTCCGCACGGGTTCGGCCACCGTCGCCGGCAGTGGCGGCGGAGCGTCGTTGATCTGCGCCATCGCGATCGCGACCTGCGACTCGCCCGTGAACGGACGCTTGCCGGCCAGGCACTCGTAGGCGACGATGCCGAGCGAGTAGATGTCGGTGGCCGGCGACGCGGCATGACCGGACGCCTGCTCGGGCGACAGGTACTGGACGGTGCCCATGACCTGACCGGTGGCGGTCAGCGGCACCTGGTCCGCGATGCGGGCGATGCCGAAGTCGGTGATCTTGACGCGGCCGTCGGGCGTGATCAGCAGGTTGCCGGGCTTGATGTCGCGGTGCACGAGGCCCGCGGCGTGAGCTGCCTGCAGTGCGGAGGCCGTCTGCGCGACGATGTCGAGTGTCTTGTCGCTCGACAGCGCACCCTCGCGTTCGAGGATGGTCGACAGGGCCTCGCCGGGCACGAGTTCCATCACGAGGAAGGCGGAGCCGTTCTCCTCGCCGTAGTCGAAGACGCTCGCGATGCCCTCGTGGTTGACGAGTGCGGCGTGGCGGGCCTCGGCGCGGAAGCGCTCCAGGAACCCGGGGTCGCCCATGTACTCGTCTTTGAGGATCTTGATCGCGACCGTGCGCCCGATGACGTGATCGGTGGCCTCCCAGACCTCGCCCATACCGCCGATCGCGATCCGCGAGTCCAGTTCGTAGCGCCCGCCGAAGCTCACACCCTGCGTCGGTCTCATCTGCTCAGCACCGCCTCAATGACTTTCTTCGCGATGGGGGCCGCGATCCCGTTGCTCGTACCGTTCTGGCCGAGTCCTCCACCGTCTTGCACCATCACGGCGACGACGACCTCGGGGTTCTCGGCGGGCGCGAACCCGGTGAACCACAGGGTGTACGGATCGCCCGGACCGTGCTCTGCCGTGCCGGTCTTCCCGGCCACGTCGATGCCGTCTATTCTTGCACCGCTCGCCGCACCCTCACGGACATTGGCGACCATCATCTCCGTCATCGTCTGCGCCTGCTCGGCGGTCAGCGCCCGCCCGAACTCGGTGCTCTCGAACCGCTCCTCCACCGAGAGGTCGGTGGCGATGACGGAATCGACGAGGCGCGGGTTCATCACGACGCCGTCGTTGGCGATGCCGGCCGACACCATCGCCATCTGCAGGGGTGTGGCGCGCACGTCGCTCTGGCCGAAGCCGCTGAGCGCGGTCTGCGGCTCGTTCAGCACGGGCGGGTACACCGAAGGGGTGGAGGTGAGCGGCATCTCGAACGTCGAGTTGAAGCCGTACTTCTCGGCCTCGGCGCGGATCGCGTCGTCGCCGAGAGCGACGGCGAGCTGCGCCATCGGGATGTTGCAGCTGAGGCGAAGCGCGGTCGCGAGGGTGACGGTCTTGCCCTTGCCGCACGTGCCGCGGTCGAAGTTGTGGATGTCGGTGCTTGTGCCCGGGAGTGTCCACGTCGCCGGGTTGTCGAACGTCGACTCGGGCGTGAATTCGCCGGAGGCGAGGGCAGCAGATGCGACGACGAGCTTGAACGTCGAACCGGGAGGGTCGAGGTCGCCGCCGATCGCACGGTTGTAGAGCGGCTTGGTCGGGTCGGCCACGAGGCGGTCGTACTCCGCGGTCACGGCGGCCGAGTCGTGCGACGCGAGCAGGTTGGTGTCGTAGCTGGGGCTCGTCACCATCGCAAGGATGTCGCCGGTGCCGGGCTCCATCGCGATCACGGCGCCCTGGTAGTCGCCGAGTGCCTCGAACGCGACGCGCTGCACGTCGGGGTCGATCGTCGTGAGCACGTCGGATCCGCGCGGCGGCTGGCCGCTCACGATCCGCTCGATGCGCGCGAGGAACTGCGAGCTGCCGGTGCCCGACAGGGCGGCGTTCATCGACTGCTCGAGGCCCGTGCGCGAGACGAGCACCGGGTTGATGTAGCCGGTGATCGGAGCCCACATCTCGGCGTCCGGGTACTCGCGCATCCAGCTGTACACGTCGTCGCTGCGCACGGAAGAGGCGATCACCTCGCTGCCGGCGAAGATCGTCCCTCGCTGGACCTCGTAGGCGTCGTAGATGGCGCGCTTGTTGTACGGATTGGCCTGCAGCTCGGAGGCGCTGATCCCCTGGATGAAGCTCGTCGCCCCGAGCAACCCGAGGAACATCACGAGCATGACGATGCTGAGCCGTCGCAGTTCCTTCGTCATCCGATCACCACCCGGGGTCGCGACCGCACGGCGTCGGAGATGCGCAGCAGGATCGCAACGATCATCCAGTTGGCCACCAGCGACGATCCGCCGGCGGCGAGGAACGGCATGGTGAGCCCCGTGAGGGGGATGAGGCGGGTGACGCCGCCCACCATGATGAACACCTGGAGCGCGATCGTGAACGAGAGTCCCGTCGCGAGCAGCTTGCCGAAGTCGTCCTGCCCGGCCATTCCGATGCGCACGCCACGACTCACGAACACCATGTAGAGGCAGAGGATGGCGAAGACGCCCACGAGACCCAGCTCTTCGCCGAGGCTCGGGAAGATGTAGTCGCTGTGGGCGAGCGGCGTGAGTCCGGGCCTGCCCTGGCCGAGGCCGGTGCCGAAGAGCCCGCCCTGCGCGAGGCCGAAGATGCCGCTCGCGAGCTGCATGCTCGACCCGTTGATGGTGTCGGGGTTGAACGCGTCGAGCCAGTTCGTGAAGCGCGCGCCCACATACGGCAGCACCCGCGACGCGAGGAGCGCGCCCGAGACGGCGAGAGCCACACCGATCAGCACCCAGCTGGTCTTGCCGGTCGCGACGTAGAGCATGGCGATGAACATGCCGAAGATCAGGAGACCCGTGCCGAGGTCGCGCTGCAGCACGATGATCCCGAGCGACACGAGCCACACGACGAGCACCGGGCCGAGCTCACGGGCGCGCGGCCACGTGACTCCGAGGAACCGCGTTCCCACTGACGTCAGCGCCTCACGCGTACGAACCAGGTAGCCGGCGAAGAAGATGGCGAGGGCGATCTTGGCGAGTTCGCCCGGCTGGAAGGAGAAGATGCCGGCGACCGACACCCACACGTCGGCGTTGGCGTTGGTCCCGAGGCCCGGCACGAACGGCAGCAGCAGCAGCACGAGCCCGGCGAACCCGAAGACGTACGTGTAGCGGAACAGCACGCGGTAGTTGCGGAGCAGGACGACGATCGCGATGGCGGCGGCGATGGCGATCGCGGACCACACGAGCTGGCGCATCGAGAAGGCATCCCAGCCCTCGTCGCCCTTGCCGAGATCGATCCGATAGATCATCGCGATGCCGAGGCCCGTGAGGAGCGTGCCCACCGGCACGACGAACGGGTCGGCCGACGGTGCCTTGAGGCGCAGCACCACGTGGAGGGCGAGCGCCAGCACCGCCAGCGCACCGCAGTAGTAGAGGAACGTCCACTCGATGCGGCCCAGCACGCCGAGCTGCACGAGGGCGGCGGCGGCGCCATTGATGAGGAATGCGAACAGCAGCAGCCACAGTTCGCGGTTGCGGTGCGTCTGCGGCGTGCGGAGCCTGCGCAGGGCCTTGATCACCTGGGTGTCGGCCTGGATCGGTGCGGATGTCATTCGGTCACCTCCGGTCGCAGGTTGTCGACGATCGCCTGGGCGTCGGCGAGGGAGCGGGCCGAGATCGTCTGCTCGACCTTGATGCGCTGGTAGGCGCGCAGGTCGGCGAGGAGGATGCCCGTGTCTTCGTACGGAGACGACAGGGCGATCGGGCCGAGGTCCTGCTGCACGCCGCGATAGATGACGACCGAGTCGTCGTCGGCGCCGATGAAGTAGCGCGTCTGCGTCCACTGGTACGCGCCGAACAGCGCGGCCGACAGGGCGGCGAGGATGACGACGAAGCCGACGACCCACCAGATGCGACGGCGCCGCGCGCGACGGCGGTCTTCCTCGATGACCTCTTCGAGGAACTCCGCTGCCGGTTCGAAGTGGGTCGGCTCGTTCGCCGCCTGACGTCCGGGGTGCAGCCAGCTCGGCCGACCCGGGCGGGCCGCGGGAACCTCGATGCCCTGCGGGTTCGATGCCGATCCGACGATCGTCGGGGTGCCGCTGACCACCGGGTGCGCGCCGCCCACGTCGACGATGACGATCGTCACGTTGTCGGGGGCGCCCCCGTCGAGCGCCTGCTTCAGCAGCAGATCGGCCGTGCGGCCGGGGGCCTGCCCCTGCGCGAGCACCTTCGTGGTGTGCGCGTCGTCGACCACCCCCGACAGGCCGTCGGAGCAGATGAGCCACCGGTCGCCGGGCTGCGTCTGCATGACGAACGCGTCGATCTCGGGGTCGGGATCCATGTCGCCGAGCACCCGCATGAGCACGGAGCGCCGGGGGTGATAGCGGGCTTCCTCGGGGGTGATGCGGCCGGAATCGACCAGACGCTGCACGAACGTGTGGTCGGTGGTGATCTGGGTGAGGGCGTCGTCGCGGTACAGGTACACGCGCGAATCGCCGATGTGGGCGATCACCGCGTGATCGTCGACCATGACGATGGCACTCACGGTCGTGCCCATGCCGGCGAGCTCGGGGCGCGCAGCGACCGTGTCGATGAGCTCCGCCGCCGTGTCGGCGATCGCCTCGCGCAACGCGCTCTCGGCCGCGGCGGACGATGGGAAGGCGTGGTCGAGGTGCTTCAGCCGGTGGATCGCGAGGCTCGACGCGACGTCGCCGCCCGCGTGCCCGCCCATGCCGTCGGCCACGGCGAACAGATTGGACCCGGAGTATCCGGAGTCCTGGTTGTTCGACCGCACCTTCCCGGTGTGGGAGATGGCGACACTCGAGCCCTCGAAGACCATGGAGACGCGCCCGCTACTTCCGCAGCTCGAACGTCGTGGCGCCCACCTTGATCGTGGCCCCGACGATCACCGGCACCGGGGTGGTCACACGGTTGCCGTCGTGCCACGTGCCGTTCGTGGAGTCGAGGTCCTGCAGCATCCACTGGTCGCCCCACTGGAGCAGACGCGCGTGATGGCTGGAGGTGTAGTCGTCGCGGATGACGAGGCCCGACTCGCTCGAACGGCCGATCGTGACCGGCTCGTTGCCCAGCGGAACCTCGAGGCCCGCCTTCGGCCCACTCGTGATCACGATGCGCGAGACGTTCGACGACGTCGCCTTCTCGGGGCCGCGCGACACCGGCGGGGCCGACATCACGGCCGCGGTGGGAGCAGACGGGCTCGGCGCGGCCGCGGCAGGGGCCGGAGCCGCGGCGGCCGGTTCGGGAAGCTTGCGCGCCTTGACGCCGAACAGGTCGGCACGCAGCGAGTACACGAGCGCGAACACGAAGAACCACAGCAGCACGAGGAACGCGATCTGCAGCAGCAGGAGGGCGAGGCTCACGAAGCTCCCCGAAGTCGAACGCCCGTGTCGCGTCGTCGGCGGTCATCGACGGACGCGCGGGGACCGTCTGAGCCACCACGCTGAACACGATATCGGTACGGCCGATGGTGACGACCGAATCGGGCGCGAGCGCCGCCTCGGTGACCTTCGCGCCGTTCAGCTTCGTGCCGTTGGTCGAGTTCATGTCGCGCACCATCGCGCGCTCGCCGTCCCACAGGATCTCGACGTGTCGGCGGCTCGTGCCGGCGTCGGCGATCGTGATGTCGGCGTCGGAGCCGCGGCCGATCACCGTGCGGCTCTTCACCAGCGGATGCCGCCGGCCCTCCACCTCGATGACGCCCTGCCACGCGACCTCGCCGGCGGCTGTGCGCGAAGCGACCCGCACCGTTCCGGTCGAGAGCTGCTCGTCGCTCAGAAGGCGCACCGACACGGGGCCGGCGAAGCTGTATCCCTGGGCACGGGCGTGGTCTTCGACGAGCCGCAGGAGCTCTTGGTCGAGCGTCGCGCCGAGGGCGCCGAGACGCTCGTGGTCGGCGGGGCCCAGCCGCACCTCGAAGGTGTTGGGCGCGAGAATGCGGTCGCGGCTGACGACAGCGGCCTTCTTGTCGAGCTCGCTGCGCAGGGCTGACGCGATCTCCACAGGCTGGACACCGCTGCGGAAGGTCTTCGCGAACGCACCGTTGACGGCGCGTTCGAGTCCCTTCTCGAAGCTGTCAAGTAGTCCCACGGGGCTCCTCTGGCAGGCGGACCGGTGCTCACATGCTAGTTGCAGAGCCTGAGCACCCGCCTGAGAGCGCTCCGAAGTCGCCGATTCTGCGCAGTTCGCGGCCCGTGATATCCTCGGGAAGTTGATTCTGCGGAGACGTGGATTCGCGCGAGTGGCGGAATAGGCAGACGCGCTGGCTTCAGGTGCCAGTGCCCGAAAGGGCGTGGGGGTTCAACTCCCCCCTCGCGCACAGC